>JBGANO010000100.1:0-5440 GCA_044222305.1 Anaerolineales bacterium
ATCATGGATTCATCGCCAAGCAGGTCGTAGCCGGTGTTGAATGGCGCATACTCTGCGGACAAAAGGATTGGTTTGGTCATGTCCACTTCGTGGGAGCGGGAGTCAAAATCTGAGGGGATGAGTCCGCGCAGGAAGGCGTGTTTGAGATCCTCCGAGGGCGGCGCGTGACGGAGTCTGCCATAGGCGTGGGGAAGGTAGACGAAGCGGGACCAAGCCAGATCGGGGAGAGAGGCGATATGATCCGCATGAAAGTGGGAGAGGAAAACGTGGGTGATGTCGGCAGGTTTCAGGTTGAAGGTCGCAAGTTGATTGACAACGAGGTCTTCTTCTTTTAGATGAACAGGAGTCATCCAGCGATATATGCGGCTTGGGAATTTTTTCGTCTCATCGAAAAAACGATACGAGTAGCCGGTGTCGAACAGCATCGCGCCAAATTTCGGGTGGCGAAAGAGCGCGAACATCGCGGGAAAACGAATCATGCGCCAACGTCCGCCGTGAATGGCAAGATGTTCGGGAGCGGTGCAATATCCCGCGTGAAGGATGTCAATTTTCATTTTAGATTCTTTTCCTTCCACCATTTCAAAAATCGCTGTACGCCTTCCTCGACTGAAACCCTGGGTTGATAGCCAAGTTCGTTTCGCGCCGCGGAAATATCCAGCGTGGAACTGTTCGACATCATGCTTACCGAAAGCCTCGTAAGCGGCGGCTCGGGGCTGAATGGAATGAGCGTGTAAACGGACTCCAATATTCCCGCAACGGCATGAGCGGCGCGATAAGGAATCCGTCGCCGGGGGCGCGGATACTTTAATTCATCGCAAATGCGTTCGATCAATTTCCAAATTTTCACAGGTTCGCCGTTCGAAATATTATATTTTTTGCCGAGTGTATTCACAGGCGACTCCGCGCACAGCGATAGCGCGTCCACCACATTTTCGATGTAGGTGAGGTCAACGATGTTTTCACCATCGCCGAGGATGGGAAGCCCGCCAGACTTGATACGCCGAATCAAGCGCGGAAAGATGACTGTGTCGCCCTCGCCAAACAACGCGCGCGGGCGGATCGAGATCACCGCCAGCCCGTGTGCAAAGCCTTTGTCAATTTCCTCCTCTGCCAGAAGTTTGGTGCGAGCATAATTGCTGATGGGTTCGGGCAGTGGGTCGCTTTCCTTCACGTTCATCCGCGAATTGTAGGTGAAATAAATGCTGGGCGTGGACACATACACCAGCCTCTTTACTTTGTTTTCCAAACATGCCTGCGCGACATTGCGCGTGCCGATCACATTGGCTTGATAGAACAATTCATAATTTCCCCAGGGCGACGGGAACGCCGCGCAATGGAAGACGATCTCCTGCTCTTTGAGCGCGTCGAATACTTGATCTTTCTTGCGAATATCCGCGCGAAGCGGACGAATACCCGCGTCTTCCAGCTCGTTCAACTTTTTCGGGTTGCGCCCCAGCGCGGTCACATCCCAGCCCATGCCATGCAGGCGGCGGACCAACGTGCGGCCCAGAAAGCCCGTCGCGCCGGTGACTAACGCCTTCATGAAAGCCTCTTTTCCGCCAGCGACTTTAACGCCTCGCGAATGATTTTGGAGTTATGCCGCGCGTCAGTTGGAAATCGTTTTGCAAATATAAACGTTTCGATCTGCGAAGCCTGCCGGTGATCTTTTGCCAACACGTTCAACTCGTTTATGATTTCATCCTTGCCCGTTTTCACGCCGCGCGCTAATTCCACCCACAAAACAGGCTTGCGATTTACCTCAACCAGCGCAGTGCGTTTCACAAGAGGATGCGCGTTGAAGATGTTTTCGATCTGCTCGGTGAACATCACATCGTCTTGCGTGGTTACGCGGTGAGATTTTCTCCCACAATACCATAAGCGTCCCTGCTCGTCGAAATATCCCACATCGCCCATGCGATGGATGATCTCATCGCCAAATTTTATTTTTGACAAATGGTTCGCTTCCTCTCGATAAAAATATTCTCGCGTCGTGGTGCGGCTTTGAACCGTGATCTCGCCAACGACATTCGATTCGACAGCCAGCGATTCCGTCCACCCTGCGATTGGCTCGTCAGTGATGGGAATGATCCGCACTGTGACGCCTTCGATGGGCTTTCCCAGGCAGACGCCCGCGCCTTGCGCGGTTTTTTCTTTCAAAGCAAATATCTCGCGGCTTTCGACTTTGGCAATGGGCAGGGTCTCCGTCGCGCCGTAGATGCCGAACAAATCGGTATGATCGTCGAGCAGTTGACGGAATTTCTCCTGCGATTGAATCGTCGCGGGGGCGCCGGCGGTAATCACGCGCCTCAGTGAAGTTAATGTATTGTTGCTCGAGCGGCGGGTCTCGCCTGCCAGAATCTCCAGCACGACGGGCGAGGCGAACATATTCGTGACGTTGAACCGTTGAATGGCGGAGATGGTCTTTTGCGGGTCCGTTTTGCCGGGAACGGGGAAGGAAATATCTGGAACAACCGCGGTGACGCCGAGCAAAAGATCAATCAAAACATAGAGTGGGAAAGCGGCGAGGTCAATTTCATCCGCTGAGATGCGAAACGCGTTTTGGAGCAACTCTAATTGCGCCGCAAAGTTAGCGGACGTGTAGACTGCTCCTTTGGGTAGTCCCGTAGAACCGGATGTGTAGAAAACAGCGATCCTGTCATTCGGCTTGGCGCTTTGCACAGCGGGCGCGTCACAACCAGAGGCGCGTAACAGCCCATCAAGCGTTAGATTGTATTTGATCGAAGACTTCCCCCAGCCAAACAAGATTCGCAACGCGTGAGTCAACCGATTGCCGAAATAGATCTGCGGCTTGGATTCGTTGATTATCTCGCCAACTTTTTTCAATCCCAGCGCCGGGTCGAAGACTACCGGCACGATGCCGAATTTGAGCAAAGCCAAAGCAAACGGAAAAAATTCCGCGCTGGGCGGGGTCATCACAGCGGCGACAGCGCCGGGGGTTAGCGAGCAGGCTCCAAGCCCCGAAACGAAGCGTTGGGTATCGTCAAAAAGCGAACGGTAGGTGGTCCGTTCCCAAACGCCCGTCCGTTTTGAAAAATAAATAATGGCGTGTTTATTGGGTTGAGTTGCGGCGGTTCGTTCAAACTGGGCAAGGAGTTCCATGGAAATCAAGTAACAGCGCGGCTTATTTCTTTGGTCATTGTAGTTCAATTAGGGAATCTATTCAAACCCGCCAAAAGGGACATTGACCCTATTTTTATTTGCCCGTACAATTCAATTCACTATGAAAGCGTGTGTGCATAACGCCGGGTTCTTTCGACCCGACCACGATCCTCCATGTTGCGATTCTTGCCGTTCTGTTTAAGTCGCGCAACCAACTTTAATTAACTTCGGAGGAAAATCCCATGCCTGAGCCTTTTATTTCCAAACGCGCCCCCGTCTACGCCGACGTTCCCGATGAAAAGTGGAACGACTGGCGCTGGCAACTTAGTCATCGCATGAATTCGGTGGAGGAGATCGAAAAAGTTTTGCCCCTCACCGACTCGGAACGCAAAGCCCTGCAAACGCAAGGCTTGTTTCGCGTGGATATCACGCCTTACTTCATATCGCTCATTGATCCAAACGACCCCGACGACCCGACTCGCAAACAAGTCATTCCGCTTTCGGAGGAGATGCAATCCTTCACCGCCATGATGGAAGATTCGCTGGCAGAAGACCGCCACTCTCCGGTGCCTGGGCTGGTTCACCGCTACCCCGACCGTGTCCTCATGCTGGTGACCACGCAATGCGCGTCGTACTGTCGTTACTGCACGCGCTCGCGCATTGTCGGCGATCCCGGTCAAACTTTCTCGCGGCACGAATTCGAGATGCAGATCGAATACCTCAAACGCACGCCGCAAGTGCGCGACGTTCTGCTCTCCGGCGGCGACCCGCTTGTGCTCGCGCCGAAGATCCTCGAGGAGATCCTCAGCCGCCTGCGCGAAATTCCCCACATCGAGATCATCCGCATCGGTTCGCGCGTGCCGGTCTTCATGCCCATGCGCGTCACACAGGAACTGTGTGACATGCTGGCGAAATATCATCCCCTGTGGCTGAACATCCACGTCAACCACTCGAACGAAATCACGAAGGAACTCGCCGAAGCCTGTGACCGTTTAACACGGGCAGGCATCCCGCTCGGGAACCAAGCCGTGCTCCTCGCAGGCATTAACGACAACGTGCACATCCAGCGCAAACTTGTGCAGGACCTGGTCCGCATCCGCGTGCGCCCGTATTACCTCTATCAATGCGATCTGGTCGAAGGCGCCGGGCACTTCCGCACCCCCGTCGCAAAAGGGATCGAAATCATGGAAGGCTTGCGCGGCCACACCAGCGGCTACGCCGTTCCGCAATACATCGTGGACGCGCCCGGCGGCGGCGGAAAAATCCCGGTCATGCCGAATTATTTGTTGAGCATGTCTGATCACAAGGTCATTCTGCGCAACTACGAAGGCTACGTCACCACCTACGAAGAGCCGACCGATTACATGCCAGGCGACGCGGCAAAGTTCAAAGGCGAGAAGCGCATCGAACCCGGGCAAAGCGGCGTTCACGGCTTGCTCGAAGGCGAACAACTATTCATCAAACCCGAAGGCTTCGACGAAACTCACGATCGTCACGGCATTCAACACCGCCTCAAGGACGAGAAAAAATGGCAACCGCTTGGCATTGGAAGCGGCTCGTCCACACCCAATCAGAAATAACCAATCGAAGGAGATACTATGACCCAAACCAAAATGCGATTTCTACTCTCGGCTGTTCTTGCGATCGCGGCGCTCACTGCCTGTTTTCCGCAGGCGGCTACGCCAAACCCTCAAGACACGGCAAATCAGATAGCCACTGTTGTCGCGCTGACCATCTCGGCGGCCGGGACGCAAACCCAAGCCGCGCAACCCATCGCGACGAACACCACGCTTCCCACCCAGACCGAGTCTGCTCCCCCGACTGAGACTCCGTTCGTCCCTTCGGCGACCCCGTTCGTGCTTGTCCCGCCGACCCCAACGCGCGTGGTAAGCGGAGGCGGAGGCGGCGGTGGCGGTGTTCCTGCTCAGCCGTATCAGTGCACTCCTATAAATAACAAACCGCGTGATCTGACCGTGTTCAAAAAAGGCAATGAGTTCGACATCAAGTGGACCATCGTCAATACCGGCACGAAAACGATGCAAGCCGGTCTGGATCTTAAACATTATAGTGGCCCGAATATGGCGGAAATTACCCATTATGAACTCCCTGCGATCAAACCGGGTGAAGCGTTCAAGATCGTCCTTGATGCCAAGTCACCGGCAAAAGAAGGTCTCCAGGTCATGACCTGGGTCGTGGAAGGCAAGTTGTGCTTCCCGCACATCGCGATCGAAGTATCAGCAAAATAGTCCCTTTGAAAGTAGTTGACGCTCTACGGTGAAGTGCAGGCGAGAGACAAATGGCAACACCCAAAACAAAGTAT
>JBGANO010000101.1:0-4895 GCA_044222305.1 Anaerolineales bacterium
CCATTCGGTCACGCGGCGATTCGCCGGGGCGCTCCAGTATGCCAGATGCAGGTCTTCGTCTGTGGGCCAATACGAAGCCATGTAATAGGTCACGCGACCCGGCATCCATTGCTCAGCCCAGTATGGCAGGTTGTGCGACATGGCAAACATTCCCCAGAACATGACCACATCGGGCTTGAACACGTTTATAGCATTTTTCAATTCCGCCAGGTTTCCTTTTTCCTGCCGTGGAAGTTTGAAGAAAAAATCGAGCGGCTTGTAGTAATGAAGGTCTGCCATCAAATGCAGTGCGCGCGTCACATTGCCTGAGCGCGTCTCATTCTTCGATTGCATCCCATAGCGGCTGGTGAGGACGCTCACCGCGTGCCCCCGCGCGAGCAGTTCGCGAGTCACTTCATGGCATAACTGTTCATACCCGCCCAGTTCGTAAGGCGGATACTGACTGCTGACAAACAAGATGCGCATTACTTCGATCTCCCCAACATGCGGCGCAAGGATTGGATCAATGTCGCGCCGAGGAAAGAGCGCAACAAGAACCCAACAAAGGCGCGATCCGCAATAAGACTCGGTTGAAAACGCAACGCGCCGAGGAAATACTTCCGCGCCGCGCGGGTGTTGCCTTGTCCATATGCCAGCAAGCCAAACGCGTAACGCGCGTGAGCGTATGCCGATAGTTTGAACTCTGCCAACTGCAGTTCATGATCGGCGAACAACTTCTCCAACAACCGCAGGGTTACACGCGCATTCTGCTCGAGGTTGATCGATGCGAACTCGCCGCGATAGCCCTTCGGCTGGTCGCCGCACGCCAGTTCGTAGAATGTTTCCACATGCGCCAACAAGGCTGGTTGCGCGATCGTCATCGACCGCAGACATTCGTACGCGCGGACTTCGTTCTTTGCCTGAAGATATTCCACAGCGGATATAAGGTAGGCGCGACTGAATGCGCGTCGCTGTTTCCCGTTCCATTCCCCAGTGGGGGCTGGTTCGGCTCCGAAATTTTTCTTCACCACTTGCAAGCGGTTCTCGAACTGCCGCGTCGGGTCGGTGGACATACTGCCCGGCAAAATGCGATGACGGGTCAATATCTTCGTCGTATGAATCACTTTGAACCGCCTGGTGATCCTCAGCCACATATCCAAATCTTCGAGGGCGCGTAGGGAGGTATCGAACAAGCCAACGGTATCGTAGCATTTTTTACGCGCGAACATCGATTCGGGCACGAGGAAATTCCCATCCACCAACGCCCAAAATAATTTTTCAGGCGCAACCTCGCGCGCTTCGATCTGCGGCAACGGTTGATTTAAATGGTCTACAAACCGATACCCGCAATACACGCCATCGGCATCCGGCTGGTTCTGCAACGCGGCAACGAGCGTCTCCACAAAGTCGGGTTCATACATGTCGTCCGCATCCAGCACGCCGATGAATTCCCCTCGCGAGGCGGTGATGCCGGTATTGCGCGCGGCGGAAAGCCCCTGGTTTTGCTGAAAGATCGCCCGAACTTTATCGCCGAAAGCGCCGATCACTTCGCGGCTGTTGTCGCGCGAACCGTCATCCACAACGATGATTTCGACGTTGCGATAGGTTTGCCTTAAAACGCTGTGAATCGCGTCTTCGATGTATTGGGCATGGTTGTAATTGGGAATGATGATGCTGACGAGTGGAAAGGTTTCAGGCATGGAAGCAGGTATGGAAGCAGGTATGGCGTCGGATATGATGCGTTAGCGGCCCTTGACGGGCTCTTCGTTCGTTCGCATTTGAACTGCGAACTGAACTGCAAAGGGGATGCACGATTTGCCGAGCAAATCGAACTGCACCCCCAGCGGGAAACTTATTTTTTATTCTCTACTGTACATGAGAAGATTTTTACCGCAAAGCACGCTAAGGTCGCCAAGTTAAACAGGTTTTCTTTGCGTTCTTTGCGGGCTTAGCGGTGCAAATGTACGGTAGAGGATTTTTTACGAATCCTTATAGGTCTTTGACAGGCTGGTGATCGATCACGGCTTGGAAGAGGCGTTCGAGACGGGTGAGGTAACTTTCCCACGAGAAGTCTTTTTCTGCTGTGGTACGGGCGTTGGCTCCCAAACTTGAACGCAATTGCGTATCGGCGATCAGGCGATCTAACGCGGTTGCCATCGCGTTCACATCCCCCGGCGGGACGAGTCTCCCGTTCACGCCATCCTCCACCACATCCACGATCTGACCGATGGACGAGGCGACCACCGCCAGCCCCGCAGACATATATTCAAAAAGTTTCAACGGGGAGAGCCACATCTCCCGATCCATCGGAGGGTAGGGCACAACGGCAATATCCGCCGCCGCCATGTACTGCGGCACATCAGAATGAGATACGATGCCGGTAAAAATAACGGAACGCGCCAGACCGAGTTCACTGGCAAGCGCGCTCATGGCGGCGCGGCGCTCGCCATCCCCCACCAAAACAAGCCGCGCAGTTGGGTGAGATTTCAAGATTTCGAGGAATGCCTTGAGCAGGGTGGGAACATCGTGCCAGTGGAAAAAATTTCCAACGAACAAAATCACAGGTTCATTTTTCAAACCTAGTTTCGAGCGGATCTCCTCCCGCGCCGGTCGATCCGGCTTGAAACGGTCGACATGCACCGCGTTTGGAAAAACAACCAGTTTTTCCTCGGGAATGTTCCATGTATTCACAAGACGCCGCCTGCCGGCGTTCGTCACACAGATGATGCAATCTGCCGCCGCCAGGTTAAACCGAAGAATTTGTTCCGCGCGCCGGCGAAGCAGGCCGGTGATCGGTTTTTTCATGATGTCTAATTCCATGATCTGGTCGGCTTCAAAAAAGATCACATACGGAAGCCGCAGGCGTTTTGCCGCCATCGCCAGCCCGGAATTGTACATGCCGTTCCGCTCATAGATCACATCCACAGAGTTCACCCCCCGCATCGCCGCGTCGAAATAGCGGTAGTTCGAAAAATAATTCAGGTATGGGACGCCAAGCAATTTTTGGATTCGCCATACGAGTTTGCTCGCCAGTGAAAACAAGGGGGAAGCGGTCCACGAGCGGCGGGCGGGCGAAACAGTTTTCACATCCGAAGTGACCGCGAAGTCTTCCACAGTGATCGGGGCGGCAAAGGTGAGCGAATGTCCGCGGCGGAGCAATCCGTTCGACAAATTCCGCTGGATGACGTAGGTGGCATCCGCAGGTTTGTCGTTCATCGCGTCGTGAAATGACGCCCATTCAGGGACGCCTATGGCAATTTTGAGTTTCCTATTTGGACCGGAGGACATATCAATGATTTCGTTGATGGGTTTTAAAATGTTCGGCGATCCGCGTTTTATTCCGACACGTCGCCGCGGGCAATGTATTCCGCCTTGTTTCCCGCGCCTCGGAGGATGCGGGCTGGCACGCCAACTGCCAAACTGTTCGGCGGCATGTCTTTAACAACAACCGCGTTCGCGGCGATGACGCAGTGATCGCCGACGGTGATTCCACCCAGCATTTTCGCGCCGGAACTGATGTGCACATAGTTACCGATGGTCGGGCGTTCCCCTTCTTCATGCTTCGGTCCGATCGCCACATCCTGAAAGATCAGGCAGTTTCTGCCGATCGTTTCCGCATCCACATACGTGCCATGTCCGTGCATGATGATCAAACCATCGCCGACGACTGTTGGCGGGGTGATCAACAAGGTTTCAAGCGGGGGCAGAAAACGGGTTGCGAAAAAAAGCAGGATACGATCACACAGCCCGGAGGGTTCGCCCAGCCGAAAATACAGCAGGGTGCGGAACTCCTCGATGTTTACCCCATACATGAGCGCGCGAAGTTTGGACGCCAGTCTTTCGCCGGGTTTCTGTTGATAAATCATCAACATCCAGCGGTCGATCTCCGCCTCGATAAGACTTCGGGCAGGAGATCGCCTCACCAGCATCAAGGCGGGATATAACTTCACCATCCGGTAGAACGAGCGCAGTTTCTCTAGCATAATAGGCACGTGTTCGCAATTCCAGGTTTGATCAAGACGCCGCGTGTGATTCTTTGACGCGGACGCCATCGCGCCTGATGATCCGCGCGGGCATGCCTGCCACCGTGCAATTCGGCGGCACATCGCGGGTGACGACTGCGTTGGCGCCGATGACGGCATTGTCTCCCACTGTGACAGGACCCAAAATTTTGGCTCCGGCGCCAATATATACGTTATCGCCGATGGTCGGGGGAGCGCTTTTATCGTCCCTGAAGCCGATCGCCACACCGGGGTTGACCCAACAATTCTCGCCGATCCTTTGCGCGGCGATGACGGTTCCAAAACCCGCCCGGGCGAAAAAGCCAGGCCCGATATTGATCGGTTCTGCAAACCGGAGCGCCACTTTGGGCGAGGGATAAAACATTCTGGCAAGCCGTACCAACGCGCGCCCGCGAATCCCGGAAAATACCCCGATGCGCGCATAGAACAAGTTGCGAAATTCGGGGAAGGAATCCAACAGCCAGACAAGGAGCTCGGAGGGCGACTGTTTCTTGAGGCGGGGTTTATACACCTGAAACCATCTCAGCATATCTTTCTCGATCGCATTTCGATTCGCCGAGCGTTTGAACAGCAGGATATGGGGAATGGCTTTTAGTTTTGCAATCATTGTGTCACCATTTGTATGGGTTGGATGTCAAATTTCACGCACAGACATCAGGCGAGAATATCAATCGAGATTCAATACCGAAGCGTATACATTGAGAAAGTTCTGGCACACCGAAAGCGGGCGGAACGGACCTTGCTCGTACGAACGCCGCGACGCTTCAGCCAGTTTCAGCCGCACAGCAGGATTCTCGAGCAGTCGATTAATGTGTTTCACCAAACACGTCGAATCAGCGGGAGTACAGAGTAACCCATTCTCGCCGTCTTGAATGATCTCCGGTATCCCGCCCA
>JBGANO010000102.1:0-4689 GCA_044222305.1 Anaerolineales bacterium
GACAATGATACAATTAGTACAATTATGATAAACAAGAAACTCACCCTCCAAATCGACTTCCGCTCGGGCTTGCCGATTTACACCCAAATCGTCAATCAAGTGCAGGCGCAAGTTGTAAGCGGCAAGCTCAAACACGACGATCAACTTCCAACCGTGCGCGCGCTGGCGGAAGATTTGCGCATCAACTTCAACACGGTCGCGCGCGCGTATCGCATTTTGGATGAAGCGCGGATCATATCCACGCAACAGGGACGCGGGACATTCATCACCGAAATCCCGCCGCCAAAGGTGACCGAACGCCTGCGCAGAGAATCGCTCGAAGCGTTAACGCAACGATACATCGTCGAAGCCCTCAGACTTGGATTCTCAAAGAGCGAGGTCCGCCAGATGGTTAGCGACCAGCTCAAAGCGTGGAGCGAATCGCAAAAGTCCGAAGAATAACGTAGTGACGACTTTAGTCGTCCTGCATACAAACGACTGAAGTCGTCACTACAGAAATAAAGGAGAATGAAATGGATACAAAGTTTATGAAGTCAATCAGTGAAAAGAAAAAATCGCAAAAAGCCGATCCGCATATCCCGCCAATTGCGGGGACATTGTTCGGCGTGTTATTGGCGATCGCAGTGCTAGGCGCTGTGATTGGCGACGGAAAATACAACGACGCGATTGTAGGCGCATGGGTGCTCTTCTGGACCTTTCTCGGCACATACATCTTGTTCGCGCTGAAAGTGGCGTCGCAATGGGAAAAAGCCATCGTTTTGCGACTCGGAAAATTCCAAAAACTTGCTGGACCTGGCGCATTTTGGATCATCCCGATCATCGACTCGATCCCAACGTGGATTGATCACCGCGTGATGGTCACGCCGTTCGCTGCGCAGAAAACGCTGACAAAAGATACCGTGCCTGTAGATGTGGATGCCGTTTTGTTCTGGGTCGTGTGGGATGCTGAGAAAGCCGCGCTCGAAGTGGAAAACTACCAAGCGGCTGTAGACTGGGCGGCACAAACAGCCCTGCGCGATATTATTGGTCGTATGATGCTGGCTGATATTCTCGTAGGACGAAGCGTCATTGACAAGGAACTGCAACAAGTCATTGATGAACGCACCACACCTTGGGGCGTGACCGTGCAATCCGTTGAGATCCGCGACATCGTCATCCCGCAGGATTTGGAAGATACCATGTCGCGTCAGGCGCAGGCGGAACGCGAACGCCAAGCCCGCGTGATCCTCGGCGAATCGGAGAAGCAGATCGCCGAATCGTTCGCTGAGGCGTCGAAGTCGTATGTAAATAATCCTACTGCGCTACACTTACGCGCGATGAACATGCTTTTTGAAGGCTTGAAAGAAAAAGGCGCGCTCGTGATCGTGCCGAGTTCGGCGGTAGATACGATGAATCTCGGCGGGTTGAGCGGCATGGTCTCGCTGGCGCAGAATAATTTGCCGAAGGAAGATAAATAACATTACCTCCGTCATTGCGAGGAAGCCCGTAGGGCTGACGAAGCAATCCCCAACCTCGTGATGGAGATTGCTTCGGGCGAAAGACCATCGCCCTCGCAATGACAGAAGAGAATAAAAAGGAAATCAAATGTCAACTCGCACAACTATCTTTACTTCTATCACCTTGATCGCTATTGCGGTACTGGCGGGACTCCTGCTTTGGGACCGCCTGCCCGATCCAATGCCCGGGCATTGGAATGCGGCTGGCGAGATCGACGGCTATATATCCAAATTCTGGGGCGTCTTCCTGGTCCCGATCATCAGCATCGCGCTGACAGGTCTATTCCTGATCATCCCGCGCATTGACCCGCTTAAGGCAAATATCGCCCAATTCCGCGCCGCTTTCAATTGGTTCATCGTGGTCTTTATGGCGTATATGCTCTACGTCTATGCCCTGACCCTGGTTGCCGCGCTCGGAACTCCCTTCAATATGACGCTCATGCTCTTACCGGCTGTCGGACTGCTCTTCATTGGCGTGGGCTACCTGATGAGCGGGGCAAAACGCAACTTCTTTATCGGCATCCGCACGCCTTGGACGCTTTCGAGCGACACGGTCTGGGATAAAACGCATAAACTTGGCTCCAAGCTTTTCATGTTGGGCGGTGTGGTGACCATTCTTTGCGCGTTTCTAGGCGAATCCGGAATCTGGATCATGCTGGCCGCCATGCTCGGCGCCTCCTTTGTGCCGGTCGTCTACTCGTACGTGTTGTATCAACGAGAGACAAAGGCGTAACCAACACGGAGCGGGACTCCCCCGCTCCGTTTCACGTGAAACGGAGGCTCACATGACCGACGAAATGAAGCATTGGGAATATCGAGTCCAGACCATCGGCAGTATGTTCGGCACAAAAGACGAATTGATCCAAACTACGTTGGATGAATGGGGCTTGGAAGGCTGGGAAGCGATCAACGTCTTCACACCGGAAAACAGCGGCAAGATCACCATCGTCGCCAAACGTCCGCTCACCGAACGCGCGCGGCGGATGCGCTCCATGCCGTCACAATAACAAGGAGAAAACATTATGTTGACCGCGGCGTACGTTGTAAGTTTTCTGGGCATGATCCTGTTGCCCATCCTTTTATGGATCATCTTTACCCGCAAGCACTCGCTCTCGTGGAAACTTGTGCTTGCGGGCGGCTTAACCTTTATCGCCTCGCAAATTTTGCACATTCCTCTTGTGTTGGGGCTGAACAAGTTCTTGCAAAGCGCATCACTGCTAGTTACTGCCATCGTTCTAGGCTTGCTGGCGGGCATCTTTGAGGAAACTGCGCGGTATATTCTGTTCAAATTTATTTTGAAGAAATCGCGCTCGTGGAAGGAAGGCGCGCTAGTTGGCTTGGGTCACGGCGGCACCGAGGCGATTTTGATCGGTATTTCTGTCGCGCTCACGCTTGTAAACATGATCGCATACAAAAACATAGACCTATCCACAGTGCCGAGCATTCCACCTGAACAACTTGAGTTGGCGAAACAGCAAGTGGAAGCGTTCTGGTCTGCGCAGCCGTATGTCGCATTGCTGGGATTCTTCGAGCGGATATTTGCGATGTGCTTGCATGTGAGTCTGTCTTTGATGGTGTTGTATGGGCTAGCAAAAAAACAAGCCATCTGGTTTTGGTTGGCTTTGCTATGGCACGCTTTTGTGGATGCGGTCGCTGTTTACGTTGGTCAAACCGTTGGCGTATTGCAAACGGAAGGGCTTATTGCCATCTTTGCTGTAATCAGTTTGTGGATCGTCTTCAAGATGAGACCGAAGTTTGAACAAGTCGTCGCCGTTAGCGAACAGGGACCAGCCACGGGGTAGAAAAAAACATCAAAACAGAATCAGGCTGGGCGTGGAGAGACGCGGGGCTATCCATCCAGATCAACGGGATTAATTATTTGTATAGACAAATAATTAATCCCGTTCTTTTTTCATCGAGAGTACAATCAACGCATGAAAAAATTCTTGCACCCATTGTCGCTCATTATTTTTGTTTCGACGGTGATCGGCGCGGGCATGTTGCGGCGCGGACACGAATGGGGCGATGATTGGGCGTGGTATGTATTGCAAGCAAAAAGTATTACGGATGGTTCGCTGGACGAATTTATTGAGATCAGCGATTTCACAAATTATCAATCCACAACGCATCTCGGACCACTCGCCTATCCGTGGGGCTATCCATTGATATTGGTTCCGTTTTATGCGCTGAACGGGATCAGCCCGATGACATTGAAGATTCCTGGATTACTATTTTTTGCAGGATTTTTGGTTTGCTTGTATCTATTCGCAAGATCACGCCTCACGCGGACCGAAAGCCTGATCTTCGTCTCGTTGTTCGCGTTCAGCCCAATGTTGTTGGAATTTCTCGATTACATACTTTCGGATATTCCATTTCTTTTCTTTTCCACATTGACTTTGTATTTGGTGACTCAACAAAACGAATCGCGGACACGCTACGCGCTCATCGGCGCGGCTATTTTCTTCACCACGTTCCTACGCGCTACAGGTCTCCTCCTGCTCGGCTGTTTTTTGATGATCGAATTTTTCAAATTGCTCGGTCAACGTAAAGATCGGGGAATTGTTAAACAAATCATTTTGAATTCATTCATCGTTTGCGCCGTGTTCGCTGTGTTATGGATAGTCAACATGATATTATTCCCCGGTGGAGGCGAATCGTATCTCTCGCAATACAAAAACCTGACCGTTGATCTCGTCATCGGTTTTATCGGCGCCTACTTCAAAGTATATGGCTGGTTCTTCGGCGACGGGACAGGCTGGCAATATCTTTACTATTTCATTTTGGCTTTCGCCCTGCTGGGCGCATGGATTCGCCGCAGAGACGAGTTGTACTTCATCCTCTTCTTCGCTGTGTGGATGCTTGTTCATATCACTTACCCCTATTGGCAGGGACCACGTTACATCTTTCCACTTCTGCCCATCTTCATCTATTTTGCTTTTCAAGGGATGAAGTTCACCATTGGTAAACTTTCTGAAACATATCGCCTGACGGGTCAGCGAGTTATGTTGGGATTTTGGATCGCCATTGCCGGCTACTTCCTTGTTACCTCGAGTATTTCTTCCTACAGCAACGTGCAAACCGGGCGAAAGATCAACGGACCCTTCGACCCCATGAGCGTGGAGGTATATGACTGGGTGGAGAGGAAAACGCCGCCCGCCAGCGTGTTGATTTTCTACAAAGCCCGCGTGATGAG
>JBGANO010000103.1:0-3838 GCA_044222305.1 Anaerolineales bacterium
ATGCAGTAAAACCAAAAGTTCGCACCGGCATTTTGCTGGATGGCGTAAATGATCCACGCGCTCAATATCGTGATCGCAACTCCCACCCACAATGGGATTAATGCAAAACGCCGCGCCCGCGATTTGATCTGATCGAATTCAGGAGCCTCGGTTCGCTCCCAGCCTGAGCCTGATTCAGACTGAACGACTTCCATCTCCGCCCCAGCCTCTTCCGCGTCGTCATCGAGCGCGCGCATCAGGGTTGCGGCATCCTCCGCCGAGATCTTCCCTTCTTCCACCATCTGCAAAATCTTTTTGCGTTCTTCCGATGACATTATTTGCCTCCATCGAGCGCGTTCAAGAGTTCCTCTGCTTGCTGGGCGGTGATCTTTTTCTCGGCGAGCATTTTCAAAATTGCCATGCGTTCCTGCTCCGACACCGGTTCAGACGGGGGTTCGGGAGGGGTTGGCGGTTTGGGCGCGCCTTTGAAATCCCAATTCCAACGCCCGACGACCAGCCCCCTTTTGGGATGACCGGCGTGCCGCGCCGCATGACGTTCTGCCCGGCGCACCGCTTCATCTGCCCGTTTGGTTGCCCGCGCCGTAGCCTGTTCCACCTTGCGTGAAATGCGTTCGCCCAAATCGGACCAGTCAAAGTTTACCCCGGCAAAGTTGCCCCACTCGTCCGCCGATTCGCCGGCATCGGCGCGGTTCGAAACTCGCACCTCCCCGCCCGCATTCAGCGAGATCTTCGCCGAGCCGTCGCCGAGCGTCACCACTCGTTCGGTAGCATCGTCATTTTGTGTGCCGTTCCAATCCATCAAAATTTCATCGCCACGGATATCAAGCGTGGCGTTCGCGTTCCTGGGTAGGATGAGCAGAATATCCTCCCCGGCGTTGAGGGAGTACTCGGCTTCCGGCTTCGGGTCGAGGTACACCACCACATCCTCCCCCACATTCACCCGCACATCGCCGCGCGCGCCACGCAGGGCAAGATCATCCGCCACCGAATCCAAAACGATGCTACCGTCCACCCCGTGGATGGAAGCGTCGCCGTTCAAGTTGATGACGCGCAAGTTGCCTCGCACCCCGCGCAGGGTCAAGTCGTCAGCCAGCATTTCAATCGTCACATCACCATCCACTTCGCGCAGGGACGCGTCGCCGTGAATGTTTTTGATGAACACGTTTCCTCGCGCGTTGGAAAGTGAAATATCGCCATGGATCGTGTCGATCGCAATCGAGCCAACATCACGGACCGACAGGTCTCCGCTTACTTCTTTGAGTTCGCACCCCCCCGCCAAACCTCGAATGGACGCATCCCCACTGACCAAGGCGAATTCGACGTAGGCGGCGCGGGGAACTCGCAAGGAAAGGTCGTCGGTGCAGGAAACGGTAACAGCCTCACTGGTCGATTCGACGCGGACAGACTCATCGTCACCCTTCACCAACAGCTCGCTCCCGTCCCAGCCAACGACGCTTAGGTCGCCGCCTGCCAACTCCACACGTATTTTGGTGTTGCCAGAAATTGGAAATGATCGCGACATGGCTTATTGCTCCTCTCCGCGCAACATGCGCATGGCTTCGTCCGCCGAGATTTTGCCGGACTCCAGGTCTTCGAGAACCGTGTTTCGTTTTTCAGGGGTGACCTCGACAGGTTCATCCTTGCCCGGTTCATATCCCAGCGCGCGAATCACCTCGTGCAGTCGGTTGCGGATGGTGGGGTAGGAGAGATCGAGTTCCTGTTCCATGCGATTGATTTTGCCTTCGCAACGAACAAACGTGATAATGAAATCGAGATGTTCAGACGTGAGATGCGCGATCGGTCCGCCGCTGAAACGACCCTCGATGGAGGTATCACATGTGGAGCAGTGCAGGCGGGCAATCTCCAATTCAGATTGGCAAACGGGACAGCGTGTGGGTGCGGAATACATTTTGAGCCTCCAGGTTATTTTTTATGTGGTTTCAGGCACAGGCTGGGGTTGAGGTTGCTCCCCTCGGCGGCGCACAACAGCGCGGTTGAGGTTGAGGAAACCGAGCGCCGATAACAAGCCGATAAAGCCTGCGATGTACCATAATTGTTCCGGGCGCGGCCCGTCGAGGAGTAGACCGGCAAGGTAAGGTCCGACCATCAAAGGAATAGCCCAGGCGAGACTGGCAACCGCCATGTAGCGTCCGCGCATATCTTCGGGCGCGAACTTCGCGGTGAGCGCTTGTTGCACCGGCGCAACGATCATTTCACCGATCGTGATGACAACAATTGCGGCGACAAACATTCCATAGCTGGACACGTAGCCATACATGCTAAAGCCGACGGCGTATAAGAATGTTCCCAACGTCATCATTAACAATGGTGGGAATTTCTCCACGCGGCGCGTGATCGCAAATTGGAAGAGTACGACCATCGCGGCATTGATGCTGAGGAGTAATCCGTATTTGGGGGCGGGCGTGCCAAATTGGTCTCGCAGGTAAACACCCAAGGTGGTGGTCATGTTCATGTATGCCAACACCTGCAAGAGCACAAACCCGAGGAAGAGCATGAATGCCAGATCCCGAAACACTTTGCCATAGCCGGCAAACGTCTTAGCGACAGTTTCGTGAGGAGCATCGGCATGGCGTTGTGGTTTCGTTTCAGGCAAGAGCGTGGCAACCAGCACCACCGTGAGCAGTGAAATGACCGCATCAGAAATAAATAACAGCAGATACGAAGTGCCCGCAAGCAAACCGCCGATGGCAGGTCCGATCGCAATGGAGAGGTTGAAGGCAACACGCAAGATACCATATCCGCTGGCGCGTTTTTCTTCCGGAAGGATATCGGCGATCATGGCTTCGCGCGCGGGTCCAGCCACATCAGTAAGAACACCAATGAACAGGGCAAGCACAAAAAAGGCTTGGAAGGATTCAGCGAAGCCCATGGCAACCAGACTCAAGGAGGAGGTAATCAGCCCGAAGATGATGATCTTCTTCCGCCCGAAACGGTCTGTCAATGCGCCGCCGATGGCATTCCCAGCAAAACTGGAAAGGGAAAATGTGGCAAATAAGATGCCCACATCTGCCATGCCAACGTTGAATTTGCTGGTAAGATACAGCGCAAAGAACGGAAAGATCAACGCGCCACCAACCCGGTCAATGAAGGTGATAAAGATTACCTTCCAGAACGTGCGCGGGTATTCGTTGAATAATTCAATCGCTTTTTGCCATTGCCTTTGAATCATGATCAATCCTTTTGAAAGGGTAGCAGTTCAGCCTCAAATAAAACCAATCTTCTCAATTCTAGCGAAAAACCATAGAAGAAATCAATATTCTTGATCCGGCTGTTTCCATTCATGATTATATTTTATTTATTATTGATAATTTGTCAAGGATAAATTAAGAATATAAATATTAAATTTTAGAATATTGAAGTAAAGTTAATAATCCTAACCTTTTTGGAGAATACATGATCCGTTCGCTTTATTACGCACAAGGAAAGCCTATACGCAAGGATATCCCTCCTAATGAATTCCATAAACTCATCCGTGACCGCCGCTCGCTTCTCTGGGTGGATTTCGTCAACGAGCCTGACGAAAACTCCCTCCCCATTTTGCAGGGCTTCGGCTTTCATCCACTGTCCATCGAGGATGCCCTGCAACAAACCCACTCGCCCAAACTCGATGACTGGGGAGACTACCTCTATATCGTCATGAATTATATGAACGTGGAAGAAAATGGAAAACTATGGGAAAGCGATGTGGATGAACTGGATATTTTCCTCGGTCCCAACTACATCGTTACCCATCACGAATTCTCTATCCCCGCCATTGAGGAAACCTGGGCATCCTGTGACCGCGACATCCGCAACGTGCAAGAGGGCGCCGATCACC
>JBGANO010000104.1:0-3699 GCA_044222305.1 Anaerolineales bacterium
AATCGATTCAAATTGACCAAACATGGTTTGCAAGATGATGTCGTAGAAATTAATAAGGCAAGCGTTGATCTTGCGAAGCGCGTTGTATCCGCATCGTTCAAGGATGTGCTGGTCGCGGGCGATGTCGGTCCGCTGGGGGTGCGAATCGCTCCGTTTGGGCGCGTCCAGCCTGAGCAGGCGCGAGAGGCGTTTGCGGAGCAAATCCGCGCGCTGGCTGATGCGGGAGTTGATCTCATTGTCATCGAAACGTTCAGCGATCTGTATGAAATCCGCGAAGCAATCAAAGCCGCAAAGGAAACGTGTGCATTGCCTGTCGTTGCATCGGTTACATTCACGCGCGATGATAGAACTTTACTTGGCGATGAGCCGATGAAAGTAGCGCGGACTCTGCGCGATGCGGGCGCGGATGTGATCGGGGTTAACTGTTCAGGCGGACCCGCGCAACTGTTGCGAATTTTGAAACAGATGAAACAAGCCGTGCTTGATGGAAAATTTTGGGTGAAGCCGAACGCGGGCTGGCCCGAACAAGTGGGCGGACGAATCATGTACCCCGCGGATGCGGATTACTTCGGCGATTACGCGTTGTCATTCCGCGAGACGGGCGCGGTAATCGTTGGCGGATGTTGCGGCACAACCCCGCAACACGTCGCCGCGATGAAAAAGGCATTGGATTCTTCGGCGCGGTCTTCGGTGTTGATCCAGACCTCCGAGGTCTTCGAGACCTCGGAGGTCTCCGAGACTGAACCGCCAACTCAATTCGCGCAAAAACTGGAACGCGGTGAATTTGCGATCAGCGTTGAAATGGATCCGCCACGCGGACTTTCGACTCACAAACTTTTGGCAGGCGCGTCTTTGCTCGCCGACGCGGGCGCGGACGTGATCAACGTCGCCGACTCGCCAATGGCGCGCATGAGGATGTCGGCGTGGGCGGTGTGTGACGTGGTGCAACGCAAAGTGGGAGTCGAGACGACGATCCACTTCCCCACACGCGGACGGAATCTCTTGCGTGTGCAAGGTGACTTGCTCGCCGCGCACGCGCTGGGCATCCGCAATATTTTTGTCGTGATGGGCGACCCCACCGCCATCGGCGATTATCCCGAAGCGATGGACAATTACGATCTCGTGCCGTCAGGTCTCATCAAACTCATCAAGCAGGGATTCAACGAAGGCATTGACCATTCAGGGACGAGCATCGGCCAGCCGACGAATTTCTTTGTCGGCGCGGCGTTGAATTTGTGTCCGCCCGATATTGACAATGAGATCAAAAACCTGCATCGCAAAGTGAAAGCAGGCGCGGACTTTTTCCTCACGCAACCCGTCTACCGCGCGGAGGATGGACCGAAATTGCTCGAAGCATACGAAGCGAAACACGGCAAACTGAATAAACCGATTCTGGCTGGTATCCTGCCGCTGGTTGGCGTCAAACATGCGAACTTTTTGCATAACGAAGTGCCTGGAATTTTCATCCCTGATGAAACGCGGAAACGAATCGAAGCGGCAGGCGACGAAGGGGTGAAGGTTGGGGTGGAGATCGCGGTCGAGTTAGTGGAACAGATCAAATCGTGGGCGGGAGGCGTGTACATCATGCCCCAATTCCACAAGTACGATATGGTCGCGGAGATTGTGGAGGGGATAAAGACGTAGGTAGGTAGACCAGTACACACGTAGACAAGTAGACAAGTAGACAGGTAGACAAGTACAAACGTAAACAGGGAAACACGTACACAAGTAGAAACGTGTTTACCTGTCTACCTGTTTCCGTGTTTACTTGTTCTACGTATTTACATGTTTCCGTGTCTACGTGTATACTTCCGCCCATGCTCCTCGCCATTGACATCGGCAACACAAACTTAACGCTGGGCTTATACGACGGCAACGAACTCGGCTCGCATTGGCGGCTTGCAACCGATCATGCCCGTATGCCCGATGAATATGGTTTGCAATTTCAGGGCTTGTTACAAAACGCGAAAGTGACCGCCAAACAACTCACGGGGATTTGTCTCGCGTCGGTTGTGCCGCAATTAACGGGGCGAGTGATTCAGGCGTGCCGCGAATATTTGGATCTCGATCCGTTCGTCATTGATGTTGGAATCAAAACAGGTGTCAAAGTGAAATACGAAGACCCGCGCGCAGTCGGCGCGGATCGAATCGCGGACGCGGTGGCTGTCGTGTATTTATACAAAGGTCCCGCGTGCATCATTGACTTCGGCACAGCCACCACGTTCAACGCCGTCACAAAAGATGGCGAATATCTCGGCGGCGCGATCACCGCGGGCATCAATCTCGCCACCGAAGCGCTCTTCACGCACGCCGCGAAACTTCCGCGCATTGATCTGCAACGCCCGCCCTCGGTCATCGGTCGCAACACGGTTCACGCGATGCAAGCGGGTTTGTTGTTCGGTTATGTAAGCATGGTCGAGGGCATGGTCGAGCGTTTTCGCAAAGAACTTGGTCCCACGATGAAAGTGATCGCAACGGGCGGTCTCGCCGAGATCGTCGCGCAAGAGACCGACGTGATTCAGATCATCGCCCCGTGGCTCACGCTCGATGGCTTGCGAATTTTGTGGGACATCAATCATCCCATCTAATGTCATTGCGAGACCCGCGTAGCGGGTCGAAGCAATCTCCCTCATCATCTAGGAGATTGCTTCATCGGGCTATCGTCCTCCTCGCAACGACATTCACAATTTTAGGATGCGGGGGATTCGGACTCATCGCCACGCCGACGCCGACTCTAACCCTCGAACCGACTCGCACCCTCAGCCCGTCTCTTACGCCGTTTCAGCCTGTTACAAACACCCCAACCTTTCTCCCCACTGAAACATTTACCCCCTCCCCAACATTCACCCCAACTTCAACCTTCACACCGACGATCACCTCCACGCCCGAATTTATCTTTCAAGGACCTGGGGACGTCACCGTTCCTATTCTTCTCTATCATCACATCGGCTACTCGCTCAAAGACAGCGAGTTTTACGTTTCGCCAGACGCGTTCGAAAACCAGATGAATTATTTGTACACGCACGGATACCGAACCATCTCCGTCGAACAATTGAAGCAAGCCATTTACTTCGGCGCGCAACTCCCCTCCCGCCCCATCCTGCTTACGTTCGACGACGGCAGTGAAACCGTCTACACCGAGGCGTTGCCCATCATGCAAAAGTACGGATTCACAGGCACAGCCTACATCGTTTACAACTTTATCGGCGCGGGTCGATTCATGGACAGAGACCAGATCCGTGAGTTATACGCGGCGGGCTGGGAGATCGGCAGTCATAGCGTGAGTCATCAAGACCTGACGACGCGCCCAGGCAAACAGGAGGATGAAATTGTCAGTTCTCGGCGCAGGCTGGAATCATATCTTGGAGTGCCAATCCGTAGCTTTGCCTATCCCTTCGGCGCGTATAACGCCGACTCGCTCTACTTTGTAAAAGTGTCAGAATATATCGCCGCGATGGGGCTTGGAGACAAATCGGTTCAAGGGAAGGGGAATATCTTTTATTTGTATCGTCAAAGCGTGACAGCGGAGACAACACTCGAGATGTTCGCCGCCATCCTGCCGTGGAGACCCTAGCGCGTGATATAATGCCCCGCTGTTGAATTTTAGGAGACACATGCCTGTTTATACTTATCGTTGCAGTTCCTGCGGCACACAATTCGAACAACACCAATCGTTTGACGATGCCCCGCTCAAAACCT
>JBGANO010000105.1:0-3543 GCA_044222305.1 Anaerolineales bacterium
CGGCGTGTTGATCGGGGTTGGGATATTGATTTCAACAAGAGATGGTTAAGAGCCTTTAAACACGAAGGTCACAAAGAACACAAAGGAAGAAAACAAGGCTGTTTTAAAGAATTCCTTCGCGACCTTCGTGTCCTTTGTGGTGAAAAAATTAGTTTTCCCCAACCGTATGCAATAACGCCATGTTCGGCGGACGCACATCCCCGACAGGGTATCCGCACACCAGCACAACCTGGTCGCCAGCTTGCACCACATCCGAGCGCATCAACGCCGCGTCCAAAAGATCGAGCATTTCATCGAGCGAATGCGCAAACGCGATCAATTGCGGACGCACCCCCCACAGGAAAGCAAGCCTGCGATACGTTACTTCATCGGGGGTAAATGCCATCACCGGCACGCGCGGGCGGATCTTCGACATCAGCCAGGCGGTCCGTCCCTGCGTGGTGAAGCACGCCACCGCCGTTACGTTTTTATCGTTCGCCAAGGCTTGCGCGGCGCGCGCCATCGAAGCCGCGTCACTGTGTTCAAACCCGTTTACGCTTGGCTCCAATCCCCACTCCACAAAATGCGACTCGGCTTCGCGCACGATGCGATCCATCATCCGCACCGATTCGACAGGATATTTCCCCGAAGCCGATTCGGCAGACAACATCACCGCGTCGGTCCCATCGAAGACAGCGTTTGCCACATCCGACGCCTCTGCCCGCGTCGGAAGCGGATTCGAAACCATCGATTCCAGCATCTGCGTGGCAGTGATGACAAGTTTGGCGCGCGCGTTCGCCGCGCGGATGATGTGCTTCTGCAAAGCAGGCACGCGTTCAGGCGGGAGTTCCACGCCGAGGTCGCCGCGCGCCACCATCACGCCGTCCACAATCTCCAAAATCGCATCAAGGTTATCGAGCGCTTCGGGCTTTTCCAATTTGGCGATGAGCATTGGCATGCGTTTGCCGCTGGAGAATCGCTCCATCGCGTAGCGGACTTTCTTCACATCCTCCGCCGTGCGCACAAACGAGATCGCCACCGCGTCCACATTTTGCGAAATGCCGAAGGCGAGGTCGGCTTCATCTTTTTCAGTGAACCCTGAAATACGCAAACGCACGCCGGGGAGATTGATCCCCTTGTGCGAAGACAGCGGACCTCCAACAACCACATCCGCCGCCAACGCGTTACGACCGATCACAGACACAACTTCCAGCGTCAGGCGCCCATCGTCAAGCAGAAGCCGATCCGCAGGTCGGACTGAATCGAAGAGCTGTCGAAAATCCACCGGGATTTTTTGCCCGCTCTCCTCCGGGGGTGTGGACTCGGTCGCATAGAGGTAAACCCGCTCCCCGTCCGAAAGTTGAAGCGGGGCTGTCAGGTCGCCGACGCGAATCTTCGGTCCCTGCAAATCCTGCAAAACACCAACGGACACGCCAAGTTTTTTTGAGACTTTACGGATCAATTCAATGCGCGCCAAATGCTGTTCGTGCGTGCCATGCGAAAAATTCATACGCGCCACGTTCATGCCCGCTTGAATTAGTTGTTCGAGTGTTTCTTCGCTTTTACTGGCGGGTCCCACAGTCGCCACAATTTTTACATTACGCGTCATATCATCCTCAATAAAATAAACTCACCGCAGGGAAGAACACCAAGCCCGGCGGTGAGTTGCTGTTGTTTGATGTCATGGCGGGGAAAGAAACAATCTCCTCGCTACACGACAGGCTTATAGATAATGCAATTCTTTTGCCTGCTTTTCCAACTCCGCGCGGAACTCGGGATGCGCGATGCCGATCAACTGTGTGGCGCGCTGGCGGATGGATTTGCCGTACAAGTCGGCGACGCCGTACTCGGTCACCACGAATCGGACGTGATTGCGGCTGGTCACCACACCCGCGCCTTGTTTCAACATCCCGGCGATGCGGCTCACCAGTGTACCATCTTTCAACAGGGTCGTGCTTGGCAAGGCAATGACCGGCACACCACCCTTCGAACGCGACGCGCCGTAAATAAAATCGAGTTGACCGCCCACGCCACTGTATAGTTTGGGTCCGATGCTGTCGGCGCAGACTTGACCGGTGAGATCAACCTCAATCGCGGAGTTGATCGCCACCATGCGTTCATTCTGCGCGATGACGAACGGGTCGTTGATGTACTCCGTGCGATGCAGTTCGATCAGCGGGTTATCGTCCACCCAATCGTATAATTTTTTCGTGCCGAGGATGAAGCCCGCGATGATCTTGCCCGGATGCAGGGACTTGCGCGCGCCGGTCAACACGCCCTCGTTCACCAGTTCGATCACGCCGTCTGAGAATAACTCGCTATGCACGCCGAGGTCTTTCTTATCGCGCAGATATTTCAACACCGCGTCGGGGATGGCGCCGATTCCCATTTGCATCGTCGCGCCGTCGGGTATGAGTTCCGCGATGAAGCCCGCGATCTTTTGCACGATGGCGGGGTCGCCCTCATCCCCCATGAGCACTTCTGGAATGGGATAATCCACCGGCACAATATGGTTCAAGCGGCTGACGTGGATGAACGCGTCGCCCAGCGTGCGCGGCATTTGCTGGTTCACCTCGGCGATGATGATCTTCGCTGTCTCCGCGGCAGATTTTGTCAGACCGACCTCAACACCCAAACTGCAAAAGCCGTGTTCGTCCGGCAGAGAAACGTGGATTAGAGCCGCGTCTAATGGGAGAATGCCGCGCTTGAAGAGCAGGGGGAATTCCGAAAGAAGAACCGGGGTGAAATCCGCCTGACCGCTCTGCACGGCTTTGCGCACGTTCGCGCTGATGAACATCGTGTTGACGCGCAGGTGTCCCTCAAGTTCGGGCTTGACGTAATCGGCGGGGCCGATCGTCAGCGCCTGGCAAATTTCCACGTTGGAAAGATTCGGGGCATAGTCTGCCAGCGCGCCGAGAAGTTTTTGCGGGACCGACACATTGCCCGTCAGAAAGATGCGGCTGTTAGACTTAACCGCCTTCACCGCTTCCTGCGCGGACGTGACGCGCGATTCGTAGATCTTTGTCCAATCCATGTTATCGCTCCTCGAACAAAGTGAGATGAACCAGCCCGCCCTGATGCGTGTTGACGCCTCTTTCAAGCGCGGGGTCATTTGCAATTGCGGCGTCCATCCCATCGTCAGCCATGCGAATCAAATAGGGCATGGCGGCATTGACGAAGGCGTGCGTCGCCGTGCGAGCCACAACGCCGGGCATGTTCGGCACGCAATAATGAGTGACGCCTTCGTCAACAAATGTCGGCTGATCATGCGTGGTCGGGCGCGAGGTTTCAAAACATCCGCCTTGATCAATGCTCACGTCAATGATCACCGAGCGAGGTTTCATCGCGCCCACCATGTCGCGCGTCACCAGGATCGGCGTGCGCTCTCCAGTAATCAACGCCGCGCCGACGACAACATCCGCATAGGTCGTCGCGCGCTCGATGTTTCGTTTCGTTGAGATCATCGTAACGATGCCGGGGAATCTATCGAACATCTTTTGCAGTCCTTCGAGGTCGTCGCTCATCACGGTCACATGCGCGCCCAGCCCAAGAAATGCCTGCGTC
>JBGANO010000106.1:0-3405 GCA_044222305.1 Anaerolineales bacterium
GACTCACTTCCTTTTTCCAGATCGGCACAATTTCTTTGAGTCGGTCAATCCCAAAGCGCGCGGCTTCGAAGACTCCCGTATCACGATGCGCGGCGGTGCAGGCGATCAACACGGTTGGAGTCTTCGGGTAGAGCTTGCCGATCCGTTGCACGATGGCGATTCCCTCCACCGCGCCCCACTTCGCGCGGATCTCGTCTGCCACTTGTTTCATCTTCGCTTCCGCCATCGGGATGTATGCTTCGTATTCCAAATATTCCGTGTGGTGTTCGTCGCCGCGCTTGGTTTCGCCGCGCACCATACCTGTGAAGATCGCCGCCGCGCCCGTAGTGGTGAGCGTGATTTGCGCGAGCAGGTCGTTCAAGTTAATTTCATCTTCGGTGATGGAAAAGATGGTCGGAAAATTCATAATGCTCGTTTCGTCATTGCGAGGGTATCCTGAGCGAAGCGGAGTAAAGTCGAAGGGTCGCCCGAAGCAATGACATTAGCCGCCCGACACGGGAGGAAACATGCCGATCTCCGCGCCCAACGGAATGACCGCATCATCGAACGCGTATTCGCGGTTAATGGTGATTAGCACACTCTTCATGGAATCCTTCACCTTCGGGTATTCCTCCGAAAGCGTATCTTTCAATCCCTGTATTGTCAGGTCAGTCGCCACATCCAACTCAAGCGACTTGATTCCCATCCGTTCGCGGATGGTGGCGAAGAAAAGTAATTTCACATGGTTCATTGTCGTTAAATCCAAACGTCGTTCGGCGCGGTCTTTTCACTGACCGCATCGCCCGTGTTAACTGTACCCGCTGGCTCGACCAGCAAAATGTGACATTCTTCGTTGGCAATTGGCTTATGCTCAACACCTTTGGGGACAACATACATTTCGCCCTCGTTCAACGTGACATGCCCTGCGCGAAAATGCAGGTCAAGCACCCCCTTCAACACGAGAAACGTTTCGTCCGTTTCGGGGTGATCGTGCCAATCAAACTCTCCCTGCGCCTTCACCACCTTGAATTGATAGTCGTTCATCTGCGCGATGATTTTGGGAGACCAATGCTCGGAGAATTTTGATAATTTATTTTGAAGGTTTATCGCATCTAATTTCATCTTTTACCTATCTACGTGTCTACCTGTTTACTTGTCTACGTGTTTCCGTGTCTACCTGTTTCCCTGTTTACACTCTTCACCCATTCACCACATCGCCCGATTGCCCGCCATGCTTTTCAACCAAGCGGATGTTTTGAATCCGCATCGTCTTCTCGGCGGATTTTGCCATATCATAAATCGTAAGCGCGGCAACTGAGACGGCAGTCAGCGCTTCCATCTCCACACCTGTTTTGCCGACGGTTTTACATGTGGCGGTGACGATCACGCCAGGGAGCGAGTCGTCCAACGCGAGGTTCACGTCAACTTTCGAGAGTGGGAGAGGATGGCACAGCGGAATCAGGTCGGAGGTCCGTTTTGAAGCGGTGATGCCCGCGATTTGCGCGATGGTGAGGACGTCTCCTTTTTGAATCTGCCCAGCGCGGATCAAATCCAGCGTCTCTTTCTTCATGTGGATTTCGCCGCGCGCGATGGCGATCCGTTCGGTGTCGGGCTTGTGGCTCACGTCCACCATCTTCGCGTTGCCGTGTTCATCGAGATGGGTTAGTTTTGACATACCATAATTATACCGTCCCGCAGGAGCGCGCGAATAAATTTCAACGAGGGCGGAAAACCTGCGGGACGTTTTCGAATCAGATATAATCACGCTCTATGGAAAACCTGCTCGGACGACAATTGAATTACACTGTCCAAACGCCCGTGTTCGAGGGGCCGCTCGATTTGTTGCTCAACTTGATCGAGCGCGCCGAATTGGACGTGACCGCCGTTTCGCTCGCGCTGGTGACCGACCAATATCTCGCGTACATCAACGGCATGGAAGAGTTGAACGCGGACGAAATCTCCGCGTTTTTGGTGATCGCGGCAAAGTTGTTGCAAATAAAATCGGAAGCGTTATTGCCGAGACCTCCCGCGCGCGAAGCAGGCGAAGAGGACGCGGGGCAGGCGCTCGTTGATCAGTTGAAGTTATATAAACGATTCAAAGAGATCGGCGGCTGGATGTACGAGCGACAAAACGCGAACTTGCGGACGTATTTGCGAATCGCCGCGCCGCCGAAAGTGGAGCCGAAACTCGACCTGTCGAATCTCACGCTCGAAAAGTTAGCGAGCGCGGCAGAATCGGCGTTTGCAAAAGGAAGATCAAAAGAACCGCTCGGGACGATCATCGCGCCGCCGCGCGTGACCATCCGCGAAAAGATTGACATGATCGCAAAGATCATGAAGGACGTGCAACGCTCGACGTTTAGCGCATTGGTCAACGACGGCGCGTCGCGGCTGGAAATCGTGGTCACGTTTTTGGCGATGCTTGAACTGATCAAACGCTATCACATTGACGCGCGTCAGGAAGGGTTGTTCAGCGACATCGAGATCAATCGCGCTGAAGATTGGAAAGATGACGAGGAGTTGGAGTTGGAGTTTGAGTGAAGAGAGAGAGAGAATTAGAGGATTGGAGAATTGGGGATTAGAGACTGTTTCTTAACTTCTTTATTTAGACACGGACGCCACGGATTTCACTGATTTTCACGGAACAGAGCTTTAAAAAGTTAGCTTTTCCGCGTGTTCCGCGATATCCGTGTACTTTAATAGGAGTTACGCAGTGGAGCCTGTTTCGCCGTAGTTGCACTGCGGCGGCGGCAGTACAACTGCCCGCCAACCGCGTAAGTTCTATTTAAGAACAATTTTGCCGCAGAGTCATGGAGACTCTGAGAAAATTCCTTTATTTTTCTCCGCGACTCTGTGTCTCTGTGGCTGAACTCTGTAATTTCAGTTTGTAACGTTGCGCAACCCACAAACTGATCAATGCCCCCGCATTGTCGAAAATCACCACATCCCACACGGACGGAAATCTCCCAATCACGAACGATTGATGATATTCATCTGTCGCCGCGTAGAGTATTGCGATCAACCAGACCAGCCAGCGGCGCTCTTTCCGAAAATCCAGCGCGCGCCAAATCCAAAACGACAGCACGGCATATTCAGAGACGTGCCCCGATTTTTTGATGAAACGATCCGCCAAACCGAAGTTCGGGATTTCATTTGAAGGCTGGGATGAAAACCAAAAGATGACCGCCATCGTCAGCAGCGTGGGAAGCCATTTGGCAAATTGTGCTTTCATGAAAAATGTCCCGCAGGTTTAGATAACCATCCACGAATAAACTACAAATTCACGAATGTCGACACGCAAATTCGTTTATTCGCGCGTATTCGTGGACGGCAACCACATTCACAAAAGAAAATCTCTCGATCAAAAGGCATCTTGCGCGAGGCGAACAATCAAACATCCGTCAAACTGATTACCACGGTGCAACT
>JBGANO010000107.1:0-3388 GCA_044222305.1 Anaerolineales bacterium
ATTCAAAATTTCTTAATCGCGTCAGCAGGCTTGCGCGTCGAGCAAGGCACGCCTTCCAACAAAGCGTGCAGTCGGACGAATTGGCTTGCGACGACATTTACCATGATTTCTTGCTTCAATGGGAAGAGGTCAATTTTTGCGATGTGTGCGGAGCGCCAATTCGCCGCTAACGCAAACCGTTGGGCAGACTCGCCCCTGTCCTTGACAAAGAGCGGGAAATGGATATAATCAATTTTATAAGCGTGTGGCTGATTACCACGAAACAAAAGCGCAGACAGAGAACAACGAGCGGAGTCCTTTTTGGATTTAGGTATGTGGCTGAGATCGCCCCGACTCATCATCGGTGTAATCAAAGCCTCGTTGTCTCTGCTCAGCCACAGACCTAAATTTGAAAGGGATTTTTGTTTCCATGAAAACTGCCGCCCGTAGGTGTCTCGGACGGGCGGCACATAAGGAATGACGAAATGAAAAAAACCGACGAGCAACACGGACAGTACGATGTAGATCGGCATAAAGCCGAACAAGCGGCTCTCAAAAAGTATGCCGCAATCCAGAACGCATCCGAGGACAAGATCGGTTGCCAAAAGATTTACGTGGACATCGCAGGGGGGATCGAGGAAGCGTTTATTTTGGACGAGTTGATCTACTTTACCCTGCCCCGCAACGGCGGAATATCAGGGTTGCGCGTGTGGAAAGAAGGCTACCTATGGATGGCGGTTTCGCGCACGGAATGGTGGGAACGCAAGAGGCTGACGCCAAGACAGGCGGACGGCGCAATTGAAAGGCTGGTTGCCAGCGGGGTGATTATCAAGGACTATTTCCTTTTCAACAAACAGCGGACTATGCACTTACGGCTCAATATCCCTGAATTTTTTCGCAGGTACGGCGAACTGCTGGACAAGGAAAACCCGCCCGAAAATCAGGATGATACCCTGTCGAAAGATATTGCAGACCTATACGAAATGATGGGTGTCCCCAACGGGGACACCCCCAACGAGGTATCCCCAACGGGGACAAGGTATCCCCAACGGGGATACAGTATCCCCAACGGGGACAAGGTATCCCCAAAACGTGATTCCATTAACACCCCGAACACACCCCGAACACAACCTGAGAACATGGCGTTGCCGCCAAACGCCGAAAACCTGCCAATAGACTGGCAGATTGCCTCAGGGGGGGAGGTCATTCAGGTTGACGATGCTCTGGCAAGGCGCAAAGACTTTGCCAACCTTTTGGCGATTGGCACGTCCAAGCCAGAGGTGGCACGGGATATTGCCATGAGTTTTCAGATGGCACGGGGGATAACCCTGACCGAGGAAAAGGTCAAGGGACAGCGTAAGGCGGTCAAGGAAATGTTGGCGATGGGCGTGACAGGTGAGCATGTTTCCAGCGCGACGCAACAACTGATTGAGAAAAATATGACAGTGGTAGACCTGTTCAGCGTGAGCAAGACCGCCATTGACTTGGCGAATAAGCCCGCTGTAGTAATCGAGAAAACGAGGTTGCTATGAACACGACCACGATTGACTTTGCTCTCGCGTACGCCAAAACAGGCTGGCAGTCCTTCCCCTGCTTGCCGCAAGACAAGAAGCCGATGGTTCGGTGGGCGGATATGGCGACTGTCGAAACGAACATGTTGACAGGCTGGTGGGATACCGCCCCGAACGCGAACATTGCGATTGCGTGCGGTAAACGTTCGGGGATCGTGGTGCTGGATGTGGATAGCGACCATGACGGGTACGAGAGTCTTGCCTTGCTTGCGGTGGAGTATGGCGCGTTGCCAGAAACGCCGATGAGCAAAACAGGAAGCGGCGGCAGGCATATTTTTTTCAAACACCCAGGAGTTGAAATACGCAACAGCGCGGGCAAACTTGGCGCAGGGTTGGATATTCGCGGCGATGGCGGGTATGTGGTCGCGCCGCCGTCCGTTCATCCGAACGGGAATCGCTATGAGTGGATCGTCAAGCCTTCCCAAACACCTCTTGCCGACATGCCCGATTGGATGATCGAGTTGTTGCAAACCAAGCAGGAGCCAACAAAAGAGACGGGTGAGATCATCAGCGGCGAGCGGAATAACGCGCTCACCCGCATGGCTGGCAGTATGCGTCGCAAGGGGTTCAACGAGGACGAGATTTTCTCCGCGTTGAAATCCTATAACCTGCGTTCCTGTTCCCCGCCGTTATCCGAGGGGGAAGTATTACAGATCGCGCGGAGCGTGACGCGCTATCCGCCGCAGGATGAGGTCAAGCCTTTGCCTCCGTTGCCCGATGCTCATTCGATTATCGAAATTATCGAGAACGAAATCGAGGAACGCCGCCGTAATCCGAAAGACGTGTGGGGTATTCATTACGCATGGGATTATTTATCGTTAGTCACAGGCGGGAAGCAAAAAGGCGAATTGATTATTTTGGCGGGTGAGCCGAAGGTGGGGAAATCTTATTGGGCGCATCAGGACGCCTTGTACTCCGCGTTGGGCGACCCAAAGCGCGGCATACCGTCTACGCCGAATTTGATCTGGTCTGGTGAGATGAGTAGCAAGCAGGTATTCCGCCGCTTTATCGAAATGCTTGGCGTTTCAAAGCGACACATGTTGACGGGAAATATGAGCGCGGAGGATTACATTTTTTTCAACGAAGCCAAAGCCCTGATCGTCAACAGTCCGATTTATGTTTCCGCTGTTCCGCTGGACTTGAAAGACGTGCGCGGTTTGTTGGAGCGCGAGATCGGAGAGCATGGCATCGAGCATGTGGTATTCGATTACGACTGGTTGATTCAAGCCTATGGCAAAGACGAGATTGCCACGTCGCAAAATATCAGTCGCACATTGAAACAACTGGCGCGTGAACTGAATATCTCCATCCTGTTGATCTCATCGGTCAACAAAATGGGCATGGATAGCGCGAGTGAGAATGTAACCAAGACCAACGTATCGGGAAGCGGCAAGAAACTCCACGACGCGGATGTAATTTACATCCTGACAAAATTCAACGAAAAAAAGAACAGTGACCTTAGTATTTCAGCTAGCGATTATGAAAAAATATCCACTCTGCATTTAGCGGCAGGGCGCGAGTTGGATTATCACGTGCCGGGTGGAGCAATCAACTACATGCGCGAGACGCCTAATCCGCGTTTCCGTGAGTTAAAGGATTTGGCGAAACCGAACGCTCTCCCTGAATGGATGAAACGAAAGGATGTGGCATGAGCGCGGAATCTGTCCAGTTTGCGGAAATGGTGCGTATTGAACACGCCCGCATCGAACTCCTGAAACAAGCCGCCGACGAGCGCGGAGAAATCATCGAGAACCTTACCGCCGCGTACTTACGCGGTGAGATGGACGAGCAGACGTATAACGACCTGTTGGCGCGGGTCTGCCGAAATGAGGCGCAAT
>JBGANO010000108.1:0-3368 GCA_044222305.1 Anaerolineales bacterium
GCCGTAATAATGATATTCGCCGTACGGGGCATTCACGCTGAACTGCGGAGTTTCCGCGAACAGGTTTTCGCCTGTCCATTGGGGGATCAACCTCACAATGCGCGGACCCGCCTCCGCGAGACTCTCGATGCGAAAGAATTTATTTTCGAGCGCCACGGTTTGCAAGCCATGGAAGTTTCCAGATTGCATGAGTCAATCTTAGCCGCAAAATGAAATCTCGTAAACTCAAAATTAATAGAGCCTGGCTACATCGAATATAATTTCAACATGAACACCAAACAACCCAACTCGCGCATGTGCTTCATTTGCGGGCTTGAAAACCCCATCGGCTTGCACTTGCATTTTTATGAAACGGAACCGGGGGTGGTCGAAACGACGTATACCGCGCCTGACCATTTTCAAGGGTATCCCGGCGTGTTGCACGGCGGCATCGTCGCTTCGATGCTCGATGAGACCGCCAGCCGCGCACACATGGGAAGCGACTTGCAACATCCGCGCTTTCAGTTTACCGCGAAACTCGAGATCAAATATCGTCAGAACGTGCCCATCGGAAAACCGTTGAAGATCGTCGGCAAGGCGGGCAAAACAAAATCAAGAACGGCAGAATCGTGGTCGGGCGTATACGACGCGGAGACGAACGAACTGCTCGCCGAAGCCAACGCGTTGTTCATCAACGTGCCGGAGGAGCAACTCGACATGTCGCGCCTGAATGAGCTGGGGTGGAAGGTGTATCCAGAAGCGTAAGAGTCTTCCTCAAATAAAATTTCCCTGTTACTTTTTCAGCCCTCCTGCAACATAATACTGTGTACCCACCAACGCAGGAGGCTACTTGATCACGCTTATGGTCGAACAACCAAAAACACTCACCGCAGACGATCTTGCTCTGGCGCGTAATGCGCTCGCCGATGAAGACGCGTTTGCCGAACTCTATCGGCAATATGTTACGCGCGTCTATCGCTATCACATGGCGCACACGGGCAACGTCAAAGACGCCGAAGACCTCACTTCGCAAACTTTCATTTCCGCACTGGAGGGACTCAAATCGTATCGGGGCGACGGCTCGTTTGCCGCGTGGATTTTGGGCATCGCATCGAAGAAACGCCTGATGTTCTTTCGCGGACGCAAGCCTGAGGTCCCATTGGACGACGCGCTTCATCTTCCCAGCCCCAGCCTGCCCACCGATAAGGCGGCGTATCAACGCCTGAGGCTTGAGTCGCTTGCGCGCGCGTTGAAAACGATTCCCACAGAGCGCGCGGAAGCGGTTGTCCTATCCTATTTTGGCGGACTGTCGAATCAAGAGATCGGCGCGGCGCTTCACAAGAGCGAGGCGGCGGTCAAGATGCTCGTCTCACGCGGATTGCAAGACCTGCGCGAGCGAACCTCCCTAAAGATGGAGGTGGAACTATGAACGATAAATTTACAAACGAAACAAACAAAATGGATGAATGGTTGTCGCAAACCGCTGAGGGAGTTAATCCCAACTCCCAGTTCACATCCGAATTGGAACAATCCCTGAGGCAGACTCATCGCGGAAAATCTTCGCCGAGTTGGTTTCACTTCACGCGCAAACAAACAACTGCCGCACTGGCATGGACAGTTTCACTGATCCTCTTCGCGTTGTTCATGAGCTGGACAATTAAATTGGTCGCGCCAACACCAACGGAGGTACCCGCGTCGAATCAAACCGTCACGCCTCAGTCAACCGAGTCGCCTATCATCAACAACGAGACCCAAGTCACCCCGGCGCCAAACGGCGGCTACGATTGGCGCGGCACGAAACTTTATCTGAACGCGCCACTGCCCGATTCTCCGTCGCAAGCAAACATCTACCTGTTGAAAGAAGAAACGCCTGCGACGGTCGAGCAAGCCCAAGCGTTGGCGCAACGATTCGGGATTCAAGGTCAGGTGTATGTGGCAAAGCATCCCGACACCGGTGAAACGGACTATCTCCTCGTCACGGATGGCAAGCAGTCGCTGGCGATGACCACAGACCGCTTCTTCACCTACACCGCCGATGCATCGAAAGTCTTCAACGTATTCGGGGGCAGTTATCCTCCCAACGCGGAGACGATCATCAACGAATTCCTGCTCTCGCGCGGATTCGACTTCCCGCATAAGGTAACAAAAGACGGCTTACATGGCGGCTACACCGTGGAGCCACTCTCGCCCGACGGTTACCCGATGAGCTATGAATATTTCACATCACGTCCCATGCGCGTGATGCTCGATGAAGATGGAAATGTGATTCAAGTCGAAGCCAACCTGATGGATTACGAACCCGCCTCCGCGCAAGCGTACAGCATCATCTCCGCGGAAGAAGCGTTGCAAAAATTCCTGAACGATTACGTTCCCACAGGGAAGATTGAAAGCATGAGTTCCACTCCTGTCGAGACCAAACAATGGATACGCGTGTATCCTGAAAACGAAACGATCACGATCTATGGCTATCCCTCGTCTGTTCCCGCGCTCGACCCCTCGCAACCAGCCTTCATTCAAATTGACGGCTTCACAGTGACCGGCAACACCGTCGGCATGGAAGCGTTGGACCGCAACACATTCGTCGAGGCGACCGGTCAATTCATCAGCGTAAACGACATCAAGAAGTTCAACATCGAATCGTGGCGAGTCTCGCCTTACGCGCAAGACGGCATGGTCGGCGCGCTAACTTCTGAAAACGGACAAGACATTTTACAGACTCAAGAAGGCGAACGCATCGTCCTCGAACCCAAACTGCCAACCGATATCTCACTTCCATTCGAAAACGCCTTCGTGATCGGCGTTCGGCGAGGCGACGTGTACGATTGGACGCTCATTGACAACCGCATGTCTGCCGTTAGTGGAGGCGGTGGCGGAGGCGGAGGTCTTGGCTTCTATCAACTCAACCTGAGCGGCACGCCGGTTCCATTCTCGACGCCCACCTCAATACCGCAGGGTGGAGGCGGCGGAGGAGGCGGTGGCGGAGGTGGCTCGATAGAGGCTTACCTTGTGCAAGAGGGCGACACCATCAACTCCATCGCGGACGCGAACGGGATCACCCCCGAAGAGTTAATGCAACTTAACGACATGACCGACTCGTCTCAATTGCAAGTTGGGCAGACGCTTACCATCCGCGCCGAGTCCATGTCACTGCCGCAAAAGGTGGAAGGCTTGCGCGGATACTTGTCTATTACCATCTACAAAAAATCCGATGGCAGTCAACGCGCGGAGTATCTCTTCAATAACAGCGCCAACATCTTCCCTTACATGATGCTGATTGGTGAAAATCTCGAACCGTTGCAAGCCTACCAGAGCCGCCCTGTGGATGTTTGGGGAACGATTGAGCTGAAAGACGGACAGCCCGTTCTCAGAGTGGATCGCTACGAGATTCC
>JBGANO010000109.1:0-3123 GCA_044222305.1 Anaerolineales bacterium
CCCTTGTTTGCGCTGGCGAATACGAGCATTATGCTTGGCGAAGGATGGGTTGCCGGTTTGAAGACAGCCAATAACCTGGGAATTTTCACCGGATTGTTCATCGGCAAGCCGCTGGGTATCATCATTCTCAGCCTGCTGGCGATTCGAATGGGATGGTCTCGTTTGCCGATCGGCGTATCGTGGATGCATATCATCGGCGTAGGCTTCCTTGGCGGGATTGGGTTTACCATGTCTATCTTCATCACTTTACTGGCGTTTACCGATCCTGAAATTGTTCAAGCCAGTAAGGTTAGCATCCTGCTCACATCCCTATTATCCGGCGTGACTGGATATATTATTCTCAACAAGCAGATACACCGTGCTGAAAAACACGCGACCTGACGATTGATTCACGCGCCAGCGGATGAACAGCGTCGCTTCGAAGATCAACGGAGGAAGCAACACGATGAAGATCAAATCCTTGCTCAATTCGATTCTGGGCGTGAAAGGGAGAAACGATACAGCGATTCCTGCAATCACCAATCCCGCTGTGTACGGAATACGCACCCCCTGAGTCACGATCGCCACAAGCGTTGCGATGAACAGTAAAAGATAAATGCTTTCGAGAGTGAGTCCCATGGGGGAAGTATACAAGGAAACAAGTAGACACGGAAACACGTAGGCAGGTAAACAAGGAAACATGTAAACAGGTAAATACGAAACACGCAATACGCAATACGTAACTCGTATCTCGTATCTCGCTTTCCTCTTTCACTCTTTCCTTTTATGGTATCCTTGCCTCATCTCAATTCTGGAGAGCCGCATGTACGTTGCCATCGAAGGGGTCATCGGAGTTGGTAAGACGACCCTCGCCCGCCTGCTTCAACCCGCGTTCGACGCCGAAATTATTTTGGAAGTCTTTGAAGAGAACCCGTTCCTGTCCGATTTTTATTCCGACCGCGAACGGTATGCTTTTCAAACACAAATTTTCTTTTTGCTGAGCCGCTATCATCAGCAACGCCGCACAGTGCAAGACATTGTGTCAACGGGAAGAAACGTCATCGCCGATTACACCTTCGCCAAAGATTCGCTCTTCGCGCGCATCAACATCAAAGGCGACGAATTGGGCATGTATTACAAAGTGCATGAAGCATTAGCGGAAAAAATACAGAAGCCCGATCTGCTTGTGTATCTGCAAGCCACCACCGACACGCTCATGCAACGCATTGCCCTGCGTGATCGTCCGTATGAAAGACAAATGGAGCGTTCGTACATTCATGAATTGAATCTCGCCTACGACGAATTTTTCTCGAAACCGTTCGACCATACGCCCGTCTTGACGATTGACTCGAACGACTTGAACATCATCCAGAACACTGAGCATTTGAAGCAAGTGGAAGAACGCATCCGACAAAGCCTCAGCCTGCCTCCGTTTCAACAAGCGCTACCTCTGCCTGATTAAACTCCGCGCTGAGCGAAAACCAATCCCGAAGGGATGGCAGGATTCTAGCCAGCGCATATTTGAACAATAAAACCCCGAAGGGGTGGTATGATTTCCATCTGTCACCCCTTCGGGGTTTGTCATTGTATACAAACCAAGTCTATAAAAATTTCACTCCTTCGGAGTTATTACGAGCTATGCGAGTTACGCGTGAATCATTGATCCGAATCGCCAAAGAGACCGCGCAAGAGCGCGCCTTCAACGACCGCGACATCATCGCCGCGTACCTGACGGGTTCGCTCGTCTCGAAAGAGACCGACCCCCTGCTCGGCGGCACGGCGGATATTGACATCATCCTCGTCCATGCCAGCGAGCCGAAGCACCGACGCGAATTTGTGAAGTTGACTCCTGACTTCCACGTGGACATCGGTCACCGCGCGAAGGCGGAGTTCAAACGTCCGCGCGAGTTGCGATTGGATCCATGGTTGGGCTGGGAAATGTACGATCCGATGTTGCTTTACGAACGTGAGAAATTTTTTGAGTTCGTGCAAGCAGGCTTACGCGCAGGTTTTGAATTCAACGCGCCCGCGCCAGCCTTGCAACGCTCGCGCGTGTTATTGAAAGACGCGCGTTCGATCTGGCGCGAACTGCTGGAGGTCGAAGACGTTGTCGCGCCGAAAGATGTTTTGCAATACATGAGTTCGCTGTATCACGCGGTTAACGCGGTGGCAGAGTTGTCGGGTCCGCCGCTGGCGGAGAGGCGCGTGATGTTGGACTTTGCCGCGCGGGCGGAGGCGGCTTCACGTCCCGGCATGGAGGCGGCGCTCGTCGGTTTGATGGGCGCGTCCGCGTTGGACTCATCCAAACTGGAAGCGTGGGTGCCTGAGTGGAAATCCGCATTTGAAATGGCGATGCAGAATCATCGCGTCGATGCCAGCATCCATGCGACGCGCGTGAATTATTACGAGAAGGCGTTCGCGGCGATGCTTGGGAGCGAGAAACCCGTGTGCGCTCTGTGGCCCCTGTTCCATACCTGGACTCTCGCCGCGGAGGTGTTGCCTGATGATGCGTTGGAAGCCTGGCGCGCCGCCTGCGGCGAATTAGGGCTGGGCTGGGTGGGATTCGATCAACGCGTCAGCGGACTCGATCACTTCCTCGATGAAGTGGAAGCCCTGCTCGATGAACTCGCCACACAGCATGGTTTGGAAACTTCGACGAGTATATAGTTCCGCATGTATAATTGGATTGGAGAGTAAACATGACACATACAATCCGAGAGTTACAAGCCCAATATATCACCGATGAAGAGGGGAAAAAGACAGCGGTGATTCTTCCCATTGAGGAATTCGAGGAATTGCTCGAAGACATCGCGGATATGGCGGTTTTACTTGAACGACGCGATGAGTTGACCATCCCTTTTGATGAAGTCGTTGCCAAGTTAAAAAGAGATGGCATCCTACCAGCTTGAGATCAAGCCATCCGCGTCCAAGGAACTCGAAAAGTTACCTCGGCAAATGGTCGTTAGAGTCGTTGCGGCAATCAAGGAGTTGGCTGACAACCCGTACCCGCAAGGAGTCAAGAAGCTTTCCGGCTTTGATCGAACATTCCGTATCCGGGTAGGTGACTATCGGGTCTTGTATGATATTTATGAAAACAGACTGGTGATCGAAATTATTCGAATCCGCCACCGCAAAGATGTTTAT
>JBGANO010000010.1:0-72445 GCA_044222305.1 Anaerolineales bacterium
CTTGGTGAGTGGTTTAAAAGCATCACCGTCGACGGTATGAGTGCTTACTTCAACGAATCAAAGCAATGCGTTCCCGAATCCATTCGCGCTTGAATTGCCAGAGCAAAAACGCAATTGTGGAAATGACGATGAGTTGAGTCGTCTCCTCGCAAAACTGGTGATCCAGTATCAGGTGGGTTCTGCCACCTCCACGCCTGCGCCGACCGCAACCGCGACCAACACACCGATGCCTACCTTTACGGCGACCCCCACCCAACCTCCCGCCTTCACCAGCGCGGACTTCGTCTACGACGGCGATGGACGCCGAGTCAAAAGTATAATCGGCGGTGAGACGACTCTTTTCATCGGCGCTCATTACGAAGTGACCAATGGAGTCGTGACCAAGTATTACTTTGCCGGTGCGCAACGGATCGCCATGCGAAAGAATGGAACGTTGATTTACATGCTCACCGACCATTTGGGTTCAACCAGCATGACAACAAATGCCTCAGGCGCTTTGATCTCTCAACTGAAGTACAAAGCCTGGGGAGAAACTCGCTACTCAAGCGGGTCAACACCGACGAACTACAAGTACACGGGTCAACGGGAGGAAGCGGGCTTTGGGTTGTATTTCTATAATGCGCGCTGGTATGACCCGGTCAGTGGGAGGTTTAGTCAGGCGGATACCATCGTCCCTGCGGGAGTGCAAGGGTTGGATCGGTACGCGTATGTCAACAATTCGCCGTTGAACTTTGTGGATCCTACTGGTTACTTCACTGAAGATGCAATCGAAAAGTATTTGAAAAATACTTATGGAAAAAATTGGAAGGACTATTGGGATACTTGGTCAGCCGATACAGACTGGTGGGATATGCTGTTGACAGCTCAGGCGGGGGATGTGCTGTTCGGGTCATTTGGCGGTGGGAATACAACTTGGTCTGTAACCTTCACCGGGAGCGGTACTGAATCTCTAACTGGGATTGATACTTCAAATGTTGCTAATGATCTTCCAGCAGTATATTCTGATGAGTTGCAATCTCTAAATTTGGCTGATATTCAAAATGGTCAGAAATCTCGATCTAATCCCGATGGCTCTGAGGGCTCGTGGCTGTTTAATTGGGCTGGCTTTTATCGAACAGACGAAAGCGGCAAACCGTCCTTTTATGTGCGTCCCGGTCATGAAATGAAACAGATTACATGGGAACCATGGGCATCGGATTGGACGGATTCGGCAGCGGGAGCTGCAATAGGTTCTATTGGCGGACCATGGGGAACATTTATTGGTTTGGTTTCTGGAGGACTAGCGCCCTCGCTAGTTTCTGATTCCTTGAATATGGAGCCATATGATGTAAATGTGCAAGTCGGACCTGTGCAATTTAATTTTCAATTACAACCTGGCGGCAACTGGGAATTAGAGAATGGTCCCAATTACACGCCTGATTATTGAGGAGCAAACCATGAAACGAAACTTGTATTTCGCGCTTGCTCTCATGATTTCCGGACCATTTATCGGGTTGGTTGTTGAATATTTTCTTCGATGGTTTGGCATCCAAACAGAAGGGACTCAACCAATTATTGCTCTATTAACAGGGTTCTTTTGGATGGAGTATTTTACAGTAATGTATAAGGAAAAAGGACTTTGGGAAATTTCCTCCCGCTCAATTAGAAATAGGTTGTCGTTAGTTCTTCATCTACTAACTTGTACATTTCTGACCGGATGGATATATCACTTGGATGTGATGCCCATTTATAGAGTCTTAATTTGGTTTATTTTTCTTCTTGTTACAGGTTTGAGTTTCTTTTTAACTTCTACGCAAGAAGCAAAACCATTGATAAAGAAATACTTCTCTGCCAAATGGTAAATTTTCGGCTTATGGTTCATCAACGCCAGCGACGCCTTGCTGAACGACTTCGGCGGCGGCACGGTCTCATCGAGCGCGACACCTACACCTACGACAACATTCACTCCTACCAAGACACCGACTCCATCCAATACACCCACGAAAACAAACACCCCCGCCGTGATGAACACACCTACGAAAACCTCAACGCCGTCTTCGGTAACGTTCACTCCGAGCTTGACGCCCGCCTTCACGGCGACATCCACAAATACGCCATTGCCTACCCCCACCCAGCCTCCCGCCTTCACCAGCGCGGACTTCGTCTACGACGGCGATGGAAAGCAGGTACAATCCGTCATCAATGGTGTAACGACTTTGTTTGTAGGTTCCCATTATCAGGTTGAGAATGGCGTGGTTGTGAAGTATTACTTTGCGGGAGCGCAGAGAATCGCCATGCGAAAGAGTGGCACAGTATCCTATCTGCTCTCAGATCATTTAGGCTCAACGAGCATCACCACCAATGCTTCAGGCAATGTGATTGCGGAGTTACGCTACAAGTCATGGGGAGAGACACGCTATTCAAGCGGGTCAACCCCGACGAATTACAAGTACACGGGTCAACGGGAGGAAGCGGGCTTTGGGTTGTATTTCTATAATGCCAGGTGGTACGATAGCCTGACAGGTAGGTTCGCGCAGGCGGATACGATTGTCACTGCGGGAGTGCAGGGGTTGGATCGGTATGCGTACGCAAACAACTCGCCAATAAGGTATACGGATCCCACTGGACATAAACCAGCTTGTGAGGAAGGAGACGATTGTGATCAAATTCTGAGTTCCTGGAGGTTAAGCGGTGCGCAATATTGGAAGGCGCTGATAAAAGATCATTTTGGTATAACCATGTCAGATGAAGGGGATAAAAATTGGACCGAGAGTAATTTGAGTCTCATGTATTCAAGCCTAAGTAACATCAACACCGCTTTGAATAGAAAACTCAAATCGCTAGCTAGCGGGTGGGCATTTATGATGAGAGAACAAGATTCTACACAGGGGGCATTCCATGGACTGACTCACACAGACGGAAGCAAGATTATTAATTTCTTTACCATAGGCGATGCTGCGATACGACAAATGAATATCTATCACGAATTTGGACACTTGCTCGATAATCGCCCCGGCATGGAGGATGAATTCACTAATGCCGTCCCAAATGATGCTAGCTGGGTCAGTGGCGATAAAATTAATCCAAATGCCCTTCTGGATCCTAACAGTGTTTACGACCCCAATTATGGACAGGCTCAGGCTATTCAAGGAATCCTCACTGTGGGCCCGCCTGATCAATGGGCGGACGCCTTCGCAAATTATGTCGCTGGAAATATTAAGCCTACAGGACCAGGAGCAGCTATGTACACTTTCGTTCAAGGTGCGTTGGCTCCATATATAGGCGCTCCATAGTAAATACAGATTGAATAAGAAGAACTCCAAAATGAAACCCTTAACTTATTTGTCTCTTTTCCTGGTAATTGCATTAGGCATCTGTGGTTGCGTACCTGCCAGTTCAACAACGGCGCCAGCTGAGGTGAAACCACCGGTTTCTTCGTCCACACCTATTCCTCCGACATCCACCTCAACCTTTACTCCGACCGAAACCGCAACACTACCTGCTACACTAGAATCTGAACAAGCGAAAGAGACTATCAGAACTCTTTTACAAGACTCTGTTGACTGCGAAGCTCCCTGCTTTTGGGGTATAACGCCGAGGCAGACTACGCTGAGCGAAGCCATCAATATCTTCACCCACCTCGGACTTCAAGTAGAGAGCACAATCTTTCAAGGAAAAGATTTCTACGGAATTGAACATGAGTTCGATAATGGTTTATCAATTAGTATAACCCTCACAATTCAAGATGATTTTGTAAAGAACTTAAGAGTGGATATGCTCCCTGAGAAGTCCTCCGCGGGAGTTCCAAGAATGTGGTCTGCCTACTCGCCTGAAACGCTGATCAATCGCTATGGCCCGCCTTCGAAAGTGGACTTTTTCCTCGATTGGGGTCCAAATTCACTCATTGAAATGGATATGTATTTTGATACTGTAGATTTGATCGTTTCATATGGTGGCTATAATATTATCCCTAGGCAAAAAAGTTCGCCGCACTTTTGCCCGCTGACTGCTCAGTTTGACTCGGTTCGTGTATGGATGGGCAAGGATCCTTACGAGCCTCCTTCTGAATTAGTTCCTCTGGAAAAGGCAACATCCATGACGTTGGAAGACTTTTCGGATTTGATGAAAGGCAACCCTAACAAAGCGTGCTTTATTTTGGATGCAGAAGAATTTCCATGATGCCAATGCTACGGAAAGCAACACTTGTAGCTACGATGCCGACCGCAACCGCGACCTATACTCCGACTCCTACCTTTACAGCGACGCCCACCCAGCCTCCCGCCTTCACCAGCGCGGACTTTACCTACGACGGCGATGGAAGACAAGTAAAATCAGTCATCAATGGTGTGACAACTTTGTTTGTGGGTTCCCATTATCAGGTTGAAAATGGCGTGGTTGTGAAGTATTACTTTGCGGGAGCGCAGAGAATTGCCATGAGAAAGAACGGCACACTGAGTTATATCTTGACCGACCATTTGGGCTCAACCAGCATGACAACGAATGCCACGGGCGCTTTGATCTCTCAGCTGAAGTACAAAGCCTGGGGAGAGACACGCTATTCAAGCGGGTCAACACCAACGAACTACAAGTACACGGGTCAACGGGAGGAAGCGGGCTTTGGGTTGTATTTCTATAACGCCAGGTGGTACGATCCTTATTTTCCGCGCTCAGTCAGATATTCACCCGGTCATCATAATTGAAACGAATCGAGTAAAGGGGTCTTCTCGAAGCGCGACCTGAAACGCCAAAGCGCGAACGCGACTCCGCCCACAAACATTAACTCGGTTGCCTCCTCCCAGAACTCGAACCAGACGAGGCTGTCCACGAAGATGGCGTTGAGCGCGAGGCGGAAGTAGGCAAAGCCGAGCGCCCCCAGCCCCGCGCAGAGCATGGCTTTCGCGCGGAAGGGCATGATCGGCGGCCCGTTCAGAAGATAAAAAAATGTGACGATGAAAATAATCATCGAAAGCGTGGGGAGGACGCGGCGCTCGTAGAGTTCGTACGCTTCAAAGCGCGTGTACGAATAGGCGACGTTGAAAATGGACGTTGTGTACGCGTCCGTTTGAAGCGGGGCGAGCAAAGGGATGAATGTGAGCATGGCGAAGATCGGCAGGGCGAAAAGCGTGAACGCCCGGATCTCTTTCAGGAACAACGGTTTGCGCCGCGCGTTGGTCAGCAGTTCAACCCATTCGATCAGGGCTAACAACGTGAGCCCGAACGCCAGCGCCATGCCGAAACTGTGCAAATATTCCGAGATCAACGATTCGTGCCGGTAAACGTAGAAATTGATCGCGCAAAAGGTTTCCCCGGCGAGGAAAGCAATCTGTCCCCACATGAGGGCGGCGAGCGCCGGGCGCGTTTGACCGATGAGCGCGATGATCACAGCGAGACACAGCATCATATAGGTCGGCTTGACGACCAGCCCGGCGAGGGCTTGGGCGGCTTGCTCATGGCGAGGTGTCTCGCGTGTTGGGAGAGAGGCGATGTCGCCCGTGAGCGAATTGCCCTCCATGCGATAAATCGTCACGGGGATGAGTCCCGCAAGCAGGATCACCGTCAGCAATAGAAGTTTTTGTAGGCGTGTCATGCGCGTATTATATGTGATTCCCCTATTTACTTTTGCGCAATTCGAACGTACAATGCAAACAATGTTCGGTACTCACAGGAGGTAAGCATGTCCCCGATGCCAGTGTTGTTCACAGTTGGTGACGTTCCCATTTATTCACATGGGTTCTTTCTTTTGTTTGCGCTATTGGCTGGTCTCGGCTGGCTATTGATCGAAGCGCGTCGCCGCAGGTGGCCGAAAGAGGAAGTGATTCCGATCACGCTGGCGGCGTTCGTTGGGGGGATGATCGGCGCGCGCGTCTCCATTTTATTTTTCAACGGATTTGAATATGCCCCGCTCGTGTTGAACATGTACGCTTTGTTCGACCCGCGCGTCGGACCCGGTTCGATCCTCGGAGGGGTGGTTGGCGCGTACATCGGCGGCTATATCGCCAGTAAAGCGATCGGCAAAGACAAATGCTCGTGCGACGCCTTCGCGCCCGCCATGGCATTGGCAACTGCCATTGGTCGCGTCGGTTGCTATCTTTCGTTTGAAGATGGGTTGGGTAAGCCGACGAATCTGCCGTGGGGCGTGCATGTCCCGGGCGCGGACTATCTCGTCCATCCCGCGCCGTTGTATGACATGGCGTTCAATCTGGTCTGGTTCGGAATTTTGCTCGCCTTGCGCGATCACAAGTGGATGCAGAACGGCAACCTGTTGAAGTTCGGCATCGCGGGCTATGCCTTCTTCCGCTTTTTTGTGGAGTTCGCGCGCAACAATCAAGTGATGGCGTTGGGACTCACCGGTCAGCAGTTTGTGAGCGCGATCCTGTTCGTGGCAGTGGTTGTTTATTTTGTGAAGAACCGGGAGAGGTTGTTCCCGTCCGCGCAGATTGCCTAAGGACTGTTTCTTAACTTCTTTTTTAGACACGGACGCCACGGATTTCACTGACTGCCGCTGCTTGGCGCGGCGTCACGGAAAAGAGCTTTAAAAAATTGTCTTTTTCCTTGTGTTCCGTGAAATCCGCGCACAAAAGAATGAGGCTTCAGACTTAAGAAACTCTCTCTAACGTGTAGTTGATGTTCTCCCTTCAAGCATACGCCAACGGGGACGTTAGAGAACGTCCCCTACACGTATAAATGTTTTCGAGCGATACCATAGCGAGGAATGATGAACTCAGAAAATAACTCCCCTTTAGACTCAAATAATAGCGACGGCAAACCGAATTGGTTGACGCCCAAAGTCTACGAAACCGACGCTGAAAAGAAACGCGATTTTTGGATCGGCGTCGGCATCTTCTTCGTGTTGAACATTGTGCTGGTTCTGTGTCAATGGGGGGTGGGCGCCGGCGCCCTTACTGTTTCCCCGACAAATGGAAGTTCCGATTTCGTATCCTCGACGCTATTTACAATTCTCTCCTGGGTTTTCCTGCTGTTGCCGTGGGTTATTAACATTGGTTTGATCATCTACTTCGCCTTCACGCGCAATCAGGTCGCTTTGGGCATGGTGGCGGGATTCGGCATCGCGCTCGCCATCGTCATTTGTCTTGGGCTGATCTTCGCGGCATGGTGCTTGATCGCGCTCAGCGGGGGCAATTTTTAACCGCTCGTGCCGCGAAGTTCACTTTGCGATTGTGGCTGAAGAAAGCGCGCGAATTGCAAGATACCCCTCGGCAAACTCAGGGCAAGAATCTTGCGGTATCCCGTATCAATAAACTTTGGAGAATACATTGAACCAAACCATTGCCAAGGAAGACCGCAAGGAAATTTTTTGGGAGTTAACCAAATCCATCTGTCCTGAATGTAAAAAAGTAATTGACGCGCGGATTCTCCTGCGCGAGGGCAAAGTCTACATCAGCAAGTGGTGCCCAGATCACGGTCCGTTTGAAGCGTTGTTCTTTGGCGACGCCGACCTCTACGTGAAGATCGCTCCATACAACAAGCCTGGCACGATTCCCCTGCAATTTGCGACCGAAGTCCACGAGGGATGTCCGCTCGACTGCGGATTGTGTCCCGATCATCAACAGCATGCGTGTTTGGGATTGATCGAGGTCAATCAGGCGTGCAATTTGGATTGTCCGCTGTGCTTCGCCAATTCAGGGACGCATCTCGCGCAGGGTGGGTTTGAGTTGACCTTCGAGCAGGTTGAGTTCATGATTGACAGTTTTATCGCGGCGGAGGGCAACCCCGAAGTGTTGCAGTTTTCGGGCGGCGAGCCGAGCCTGCATCCGCAGATCATCGAGTTCATCGAACTGGCGAACCGCAAGGGGATCAAATACGTGATGCTGAACACGAACGGCATCCGCATCGCGCGCGACGACAAATTTTTGGCGGCGCTGGCGAAGACGAAGGCGCATGTCTACTTGCAGTTCGACGGCTTCGAGGCGCGCACGAACGAGTTGATTCGCGGCAAAGCGGATTTAATTGACATCAAATTGAAGGCGTTGGATCGGCTGGCGAAGCATGACATGCGCGTCGTGCTGGTCGCGGCAGTCGAGCGCGGAATCAACGAACACGAGATCGGGCGAATCGTCGAGTTTGGGTTGAGTCATCCCGCCGTGTTCGGCGTCAACTTTCAGCCTGCCTTCCGCGCGCAACGCCACATCCCCGCCGATCCGTTGACGCGCATGACCATCCCTGATGTGTTGAAATATCTGGAAACACAGACGAACGGCTTAATCAAACTGGACGACTTTGTCCCCGTCCCGTGCTGTATGCCGACGTGCAACTTCGTCACCTATGTGATGATCGAAGGCGACACGGTTACGCCCGTCACGCGCATCCTCGATATTTCACATTATCTCAACTACATCAAGAACCGCACCATGCCCGCATTGAACGACGATCTGCTAAAAACGCTCGAGCGGTTGTGGAGCAGTTCGGCAAAGGTCGGCTCAGACGAAGCCGCGCAAGATATTACGAACATGCTCAAAGGGAAGTCGAACGGCGGGAGTGAGCATCACACCATGGAGGAGACGCGCGCGGGTCAGCGTTGCGAATCCTGCCATGCGCATCTGCCGTTGAGCGAACACGCGCCGCGCGACTTGGGTCGCCACGTGTTCATGATCAACACCCGCGACTTCATGGATCCGTACACCTTCAACGTAAAGAACGCGATGAAATGTTGCGTGGAGTTTCTAATCCCCGATGGGCGCATGATTCCGTTTTGCACGTACAACACGGTGGGATACCGCGAGCAAGTCGCGGCGAGTTTGAAGCCAGCCGTCACAGCGGGCGAATAAAACTTGTACCGCAAAGTTCACTTTGCGCTTATGTATGGCAACATGAATGTTGCCGTACTGTGTATGGAGTCTCCTATTTTACAAACTTCCATGCCGCTGGCAACGCGAGCGAGGCAAGAATTAACTTGATCGCATCACCGACCAAAAAGGGGAGCAGACCAAACTCGATGGCTTTGCTATAACTTTTCAAGAAGATTCCCAACCATGCAACGCCGAAAAGGTAAATGATGACCGTGCCAACGATGAACGGGATGATGGACGTGCGGATGCTTCGTTCCAAACCTCGTTCTGCCAGCAGACCTATAACATACGCGGCAACGACGAAGCCAGCGAGATAGCCCGCCGTCGCGCCGGTGAGGATGCCCAGTCCGCGCCCGCCGCCCGCGAAGAACGGCAGTCCCATCCCGCCTTCGATGATGTAGAGGATCAACGCCGCCGCGCCGCGCTTCGATCCCAGCGCCGCACCGATGAGCAAAATTCCAAACGTCTGTCCTGTTATTGGGACGGGCGTGAACGGAAGCGGAATCTCGATCTGCGCGAGCGCGGCAACAAGTAGACTGCCCGCAGTAACCAGAAATATATCGCGCGCGCGAGAAGAGATATTTGGAAAGTAGCGAGTGGAAAGGGTGGGGGCGAGGGTGGTCATTGAAATCTCCTAAATATTTGCCTATGTCATTGCGAGGGCGACGCTCTTTCGCCCGAAGCAATCTCCTTTAGCAGGTTGGAGATTGCTTCGTCGGCTGCGCCTCCTCGCAATGACATGGACTTACATCACATCCGGCGCTTGAATGTCGAGCAACCTCAGCGCGTTGGCAATCGTCTGCTTCGCCGCGGCGACGAGTCCTAGCCGGGCATTTTTTACATTTTCATTTTCCGCCTGCAACACCGACACCGCATGATAGAACGAATGGAACGCGTTCGCCAGATCGTAGGCATACTGCGCCATCACCAACGGACGATACTCATTCGCCGCCTGTTGCACTTTGGCAGGGAACTGCGAGATCTGTTCAATGAGTTCGATCTCATGCTTCGTCAAATCGTAGTCGAAGGTCAAAGGTCCAAGGTCGCTTGACTTTTGACCTTCGACCTTTGACTTTTTGAGAATCGAATTCGCCCTCACATGCGCATTCTGAATGTACGGACCCGTCCGCCCGTCGAACGAGAGCGCCTCGTTGATATCGAAGACGATATCTTTGTTATTGTCCACAGCCAGCATCGAATACACCAGCGCGCCCAAGCCGATTTGCTTTGCAATTTCCTCGCGTTCATTTTCAGGGACGTTGCCGCTTCTTTCCGATTCGACAGCCAGCACGCGCTTGATGGCTTCATCGTACACTTCTTTGAACAGCACCACTCGTCCGCGCCGCGAGGACATGGCGCCTTCGGGCAAACTCACGAACCCGTAGCCGAGGTGATAGCATTTATCCGCTTGGGGGAAACCCCACAATTTGAGAATCGCAAACGCTTGTTGCAGATGCAGAGACTGTCTCACGTCCACGACATAGATCGAGCGGTCAACGTGATACGTCTCGAACTTGACTTTTGCCAGCGCGAGGTCCTTTGTCAAATATAACGTTGTGCCGTCGCGCCGCAGGATCACGTTCGTGCGATACTTCTCTTTGGTGAGCCCAAGCTTCTCGTCAATTTTGACGATCACCGCGCCGCCTTGCGGACGTTCATCGTCAGCGATGCCTTTCGCTATTAACTCTTCAACAATTGCTTTCGACGGCTCGTCCACTTCCGATTCGTAAAACCAGACATCCATCTTCACATCGAGGATTCGCAGAACGTCTCGCAATTCTTCCAGTGCCCACTCGCGCGTCACGCGCCACAACTCGCGTACAGACGCATCGCCCGCGTCGTACTTGCGATACATCTCGCGGCGTTCGGCTTCGTATGCCTCGCGTTGCGCGGTTTGTTCAGGCGTTTCATTTTCTTTCTTTTCCAGCAACACATTCGCTTCGACGTACAACTTCGACAGCCATTGACCGCGCTCGTGTACGCCTTGCGGTTCCTGTCCCTTGTAAAACTTTTCGTACATCCACAACACAGTGATCACGCTGAGCCCCAGATCACCCGGGTACGAAGCGCGAATCGTTTCAAACCCGGCGAACTGTGTCAACCTCGCCAGCGCCTCACCGAGGATTGTGTTGCGCGCATGACCGATATGGAACGAATGTAACGTGTTCGGCTGGGCATATTCCACCATGACTCGCTCCCTCTTTGCCGCACCCCGCCCGAAGTCCGCGCGAGAGGCGAGAACTTCATCCACCACACGCTGGGCATAATCGGATGTTTTGTAGTAGACGTTGAGATAGCCCTTCACCGCGTCCACGCGGCTGACTCCCTCTACGCTTCCGATCTCCGCTTTGACCTGCTCCGCCATCTCCTGCGCTCTCGCCGGGACGGGTTTTCTCTTCTGTTCGTCCCGCAGTTCACCACTTTGTTCGTCCCGCAATTCAACTGCGGGACGAACGGTATGGGCGCGCGCTTCATCCGCCGCTGTTTGAAAAAATGACGTCGCGATTCCCCATTCACCCGCGAATGGAATCGCCGTCCACTTCAACGGCGCAAGCGCGATCCCGTTTGCATCGCAATAGGCTTTGATTTTTTCTTCGATGAGTTGTTGTTCTTTTTCAAACATGAGTGAAGAAATCCTCTTGATGGTTTGATTATATCAACCCCCATCCGCCTTCGGCAGGGTGAGGGTAACAAAAGCGGGAGCCTTGCGACTCCCGCTGACGATGGTCATTTGATAGACAAGACCCCGGTTATTACGAAGTCTTTTCCTTCGCTTCACCCATGGCGTTGAGACGCTTCATCAAGCGGCTCTTGAGGCGCGCGGCTTTGTTCGCGTGGAAAACGCCCTTGCCCACAGACTTGTCCAATTCGCTGATGGCTTGCAAGACCGATTCTTTTGTTTCGGGAGCGTTCTTGGCAAGCGCGGCGCGCGCCTGACCCACTGCGGTGCGGGTAGCCCCGCGGACGTTACGGTTACGCAAACGGCGCTTCTCGTTCTGGCGGTTCCGTTTGATCTGAGATTGAATGTTAGCCAAGGTCTTCCTCTTTCATTTCATTATTGATTTGTGCCGAAAAATCAGGCATAGGAGCGGTATTTTACATGATGGTTGCAGAAATGTCCAGAAATTTTACGGCTTGGCTGTGACCAGCACAAAGTACCCGCCGAGCAGGCTGTCGGGGGAGGAAACATATGCCACGCCGAAATCAGTCACATTTGTGCTGAGGAGTTGGGCGCGTTGTTCAGGGTCGTTGATCCACCAGTTGAACGCGGCAAGCGGGGTGCCTCCGTTGGCGGGCGCGAGGGCAAAGAGGTGTTCGAAAACGAACGTGGCGGTGTATCCCTGCGCTTTCACGCGCACCTCCGGCGTGGAGCCATTCAATCCGCTATGGCTAAAATATTCATTGCAGATCATATCCACCGCGTGGGCCTTTGCGGCGGCCACCAATTTTTGATTCACGCTCAAGGCAGGCAACCCATTGGCGGCGCGTTCGGTGTTGACGAGGTTCCCCACTTCACTCACGAACGACGCGCTTTCAGTGAACGAGCATTGTCCCTGCACGATCGGCGTGCCTGTGACCGAAACGCCAGCGGGTCGCGTGACAGTTGCCGCCGGTTGACCGGGAACGGTGGGGGTAATAGGCGTGCTTGTCGGAGGCAGGGTCGGTGTAGCGGTGATCAAGTTGATGGGGACTATGAGGGATTGCCCGGCGAAAAGCGAATTGGCATTTTCGATATTGTTCGCTTCCATGATCCCGGTTTCTGTGCTGTTGAACTTCGCGGCAATGCCGGCGAGCGTATCGCCGAGTTCGACCACGTAATTGATCTCAGTCCCACGCGGGAGGTCCGGTGGAATGGGGGTCGCCGTGGGCAAGGGCATGCCCGGATAGGGCAATCGCAGCACTAGTCCGGGATAGACGATATGCGTGGTAGGGTCTACGCCAGCGCCGGTATCGGGATTGAACGGGTTCAATAAGAGAATTAACTTGATGCCAGTCTCGCCCAGCCCAAATTTATCGACGATGACTGCCAGCGAGTCGCCTTCCACGACTGTATAAGGGAACGGTTCCGAGGGCGTGGGAGTGAAGGTAATTGTTGCAGTTTCCGTGACGGTGGCGGTGATTGTCGGGGTGGAGGTATTGGTCGGGGTGAAAGTCAACGTTGGGGTAGGGGTATCCGTTGCAAAAATCCCGCTGAGTGGGGCGTTTGATCCGCTTGTGAGCCAGATAATGAGGACGATCAATCCCAGCGCGACCAGCCCGATTGAGCCGTATCGAATCAAGCTATCGCGCTGTTGCCGCTTCTTGCGGAAGGAACTGAGTACGTCCGAAGTGTTGCCAGAGGAGGGTCGGTTGAGCATAGGGTTTCCTTTTTAAAACGCGTGCAAGTCAGCAGTCCCACCTGACGCGGTGCAATAATTCTACCTGAAAACGCCGAAGTGCGTAGATTTGGAAACACGGGGCACGGAGACAAGTACACACGGAAACACGTAAACAAGTAAGCACGGAAACCTATTTGCTTGTCTACCTGTCTACCTGTTTACTTGTCTACCTACCTACTCACATGCTCCCGCAAATATTTCCCCGTGTATGACCCTTTGACTTTCATTACCTGGTCAGGCGCGCCTTCGGCGATGAGTTCGCCGCCGCGGTCGCCGCCCTCCGGACCGAGATCGATCAACCAGTCGGCAACCTTAATGATGTCAAGATTGTGTTCGATGATCAGCACCGAGTTGCCCGAATCGACCAGCCTTTGCAACACTTCGATCAACTTATGCACATCTGCGGCATGCAAGCCAACGGACGGCTCGTCCAGCACGTAGAGCGTTCTTCCCGTAGCCCTGCGCGATAACTCCTTCGACAATTTCACACGTTGCGCCTCGCCGCCTGAAAGCGTTGTGGCAGGCTGACCAACGCGCACGTAACCCAGACCCACCTCTTGCAGTAGTTTCAATTTGCTCAGCATGGGTGGATAGTTCTTGAATTCCCCGAGCGCCTGATCCACGGTCATATCCAGCACATCGGAGATCGAATATTGGTCGCGGAACAGCACTTGCAAGGTCTCGCGGTTAAACCGTTTGCCATGACAGATATCGCATGGCACGTACACATCGGGCAAAAACTGCATTTCGATTCGCAGTTCGCCTTGTCCCTGGCAGGCTTCGCATCGCCCGCCATGCACGTTGAACGAAAAACGACCGGGTTTGTATCCGCGCACTTTGCTTTCGGGCAATTCCGCGAATAGTTTGCGAATTTCATCGAACAAGCCGGTGTATGTGCCGGGGTTCGAGCGCGGCGTGCGCCCGATCGGCGACTGGTCTATGTTGATGATCTTGTCGAGATGCTCGATGCCCTGAATCTTTTGATGTTCACCGGCTTGCGTCCTGGCGCCCATTAACTTCGAGGCAAGCGCATTGTATAAAATATCGCTCATCAAGGTGGACTTGCCCGACCCTGAAACGCCGGTGATGCAAACTAACTTCCCAAGCGGGATGGACACGTCAATATTCTTCAGATTATTTGCGGACGCGCCCACGATCTTGAGACTCTTTCCGTTCCCCTCCCGCCTCTTTTTCGGGACCTCGATCTGCTTCCGCCCTGAGAGATATTGCCCCGTCAGCGACTTTGGATGCGCCAGGATCTGCTTCGGCGTTCCCTTGGCGATCACCTCGCCGCCATGTTCTCCCGCGGCCGGACCGAGATCGATGATCCAATCTGCCTCGCGGATGGTCTCATCATCATGTTCGACAACCAACACGGTGTTGCCCAAATCGCGCAAGCCTTTGAGAGTTTCCAACAAGCGGGCGTTGTCGCGCGGGTGTAATCCGATCGATGGCTCGTCCAGCACGTACAACACGCCCACGAGTCTCGACCCAACTTGCGTTGCCAGCCTGATCCGTTGCGCTTCTCCGCCGGAGAGAGTGACCGCCGAACGGTTCAAGGTCAGGTAATCCAACCCAACATTGACGAGGAAGTTCAACCGCTCGTGAATCTCCTTGAGGACGCGCTCGGCGATGGCTTTTTGTTTTGAGGTAAGCGACGAGTTCTTGCCCATCAACTTTTTCACCCACTCCAGCGTTTGCAACACCGCCCAGGAAGTGGCTTCGATGATGTTCACATCGTCCACGGTCACAGCCAACGCGCCGGCGTTGAGCCGCTTCCCTTTGCAGGTTGGGCATGGGCGGTCAGACATGAACTCGGAGATCTTCTCGCGAATAAAATCGGAATTGGTCTCTTTATAACGGCGCTCCAGATTCGTAATCACTCCTTCAAAAGCGCGCGAGAACTTGAACTCATTCCCGTTCGCGCTCTGGTATGTCATCGCGATTTGTTTATCGCCTGTGCCATACAGAACGATTTTGAGTTGTTCTTTTGATAAATCTTGTAACGGCGTATCCAAATCTATTTTGTATACCTTCGCCGCGTTGATCAGGCTTTGCCAATAGAAGCCGCCCTCCACTTTCGGTCCGCTCCATTCCATGCTGGCGATGGCTCCGTCGTTGAGAGACAGGTCGCGATCCGGGATGATGCGGTCTGGGTCGATTTCCAGTTTTGAGCCAAGTCCCTGGCAATCTGGGCACGCGCCCTGGGGCGTGTTGAACGAAAATGTGCGCGGCTCCACTTCCTGAATCACCGTGCCATGCTCGGGGCAGGCAAGATGCTCAGAGAATTGGATATCTTCTTTTTTATCCACAAGGTTGACCGTGATGTAGCCCTCGCCAAATTTGAGAGCAGTCTCGATGGAATCGGTTAATCGCGTCAGCGCGGATTTTTTATCTTCCTTTGAGCCTTCATGCGAAATAACAAGACGATCCACAACTGCTTCGATGGTGTGTTGTTTGTAACGGTCAAGTTCGATCTCGTCGTCCAATGAATGGACCGCGCCATCTACGCGCGCGCGCGCAAAACCCGCCTTGCGGATCTCCTCAAACACAGCTTGATACGTTCCCTTACGGCCGCGCACCAGCGGCGAGAGGATCAATACGCGCGTGCCGTCGTCAAGTTGCTGGATGCGGTCGACAATTTCCTGCGCCGATTGCCTGACGACAACGCGCCCGCAAAACGGACAATGCGGTATGCCGGCGCGCGCGAACAATAAACGCATGTAATCGTAAATTTCGGTGACAGTCCCAACGGTCGAACGCGGATTGTGGCTGGTGGATTTTTGGTCGATCGATACGGCGGGGGAAAGCCCTTCGATGTAATCCACATCGGGCTTATCCATCTGCCCGATGAACTGCCGCGCGTATGCCGAAAGCGATTCGACATAGCGGCGCTGACCCTCGGCGAAGATCGTGTCGAACGCCAGGGATGATTTCCCAGAACCCGATAAACCGGTAATCACCACAAATTTATCGCGCGGGATCTCAACAGTGATGTTTTTCAAGTTGTGGACGCGCGCGCCAACCACACGGATGATATTAGAAGACATGTTGCTCCTCAAAGGATTTCGATTCTAGCACAAGTGTTCCATTTGTTCAAACAAATCGGACAGCGATGCAACATTTCATTATACCAACCGGTATCCATCAGCCCTTCAATGCAATTGAAATGTTGCATGTTATACTCCCTGCAACTTCTAAAACCCGGTGGTGTTATTTGATTCAACTCCGCCGGAAGGAATTTTTCTTGGCGGATATTGACTTCAACGAAGATGACACCCTGACCCGCGCCTCGACAGGCGACCGCGATGCTTTTGGTCGCCTGTACGAACAATACGTGGATCGCATCTTCAATTATGTGTATTACCGAACCGGTAATACACATGATGCGGAGGATCTGACAGCCCGCGTGTTTCAACGGGCGATGAACCACATCAAAAATTACACAGATCGCGGCGTCCCTTTTTCGGCATGGTTGTATCGGATCGCCCATAACCTGGTTGCGAACTGGCATCGTGACCGAAGCCGGCGGCAGGAAATTCCACTGGATGAATTGCCGGTCCTGCCCACAAAAGGCGACCACCCCGAACGCAACCTCGTCCGCTCGCAGGAGCAGGGAGCGCTTCTTCGTCTCATCCGCCGCCTGCCTCCCGAACGCCAGACGCTTCTCATTCTCAAGTTTGTGGAGAACATGTCGAATGCAGAAATTGGCGAGGTCATGGGGCGAAGCGAGGGCGCGGTCAAAAGTTTATACCATCGCACCCTGCTGTCGCTCCGCGATCAGTTGGGAGACCAAAATATCAATTTGGAAGGAGAGTAAACCATGTTGCGGATCGTAACCGACGGCGCAGGTGATATCATCCCCTCCTGGGGAAAAGAATACGGCATCGACGTAATCCCGGTAAATATTTTGTTCGGTGAAAAGTCCTATCTTCAAGGGGTGGAATTGGACAACGAAGGCTTTTACAAATTGGTGGAGGAGAGTAAGAGGATTCCAAAGACCTCCCAGCCTTCCCCGCATCAATTTGTGGAATTCTATAGAAGGATCGCCCAAAAGGGAGATACCATCCTTTCGATTCACATCACATCAAAACTATCAGGCACCTACGCCTCCTGCATCGCCGCCGCCGAAGAGATCAAGGAAGAATTCAAAGTAATACCCATCGACTCGGCGCTCGGCTCGCTGGGCATCGGCATCCTGTGCCGCGAAGCGCGGAAGATGGAACGCGCCGGCAAGAGCATCGAAGAGATCGTGAAGCGCGTCGAAGACGTGAAGAAACGCTCGCGCGTCATCCTCACGCTCGATACGCTTGAATACGCCAAAATGTCCGGGCGGGTGAAGACCTTGCAAGCGGCGTTGGCGTCGGTGTTGAACGTCAAGCCGATTGCGGTGTTGCGAGACGGCGACCTGAAAATGGAAGAACGCGTGCGCACGCGCAAAGCCGCTCTCGACCGCGTGGTTGAAATGGCAAAGAACGAATACGGCGATCAGCCGGTCATCCTTGCCGTCGTGCACGCGCGCGACCCCAAATCGGGCGAAGGTTTGTTGGAAGAGGCAAAGAAGCACTTCAACTACACCGAAGCGCTAATGGGCGAACTAGGCATTTCGATTGCCGCCAACCTCGGGCCGGGAACCGTTGGTCTGATCATCATTCCCGCCGCTTAACCGTTGTTTGCTATTGGACAGACGCGCGCCATGACGATGAATTTGCAAGATGATTTTGACACTCTTGAAGAGCGCCTCGCGGGGACATTAAAGCCGGTCTCTCCTCCGCGAGACCTGGTCCAACGCCTGCGCGAGCGGATTCGCTTCCCCGCGCGGGCAGAGATCGTATTGCGCTTTCAAGACTGGCGCCGGTTATTTCTTATCTTTGGGGGCGTGATGTCTGGCTTGCTGGTGATTATCACGATTGCCCGCGCTTTCTTCCACCTGGCGCGCAAGCAGATATAAATAACAATATGACTTACGCAAGTTGGCGGGCAGTTCGATTTGCTTGGCAAATCGTGCCGCCGTCGTAGCGCAACTTCGACGAAATAGGCTCCACTGCGCAACTCCTAAACAAGTGAAATAAAAAGACCCTGAAGAAAAGTTCAGGGTCTTTTTATTTCAACAGTTCTTCACAGAACTCTTTCGCCTCCGCGATCAGGTCTATCTTCACAGGGAGTTTGAATTCTTCATTCACGCGCAAGGTCAAATGATCCGCGATCAATTTTAGGCCGGGGGAGAGGAGCGGGTCGTCTTTGATCAAATTCAACAGGTCGATAGCGCTGGGGCTGAGCGACGGGATCCCTTTGCGTTTCAAATGTTCCCGCACAGCGATGCCTGCCGCCCGCCTCGCGCAGACACGCGCCTGCCCTTCATTGCCGCGCTGGCGGGCTTGCTGTGCCCTGATAATTTCCTTCTCGATCTCTATGGCGTAGTTCACGAGATGAATTATACCCTTCCTGTTTTTACAACGTGAACGTGGCAATACAAAACGTAAGACGCTTTACCGTTTCGCGTTATCGCGCGAGATCAGCGGCTACTCCACGAACCGGTATTTCAATAACGTCCACACCGCTTCGAACGCGTCCCTCAATTTGATCTTCTTCCCCTGCGAGTAATCCCGCGGGTTGAACGAGATCGGCACCTCGAAGATGCGATAATTCCGTTTGAGCGCTTTCGCGGTGAACTCCGGCTCAAAGTCGAACCGTTTGGCGCGGAGATTCATATCCTCGATCACTTTGCGGCGGAAGACCTTATAGCCGGTTTCCATATCGGTCAGGATGGTGTTGTAGAGGATGTTGGTCATCAGGGTGAGCAATTTGTTGGCGACAAGATGCCAGAACATCGTCACCCGGTGCGGACTGCCAAGAAACCGCGAGCCATAGACCACGTCGGCTACGCCCTCGCGGATGGGCTGGAGTAGAGCCGGGTAATCGCGCGGATCATATTCCAGGTCGGCATCCTGGATCAGGAGCACATCTCCCTTTGCCGCATTCAACCCGGTGACGACCGCCGCGCCCTTGCCTTTGTTGCGCTCATGCAGAATGACGCGGATTATCCCCTTCCCATCCAACGTTTTCAGGATTTCCCTGGTTCCATCCTGCGAGCCGTCATCCACCACGACGATCTCCTTCGCCAGTTTGGTTGCCTGCACGCGCCGCAATATCTCGCGGATATTGTGCTCTTCATTGTAGACCGGGATCACAACAGAAAGATTCATAACGGGGATTATAACGTCGCGCGAGTATGACGTTGCTCCTTCAATGCAGATGCAATATTGATTTTCATGACGCTCGTCATTCAGCAGTATAATTCAGCCGCGCTCCATAAAAATCTTGACCACATCTCAATGTGGGAGGCAGAATGACGAATCCGCTAGGAAAAACCAACTTGGGCACCGGGCTGTTTTCTCCGCCCCCGATCAACTCGGTGGAAGATACGGGTCTCTCCGCGCTTTGGTTGCAGGACCTGACCCTGAAAATTCTCTATTCGCAGGGTTTTTTAAGCGGCTTCAAAATTGCCGAAACGATCGCGTTACCGTTTGCCGGGGTGACCGACAATATTTTAGAATCGCTGAAACGCGAGAAATTGATCGAGGTCAAATCGTCGCAAGGGGGCTTGGGCGAAGGCTCCTACACCTACGGGATCACCCAGGCGGGAGTTGCGCGCGCGCGAGAAGCATTGGAGCGCAGTCAATATTCTGGTCCCGCGCCGGTGCCGTTCGAAGTATATAACGAAGCGATCCGACGCCAGCGTTCCGGCAGGCTCACCGTCACCATGCGGACGATGCGCCAAATCCTTTCACAACTGATCATCTCGGAAAAAACGTTTCAAAAATTGGGACCCGCGCTCAACTCCGGCTCATCGATTTTCCTGTACGGTCCTCCCGGCAATGGGAAGACGAGTGTGGCGCGCGCATTTGGCAACCTTGCGTTGAGCCAGGTCTTATATGTGCCATACGCGCTGTACCTCGATGGGCAGGTGATCAAAGTGTACGACCAGGTCAGCCACCGCCTCGTGCCGGAAGGGGAGGGTGGCGCCTCCTCGGGAACGGGAAGCACGGGCAACTTGCGCACCAGCCAGCGACGCGACCCGCGTTGGGTAAAGATTCGCAGACCCTTCGTGGTGGTTGGCGGCGAATTAACACTCGAAGGCTTGGACCTGGTGTACGACGATGTGCATAAATATTACGAAGCGCCGTTTCAAGTGAAAGCCAATGGCGGCATCCTTTTGATCGATGACTTTGGGCGGCAACAGGTGCGCCCGCGCGACCTGCTCAACCGCTGGATCGTCCCGCTCGAAAACCGGGTGGATTTCCTCACGCTTCACAACGGACGCAAAGTGGAAGTGCCCTTCGACGTGACGATCGTCTTCTCGACGAACCTGCCTCCCAAAGACCTCGTGGACGAAGCCTTCCTGCGCCGCCTGCGTCACAAGATCGAGATCGGCGACCCGAGTTACGAAGAGTATCGCGAGATCTTCAAGCGCGTCGCTTCCGATAAGCGCGTGGAATACAACGACCAGGGACTCGCGTACCTGTTGCAGGAATGGTACATCAAGCGCAATCGCAAACTGCGCGCGTCGCATCCGCGCGACTTGTGCGACCAGATCCTCGATATTTCAAGTTACCTGGGCGTGCCGCCAGCCATGTCGCGCGACATGCTCGACCGCGCGGCAAGCGCCTATTTTGTCGATATTTAACCAAATCTCCTCTCACACTTTTACGGATTACGCTTCGTAGTATCATTTGCGTAATCCGTAAATTTTTTATGATGATCGAATCGCTTCCCCAACCCGTCATTTTTGCCCATCGTGGCGCCACCGCCTACGCGCCGGAGAACACCCTCGCGGCATTCGAACTTGCCCTTGCGCAAGGGGTAGACGCGATTGAGCTGGATGCGAAATTATCCGCCGATGGACACGCCGTTGTCATCCACGATGACACCGTCGATCGGACAACGAACGGCGCGGGGTGGGTAAAGAATTTGGCGCTGGCTGACCTGCGCTCGCTTGACGCGGGCAGTTCATTCTCTGAAAAATACAGCGGTGAAAAAATCCCGCTGTTGGAGGAAGTATTCGAAGCGGTCGGCAGGCGCGCGTTGATCAACGTGGAATTGACCAATTACGACAACAAAAATGATCATCTCGTTGAAACGGTTTGCATGCTTGTCAAGAAATTCAACCTCCAGAAACAGATTCTCTTTTCTTCTTTTGACGCAAAGAACCTGACCAAAGCGCGCGGCTTGCTGCCGGGCGTGCCCCGCGGCTTGCTTGCAGTCAACGATATTCGAGGGGTGTGGCAGCGTTCGTTCATGTTCGCGTTTGGGAATTATCAGGCGTTACATCCGCGCGCGCAGAATACCTCGCCCCAGCAGGTGCGCCGAGTCCATCGCATGAAGCGGAGAGTCCATGTGTGGACGGTCAATGCGGAGGAGGAGATGCGCCGCTTGTTCCGTTGGGGGGTGGATGGAATTTTTACAGACGATCCGTTGCTGGCGCTCAAGGTTCGAGGGGAATTGTGATGCGCGCAAGAGAAATGTGTCGGGTGGCGGATCAGCAACACTTGGGGAAAAGAAGCGGGGTTTCGTCATGAAGTCAAGGCGGTTCATCCATTTTATTTTGGCGGTGTTTTTGTTCGCGTCCATGCTTTGGCGCGCGCCGGCGGCGCATGCCCAGTCGCAGACGCAAGCCATCTTAAATTCGATGTCGCCCCAGGAGCGCGTGGGGCAGTTGTTTCTTATTACTTTTCGAGGGACAAGCATCGCGCCAGATTCGAAAATCTACGATTTGATCGTTAACCGCCATATTGGGGGCGTTGTGTTGTTGGCGGAGAACGATAATTTTGTCGATGCGCCGGGGACGATTCCCAGCGCCTATCAATTGACCAGCGATCTGCAAAATCTTGAGTGGGAGGCAACCAATTCGCTCTCGCCCGCGGAATCGACGAATGAATATGTTCCATTGTTTGTTGGGATTTCGCAGGATGGGGATGGGGCGAGGCGCGATCAGATCTTGAGCGGGCTGACGCCCACGCCTTCCTTGATGGCTGTTGGCGCAACGTGGAATGCGTCTCAATCGGAACAGGTTGGGACTGTGTTGGGTTCCGAGTTATCTGCCATTGGCTTCAATTTGATCTTTGGTCCGTCGCTTGATGTGGTGGAATCGCCCAACCCGTCTGCGTTGAGCGATCTTGGCACAAGCGTGTTCGGCGGCGACCCATTCTGGGTGGCAAAGATGGGCGGCGCGTTCATCAAGGGCATTCATGAGGGGGGCAAGAATCGCATGTTGGTGATTACGAAACATTTCCCCGGGCGCGGCGATTCAGATCGACAACTCGGGGAAGAAGTGGCAACGGTGCGGAAGTCGCTGGAGGCGTTGAAGCAGGTTGAATTGTTCCCGTTTTTTGCGGCGGCAAATGCGATTGACCCTGCCTCGAATGCGGATGGATTTTTAGTCTCTCACATTCGGTATCAGGGATTTCAAGGGAACATTCGGGCAACGACGCGCCCGGTCAGTTTGGATTCGTCTGCCCTGCCTGCCATCCTTGCCTTGCCGGAGTTTCAAGGCTGGAGGGCGAACGGCGGCTTGGTGGTCAGCGATGCCTTGGGAAGCAACGCGGTGCGCGCATTTTATTCGCAAGGCGGCGAGAATTTTTCGTTGCGCTCAGTGGCGCGCGATGCTTTTCAGGCGGGCAACGATTTGATGTATCTTGGGAACATCAAGTCTGATCTTGGGACAGACATCACCTACGAATCCACAGTGGAGATTCTCGATTTCTTCTCACAGGAATATGTCAGCGACCCCGCCTTTGCCCAGCGTGTGGATGCGGCGGTTGCGCGCATCCTTGCGAAAAAATTGGGGTTGTACGGCGGCAATTTTTCGGTTTCGAATGTGATTTCATCCATCCTGGGTCTTGGTTTTACCGGCGAATCGCAACAGGTGAAGTTCGAGGTGGCGAGCAATGCCGCCACACTGATCAGCCCTGATCCGCAAGAATTGAACGCGCTTTTGCCGGCTCCGCCAAACCCAAGCGATCGAATTGTGTTTCTTACAGACGCCTCCATGGCGCAACAGTGCAGTACCTGCGTGCCGAAGGATGCGCTGGGGGTGGATGCCCTTCAAAAAGCGGTTGACCGGTTGTACGGTCAGGGGGGGAGCGGGCAGGTATTCAATAGCCGCATGAGTTCGTTCTCGTTCCGTGAAGTGGAACTGCTCCTCAACGGCGAGAGCGAAACCAATATCGAAAGCGCGTTGGAACGGGCAACCTGGGTGGTCGTCTCGCTTGCCGATGTGAATAATAACCAGTTGTCGCTGTTGCGGCGGTTTTTTTCCGAACGCCCAAACCTGATCCGCAACAAGAACGTCATTTTGTTTTCGTTTACGGCTCCGTATTACCTCGACGCCACCGATATTTCCAAGTTGACGGCATATTACGCTCTATATAGCAAACAACCCGCGTTCGTCGATGTCGCCGCGCGGTTGCTGTTTCAACAGATCGCGCCGGGAGCGTCGCCGGTCTCCATCCCCGCTGTGGGGTACGATTTGATCGCCGCCCTTTCGCCGGAACCTTCGCAAGTGATACCCCTCGCGCTGGATATCTCGGCGCCGGAGTTGACCGCCACCCCCGACCTTCTCGCGCTACCGGCGACGGCGTTGCCTCTGTTCAAGATCGGGGATTCGATCGCGGTTCGCGCCGGACCCATTCTGGATTCCAATGGGCGACTCGTGCCCGATGGGACGATTGCCCGCTTCACCATGTCTACGCGGGAGTCTGGAGGCGGGGTTTTACAGCAAGTGGATGCTTCCACTGTGGAGGGTATTGCGCGCGCTTTGTTCGTGATCGACAAGCCGGGCTTTGTGGAAATCCGCGTGATGAGCGAGCCGGCATTGGTCTCCGATGCGCTTCAATTCGACGCGTCGGCGGCGGGCGTGGCGGTGACGGTGATCGCGCCCACGACGATCGTAACGCCAACGGCGACCGCTCCCTCGCCTACGCCAACGATCAAGAACGACCTTGTTACGCCGGAAGGGTATCCGCGTCTCGGCGGGTGGATGCTAGCCGTGCTGGCTCTTGTGGGAGGCGCCGCGCTGGTGTTCTGGGCGGCTAACAGCCTCGTCGCTACGCGTTGGGCGCTACGCTTCACTTTGTGCGCCGTGATCGGCGGGCTGATATCCTACAATTATCTCGCGCTCGGTTTTCCCGGCGCGGCAGATTGGATCGCCGCCGGCAGCGGCACGTTTGGGGTATTGATCTTGATCTTCAGCGGTGAAGTGTTGGGGATATGCGCCGCGTGGGCGTGGATGCGCGCTGGGTTAGCGGGCAAGGGTCGCGAGTAAACTGACCAGCAATAAGACAGCCGCGCTCCATGCGAGTGTGGTTTCGGTTGGATTGCCAAGATAATCTGAAACTGTATCCCGGCGCGGGCGGCGCGAAGGCAGGGGACTGCTCGGTGATTCGCTGAACCCAAGCAGGGCTTTGCGGAACTCGTCCACCGATGACGGGCGTTCATCGGGATGAAGCGACATTGCCCACAGGATGGCTTTCTCGGTTTTCTGCGACACGTGTGAGTTGATCTCCCGAATGGGAACCAGGCTTTCAGGGGAGAGGAAGCGTTTGCGCGCGTCTGCCGGCGATTCGTTCGTCAGCAGGTGATACAAGGTGGCGCCGAACGCGTAAATATCCGAACGAATATCCGTGTGCGCATCGCTTCCGCCGTATTGTTCGAGCGGGGTATACAACGCGGTGCCTTGTCCCTGAATGATGGTGATGGTCACTTCTTCGGGCGCGAGAATTTTCACCAAACCGAAATCCACAAGTTTGATCAAGCCGTAGGGCATGAGTTTGAGGTTGCTGGGTTTGATGTCGCGGTGAACGATGGGCGGTTCCTGCCCGTGCAGGTAGGTGAGGGCGCTGGCAATTTGCTCCGCCCAGGCAAGCACTTCTTTTTCGGGAAGGAGGTGATGTTTGCGACGCGCCTCGATCATCATGTGACGCAAGTCGTTGCCGGGCACGTAGTCCATGACCAGATAGTCGCGCGGACCGTTCGAGAAAAAGTCGGAGACCTTTGGCAGGTTGGGGTGATCGAGACGCGCCAATATAGTTGCCTCGCGCAAAAATTGTTCGCGGGCTTCTTCGCGTATTTTCTCCGGGAGCGCGCGGTCGTATTCGACCTCTTTCAACGCGCACTCGCGTCCTTTCAGGCGCGTATCGTCGGCGAGGTAGATCGAGCCCATGCCGCCTTGTCCGATTCGTTCACGGATTTTGTAGCGACTGCGCAAGACCTCCCCGCTCTTCAGGGGTGGGAGCAATCTTTCTCCTTGAAGTTGTTCGCTTGTTGACCTCGCAGTTCAATTGCGGAATCAACAGGGTGTGTGGAAGGGACGTCTCTCGCAGAGTCAATTCGGCGTTGGTTCTGCACAGAAACGCTTGTTTATGCTATATTCCAGACGGGCGCTGGCTCGATGATTCGGACCAGATCGAGGCGTATTATAAACTCGATTCATTTATGTAGTTTCTCGAAAATATTTATAAGCATAGACACGTTCTCTCATGTGCCCGTCGGCGTAAGAAAATGCCGACTACACCTACTTGACATCCAACGTCGATAAAAGTTTCATGAAAAAAACAGAAGAGTACCCATTATTGATCGCCGAAGAGGGGCCGCTCAAGGGCAAACGCTGGCAAGTGAGTCAGACGCTTGTGCTGGGGCGCGAATCCACATGTGATGTGGTCGTTTCTGACCGGCAGATTTCGCGCTTCCATGCCCGCCTGACGCCAACGAACGAAGGCGTGATGTTCGAAGACTTGGGGAGCAAGAATGGAACCTATCACAATAGCATGATGCTCTCGGCTCCCGTGATGTTGCAGGATGGCGACCGCCTGGCTGTGGGTATTGCCCAACAATTCACCTACCTCACCTCCGACGCCACCATGCCGCTACTCGACGGCGGCAAACCGGGCAGGCTGATGATCGATCAGAAATCCCGCCGCGTGTGGGTGAAGCAACAGCAACTCGACCCGCCGCTTTCTGCGCAACAGTTCCGCTTGTTATGGCTCTTGTATGACAATCAGGGACAAGTGGTCAGCCGCCCCGATCTTGTGACGGCAGTGTGGGGCGACGATCAATCCATCGGGGTGACCGATCAGGCATTGGATGCCTTGATCCGTCGCCTGCGAGACCGCCTCGCCGCGCTTGATCCAACGCATCAATACATCCATACCATCCGCGGGCATGGCGTCAGCCTCGACAACCTGCCATCGTGATTTGTCGAAAATCCCGCCGAAGAAGCGGGTTCGTTACGCTCGTTCTATTTTGCATAGGAGATTTTGAATGGCAGACTCAAGTTTTTATCTTGGACGCGAATACGATCCGAAAACACAAAAAGTAACCGCGAAGAATATCCATTACGATCCCGCCGACCTCACCACTCATGCGGTGGTGACCGGTATGACGGGTTCCGGCAAGACCGGCTTGTGTGTTGCTTTGCTCGAAGAAGCCGCGTTGCAGGGCATCCCCGCCATCATCATTGACCCGAAGGGCGATCTCACAAATCTAATTTTGCACTTCCCTGAACTTAATCCGCAAGATTTCCAACCATGGATCGATGCCGATTTGGCGCGTCGTTCCGGCAAAACCCTTGAGCAAGTAGCGACCGATGCGTCAACTTCGTGGCGCAACGGCTTGAATGAGTGGGGGATGACTCCTGAACGTGTGCTTGCTTTGAAAAACTCTGTGCAGTTTGCTGTTTTTACACCGGGTTCCGATTCGGGAATACCGGTAAGCGTGTTGTCGTCGCTATCCGCGCCTGAAATCTCATGGCAGGATAATCGCGAAAGCCTGCGCGAACGAATCTCAAGCACGGTGACTGCCTTGCTTGGGCTGGTCGGCATCAACGATATCGACCCCATCCGCTCGCGCGAGCACATTTTGCTTTCCAATATCTTCGAGAACGCGTGGAGTCAGGGCAAAGACGTCGAGCTTACCGAGTTGATCTTGCAAACGCAAACTCCGCCTTTCGACAAACTCGGCGCGTTTTCGGTGGACACCTTCTTCCCCGCGAAAGACCGCATGGAACTGGCGATGGTGTTGAACAACATCCTCGCTTCGCCCGCGTTCGAATCCTGGCGCGAAGGGCAATCGCTTGATGTCGCATCGTTGCTCTACACGCCGGAAGGCAAGCCGCGTCATAGCATTTTTTATCTTGCGCACCTGTCCGATGCCGAGCGCATGTTCTTTGTCACTTTATTATTCTCCGCCATCGAGACATGGATGCGCACGCAAAGCGGCGCAACCTCCTTGCGCGCGCTCCTCTACATGGACGAAATCTTCGGCTATCTTCCGCCGCTGGGCAACCCGCCTTCCAAACAACCCCTGCTTCGCATGTTGAAACAAGCGCGCGCGTTTGGCTTGGGTTTGTTGCTTGCCACACAAAATCCAGTGGATGTGGATTACAAAGGCTTGTCCAATGCCGGCACGTGGTTCATCGGCAAACTGCAAACCGAACAGGATAAAAACCGTTTGCTCGACGGGCTTGAAAGCGCGACGGGCGGCTTCTCGCGCGGCGTCTTCGATAAGCTCATCTCAACGCTCGGCAAACGCGTGTTCGTTTTACACAACGTACATTCCAAAGCGCCAGAGTTACTCCAAACTCGTTGGGTGATGAACTTCCTCGCCGGTCCCATCACGCGGACTCAAATCCCCGCGCTGAATCGACTCGCCAACGCGGCACTGACGGTTCTTTCTAAATTTCAACCTGCCTCGCCCTCCCCAAGCATTTCCGCCCCTCAACCTTCCTTCATGGCGTCTGCCCCGCGAACTCAGTCTCCAGTCTCCAATCTCCAATCTCCAATTCCCCAATCCTCCAATTCTCCTTATTCAACTACCAAACCTTCCCTCCCACCAGCCATCCGCGAATATTTCCTCCCGCAAAACCTCAGCCTGCCCGAAGCCTTCAAAGCCGCGAATCAACCCGCTCCCTCTGAAGCGATGATCGAAGGGATTGTGTATAAGCCCGGATTGCTGGCGTCCGCCCAAATCCGAATCCTTGATCGCAAACTGGGCGTGGATAGCGAAATTGCCCGAGCGGCAGTTGTCGCATCGCCTGAAAAGCGCGGCGCGGTTCGTTGGGAGGATCACGTTGCCACCGGCAAACCGATGGACAACGTGGACACTTCACCCGCGCCCTCCACCAAATTCGGCACGTTGGACGCGCCGCTGAACGATTCGAAATTGATGACCGCCTTGCAAAAAGACTTCACCGATTGGCTGTTCCGCAATTCAACCGTCACCGCGCGGGCGAATCAGGCGTTGAAGGTATTCGCCGGTCCCGATGTGACGCAAGCGGAATTCATGACCGCCTGTTCCGACGCCGCGCGCGCGCTACGCGATGCCGAACTCGAGAAGAAAACCTCCGCCATTGACAAGAAGATCAAATCCATCGAAGACAAACTGTATCGAGAAGAACGCGAACTCCGGCAGGATCAGGAAGACGCGAGAAACCGCAACATCGAAGCCGGGCTAAATGGGGTGGAGGCGGTGGCTGGCTTGTTTGGGCTGGGACGCAAGAAGAGTCTGTCCACGCCGGTATCCAAGTTCCGCATGGCGAAAAACGCAAAAGAAGATGTGCGCGAGTCGGAAGAAGCCATCCAACAATTTAAGAACGATATTGCCGATCTTCAAAGACAGCGCGAAGAGATCGCGACCGAAATCACCGAGCGTTGGGGTAGAGCCGCCAGCGAAACAACCGAAGTGACTGTGAGCCCCAAGAAGACCGACGTGTATGTAAATTTATTCGGCGTGGGTTGGATGCCATACTATCTCGTGAAAGCCGGCGGCGCCTTGCTCGAACTTCCCGCATTCGGGGCTGAGTAATCTACGCAATCAAGCCATCATTGCGACGGGAGAAACATGTTCTGGATCATAAGCGCGGTTGCATTTTGGGGTTTCTTTCACTCGTTCAATTCATCTTTTGCGGTCAAGGAATTTGCCCGCCGCGCGTTGGGTGATGACTTCATGAAGTTCTACCGCCTCGCCTTCAATGTTGTTGCGGTGTTAACCTTTTTGCCGATTCCCCTCCTGTTGTTTGTGCTTCCCAGCCGATTGCTGTATCGCGTCCCGCCCCCATTTGGGCAGGTGATGATCGCCGGGCAGGTGTTCTTCGCCGCTTGTTTATTTACCGCCTTTTATCATTATGGGATTCTGTATTTCATCGGTTTGCGACAATTGGTTGAACTCCCCGGTGAACGCAATTTGGTTAGGCAGGGTTCGTATGCGGTCGTGCGGCATCCCTTCTATACCTACTTTCTCTTTTTCCTGTGGCTGACCCCGTTGATGACGGTCAATTTGCTGATCGTGTATCTTTCGCTGACTATCTATATCCATGTCGGCATTTATTTCGAGGAGCGAAAGTTGCTCCGCGAGTTCGGCGAACAGTATGCGAAATACCGGGCGAATACGCCGATGCTTATCCCCGGTTTGAAATTTGGCAGGAACAAATCGCGTTCCTCACTCGTTCTAGAACCGCAATCGACGGACAAGGCATAACTCGTTTTCTTAGTTAAGACTTAAGTTTGCCTGACCGGTGAAGGTATAATTTTTCACCTATGGCTTCCATTTCCAAACCCTATCAACCTATCCCTGCGGTCTCGCAAATCCTCGCCGCGCTGGTGACCGGTGTGACCTTATTCCTCGGCATCATCGTCGTATGGACGTTGGGATATCAACTCATGTATGCCGGGCGCATCTTCCCCGGCGTTTCGGTTGCCGGCGTGGACCTTTCCGGTCTTACGCGCGATGACGCCGCGCTGAAGTTAAGCCAAGCGCTGTCGTACCCGATCACGGGGAAAATCCTTTTCCGGGATGGCGAAAAAGTTTGGGTCGCGTCGCCAGCGGAATTAGGCATGGTGTTCGATCCCTCCTCCACAGCCGGAGCCGCCTTCCAGCTGGGAAGAAGCGGCGGGTTGTTCGGCTCCATATCCGGTCAGATTCAGGCGCGTAGTTCTGGCGCGGATGTGCCGGCCGTTATCCTGTTCGACCAGCGCGTGGCGACTCAGTACTTGAGTCAGATCGGCACACAGATCAATCAACCGCTGACAGAGGCAAGCCTCGAACTCGAAGGCACGAATGTGGTTGCCAAAGCGGGACAGGTGGGTCGTGAATTGAAAATCGAAGCGACGATGGTATACCTCGGCGCGCAATTGCAGACCTTTACAGACGCCGAAGTGCCGCTGGTGGTGCAAGAACTCCAGCCGCAAATTCTGGATGTGAGCGCGCAAGCCGATGCGGCGCGACAGGTGTTGAGCCAGCCGCTTACGTTGACGATTCAAAATTCAACGGATGGCGACCCTGGTCCGTATGTGTATGACGTGCAGGTATTGGCAAGCCTGCTCGGCGTGCAACGAGTGCAGAACGGGACTCAAACTGAAGTGCATGTTGTCTTGAATTCAGAGGGGTTGCGCAACCTGCTCAACCCGATCAAAGCGGAAGTGGATCGCGCGCCCTCCAATGCCAAATTCATTTTCAACGACGATACGAAACAATTGGACTTGATGGAAGATTCGAAAACAGGCCGGGCAATGGATGTAAACGCCAGCATTTCAACCATCAACGACGCGTTGTTTCGCGGCGAACACACCGTTTCGCTGGTGATCAATGAAGCGCAACCGAAAATCCCCGGCGCGGCAACGGGTCAGGAATTGGGGATTACCGAATTGATCGCCTCTGAAACATCGTATTTTTATGGCTCAAGCCAGGAACGCATTCAAAATATCAAAGCCGCCGCGGAACGCTTTCACGGCGTGATGATCGCGCCGGGCGAAATTTTTTCGATGGGCGCGGCGATGGGCGACGTGAGCCTCGAAAACGGATTCGCCGAAGCGCTCATCATTTTTGGCGGGCGCACCATCAAGGGTGTGGGCGGCGGGGTGTGCCAGGTCAGCACCACGTTGTTCCGCACGGTGTTCAACGCCGGCTTCCCGGTGGTGGAGCGCTATTCTCACGCATATCGCGTTTCCTATTACGAAATGACCGCCAGTGGAGCGGTTGACCCCGATCTGGCAGGATTGGATGCCACCGTGTATTTCCCGCTTGTGGATTTTAAATTTAAAAACGATTCGCCGTATTGGATCTTGATGGAAACCTACGTGAACGAAAGCGGTCGCTCGCTGACGTGGAAAATGTATTCCACCTCCACGGGACGCACAGTTTCGTGGAACACAACGGGACCGGTCAATATCGTCCCCGCGCCGCCGCCCTTGCTCGAGGAGAATCCCGAACTCAAAAAGAATGAAATGAAACAAGTGGATTACGCCGCAAACGGCGCGGATGTCACAGTCACGCGCACCGTATCTCAGGATGGCGCAGTGTTGTTTCAGGATCAATTCGTCACCCATTACGAACCGTGGCAGGCGATCTGTCAATTTGGACCCGATTCGAGGAATCCTGAAAAACTTGCATCAGAGAAAAAACTATGCCGCAACCCAGCCACCTAGCCGGTGGTAGAATTGCCTGCTACCAAGAAATGAGGCGCGATGATTGATACTGCTTTGAAAGAAATTTTACGATGCCCAAATTGTGTCCGCACCACTGGCGGCGAACTCACCCTGCACAAGGATACATGGTTCATTTGCAAAGATTGCGGCCGCAAGTATCCCATTGTGGACGACATCCCGGTCATGTTGATCGAAGAAGGGGATAAGTGGGTTGGCACAGCAGAAAGCGCCTTGCCGATCCCGCCTTCCTCGAAATAACGTGAGCGTGTTGCAAGACCTGCTGAACGACCTTGCCAGCGGAGACGAAACGCGGGCAGAAAAATCCGTTTCGGCGCTCGTTGAATTTGGCGAGGACGCGATTCCCTTACTGCTGGAGTTGACCGCCTCTGCCGATGTGGACACCCGTTGGTGGGCGGTGCGCGCGCTGTCGCAATCGCCTCATGTTTCGACGGGACAGTTGATCCCGTTCCTCAACGACGCCGCCCCTGAGGTCCGTCAGTGTGCGGCGCTTGGGCTGGCGGCAAAACCGGACGAAAGCGCAACCCAGCCTCTTGTTCGCGCGTTGAACGATGTCGACTCGCTGGTCTGCAATCTCGCGGCGCATGCGTTGGCTAAAATTGGCAAACCTGCTGTCCCGTCGCTGATCGAAGCGGTGGATCACAAATCGCAGGCGGTAAGGATTCGCGCCATCCGCGCGTTGGCAGAGATTCGAGATTACCGCGCGATCCCCGTGTTGATGCGGGTGATCGAAGAAGATTCAGCCGCGCTTGGATATTGGGCAAAGGAAGGCTTGGAACGACTCGGATTGGATATGGTGTATTTGAAACCGGTGTAATGAAAATGAACTTTCTAAAAAACATAAAAAACATAAAACGCCCATCGATTGGGACAATGATTTTCTGGGTTGCCATGGCTGGTCTGGCAATCGGCGCCTTTGTGGCTGTCAAAAACCTGACCACCTGTTGGGTGGTGACCCCGCTCCCCGGCTGGGCTCCCTCCGAATGTAAAACCGTGCAAACAGGCGCGGATGGACCCACCCTTACGAACAGTGAAGGCACGCCCGTGCCGGGACCGGAGAATTTACCCGACCCGGTCATCATCCCCGCCAGCGACCTGCCGCCCGCCTGGGATGGCGCAAGCCGCATCACCGTGTTGATCATCGGGCTGGATGCGCGCGATACCGATACCAGCGCGCCACGCTCCGATACGATGATCCTTCTCACGATCGACCCGTTGGCGAAAACGGCGGGCATGTTATCTGTTCCGCGCGATATGTGGGTGAACATTCCGGGCTTTGGGTATAGCCGCATCAACACTGCCTATTCCTCCGGCGAAGGCAATAAATTGCCGGGCGGCGGACCGGAACTTGCGCGAAAAACGGTGGAACAATTCATCGGCGTGCCGGTGCAATATTATGCGCAGGTCGACTTCAACACATTTGTCCAATTCATTGACCGGATCGGCGGCGTCGATATTTATAACGAGGAAGATTTGCGTCTCGACCCTGTGGGTGGCGGCAAGGACAAAATTCGGCTGACTTGTTGCGGACCGCGCCATTTGGTTGGAACCACAGCGCTTGCGTATGCCCGCCATCGCAAAACCGGTGAAGGCGATTTTTCCCGCGCTCAACGTCAGCAAAAATTGATCCTCGCGATCCGCGACAAAGTGCTCGACCCGGCGAACTTCCCCACGCTGATCACCCAGGCAGACGATTTCTACAACGAGTTTTCGTCCGGCATCCGCACCAACATGCCGCTCGATGTGGCGATCCAATTGGCAGTGCTTGCAAAGGATATTCCCGCTGAAAGCATCGAGCAAGGCGCAATCGATACCACCATGGTGGCGTTCGATAACGTCATCCTGGGCGGGCAGGATGCCAGCATCATGAAACCTTTACCAGACAAGATCCGCATCCTGCGCGATGAAATTTTCACATCGGCTGGGGCGCTCAGTCCGCTGGCGCCGCAGGACGACTTGACCGCGTTGATGCGCCTCGATCTTGCCCGCGTCCGCGTATTGAACGGTTCGTTCACGCCGGGGCTTGAAACCAATACGGGTAATTATTTCCTTTCCCAAGGCATGCAGGTGACGGAAGTTGGTTCTGCCGACCGGGCGTATGACCGCACGGTGATCGTGTTGTATGCGCCAAAACTTTACACGCTCAAATACTTGCAGATGGTGTTCGGTATTACCGAGAACGCTCTCATTCAGATCAAACCAGACCCGGCGCAAAATGTGGATGTGGAGATCCGCATCGGCAACGATTGGGCGAATAACAATCCCATGCCATGACAAAACTCCCTCTTGAAAAAGAGGGAGTTTTTATTTTGGTTGTTGGAAGGTGAGTTTGAACCCGCCGAAATAATTTTCGCCCGAGGAGGTCTGGCAGGCGGGGGCGATCAACCCGGAGGCGACATCGCTCCCTTGCGCGAGTTGCACAGAGTGGGCGATGTTTGGAGTCATCAGGAAGTCGGCATAGCCGTTTCCCAATTCGGGTTTCAGTCCGGTGAAGAAGCGATCCTCGTTCGCTTCCCATGTGATTCTGATTTCCATGCCCGGCATTTGTCTGCGATTTGAATTGAGCACGAGCACCTGCAATAAGCCGTCCGGCAGGTTTGAATCGCACAGCGATTCTTGCGCGATCAACTTGAACGAGACGCCAATGGTTGGAATGGGAGTTTGTGTTGGGCGAGGGGTTGCCGCGACAGCAAAGGTTTGGGTTGGAGTCACTTCGAACGTTGCGGTGGAAATCTCCTGTGTGGGCGATGTGGGGATCGGCGAGAGCGTGCTTTGCGGCAGGGCGGTTTGTATATCCTCAACGCGCGTGGTGGGCGTTGGGGGCGGTGGCGGAACAAGGGCAATGCCGTTTCCCTGTAATGCTTCAGCCAAAAGCGCGACCTGATCGGCGCTTTGAAATTCTCCGTTGGCAAGCAGGCGTTGCGCCTGGGCGTTCAACGCTTCAATGGAGTTGGTGTCGCCAAGCAGGGCAAGGCGGGCTTTGGCGCGTTCCAAATTCCCAGCGCTGGCATACGCGGCGGCAATTGCGGAACGGTATTGATCTTTGAAGTCGTCTCGCAGGGCGCTGGGGACCGCGTCGACAATTTGAAGCGGCGAGATCACCCAGGCGTAGGCGAGCCCGGCTCCAAGTCCGAGAAGAAGCGCAAGGAAGGCGCCCCAGGGGAAGCGGTTCATGGAATCCCGCTCCAGGCTTGCAGGGCAGTGACGAGTGCTTGAATCAATACAAGGTCTGGCTCGGCGAATTGGTTTGCGCGCGCATAGGTCAGCCCTTGCGATGCGATGGATGTGGGGGATTGGGAGCCGAAGATGGCGAGTTGCCGGGCAGAGAGGCCGGGGTCGCGGTGCGAATGATACGCCTCGGCGACCATTAACACAAAATCGGCTTTGAAGTCGGCGCGCAGGGTGTCGGGTGTGAGGTCGAAGAAATCGACGGGGTCGATGACCCACCCGTACACAATGCCCGCGCCAATTCCGGTGAAGAGAGCAAGGATGGCAAACAGCCAGCGATGTATTTTCATGAATAAATATCCGGGCAGGTGATCGGCGGCACCCAGAAACGCTTCCTTACCGTTGCTGTCTTTCGACCCTGGCGGGGTTCGAAAGGTTCTGCCGCGCCGAGCCTGCCCGGACGGGCGAAGGATACCCGATGTGGGGAGGGGTGTCAATTAGGATGGTGAGGAAATTAAATACGAACAGCCAGCGCGGATTGCTCGCTGGCTGTTCGTTCTTGTCGTTATCCCTTTAAATGCGCTTGCGTATTCCAACCGAGCCAGTAATGCAGGAGATCGTTCATCAGTTGCTTGAATTCGGGGTAACCGACCGGTTTGACCAGATAACTATTCGCGTGGTTGTAGTAGGCTCTGGATACGTCTTTTTCCGCTTCAGAGGTGGTGAGGATGATCACCGGAATGGCTTTCAGGGTTTCGTCTTCCTTGATGGTTTTCAACACATCGATCCCGTCCACCTTGGGCAGGCGCAGGTCGAGCAAAATGATCTGGGGGCGCGTTTTGTTTTCGGGGCTGGAATAGTCGCCTCGATGTTGCAGAAAATCAAGCGCCGATTGTCCGTCGAAAAAGTGCTGGACTTCGTTCGCGATACGATGCTCTTCGAGGGTGCGGATGACAAGTTCGGCGTGATCCGCATTATCCTCCACGAGCATGACAAGGTAAGGTCGCCCGGTCGTTTTCATCATAGTATCTTGTTTCGGAACATTCTAACTCATTTTCGGTTTTTGGCGTCGCCTAAATTCCCCATATCCCAAAATAAAACCGACAGGACAGTCGTGTTATAATTTTGACAGCAAGTAACGCTCAGTCAACCTGGAGGATGTATCATGGAAATTACGACTCAGGAATTCAAACATTGTGAAATGATCAAAGTTAAGGGCCGGGTGGATAGCGCAACGGCTCCGCAACTTGCGCAGGCTCTCGAGAAAGCGAACGAGGACGGCAAATACAAGTTGGTGATGGATATGAGCGAGTTGGAATATATGTCCAGCGCGGGGTTCCGCGCCTTGCTTGCCGCTCAGCGCAACGCAAAGAAATATAATCGCGGTGAAGTTGTGCTCGTTGGCGTGCCTGACCGGATCCGTGAAGCGCTTGAACTTGCGGGTTTCACTGAGCTTTTCAAAACGTTTGACGATCCCCTTCACGCTGTCGGGCATTTCTAAGTAACGGAGCCCTTTTTAGGTTGGAGAAAGAGACGAAGGCAACGAAAGAGAAGCCGCCCTCAGCCACCGGTTGAGGCGGCTTCGGTTTTATCGGATGCAGACGGTCCAATTCCCGGCAAAGTTCGAATTCCTCGATGAGATCCGTGAATTTGTGGGGAACATCGCCCGCGAAAACGGATTCAACGACAAGGCTGTTTACAACATCCAGCTTGCCGCCGATGAAGCCGCATCGAACGCGATCGAACATGCGTACAATGGAATCACAGATGGGATGCTCGATATCTCCTGTGGCATGGAAGCGGACACCCTGACCATTCTATTGATCGATCACGGCAAATCCTTTGATCCATCAGATGTGCCGGCGCCGGACATCCATGCTGATCTGGGTGATCGAAAGATCGGGGGATTGGGAATATTTCTCATGCGCAAGTTAATGGATGACGTTGAGTACGATTCTAACGCGCGCGCCGGCAATACCCTGAAAATGACCAAACGAAAGGCATAAGGCATGAAGCAGGCGTCATCGTCAGATTGGCGCGACCTTGCCCGCTTGGGAGAGCAACTGCTCAGCGCCGCCTCACTTGCCCAGCAACGCTCTCACGTTGTGGATATGGCATCGCGCCTGTTGGGCGGCGAAGCGGAGTTGTGGCTGTACGAATCCACCTTTCGATTACCGAACACGGAACACGCCTCGATCTTTGCGGTTGAACCGACAACCAGGGGCATGCAGCGCGCCATTGCGAGCGGCAGGATCGTTACGGGGAATAAAGGCGGGAAGAAGAATGGCGCGGCGCGTCATGCGTGGGCTTCGATCCCCTTGATCGATCGCGGCGCCACGCTCGGGGCGATTCAAATCACCCGCTCAAAGGGACCTGTCTTCAAAAAGGACGACATTAACCTGCTCGAAGGATTGGCAGGCGTTGTCTCCGTGAGCCTGACCGCCTCGCACCGGATCTCGGTGGAACAATTTCGACTGAACCAGTTGAATCTGGTGAGCCAGGTGAGCGCGCAGATCGCGAACGTGCTGGACGTTAATGAACTTTCGGAGCGCGTCACACAGCTGATCCAGGAAACGTTCCATTTTTATTACGTTGCGATTTTCACCGTCCGTGAAAATTCTTCCGCTAATCTTCGATTCCGTTCGAGCGCCATGGCGCAACACAAGGGAAAGTCAAAAGTAAAGGTCGCGCTGGAGGTGAAGATCGGGCAGGGGTTGATCGGCCAAGCCGCGGCGGAGGGAGAACGAATCGTTGTCCCGAACGTAAAAAAGGACCCGCGCTATCGGCTCATCGAAGCCTTGCCGGAAACGCGCTCGGAGGTGGTCATCCCGCTTAAGATCGAGGGGCGGGTGCTTGGCGTACTGGATGTGCAAAGCGACCAGGTGAATGCCTTCCACGCGAATGATTTATTGATCCTCAACGCGCTGGCAGACACGATTGCTCGCGCCATTGAAAGCGCGCGGCTCTATCGCGACCTGCGCCGCCATTCAGACCACCTGGCGTTGATCGCCGATGTGGGGAAAAGCGTGAGCGCCTCGTTGGAATTAAATACGCTCATGAAAAATGTGTCCGACCTCATCCACGAGCGATTTAAGTTCCCGCACGTGCATTTGTTTACCGTGCACCGCAACCGCCGCGTGATCGAGTATCAGGCGGGGAGCGGCGAGCGCGACGCGGGTTCGGAGGGATTCACGATCTCGATGGATGACTCGCTAGGCATCATCCCCTGGGTGGCGCGTGAAGGCAAAACGGTGGTTGCCAACGATGTGCGAAAGGATAAACGATACGTGCCCTCGCCGTTTCCGCCGCAGAACGTCAAATCGGAGATCTGCGTGCCCCTGTTGTACGATGGCGAAATCGTCGGCTTGCTCGATATTCAAGCGGACCGTTACAACGCCTTTACCGCAGAGGATAAATTCATGTTCGAGGCGGTGGCAGACCATATTGCTGTTGCCATCCACAATGCCGCGCTGTTTCGCTCGGAGCAATGGCGGCGGCGCGTGGCAGACAGCCTGCGCGAGGTGGCGGGTTTGATCTCGGCGGATGAAGATGTGGATGATGTGCTGGATGTGATCCTCGCCGAATTGGAACGCAATCTGCCGGTCGATGTGTCTGCAATTTGGCTGTTGGAAGACGATCAGTTGTATCTTGCCGCGAGCCGCAATATCGATGAAAACGTGCTGGAAAGCGTGCTGTATGGCTCTGCGGAAGCGTACGATGGGCTGATGCAAGCCGTACACTCACAAGGCGTCGAGATCCGCAAGCCAAGCGACCCGCTTTGGGTCTCGGGCTTGGCGGCAGGCTTCGATCAGAATTATTCCGCGCTGGCTGTCTCGTTGCGCGTGGGAGACCAGCCTTTTGGCGTGATTACCCTCGCGCATAATGCGGCGGGTCGATATGGGCGCGAGGCGCAAGCGATTGCGACCACATTTGCAAGTTATGCGGCTGTCGCCATCGAAAACACCCGGCTGTACGATATTGCTCAAGAACAGGCGTACGCGTCGGCGGCGTTGTTGCAGGTGGCGCAGGCGATCGTCAGCCTGAACGATCTCGATGAAATCCTCGGCACCATCATCCGCATCATGCCGATCCTGACCGGCGTGCAACGCGCCGCTTTGTTTCAATGGGATGCCTCCGAAGAGCAATTTGTGCCCACACAAAATTATGGGCTGAGTGTTGAAGATGAAAGGCAATTTTGGGAACAGTCATTTTCGCCGGGTGAATTTGCTTTCCTCGATTCATGCCGCGGGGCGATGGGGATGCTGGCGTGCCCGCTCGAGGGGCAGGGAGGTTTACAGGCGTGGCTGTCAGCCAGCCCGTCGGAGGAAGCGAATCTTGGAAATCCAAATGCCTTGCTGTTCGCCATCCCGATCGCGGTCAAGGATGCGTTGTACGGCGTGATGCTCATCGAGGAGGCGGAGGGCGGCTTGCGTTTCCGCGCGCGGCGATTGGAGATCATTACGGGGATCGCGCAACAAGCCGCGCTGGCGATCCAGAACGACCTTCTGCAAAAAGAGATGGTGGTACGCGAACGCCTCGAAACGGAAGTGCAGTTGGCTCGCCAAATTCAGCAGACGTTCCTCCCTGACACGCTCCCGCAAGTGGAGGGCTGGGATTTCTCAGCCCGCTGGAAAACGGCGCGTCAGGTGGGCGGCGATTTCTACGATGTGTTCGACCTGCCCAACGGACGGATCGGTTTGTTCATCGCCGATGTGGCAGATAAGGGCGTGCCGGCCGCGCTGTTCATGGCGCTTACACGGACGTTGGTGCGCGCCGCGGTGCTCGAAGCCGAGTCGCCTGCCGTGGCGTTGGCGCGCGTCAATGAACTGTTGATTCCCGATACGCGCCAGGGGATGTTTGTCACGGGGGTTTATGCTGTGCTGGATACCGGAAGCGGCGAGTTGACCTACGTCAATGCGGGGCACAACCCTCCGATCTGGTTGAAACGGGATGGCTCGATGGAAAAACTTACCCGCACTGCCATTGCCCTCGGCGTTTCGGCGGACCACGCTGTGGAGCAGAAGACGATCCAGTTATCAACAGGTGATAACATCCTTTTCTACACCGATGGCTTGACCGAATCGTTCAACATTGATGGTGATTTCTATGGGGAGACGCGTCTCAACGACGCATTGTTGTCGAACACCTGCGCCTCGGCGTCGGACTTGATCGACGTGGTGGAAAAATCTTTGCTCGATTTTGTTCAGGATATGCCCCCCGCCGACGATTTGACGATGCTGGCAGTGAGGCGGATGTGAAGCGATGCGCGGGCGTTTTTCCCTACCTGTCCACGTATTAAACTAACCTTACGCAATGTAGCCACAGAGTCACTGAGACACTGAGACACTGAGAAAATCCAGTTATTTTTCTCTGCGCCTCTGTGGCGAACTATGAAACCTCAATAAATAAAAAAACTCGCTTCCAACACGAAGCGAGTTTTCGAGTTTACCGGTCGAATCAGATTTTATCCTTCTGCTTTGACTTCCCCTGCGTTTTCATCTTGTAATTTCAATCCGCGCAGGGCTTCGTCCAAACTTGCCGCGTCGCGACGCGCGCCGGCGGCGGAGGTTCCGCAGTAGGGACAGATATTCCACGGCAGTTCCATCAGTTTGTTGCAGTTCTCGCAGTTTTTCTTCAACTTTGTATGGCAGTTCGGGCACACCTGCCAGTCATCTTTAACGCGCCGTTCACAGCCGGGGCAGAGCGGTAAGTCTTCGAGAGCCTGAAGTAACGCTTCTTCTTCCAACGTCTTTTGGTAATCTTCTTCGAGGGTCTTCTGGGGGCGCAGGATCAAATAGACGAGGATGCCAGGCAGGCTTAACACGGCAACAAGGAGCGTTGCCAGGGTCTGTACGAGAGGGTCGCGCGCGCGCGCGCGGATGTCGCGATACGTCCAAATGACGAGCGCGATCCACAGCGCGGCGACAAAGGCGGCGCCGAAACCTGTCAAGACCAGGATCAGACTGCTGAGAAATGCGGGGTCGAGATTCATACGCTGTAGATATTTTATCTCATATTACGGCAGGCGGGAAAATTCAACTTCAACGCGAATTCAGGTTCGGGTATACTTCGCCGCATTCAATTGATAGGAGTTTTACATGGAATTGCTTACTCAACTTTCAACCTGGATCGCTTTGATCACACTGATCGCGCTTGAACTCGTCCTCGGTGTGGATAATATTATCTTCATTTCGATTCTGGCGGGCAAACTACCTCTTGAGCAACAAGCGCGCGCGCGTACCACAGGCATTGCTCTTGCAGTGGTCACGCGGTTGTTGCTGTTACTTTCACTCTCATGGATCATCCAGCTCACAGACCCGGTGCTCACTGTGATGGGTTTCTCTCTTTCCGAGCGCGATGTAATCTTGCTGGCGGGCGGCATTTTCTTGATCTGGAAAGCCACGCACGAGATTCACGAAAAACTAGCAGGCACGCAAGGACACGCCTCTGCCAGAGTCCATGCCGCGTTTTGGAGTGTGATCGTTCAAATTATGCTGTTGGATATTGTTTTCTCGCTTGATTCGGTCATCACTGCCGTTGGCATGGTGGATGAACTGCCGATCATGATCGTGGCGGTCATCGTTGCCGCTTTGTTCATGATCTTTCTTGCGGCGCCGCTCAGCAATTTTGTCGAGGGACATCCCACGATCAAGATTCTGGCGCTCAGTTTCTTACTAATGATCGGTTTCACGCTTTTTGTCGAAGGTCTGCATGTGCATATCCCGAAGGGATACATTTACTTTGCGATGGGCTTCTCGGTGATGGTGGAAGTGTTAAACCTGCGCTTGCGTCAACGCTCTGAAACGCCAGTGGAATTGCGCAGCGCGTATGCTTCCATTCCTGTCCCTGCGATGGCAACCGTCCCTGCCCCAAAGCCTCCTGCTGTAAAAGCTACTCTAAAAAAGAAAACCGCAAAGAAGCGTAAATAACTTCGCATCAAAAAGGACTTCCGCATTTCTCGGAAGTCCTTTTTGATTCATACTGCTCACCGATAACTGCTCACTGATCACTTCTTTCACTTCTTCCCATCCCTCGCCGCCTTCATAAACCCCACAAACAGCGGATGCGGCTTCATCGGGCGCGATAAAAACTCAGGGTGGAATTGACTCGCCACCATGAAGGGATGATCCTCGATCTCGGCGATCTCGACCAGCTTGCCGTCGGGTGACATGCCCGAAAAGACCATGCCTCCCTTTTCGAAATCTTTTTTGTAATGGTTGTTGAATTCAAAACGGTGCCGGTGACGTTCCTCCACCTTTTTCTCTCCGTAGGCTTTGGCGGCTTTCGAGCCCTCCTGCAATTCACATGGATATAAGCCGAGTCGCATCGTGCCCCCCATGTCTGTGATCGCGCGTTGGTCGAGCATCAAGTCAATGACGGGGTATTCGCTTCCCCTGTCAAACTCGGATGAGTTGGCATCTTCGTGATTCAACACGCCGCGCGCGAAGTCAATGCACATCACTTGCATCCCCAAACACAGACCGAGATACGGAACTTTCTTCTCGCGCGCATACCGCGCCGCAAGGATTTTCCCTTCGATGCCTCGCGATCCGAACCCGCCAGGGACGAGGATGCCGTCCGCGTTTTGCACCACATCCCAGCCTTTGTCTTTTTCAAGGTCGGCGGCATGCACCCAGCCGATCTCCACTTCCACGTCGTTGGCGAGCGCGGCATGTTTCAACGCCTCGCGCACCGACATGTACGCATCCTGCAACTCGACGTATTTCCCGACCAAAGCAATCTTGACAGTTGGTTTTGGCTCTCTCACGTGTTCTACAAGTTTTTCCCACGGCTTCATGTCTGTTTTGCGCGTGGACTTCATATTCAACTTCTCAACCAGATAATCGTCAACGCCCGCTTGTTCCAACAACAATGGAACTTCGTATAACACATCGCTGGTCACCATCGGGATCACCGCTTGCTTTTCCACGTCGCAGAACAAAGCGATCTTGTCGCAAATATCTTGATCAACAGGATAATCCGACCGCGCGATGATCATGTTCGGAGAAATACCGATCGAGCGCAACGCGGCAACGGAATGTTGGGTGGGCTTGGTCTTGATCTCGCCTGTTGCTTTGATATACGGCAACCACGTCACATGGATGAAGAACACGTTCTCGCGCCCGACCTCGTTGCGGAGTTGCCTCAACACTTCGAGAAACGGTTGCGACTCGATATCGCCAACCGTGCCACCAACCTCAACCAATACCACGTCTGCGTTTGTTTCTTTGCCAATGGACGCGACTCGTCGTTTGATCTCATTTGTGATGTGCGGAATGACTTGGATGGTCCCTCCCAGAAAATCGCCGCGCCGTTCCTTGCTGATGATCTCCGCGTACACTTGTCCGCTTGTGAAGTTGGACGAGCGGCTGAGGCGGATGTCAATGAATCGTTCGTAGTGACCCAGGTCAAGGTCCGTTTCCGCGCCGTCATCGAGGACGTACACTTCTCCGTGTTGATACGGACTCATCGTGCCAGGATCCACATTGATATACGGATCCAATTTCTGCACCGCCACCTTGAACCCGCGTTCCTTGAGCAGAAGTCCCGTCGCCGCCGCAGTTACGCCTTTCCCAACCGAAGAAACAACCCCGCCAGTGAAAAATAAATATTTTGTGGTCATCGAATAATTCTCCAATTCTCCGTGAATCGTAGTAACGACTTCAGTCGTTCAGGTAAAACACCAAAGAGAAAACCACTGAGACACGGAGACACTGAGGAAAACCATTTAAATTATTCCGTGCCTTGGTGACTCCGTGGTTAAGGGTTTGTGACTTTTGCAAAAGATCCACTAATCTCTAGTCTCCAATCTCTTTCTTCAACGGGAGATTGCTTCGCTCCGCTCACAACGACATAAATTAAAAGAAATGGGGAGGGCGTTTCAGCCCTCCCCATCGGGGATTGCAACTCCTGTGAGTTCTGGCACTTCTTCGATTTCATCCGACCAATTTCACAATATCTTCCGCGGCGCGCCGCATCTCAAGGAAGATCAAGCCAAGCTTCGCTTCGTGCCGCGCCATGGCGGTCAGAACCGCCTCCTGCCCGATGGATGTCAGCACAATCGAGCCCGCATCGCCTTTGATGTACACCTGCTCCAGACCGCCGCGTCCCAACTCAGTGGAGATCCGCTCACCGAGTGAGAGCATCGCCGCCGACATCGCCGACACGCGATCCTCCTCCACGCCTTGTTGCAACGCAGACGCCATGATCAACCCGTCCACAGAAACAACCGCCGAAGCCTCGATATCAGGCGCAGCGGCTTGCATATTTCGTAGTCGGTCCACGATCTGGTCAGCGCGGGATTTTGCCATAACGATTCTCCTAAAATTATCTGCCAAAGTTTACCATAAAAAATCATGTCATTGCGAGGAGCGAAGCGACGAAGCAATCTCCTCGCGTCATACAAAATTGACCCATGCATCTCTTCGTGTTAAACTTGAACGTTCGACTGATGAAGATTCGCTTCTTTCTCCCCTTCGTTTTGTTCCTCCTCGCCGTTCAGGATTCGCCGCCGCTAGCGATTACCTCTCCCGCGTCAGGCGAAGTTTTGCGAGGCGAAGTGACGATCATCGGCTCGACGGATGTTCCAAACTTTGCCTCCGCTCAACTGGACTTCAAATACGCTTCAGACGACGGGGACAGCTGGTTCCCCCTCGCCGCGTTATCTCAGCCCACGCTTGACTCGCCTCTCTACCTCTGGAACACCGCCTCCATCACAGACGGTGACTACATCCTGCGCTTGCGCGTTACCCTCACCGACGGCACATTCCAAGAAGCGACCGCTCCCATCACCATCCAAAACGACGCGCCGATATTAACTCCAACTCCCATTGTTACCTCAACTCCCGAATCATCCATCGGGGTACAAATCCCAACCCCATTCCTCCTCGCCGCCTCCCCGACTCCCACCGAAATCCCGCGCCCTACGCCGACTCCCTTGCCGCCCAACCCCGCCTCGTTGACTCAATCCACAATCCTCACCAGCCTCGGTCGCGGAGCCATCGTCATCATCGGCTTATTTATTTTCGCTTTCATCCTCCTCCGCCTCCGCCAACCATAACCAACCAATTCTCCAATTCTCAATCTCCAATCTCCAGTCTCTAATCTCTACTCACGAATTACGACTTACCAAATACTCTCTCACGGACCCCCCCCATGACAGAACCCTTCCTCCTCATCGGACTCGGCAACCCAGGACGTGAATACGCCAACACACGTCACAATTTTGGCTTCATGGCAATTGACCGCCTCGCAGTGCGACTCAACGCGCGCGGCATGAAAGTGATGTCGAAAGCCATTGTGATGGATTCAAAGTACGAAGATCACAAACTCATCCTCGCCAAGCCGCAGACGTATATGAATCTCTCTGGTCAATCGGTGCAGGGACTGGCTCACTTCTACAAAATCCCCAACGAAAACCTGATGATCCTCTCGGACGACTTGGATCTGCCCTTCGGCACCATCCGCATCCGCGCCTCGGGCGGACCTGGCGGACAGCGCGGCTTGTCGTCCATTTTGGAAAAACTCGGCACAAAAGATATTCCGCGCATGAGGCTCGGAATCGGTCGCCCGCCTGGTCGTATGGACCCCGCCGATTACGTCCTGCAAAACTTCTCGCGCGACGACCTGAAATCCCTCTCCGAACTCCTCGACCGCGCCGCCGACGCCGCGCTCGAATTTGTAACCAACGGCTTGACCGCCGCGATGAATAAGTTTAATGGTGAGGCTAGAGATTAGAGACTAGATGACTAGAGACTGGTTCGTGACCACTCCTCTACTTTCTACTTTCTATTCTCTAATTCTCTAATTCTCTAATTCTCTAATTCTCTAATTCTCTGTTCTCTCTTTCCATGCAATCCATCCTCAACAACATCCGCTCCCTCCCTCAATATCAGCACCTCCTAACCCAACTCAAAGCGGGGAAACAAATCGCTGGGCTGGGATTGCCGCGCGCCGCGCGTCTGCCTGTGCTTGCGGCGTTGCTCGAAGATATCGCGCAGCCGATCCTCTTCATCACCGACCGCTCCGATCATGCGCTGGCGTTGTTCGACGAGTTGGGATTCTGGGTCAAGTCGCCGCGCTATCATTTTGCGGAGCCAAATCCGCTGTTCTACGAGCAAGCCGCGTGGGGCGTGACCACTCGCCGCGACCGTTTGCAAGCGCTAACGACACTTTCCACTTTCCACTTACCATTTACTCAAAAGCCCGCAGCGCCCCCTATCATCATCACCTCCGTCCGCTCGTTGATGACGCGCACCATGCCGCGACGTGACTTTCTCAAGGCGTGCAAAAAATTATCGGTGGATCAATCCATTCAACCCGATACGCTTCTGCGGAGTTGGGCAGAGATCGGCTATCAACGCGTCAACACCGTGTTGGAGCCTGGACAATTTTCCAGCAGGGGAGGGATTCTCGACATCTGGGCAACTGCCGAAACGATGCCCGTCCGATTGGATTTCTTCGGCGACGAGATCGAAACGATTCGCAAATTCGACCCCGCTTCGCAACGCACAATTGAAAAATTGGAATCGCTTCTCGTCACGCCCGCGCGTGAATATCTTGCGGTTGGCGAGCATGAAACTGAGTTGTCAGAATTTCACATCCCTCTTCTTCATTCACAACCCGCGACCTTACTCGATTACCTACCTCAAAAAGCCGTTGTGTTGATTGATGATGTATCTATCATCGAGTCTATGGCAGAAGAAGTAGAAGCGCAGGCTGTCAAGTTCAGACAGGAAAGTATCGCCGAAGAAACATTATCGGCTGACTTTCCATTGCCGTATGTTCCGTGGTCGGAGTTGTATGATGGTGTGCAGGGTGGGTTGGTGGAGTTTGGGTATTCAGCGGGAGAGCAGAGACTAGAGACTAGAGACTTAGACGATTCGTTTGCTTCGCATTTTGGTCACGATGAAAGATTTGGGGGAAGGCTCAAAAACTTTGTTGAATATCTTGCAGGTTTGATATCGAAAAAGGAATCCGTCATCGTCGTGTCGCGCCAAGCTAAAAGGTTGGAAGAACTTTGGGGTGAGGCGAACCAGCCCGACCCGTCGAATGAACCGCCGCTCTTCATCGAATCCTCTTTATCCGAAGGCTTCACTCTCAATCTCCAATCTCCAGTCTCCAATCTCCATTCTCCAATTCTCCAATTCTCCAATTCTCTGCACTTAATCACCGATTCCGAAATCTTCGGCTGGGAACGCCCTCAACCCCGCACGCGCCAGCGACCTGTTGCAGAGACTCCCGAATCGGTGTATGCGGATTTGAACGTGGGCGATTATGTGGTGCATATTGATCACGGCGTCGGGCGGTTTGGCGGATTGGTTCAGCGCGAGTTGGACAACCACGCGCGCGAATTTCTCGCGGTGGAATATGAGGGCGGCGGACAATTGTATGTGCCTGTGCATCAAGCGGATCGGTTGACGCGTTATGTGGGCGCGGAGGGCGCGGCGCCCGCGTTGGATCGTTTGGGCGGGCAGGAGTGGCACGAGAAAAAAGGTCGCGTCAAAGCGGCGGTGTTGGAAGTGGCGCAAGAGATGTTGGATTTGTACGCGCGCCGTCATGTGGCGTTGGGATATTCTTTCAAGCCCGATAGCGCGTGGCAAAAAGAGTTGGAAGATTCGTTCCCGTATGTGGAGACCGAAGATCAACTGCGCGCGTTGAACGACATCAAGCGCGATATGGAATCATCGCGCCCGATGGATCGTTTGTTGTGCGGCGACGTGGGCTACGGAAAAACAGAAGTGGCGTTGCGCGCCGCATTCAAAGCCGTGATGGACGGCAAGCAGGTTGCGATTCTGGTTCCAACAACTGTGTTGGCGCAACAACATTACGAAACATTCTTGCAACGTCTCGCCGCGTTCCCTGTGAAAGTGGAAATGCTTTCGCGTTTTAGAACGCCGCGCGAGCAAACCGCGATTTTGCATGGGCTCGCCATCGGCGAGATTGATATCGTGGTCGGCACACATCGTTTGATCTCTGGCGATGTGCAATTCAAAGAACTCGGCTTGGTCGTCATTGACGAAGAACAGCGCTTCGGTGTCACGCACAAGGAGCATCTCAAAAAACTTCGCACCGAAGTAGATGTGTTGACGCTCACCGCCACGCCGATTCCGCGCACGCTGTACATGGCGCTCACGGGTGTGCGCGATATTTCAAATCTCAACACGCCGCCTGAGGAGCGTTTGCCTATCGTCACGCATGTCGGTCCGTATTCGCCGAAACTTGTGCGGCAGGCAATTCTGCGCGAACTCGAACGCGGCGGGCAAATCTTTTTTGTGCATAACCGCGTCCAGACCATCGACGCGATGCGCGCGCATCTCAATCAACTCGTCCCCGAAGCGAACGTGGATATCGGTCACGGACAGATGCCAGAGAATCAACTCTCGGAAGTGATGCACCGCTTCAACAACGGCGACACCGATATTTTGCTCTCAACGACAATAATCGAATCGGGATTGGACATCCCCAATGCGAACACGCTCATCGTGGACCGCGCCGACACCTTCGGCTTGGCTCAACTCTATCAACTACGCGGCAGGGTCGGACGTGGGGCTGTGCGCGCCTACTCCTACTTTTTTCGCCACAACAAGCTGACCCCCACCGTGGACGGTCAACAGCGACTCGAAGTGATTGCCGAGAACACGCAACTCGGCGCGGGCTATTCGATTGCGATGCGCGACCTTGAGATCCGCGGCGCAGGCGACCTGCTCGGCACGCGTCAATCGGGTCATATTCAAGCGGTTGGGTTTCATTTGTATACGCGGTTGTTGGCAGATGCGGTGAGGCGGATACGAACGGTCAAAAGTCAAATGTCTAAAGTCGAAGAACCGAGTTTGACTTTTCGACCTTCGACTTTCGACTTGCCTTTGTCAGTGCCCGTCAACGTTGACCTTCCCCTCGCTGTCGGAATCCCCGCCGAGTACATCCCCGATCAAGATTTGCGTTTGCGGTTGTATCGTCGTATTGCAGACTTACGCGACGAGACCGAAATTGACGCGCTGGCATCCGAGTTCAAAGATCGTTTCGGTGAACTGCCCGAAATGACCGCGAATCTGTTTTACCAGATGCGAGTCAAACTGCGAGCAGAGAAGGCGGGACTGTCCTCCATCAACTGGGAAAGCGGACAGATCGTCTTGCGCTATCCAACCCCCACAAACGGCACAGAGCCGAAACGCCTCGCAGATCTAGGCGCGGGCATCCGCGGCGGCAAGTCCGCGTATTGGTGTTCGTTTGGGGAGGCGTGGGAGGGGAAGTTGTTGGAGGTGTTGGGGAGGATAGGTGTTTGAATACACTCTCATTTCCCAAATACAATCCTGTCAACTAAAAATTTCTTGACTGTATCATAGTCGAGCATATATTTTGGTGGGCGCGGTTTCCCATTGCTGTTTCGCCCTTGATGATGAATGCCCAAAGCCGAAATATTTTTCGGAGTCACGACAAGAAACAGGATTTCTTGTAATACCGCGCGTGTCTTTCGATAACGAGAAACACTGGTTCTTTGTTCGCGCTTAATTTCATATTTGGACTTTCCTCCCTTTAACTTTTGATGCCATTTCTGGAAGGTTCTATTTTTGTCATTGTATTCAACATCACATAGAGCGATTATTAAGCCATGTGCGCCATATTCTCTGACGCTCCAATTCATGGCTTCAGTATCATTCAGTATGGAGCGATGATCGTCTGATTTTATGGCTTTTGCCTTCAAATCCCAATTGATTGAGCCTTTTATGTCAAAACAAGCTGTTCTCGCTTTTCCGTATCTGTCCCCTGGAATTGAAAATGAATTATCGAGTCGTTTGTAGCAAAGATATTCAAAGTAGAAACCCCACCACTCCATTTGTCGCCAATTGAAATTTGCTTCTTTTAATTCCAAAACACTTTTCTTGCCGTCCCACTTAATGGGCAAATTGGACAAGAGTGTTTTTGCAGATTTGACGTCTGTCTTTGGTGTCATATACGACCCTAAAACATGCGTTGTTGCTCAGGCTGATACTCGCCCTCAATGCGTTTTCTGGCAATTTCGCAATATTCATTGCTGATTTCTATTCCAATATATTGACGGCGATTGTTATTTGACATAACACAGGTTGTCCCACTTCCGCACATCGGATCAAGCACTACATCATCTGGTTCTGAGAAACATAAAATCAGATCTTCTGCTAATTTGTCGGGGTAGGTGGCAGGGTGTTGAAGTTTCAGCCGATTTCCTTCTGTGTTGCTAGTCGAGTAATTCCAGACCGTCCCGCGACATTTCAGAGGGTTAACAGCTTTGGGTTCAATAGTCTTGAAACCGCCATTTGTGAGTCTGTCTGTTCCTGAATAAATTTTTCCTGCGTGTTTGCTTGGAATCATCAAATGCTCTTTGTGGAATGTTTTTGGACGATTTCCCTTGAAGAACATCAAAATATATTCATGGTCAACCCGAAATCGTTGATTCCACCACGCCCCAGGGTTTCCATCGCGTTTATAAATCACATTTTCAAAAAGTTTCCAGCCAATTTCATCAACCCAATTGACCGCAAGACGAAACGTTGTAAGGGATTTTGCAAAGTTTTTCGTGCCATCTCCAATGACTACAACAGCGACCCCACCATCTTTAGTGACTCGATAAAGATGTTTACCCAATGCCGCGAAATCGAAAGACCAATTATTCTTGTAATCTCTTATCCCGTCATATGGCGGCGAGAAAACTGTAAGGTCAACCGAGTCGTCCGAAAAGGTTGATAATTCTTGCAGGCAATCGCCTTGGATGATTTGATTTGATATGGAATTTGCTCCATTACTTTTTGACATATTTTCTCCGACTTTCCAGACAATCTACAAGGAAATTATAGCACGCGCTTATCTCTCCAAAACCTTTTCATCCTTCCTCAAAAGGCTTATCGTAAACCATATAAACAAAGCAAGGCAGCCCAACCCGAGGGTAACATCGTTGGCGCATCTGCTAATTCCTTACCGTATTTTACTGCCATTTCTAAAAAGAACTTGGCGTGAAAAAAAGCTTCCAAGAACGGTCTGGTGTGTGTCGTCCACTGGCGATTATGTTCGTGTTCAAATTGCTTTCCACTTGCGCCAGCCTGATAAATCTCTTGAAACATTGGGCAAAAGGTCGTTCCCGCTGGAGCGATACTTTGCAGCGCATCAACGATCTGCTTGGTCTCACCTTGAAGTGCGTAGACCTTATAAGACTGATGGTAGAAACGGTAAATTGGATCTTCGTACAACCAATGTGAATTAACTTCTTCCAGAAGTTTAGCCAGATCGGACCATTGCGCCTGAATGTTCCTCAGCAGTTCTTTGTCTTTCTCAGCAGAATCAAACATGTTTCACCTCAACCTTGTTTCTGGTCGAACTTTGGTTTTTCCCTCGTCACATCTTCACCGCCCGCGTGGCAATGTAGTTGGGATGATATTTCCCCAGCGGCGAATCGGTCATCGCATCTTCGTACAGGTCGGTGATGACGAATCCCGCCGCGCATTGTCCGTCAAATCATCTTTCGAGGAGCTGGTCACAAAAAGCACTTCGCCGATTTCCAGTGTAAAGAGGGGCGCGTTTGATAGCCGATAATTTCAACTTCCATGTTCTCTCAACTAAACAACTTCTCCACATCGTCATTGGTAAGTGATTTGAAGAAGCTGGCTTCGGTGGGGATGATGTTTTTCACCAACGCGCGTTTCTTTTCCTGCAATTGCAGGATCTTTTCCTCCACGGTATCACGGGCGATGATCTTGTAGATGAAGACGGGTTTGTCCTGCCCGATGCGATGAGTGCGGTCGGAGGCTTGCATCTCGACGGCAGGATTCCACCAGGGATCAAGATGGATGACATAATCGGCGGCGGTCAGGTTCAAACCCACGCCGCCCGCTTTGAGGCTGATGAGGAAGAAGCGATACGCCGGATCGTTCTGGAACTGGTCCACGCGCGCCTGTCGGTTGGAGGTTTGCCCGTCGAGATAGACGTATTTTATCTTGCGCGCATCGAGCTCTTTTTTGACGAGTTTGAGCGTTTCCACGAATTGCGAGAAGATGAGCGCTTTATGGTTTTCGGCTTGCAATGTCTCCAACGTTTCTAGCAAGACCTCAAACTTGGGCGCTTCGCCCTTATACTTTTTATCCACGAGCGCGGGATGGATGGCGATCTGTCGCAGGCGCAGTAAGCCTTCAAGAATTTTAAAGCGCGCATCCTGAATGCCTTCGCTTTCGATCAAGCCGAGCAGTTCAGCGCGGTATCTTTCCCGAGTTTGAGCATATATTTTTTTCTGCGCAGGGATCATGTCGGTGTACACGACGCGTTCGGTCCGCGGCGGCAGTTCGGGAGCAACCTGTTCCTTGGTGCGGCGCAGGATGAATGGGTAAACGAGTTTTCGCAGAAGGGCGGCAGATTCTTCATCGCCGCCGCTTTCGATGGGGTTGGCGAACTCGCGCTTGAAATAATCCATGTTGCCGAGGAGACCGGGGTTGAGAAACGCAAACTGCGACCAAAGTTCGAAGGTATTGTTCTCCACGGGTGTGCCTGTCATTACGATGCGATGATCTCCCTTCAACAGGCGCGCCGCCTTGGCGCTCTTTGCCAGCGGATTTTTGATGGCTTGTGATTCGTCCAGAATGATGTGATCGAAGTTGTATGTTCGCAGGAGTTCGATGTCTCTCAGCATCGTGCCGTAGGTGGTCAGGATCACGTCAAAGCCGTTGAAGGCGGACGTATCCTTATTGCGAAAGTTCCCCATGTATTCCAGAAAGCGCAGGGCAGGCGTGAACTTTTCGGATTCTCTCTGCCAGTTGGCGATAAGACTCTTTGGGACAATTAACAACGCCGCGCTTCGGCCCTTCGATATGGATTTGCCACTCAGGGCGGCGCTTTGCTCAGTAACCGCTTCTTTCTTGACCTGAGCCTGTTCCCGTTGCGATTGAAGATACGCCAGCACTTGGACGGTTTTCCCCAAGCCCATGTCGTCTGCGAGGATGCCGCCGAATTTGTATTCGCGTAAAAAATGCAGCCAGTCGAATCCATGCTGTTGGTAGGGACGCAGTTCGCCAGTGAAGCCTGTCGGCAGTGGATGCGGCTGGATCCGCTCGAAGTGGCGGAGATGTTCGCGGCGCTGGATCAGGTCGGGGGGAGGTTGAAGCGTGGCGTCCTCTTCGAGCAGGGAATCTAACAAGGGCAGGTGAATGTCGCTGAGACGGAATCCTTCGTCGGTCTCTTCCGCCAATCCCCAAAGATGTTTGTATTTCTCAAGCCACTCCGCGGGGATCTGACCGATGGAGCCGTCATTGAGTTTGATGTAGTTTTCGCCGCGCTTGAGGGCTTTGCGCGCATCATGCAGGGAGACTTGCTGGTCGCCGTATTCGATGAAGGTTTTGAGATCGAACCAATCAATGCCCGAGGCGATGTGAACGCGCATGGTGGGCGTGGCGCGGTTGATCCGCCCTGCCTTGAGATTCTCCTCGCCGTATATCTCGAAGCCCGCCTGCGTGAGGCGTGGGATCGAGTGCATGAGGAAGTCGTAGGGATGGGCGCGGGCGCGCAGTTCGTATGTGCCTTTGGGGAAGCGGTTGTCGGCGCGTTTGAGGCGATAGGCGGAATCGGTGAGCAGTTGGATGATATCCTGCTCGCGTTGATGGTTGCGATGAATGCGGATCAGGTTCCAACTGTCTGGCACGGTTTCGACGGTGTAGGGTTCGTCGGCTTTGCTGACGGACAGTTCATGTTCCCCGTAGCCGAAGCGTAGATCGGCGCGCAGAATCTTGTCTTTGTTGCTGTCATGCAGGTAGAGTCGCGGGGTGGGCTCAGCGTGAACATCCTGCCATTGAACGATGTCGCTTTTTATGGGCAGAAGTTGCGCGATGCGGGCAAAGTATTGCTCGCGAAATATCTCAACCTGCGCATTGGGAATTTCGATGGGGAAGGATGGCAGGATGGAGAGCGCATTGGTATTGCGAAGTTGGGCGATGATCTCATCCATCATGATCCAGATGGGATTCAGCGAGATCGTTTCGATATGTTTTTGGATGTGGATGAATTGCCCGTTTCGCTCATAGCCTGTCTGCAGAGTGAGTTTGTGTTCATCCTGCCCCAGGTCGATCTTTATATCCACAGGGTCAGGCAGGATGTGAACGCGGCGTTCTATCTTGTCTGGGTAACGACTCCCGAAGAAGACGGGGATTTCAAGTTTGGAAAGCATGGAGAGGAATGCGGGCATGTTGCTGGCGCTGATTCCATAGCGCATGTTGTCGGAAAGGGTGTTCAAGAACGAGGCGGAATTAAGGTCAATATTCAGGCAACCTGCCGGGTTGACTTGCTGGAACATGCGGTTGGAAACTTTGATCCATTTTTTGTCCGATTCCAGTAGTTCATTGATCTCCTGCGGTGATTTTTTCCAATCGTTTGCAAGCGGTTGCCAGTCATCGGCTTTGACGATCAATGGTTCCAGGGAATAATAGTAGTTGGCGCGGGCGTTGCTTCCGTAACCGTAATATCCCATCTGTGAGCGGGTCAACAACACGATCGCCGCATATCGCATCAGGTTTGGCGATGTGGAACGACGCGGCGCGAGGGCGAGCGTTTCACCGAGTCTTTTCTCCCAGTTTTGAATGGGGGATGGAGGAGGAGGAACGGGTCTCCTGACAACGCGCCCTGCCTCATCGTCTTCATCTTCTTCTTCGTAGTCGCCAAACTCTTTCTCTTCGTCAAGGTAGTCTTTCAATTTCAGCACGGCGGTGACCATATGCTTGCAGAAGTTGCCTTCGTCTGCGTAGGGACAGTCACATTCGAAGAGCAGTTCCCCCGTCTTTTTGCTGGCTTCGATCTCGACAGTGTACTCGCCTGAATCGCCATCCACAAGGATGACAGCTTTGCGGGCGTTAACCAGTTCCACACTCCAGGCGCGGCCATCCTTGTAGTAGGCGCGTCCGCGCTGGATGGAACCTGGGTCGGTATAGTGAGAAAAAGGAAAATTAGCGATGAGTTCAGGAGTAAGGGATGCCATGCGCAAAGTATACTCTTCCGGGTCTTTCTGAAAAAGAAAATCGCCCTATCAGATTCTGACAGGGCGAGAATTGGTAATGGGTTGAAATATATGATGGGTTTTTTGTAGTAGCGGCTTCAGTCGCTTTTTGGCTGAAAATAAACGACTGAAGTGGTTGCTACGGTCAACCAATTTAAGTTAAGAGGAATAACTGTTGTTGTATGTCCAACATCCCAATTTTGTGGTCGCTGTTAGGGCTTCCTGCCTACCCGCGCCATCAATCGAGCGTTTTGGGCGGTGAGTCTGATTTGTACAACACCGATTCGTCAATCCGATGCCCAGCCAAAACTTGAAGGCTCATTGGGATCAGAACGAGAAAAGCTGGCAGGAATTTAGCCATCTCCCACAGGTTTCCATTCAAGAAGAAAAGAGTTATATACATTCCCAGGCTAAGAAAGGAAAGTCGGAAGAAGCGCGCGCTTTGTCGGAATGCAAGTATGCAGAGTATGATAAACCCAATGACCTCAGCGGACCAGAGCCAAAGAATCCATAAAACATTTAAAAGATCGGTGTTGTTTGCGATATGCGTCTGAACGGTGTACTGGCTGTTTTTGAAACCGAAGTAATAGCGTAATCCGAGATAACTTATTAGAAACATGCCCAAAGAGAGGATTGTCACCAGAAGCGCGCGCTTTGTAATGCCCTTCGGGTGGCCCAGGCGATATGCCCAATAAAATACCAACAAAAAGATAATTTGATCGCGATTTAGAACGGCTACTCCTATGATGACAGGCAACAATAGATCGTAACCTTGTAGCATCAGACTTAATCCTACTAAATAAAATAACAGGGTTATGAAATCTCCTTCCATATAAAAGCCGGTAACCGATAGCGGTATGACGAGTTGTAGCAAGATCACGCCGATCAGGGCGGCTGGAGGTTGGAAGGAAAGCCTCGACAACAGCCAATGGAAGATAAAAAAGGCATTGCACAACACAAAAAATGTCATGATCATATACGAAAAGAGGTGTCGGGCAGTGGCGTCCGGCAATGCGGGAATCAACAGCGTTTGCAGTCCCCTCCCAATGAGAGGCTCAATGACCCGGTATTGATAAGGAGGCTCCATGTTTCCTGAAAGAATTTTTTCCTCATGCGCAATACGAACTGACAGGTTGGGCTGTATCAAATGAAAGCCGATATACACTGTTGAAATCCAAGCCAGGATTAATATAAGAACACGTTCGGAGTGTTGATATTTCATGGAGGCGATCATTGATGGAATCCTTTTATGTTGATAGCGCAATACTGATTCCAGATTTCATACAAACCCCAATCCGCGTTCCTTCAATGACACCCACTTGCCCTGACCGATCACGAGATGGTCGAGAACGTCCACGTCGAGCAGTTTGCCTGCTTGCGCGATGGCACGCGTCACAGCGACATCGTCGGGGCTGGGGGTGGGGTCTCCGCTGGGGTGGTTGTGGATGACGACGATGCAGGAGGCGTTTTTGCGAATCGCTTCTTTGAAGATTTCGCCAACCCGCACCTGTGATGAATTGACCGAGCCTTTGTACACCTCGACCGTTTCCAAAACCCGATTTCTTCTATCGAGCAACATCACGCGCAGATGCTCCTGCTCCAACGCGGACATTTCATATAAAACCAGCGCGGCGGCGTCAGCGGGGGAGTTGATGGCGATTCTTTCTTCGGGAGATTCGAGAGTGAGTCTTCGACCTAATTCAATTGCCGCCTTGATCTGCGCGGCTTTGGCGTCGCCGAGTCCATGTTGTTTTTTCAGGTCGGCGAACGGCGCGCGGTGGAGACCTGTCAGCCCGCCGAACTTGTTGAGCAGGCGTTGACCAACCTCCACCGCGTTCTCGCCCTTCACGCCCACGCGCAGGAGGATGGCGATCAGTTCGGCGTTGGTGAGGGCTTGCGGTCCAAGCGTGGATAATCTCTCACGCGGGCGATCAGCCTCACTTAAGTCCATGATGCGGTAGATGGGTTTGGAGTTTGTCTCAGCCATGGATATGTCCCTTTTGTTTATGGAGTTATCCTATTTTACAGCGAAACCTTGCTTGACATCACCCAACCCCTAAAGTAGAATACCGAACGCTTGACCTTGGGCCTGTAGCGCAGTTGGGAGCGCGCCTCAATCGCACTGAGGAGGTCAGGGGTTCGAATCCCCTCAGGTCCACCACCGATTTACGATTGACGATTTTGGATTGACGATTAAAACCGCAATCCAAATCGTAAATCTGAAATCGAAAATCAAAAAATTGAAATGGGGCCCATAGCGCAGTTGGGAGCGCGTCTCAATGGCATTGAGAAGGTCGAGGGTTCGAATCCCTCTGGGTCCACTATAGTATGTCAAACTTAAGTTTGACGCGCAATAAAAGTCATGGCAGGAGTAGTAGGTCATCCCGTCAGCGAGAAGGGAAGGCAAGGTGGAAGCCCTTCAAACGGTATCGAACGGGAATGCCAGGAGGCCGAACTCGCCTGTTGCCTCGCAAGAGGGACTTCGCTGGTGAATCAAGTAGTCAGCGACGGTGTCAACCGTTATCTTGATTGAGTGGTATGTCAAAATAAATTTTGACGTACAATTCGGGTGGTACCGCGGAGCGCCTAGCGTCCTTCGTCCCTGATGTGGATGAAGGATTTTTGTTTTAAGTTTTGAAAGGAGACTCGTATGAAAATGAAAAATATCTTTTGGAAACAAGTGCCATTGCTTACGAGTCTTCCGATTCGATCTAAGCCCGCTTTCGCGAAGCGCCCTTGAGGGCAGCGGGCTTGGGATGAATAGCACGGCTGTTTACAGCCGTGCGGGCAACATAAAAAGATTGCTTCGGGCGATCCTTCGACTTCGCTGTCGCTCCGCTCAGGACGCCCTCGCAATGACATAATCACAAGAGGTAAGAATGGCTACTACGAAAAAGAAAACAACAACTAAGAAAACCGCGCCAAAGGCGAAGAAGAATTTGAAGCCGAAAGTTTCGTCTTCGAAGAAGAAGGTTGTCGCGGTGAAGAAGAACGTGATGAAGCCTGTGTCAAAGGCTAAGAAGTCTGCGCCTGTGAAAAGGACGACTAAAGTCGTCACTACGACAAGCAAAGATAAATCCTTCAACCCGCAAGCGTTCGAGCCGAAGTGGCAGGCGAAATGGGAGGCGGACAAGTTGTATCGCGCGGTGATTGACGAGAGCCGCCCCAAGCACTACGCGTTGACGATGTTGCCGTACCCCAGCGGCGACTTGCACATCGGTCACTGGTACGCGATGACGCCGTCCGATGCGCGGGCTCGGTTCAAGCGGATGCAGGGCTACAACGTGATGTTCCCGATGGGGTTCGACGCGTTCGGTCTGCCTGCGGAGGGCGCGGCGATCAAGAACAATATTCATCCCAAGAAATGGACATACCAAAACATTGAGCGGATGCGCACGCAGATGCGATCAATGGGCGCGATGTTCGATTGGGAGCGCGAGGCGGTTTCGTCGGACCCCGAATATTACAGATGGACGGAGTGGTTCTTCATCCAGTTGTACAAAAAGGGATTGGCGTATCGCAAGAGACAAGCAGTGGACTGGTGTCCGAAGGACAACACGACCTTGGCGCGTGAACAAGTCAAGGGCGAGGATCGCGTCTGTGATCGTTGCGGCACGCCTGTCATCAAAAAAGAATTGGAGCAATGGTTCTTCAAGGCGACGAAGTACGCGGATGAGTTGCTGAACTTCGAAGGCATGGACTGGCCCGATTCCATCAAGACTTCGCAGACGAATTGGATCGGTCGCAGTGAAGGGGCGTTGGTTATCTTTAAGACCGAAGCGGGCGACTCTATTGAAATCTTTACCACTCGTCCCGACACGTTGTGGGGCGCGACGTTTATGGTCTTCTCGCCTGAACATCCGTTGGTGGATAAAGTCGCTACGCGTGAACATGCAGAAGCCGTCAGCGAGTATAAGGCTCAGGCGGCGAAGCAGACCGATATCCAGCGTGAAGCGAAAGATAAAGAGAAGACGGGCGTCTTTACTGGCGGCTATGCCATCAATCCAGTGAATGAGGAACGCATCCCGATTTGGGTTGCGGATTATGTGTTGATGTCGTATGGCACGGGCGCGATCATGGCTGTTCCCGCGCATGATGAACGCGACTTCGAATTTGCGCGCAAGTTTGGTTTGAAGGTGATTCCAGTTATCCAGCCCGAAGACGTTGAGTTGAACGGCGACACAATGACAGAGGCGTATTCGCATGATGGCGTGATGATCAATTCGGGTCCGTTCAATGGCACGCGCGCGACGAACGACAAAGGAATGAAAAATCCCGCGATCAAAGCGGTGATCGAATGGTTGGAGCAAAAGGGAATCGGCAAGCGCGATGTGAATTATCGGTATCGCGATTGGTTGATCTCGCGCCAACGTTTTTGGGGCGCGCCGATCCCGATGGTGTATTGCGAAACGCACGGATGGAATCCTGTGCCTGACGATCAACTGCCTGTGTTGTTGCCCGACGACATTGACGAATGGAAACCGACGGGCGAGTCGCCGTTGAAGTTTCATCCGACATGGAAGGATACAACCTGCCCTGTGTGCGGCGGATACGCTGTGCGCGAAACGGATACGATGGATACGTTCATGTGTTCGTCGTGGTATCACTTGCGTTATTTGTCGCCGCATAACGATAACGCGCCGTTCGACGATGCTGAATACAATTACTGGATGCCCGTTGACACATACACGGGCGGAAGCGAACACGCCAACATGCACTTGCTGTATTTCCGCTTTTTCCACAAGGCGTTGCGCGATATGGGTATCACCGAGGGCAACGAGCCAGTGATGCAATTGCGCAATCAGGGCATGGTGCTGGCGGAAGATAATAGCAAGATGTCGAAGAGCAAAGGCAATGTGGTTGCGCCCGATGTGTTGGTGAAAAAATACGGAGCCGATACCGTCCGCGCGTATTTGATGTTCTTCGCGCGCTGGCAACAAGGCGCGCCCTGGGACTCGCACGGCATCGAAGGGACCGCGCGTTGGATGCGCCGCGTGTGGACTCTGTTTACCGATATTGCTCCGTCTGGGTCTCAGACCCCGACGAGCGAGACATTGAAGAATCTGCGCCGACGCGTTCATCAAACCTTGAAGCGCGTCACTCACGATTTCGAGAACTTCGAGTTCAACACCGTCATCTCATCCTTGATGGAGCTGCTGAACGAAATGTACAAAGCGCGTGAAGCGGGCGCGGTTGGCACACCTGAATGGGATGAAGCGACTGAAATCTACGTGAAGATGATGGCTCCCGTCGCGCCGCACATCGCCGAAGAACTGTGGACGAATCACTTGGGCAAGCCGTATTCGATCCACCAGCAGATGTGGCCTCAAGTGGACGAAGCCGCCGCGCGCGAAGATTCGATTGAAATCCCTGTGCAGGTCAACGGCAAGGTGCGCGACCGAATCGTCGTCGCGGTGGATGCGAGCGAGGATGAAATCCGTAAAGCCGCGCTGGCGAGTGAGATCGTCCAGAAATATCTGGAAGGCAAAGAGCCGCGCAAGGTGATCGTGGCGCATGGGAAGTTGGTGAGTGTGGTGGTGTAAGATCAGAGAATAGAGAATCAGTAGATCACGAAAACGAGTTCTTGACGCAGTTGCACTGCGTCAAGGCAGGCGACACGATTTGCCAAGCAAATCGAACTGTCGCCTGAACTTTCGTGAAGTACTGAGAATAGAGAATAGATGAAAAGTCCCTGAGGGTTGCGATACTCTCAGGGACTTATTTATGGAAAGAAGGGCGCGCGTTTTCAATGGTTAAGGCGATCAGAATCCTGTCACGAAGCGGGCGACATCCTGAATCCAATGAAATGCGATGGCGGATTCGAGTCCCTGGCGGTGGGCGAGCAACATTGGCGGCAGTCCCCACAACAATATGATTAATGCCCCCACGCCCAATGCCGTCAGCGGCGATTGCAAGAATAGGTCGTCGAAATGGGCGTACCCATGCGTGAGTGTTGCCAGCAGTCCCGATGCCCAAACCGCGCGCGTGGGCAGGTCGTTCCGCAACACCAGCCACAATAGTCCCCACAGGGCGAAGCGATAGATGACTTCCTCCATGATGCCCGGCTGTAGCGCGTCTAGCAGGGCGGACGGAGGATGTTGCCATTGAATAGGTTGTCTCTGCGTGAATTGCAGGGCGAAGACATTGAATACTGCCAGCGGCAAGCCAATGGCTAAACCTATCAGGGTGCCTCGACTCATATCTTTCCAGTTGCCGTTGGCGGCATGGAGTTGGACCGCTCCACCCTGGCGCATGATCGCGAGTCCGCCCAGGGCGGCGAGAAAAGTTAACAGCCCGCGAACCCATGCCTGTCCAATATTGTCGCGAATGATTCCAAGGGAGGGGTAGGGCGAAAAGAGGGTGGCAAACAACATGCCCACACCGATCACCGCGCCCAAGATCAATGCGATTATCCAATCGCCCCGCCGTAGATTGCGACGGCTTTTCAAAAGGACGAGGACTACGCCCGCCACAGTCAGGATATCGAAAATTTCGAATGTGCGCGGCGCGGGGATCACGGATGCCATCACAGCGCGCGCGAGAAATATCATGATGATCGCGGCAATAAGCAGGAGGCTGGTTGCGTATTTATTTTTCATCGTTGCAGATCATTCTTCTCCAGGTTGCCGCCATGCCTCCACTGACGATGCGCATGGGTGGATGACTCCTCCTCAGGGTTGACTCAAGGCGTCAGGCGGCGAATCAGACCTCCCGTCGATTTGATTCGCCTGTCGTCAGCCTTTATCTCCGTTGAATCATTTTTCATCCTGTTTGCGAATGTTCATCGCGGCGAAGGCGAACCATCCGATGAAAACGCCCGCGAGCGCTCCGCCTAAAATTGCGATGATGTCGTTCGCGGTGACTGGCGTGAAAAACACGCCGACCTGGACGCCGATGAGCAATCCCAAAACGATGTAGAGGAAAGACTTGTTGTTCATTTTTACTCCTTGATGTTTCTGAGCAATAACGCCACCATGATTATGTTGGCGATGGCAATGGTTGGAAATACCGTGACTTCCACCATGCTGATCGGAACGCCGACGCGAAGCATGTTGAGGCTCATCAAACTGACGGCAACGCCCATCGTCAGGAATTTCATCAGTCCCACCGATGCGAGCAAATAACCCCAGGCAACGCGGCGCAGGAGCAGAATGCCAGACATCACACAAAGCGGAACGATGATGCCCAAATCCATTGCCTGGATGAACATGCTGGTTGTATTTTCCAGCGCGGGGATGGCGTTCGGCGCAAAGGTCGCGGCGACGCGTCCCAGCCATGCCAGCGAGAGAAACGCGGCGGCGAAGAAGAGCAGTCCAGCGATCCAGCCGCGTGGCAGTTTTTCAGAGAAGTGCGACGGAAGAGTTTTTATGTCAAAGGACATCATGCTTAAGATGAAGGCAAACAGACTCAGGCTGAATAAGACCACATAGATTAGGAAGAATTTGTTATATGCCGCGCCGAAGCACATCGTAATGTAGGTGTAAAGTATGAAGCCGAGTGTGCCTGTCATCAGCAGGCGTCCGCGCAGGGAGCCGCGCAGGGTCAGCCAAAAGGAGATTGCCAGCAATGGCGCGCCAAGCGCCAGCGTCACCAGATCATTGGCTTGCATCTGCGCGGCGGAACTGACCGTATCCCAGTAATAGAGTCCGCGCGCGTTGATGGTTACTTCTTCGCCGCGAAAGTTGGTGAGGGCGTAGGGTTGTCCAACGTCTGGCAATAAGCCAGCCAGCGTTGCGGCGAGGGTCAGAAGAATGATCGCGGGGATGAGCCATTTGAGAGGGGAGTTGTTGTTCATGCGTTTTTACCTTCACTCACGTTTTGCGCTTGTGAGTCTTGTACAAGTCTGATTTGCTGGCGCAATTTTTGTTGCATGATGAATATTCCATAAACTGTGAAGATGATCGTCAGGCTGATGACGATGAAGGATTGCCAGAATGGAGACAGCACAAAGCCAGGCTTCTGAATGAAGAAAACAAAATCTGTAAGGAAGTGAGCCAGGATCAAAAGCCAGAGACCATCTTTCTTAAGCGCCAGCGCGGCGTAGGCAAAACCGATCGCTGTCGCGTACCCGATTTGCATCATGCTCTCCAACATGTTTTTCCCCGTCAGGGCATTCATGGCATGGGTCAACCCAAAGAGCAAAGCGGTGATGACCGCCGCCCTCCAATGACCAAGAGGTTTGATGGCTTGCAACATCAAGCCGCGGAAGATGGTTTCCTCGGCGAACGCCACCGCCAATGTGATGGCAAACACAACCGATACTTGGGCAAAACTTTCGATCTGCGCACCGGGGATCAAATTGAGAATTACAGGGACGAGAGGGAGGAGGAAATAGAGCAGGTCTCCGCGCCGACGCAACGGAGCGAAGCCGACGGTCTTCCACCAGCGTAGACTGGTCAGCAATACGATGACGATGAGCGTCAGCCCAAGGTTGGCAAGACCGTAGAGCGTCATGTTCGAGAAACCCAGGAAGTAGGCTACTGTTCCTGTAAGCAGGTAAATAATCACAACCACTGCCTCCATGATTGCAACAAACCGATACGGGTGACGTTCGATGAATTGGGCGAGTTTCATTGGATGCTCCTTGAAATGGTAAAAATTACTTGTTAGAGACTATGTCTTAACTCTTTCTTTGCCACACATCGTCCCGATATCCTTCGGGAGAGCGCGGGAAGAAATCTGAGAGAACCTTTTAAAACTCTTGGTGAACTCGGCGTTCTCTGTGGCTGAGTCTCTTTTTTCATGCCACTAGAAACGCTCTCTTGGTGATTGCCCCTGATTAACTTTTGGGGCGACGAAATCCTGGAAATTTGCGCTATCACTATTTGTAAGTTTCAGGGAGGATGGTCTCTATCATCAGTCGGTGGAACAAGTCGGCTTCCTCCCAAAGCATGCCGTGCCCGGAGTTTTCAAAGAAGATCAATTCTTTTTTCGGCGTCTCGAGCAAATTGAAATATTCTTCGGGGATGCTCGATGGATTGTTCATATCGTGTCGTCCCAATACGATGTACACCGGTAGATCAAGGCGGGCGGCGTCCACGCGGAAATCCATCTCCTGCAACTGCGGGTAGACTACGTTGAAGGTATTCATCAGTCCCAGTAAATAATAAACACGGTCAAGCCAGCCGTATTCGGGTTGTCCGAGCATCAACTGGATGGCGTCACCTTCGCGGCGGTAGGTTTCGTCTTTGATGTTCGGCACTTCAAAGAGCTGATACTCGCGCCCGAACAATTTGGCATATGGCTTGATGGGACTCTTGCCGAGGTAGGGCGGCGGTCCCTGCTTTTCAAGCGTTTGCGCGAAGTCTGCGTCGCTGGTTTTGCGGGAGTGATCCAATACCAGATCGTAAATCATCTGGTCAGTTTCCAATACATCCACCATTTGGGATGTGCCGATATAGGCGTGATACAGGTCTGGGCGTTGTTGGGCGGCTAACACGCCGATGATGGTGCCCCAGGAATGCCCCACCAGGTAGATTTTCTGCTCGTCGAAGCGAACGCGTAACAATTCGCTCAATGCAATTACGTCTGATACATACTGGTCAATGATCAAGTCAGATTTGGGGTTGAGCGACGGATACGATTTTCCACAACCACGCTGTTCCCAGATGACGACCACGAAATGCTTCTCCAATTCGCTGTTGAAGCGCAACACGCGCCCCGCCTCGCTTGCGCCAGGTCCACCGGAGAGAAAGAGCAGGACGGGCTTATTGATATCGTGACCACGAATGATGAGCCACTGGTCAACGCCGCCAAGTTTGATTTTTTCCAGCGAGGCGATACTGCCGGGCAGGGGCTGTCCATCCGCGCCGAGGATGGCGGGGGTATGTGCCGCCCACTGAGAGTACAGAACAAAAGATACCAACAACAGCGGAATGAGCAGGAAGATCATTCGGACTCCAATCTTGCTGGATGTATTCATCGGATAATCCTTTCTGTTTTTTTTCGTTGGTAGGTGTTCTGTCTAACTGGGTTGAACCCAGCGCCCATCATGTACCCCGCTGATTCACTGTCGAATTCGACCTGACAGTACCTTGCAATCAAATATTTTTGAACCACTACCAAAAAGCGATCCAATCATTCATGTCGATTTATTGTACCGGCGCGCTGACCTGGAATAACAGTCACATCATTCCCTTTTCTCCACGAAGAAAATCATGTTCTGCGGGAGGGAATGAAATCATCGAAATCAAAAGAAGCGACCCGTCCGAGTCGCTTCTGAAACTTCCGCTTGAAATATTATTCTCTCACGTAGTTTTACATACGTAGGAGTTGCCCAGTTGAGCCTGTTTCGTCGCAGTTGCGCTGCGGCGGCGGCAGTACATCTGCCTGCCAACCGCGTAAGTCATAATACGGCAACGTATGGTTGTCTCCATAAGATATGCCCAGCTACAAGTCATCTTCGTCATCCTCTTCATCTCCGCTAAAAAATTCGGATGGAGGGACGAACGGCGGCTCGTTCGGGTCGTATCGCTTCGGCGTGGATGGGGGAGTAATGTTGCGCGAATATTTGCGCATGCGGATCATATCTTCGATCATTTCCTTCGATACATCGTCCTCTTCCTTGAGACGTTCGAGCCGCTTGATCTGCCGCTTCGCCCAATTGGGCAATTCGCCGGGCTGACCATCGTCGTTATCGAGAAAACTCCAATCCACGATGGCCGCGGCAGGCGATTCGTTTTTGTTGGGAATGGAGCGTTCGAATAATTTCGCCAACTCCTTGTCAATGCTTGGGCGATAGGGGGCGATGCGTTCCTTTTGATTTTCGTTGCGTTCGCGTTGAACGATCTCTGTTGCCTTCGGCGCGGATGGGTCGATGGACTCCATCATGCGGTCGTAACGCGAGCCGTCTCCCGTGGGCGGGATCCACGGGATGCGATGCGCATTGTCGCGCCACCAGATCACTTCGGCGAGCAGGCGCCTTGCTTTCTCGTCGTTGAAACGCGAACACAATTCACCCAACGCCTCGGCGGCATCGGCGAAGAATCCCAAGTTGGCATATTGCCAACCGATCCAATGCAGGGTCGCTTGCGGGTCTTCGGCTTTCTGGATGGCGTCTGCAAATATCGTCCATGCGTAATCGGTACATTCCTCGTCGCCCAAACAATAGGCGCCGAGTAATTCCATTTTGCCGTCTTCGAGAATCTTGCGAACGTCCTGGGGTCCGCCTCTTTCCATCCTGGTTTCGTACTTTCCATCCCAACGACTCATGAAGCGATACGATAATGCCAGCCTGCGCCGTTGCTGCCACGGACAGTCGTCCCATTCGTCAATGTTTTGTTGAATGGCAACGCGGTTATCGTAGATCGTCCATTCGTCGCAGAACAATTCATACGCGAGATCGCTGGCTTCCTTGCAATCAGGGAACAACGCCAGCACGTCGAAGCACAATGCCGCGGCATCGGGCTGTCCGCAATACCATTGGCCTTCGGCGCGAGCGCGGGCTAGGATTTGATACACGTAATCGGGATAGGTGGTCATTAGAATAAACTCGGTTGGCTGGGTCGCTGAACGGACAGTCTGCTTCGGCGTCGACGGTGTCGAACATTCCCATGCTGAACTTTTTCGAATGAATGTAGGGACGCAAAGATCGGACGTTAATCGAAGTATAACGAGTATGTCCCCACTTGTGTGGTTAAAAAATCGCCCTGCCTAATATTACAACGCAAGGTTGTCCGACCATGAAAACCATCCACGAATGAAGAGCCACGAATAAGCGAATGCAGGATGAATATTCGTGAGAATTCATGGACGGTTTGCTCGGCTTACGCATCCGTTTACGAACTTTGCGCGGTGATAGCAATAACGCGAGACAGCGAAGCGTCTCGCCCTTCAGGCTACTCTTGCGCAAGGGCGACATGAATGCCGCGTTACAGTAGCCAAATTGATTTCGATTGCGTAACACCAGTGGTTTAACTCTTCACCGCCCGCGTGGCAATGTCGTTGGGATGCTATTTCCACAGCGGCGAATCGGTCATCGCGTCTTCATACAAGTCAGCAAGTGACCGAACTCGGGAGGTTTGTAACCTTTTAATTCTTTGAAATTCAGAATGAGTATTTTATAATTGCCATAGAATTTGATTTCCGTTCATTCAAGGAGGTGGCTGGGAAAGATTTTCAGGGGCGCTCATGAACTCAGGCAGACGATCCAATTAGATAACCATGAGGAGATTTGTATGAAACGGTCAGTTCGTATGTTCGTTGTTTTACTATTAGTGGGATTAATCCTGATGCCAGCCCAAACGTTGGCGCAGGCGTCGAACCTGGCAGGCGTGGGACTGCTGGACGACTTCAACCGGGCGAATGGGGTATTAAACGGAAATTGGTCTGGCAACCGATCGAAGTATCGCATCTTGAATAACCAGTTGTACGTCAATAGCAACGCGTCGAATGCGGATATTTACTGGAAGGATGCCCTGGGCGTTGACCAGGAAGCCTATGTCACCTTCGTCGATGTGAAAGACACTGCCACAGAACAGAACCTCCTGCTCAAAGCGCAAAGCAACCGCACCTGGGGCGACGGCGTCATCGAAGTCCTATACGACGCAAATAATCATGTCGCGCAAGTGTGGACGTGGGAGTGGCCCAAAGGCTGGGTGAAATATGGCGATGATATGCCCGTCACCTTTGTAGACGGCGACACCTTCAGCGCCCGCGCCTATGGCAACGGGTTTGTCGAAGTCTACCAAAATGACACCCTGTTGGGCGCGCGCGACATCACCGCCTGGCCCCATTATGCCAAAGGCGGATATGTCGGTCTGTGGTTCATCGGCGGACGCGGCGCCATCCTCGACAATTTCGGCGGCGGGACGATCATCGATCCTCCGTACCAGCTTGTTGACCTCCAATTGCTGGCTTTCAACGACTATCACGGGTATATCGAAACCGGGGGAAACCCGGGACCCGGTAATGTGGGCAGTGACCCGGCTGGCGGCGGCGAATTTCTTTCCGCAAAACTTACCCAACTCCGCGCTGGGCGCGCAAACAGCCTCACCGTGGCGGCGGGTGACTTGATCGGCGGTTCGCCCTTCCTCTCCGGCATGTTCCACGATGAGCCGTCTGTCGAATCGCTGAATGCCATGGGGCTGGATGTCTCCAGCGTCGGCAATCACGAATTCGATGAAGGCGTGGTCGAACTCCTGCGTATGCAAAACGGCGGTTGCCATCCTGTGGATGGTTGTTACTTCCCGAGCAATCCGTATCCGGGCGCAAACTTCAACTGGCTTGCCGCGAACGTCGTCAACGATGTGACCGGCGAAACGCCCCTGCCTCCGTATTGGATCGACGAGATCGATGGCGTGAAAGTCGGCTTCATCGGTATGACCCTCGAAGCAACCAACACGCTGGTGTCACAATCCGGCATCAATGGCTGGACCTTCCTCGATGAAGCGGATACTGCCAATGCCCTCGTCCCCGAATTGCAGGCGCAAGGCGTGGAAGCGATCATCGTGCTTATGCACGAAGGCGGCTCGCAAACGCCTCCTCCGGGCGCGGTCAATGCTTGTGTCGGCATCAGCGGACCTGTCGTCGATATCAATAGCCGGCTCGATCCTGCCATTGACGCAGTGGTCACGGGTCACACGCACCTGCCATACAATTGTCTGCTCAACGACCCGAATGGGAATCCCAGAATTGTGACCAGCGCGTATTCGTTTGGGCGTGTGGTATCCGAGCTCAACCTTGTGCTTGACCACCGCACAGGCGACGTTCGCCGCGACCTCAGCGGAGCCACCAATCACGTGGTCGTTCGCTCGCAGTTGACGGCTGATGCCGCCATTACTGCCATCATCAACAAGTGGAAGGCGATCGGCGACCCGATCGGCAAAGCGCAAGTGGGCACCATCACGGCTGATATCCGCCGCGCCTTCAACGGCGCCGCTGAAGATCGCGGCTCCGAATCGAATGCCGGTAATATGATCGCCGATGCTCAACTCTTCGCAACCCAGGTCAACGGCGCGCAGATCGCGTTCATGAACCCGGGCGGCATCCGGTCAGACTTGATTTTCGCCAAATTTGGCTCTGAGGCAACGGATGGTATTGTTACCTACGCAGAGGCGTTCACGTTCCAGCCGTTCAGCAACATTCTGATGACCATGCCCATGACCGGCGCGCAAGTCCAGTCTGTGCTTGAAGACCAATGCCAGCCCGCTGGCTCTAGCCGACCGTTCCTGCACCTCGGCGTTTCGGTTGGGTTCACGTACGATCTCTCCAAGACCTTTGGCTTGGTGGATCACGACAACAACCCGGTCACCTCGCCCATTAACTCGTGCACGTCGATTACGGTCGCGAACATCATGTTGAATGGTGTTCCGCTCAACCCGGCAGATACGTATATGGTCACGGTCAACCAGTTCGTTGCTGACGGCGGCGATAACTTCGTCACCTTCCGCGATATAGACCCGTCCCTGCGTATCGGCGGCGGCATCGACCTCGACGAGCTCATCAGCTACTTCGCGGCGAACAGCCCGATCTCTCCTCCGGGAACCAATCGAGCTAACGAACTGCCGTAAAAACCAGCGAGTCCTTTCAAAAAAATCAGGGTCGCAGAAATGCGACCCTGATTTTTATTCCCTCACCTTACACAATAGAGTTCGTAATGCGAGATTTATCTCGCGTTTCACGTTGTCCCTGGCACAGGCGACATGAATGTCGCGTTACAGAGACCCGGCTGACCTCAACTGCGTAACATGCGTGAATAATGGATAATAATTTCATGTCATGCTGAGGGGCGATCTTTGCCCCGAAGCATCTCGGAAAGGCTCAGCCGAGACCCTTCGGTCGCGAAAAACACGCTCCCTCAGGGTGACATGGTGGTGTGGTTGGCTTATCCATTACCGACGTTAACATCAGTTATTCCTTCACCGCGCGCGTCGCAATATAGTTGGGATGATATTTCCCCAGCGGCGAATCGGTCATCACATCTTCATACAAATCGGTGATGACAAATCCCGCCGAGCATTGACCGCCGAGCAAGTCGGTCAGCGAGTGACCAAATTCGAGCGGCAACCCCTTTGCGAGATACTCGTCCAAAACCTCCTTCGAGAGGCTGGTTATATCTGAATAGGGAATTGAGTGCGTGACTTCGAGAATGTCCTCGTCCATTTTATAAAGATCGAAAATATAGTGGGCTGGATTCATCGCGCCGGTCATCAAAACCCCGCCATGACGAAGCGTTCGATAACACTCTTTCCAAACAACGCGAACATCTTGCATGAACACTGTTGAAACGGGATTGAAGATGAGATCAAATGCTTCGTCGGCAAATGCGGATAAATTCGCCGCATCACCTTCAATGATTCTGAGAGTCAAACCCTCGCGTTCTGCCACGAGAGAGTCTTGTTTGAGTTGGGCAGGGGAGTTGTCGAAGACAGTCACATCCGCGCCGAGCGCGGCGAAGATGGGTCCCTGCTGACCGCCTCCGCTGGCGAGGCATAACACATCCGCGCCGCTCAAGGGAGGAAACCAGCGACGGGGAACAGGGATGTTTTCCGTGAGCAAAACTTCATACTCGCCCTCCTTCGCCTTCTCGATGACTTCGCGCGTCACGGGCTGAGTCCAACGATTATTCGATTCGACTTCGCGGTTCCATGCCTCGCGGTTGTATGTGCGGATATCCATGTGTAACTCCTTGAATATGTCACCTTGAGGGAGCGATAGCGACCGAAGGGTCTCGCTCGCCATGGGGAGATGTTTCGCGCTACGCGCTCAGCATGACATGAAGATTACGACTCTCCAAACAAAACCGCCACTCATCCCTGCGGTTCTGTCAATTACAGAGATTTTACATGGGGATAATATTGTTGTAAATCGGATTCGTAGAATCAAAAGAAAGGAGAATCGCCCATGAAAAAACTTTTCACTCTCGCGACAACATTGCTTTTTTTGACAGCCTGCGTCTTTGCCCCTTCCGCGCCTCAGACTTACGTAGTCCCGACGCTCTTTCGGGAGGTTCAGCCTGCTTCAGTTTCCCCAACCGAATCCCAGCCGACGCTTTCCTCCGCGCCTGCGACAACAACGACAGGCACAACGCTTTACCTCTCTGCCACCACGCACATCGAAACGAAACCCGATTCGTGGCCCCATGATACCGAAGCCTTCCTCGACTTCCTCCAACAGACCACTGACGCCGGCATCCACTGGTCCATCGGCGGTGATATTGGCTGGCTTGAATCCGCGGAGGATGCGCAAGAGATCGTTCAACGTTCCACAGCGCTGGGTGTGCAATGGGATAATCACGCGCACAGCCCGAGCGACCTAGCGAAGATCGCGTCGATCCTCGCCTCCTGGGGCGCTGAGCCAACAGGCGTGGTGAGCGGATTCTTGATCGAAGACTTCGACGGCTTGCAGTCAAGTTATTCCTATGAGGGGTATTCGTGGTCGCCAACTATGATTTGGGGCGGGGTGGTTTGCCCCGGTCATAAAGATGGCTGTGATGATCTGTCGGTGAGCCTGTACCGCCCGACGAGCAGTTCGCAATTTGATGTTCATAACCCTGCTGGGCAATTAATCAAACTTGGCGGCGGGAGTCATCAACTGGCGGACGCAGAATCGCTCGCCGTAGAAATTGCGCAAGGGGCACATCCGTATCCGGTGATCGGATACACCATCATGGTCGAGCCTGAGACTCTGCGTATCTCAACCTCCTCCACCGATGACCTCAACGCGATCCTTGCATTTGTTGAGCGCATGAACGCGTATCCCTTCGTCCGCTGGGCGACGATTGAAGAGACCGCGCAGGCGTGGGTGACTGCGGGCGAGGTGGCGTTTCAGATCAGTCAATAAGATTATGACTTGCGCGGTTGGCGGGCAGTTCGATTTGCTTGGCAAATCGTGCCGCCTTTGTGGCGCGTCTTCAATGAAACAGGCTCAACGGCGTAACTCCTAAAGATTTAAAATTAAGACTTTCGCTTTTACTGCTCTAAGACATGACAGAAAAATAACTTTTCGGATTGGTAGTATGCTTGCAGAACAGGTCGGACACGACCAAGTTTACCGTAGAAGCGCAAGCCATGCGAACAACAAAGAAGAAACCAATCCATCAATGCCAATGTTATGCTTGTAAGAAGGCTTCGAAGGGCGCCGAAGCGAAAGAGCACCGAGCCATCAACCAAGTTGTCAATCTGTTGCATGAAAAAGGGCGGCGTCAGTTTGTGGGTTTACTGGCGCTTCAATGGGGACGGGGCGGATTGGAGCGTTTGCATGAGATAACAGGCTTGAGCCAACCCACCATTCGAAAAGGTCGAAAAGAGGTGCAACGAAAGGAACGGCAGGTAGAACGAAATCGAGTGCGGAAACCAGGCGCTGGACGTCAACGGGTCGAAAAAAACAGCCTGGGGTCTTGAAGGCATTGGACGAATTGCTGAAAGATGAAACGGCTGGCGATCCAATCACAGGCCTGAAATGGACCAAGAAAACCTCGCACACGATTAGCCGAGAACTCAAGCGTCAAGGATATGAAGTTGGAGCGGATACCGTTCGTCGTCTATTGAAGAAAGGCCGCTATGTTCTCAGGGCCAATCGAAAGCGAACGAATAAACGGAACGACCCAAGTCGTGACCGCCAAATGCATTATCTGGTACGCAAGCGAAAACAGCACGAAAAGGCTGGATTTCCTTC
>JBGANO010000110.1:0-2898 GCA_044222305.1 Anaerolineales bacterium
CGAACCGTCATTTCTCGATGGCTCGGCGCGTTATATCGTGTACGGCCACACGCACCTCCCTGAAACCATCGCGCTCGAGAACAATACAACCCGCGGAGACCAGATCTATTTCAACTCCGGCACCTGGCACGCTTATTTTGACCTCGCCCGAAAAAACCCCAGCGAGAAAAAGTTCGTGCCCTATAAAGGGATGACTTACATCACTTTTTACAAGAATGGTGAGCGCGACGACCGCCGCTTCGAAACCTGGAGCGGCATGTATGCGTAAATTTTCGGGATGATTTCTTACTTCGATGGGGCGCTTTGCCTGATCAATGGAGAGAAAATTCCCATGTGGATTTAAAAACCCAAACCGTTACCCCGAAAACCTCGCATACGACCCCAGCACGCGCAAGGTCAGCGCGTATTCGCCCAAATGATCGAGCGCGCGTTTCGATGTTTCCTCATTCGTCGAACCGATGAAATCAATATAAAACAAATATTCCCACGGCTTGCCCTGCAATGGACGCGACTCGATCTTGGTCAAATCAATGTCGCGCAGGGCAAATACAGACATCGCCTTGAACAACGAGCCGGGCTGATTCTTCAACGTGAACACGATGGAGGTCTTCGCCTCTCCCGCCGGGACGACTGCTTCTTTTTGGATGGCGAGAAATCTTGTGTAATTCTCCGCGTTGTCTTCGATTCCCTCCTCGAGGATTTGCATCCCGTACAACTCTGCCGCGCGACGTGAAGCGATCCCCGCCGTGTCACGCGCGCCCGACTCCTTGAGCAGTTTCACGCTCCCCGCCGTGTCGTAGACTTGCTCCGCTTGGATGCCGTGTTTCCGCAAATAGTCCGCGCATTGACCAAGCGCTTGCGGATGACTGATGGCTTTTTTAATTTCATCAATTTTCACACCGGGCAGGGCGATCAAACAATGGCGCACGCGCAGTAAATACTCGCCCGCGATATGCAAGTCGTTTCGCAACAACAGATCGTAATTCTGATGGATGCTCCCCGCCAGCGAATTTTCGACGGGGATCAACGCCGCGTCGCTCCGCCCATTGTTGACTGCCTCGAACACCGCGTCGAACGACTCGCACGGAAGCGACTCGACCTCCCCAAAATAATCGAACACCGCCTGCTCGCTATACGCGCCATGCTCGCCCTGAAATGCAATTTTCACAATGACTCCGTTGTGTTCTCAATGCGACGACTAAAGTCGTCACTACAAAATACGCAGTACGCAGTACGTAATACGCAGTACCCTCACTGCTCCTCCGCCCACTCCACGATCTTCCTGAATCCCATCTCCACTTCCTCGTCCGATGCGGCGATCGACATGCGGATGAAGCCCTCGCCCAGTTCGCCGAACGCGGAGCCTGGCACCAGCCCGACGCTCTTCTCATCGAGAATTCGTTCGCACATTTCCACGTCGTTCATGTTCAACGCGCGCAGATCGAGGAAACAATAGAACGCGCCCTGCGGCGGCGTCACGCGGACTTTGTCGCTTTCTAATTCGGCGGATAATTTCATGACGAGCGCGCGTCGCCGCGTGTATGCCTCGCGCATCTTCGCCGTCTCTTGCTGGACGCCGGGATCGGTGAGCGCGAACGCCGCGGCTTTTTGGATGAACGGCGCGACACACGTGATGGAGTTCTGCCCCGCCTTCACCGCGTTCTCGATCACCCGCGCTGGCGCGGCGAGAAAGCCCACGCGCCAGCCGGTCATTGCGTATGTTTTGGAGAGACTTTGCACGATCAACGTCCGCTCTTTCGCGCCTTCAAAAGATGCCAGCGAAACCGGCTTATCTTCGAAATATAAACTATCGTAGACTTCGTCAGTAATTATCCATAGGCCGTGTGCTTTGGCAAAATCTTGCAGTTTTCGCAAATACTCCGTTGGGGGAACAATGCCCGTCGGGTTGGAGGGATAGTTCACAATGATGGCGCGCGTCTTCGGCGAAACAGCCCGCGCCCACGAGTCGAACGAAGGGATGAATCCATCCTCCACGGGGGCAGGGACGCGGACCACTTCCGCTCTCAGCATCATCGCCAGGTTGACGTGAGTCGCCCACGTGGGGTCGGGGATCAGCACCTCGTCGCCGGGATTCAAAATGGATTGCATCGCCGAAAAATACGCGTGGATGCCGCCGTGCGTGACGATGATCTCGGAGGCGGGGTCGTACGAAACGCCCTCGTCGCGCATCAACTTGCTGGCGATGGCAGACAGCAGGTCCGGTCTGCCGCGCGAGGGTCCGTAATGAGTCAGTCCCTCTTGCAAGGCTTTGCACGCCACCTCGATCACCGCTTGCGGAGTCGAAAAATCGGGATCGCCTTGTTGCAAGCCGATGATCTTTTTCCCGCTGGCTTTGAGCGCGGAGATGCGGTCACCCATCGCCACCGTCGGCGATTGGCGAAATTGTTCGAACTGTTCATTGAGATTCATGCTGTGCCTCCATTTGAAAAAAGCCCCCGCATAAGCGAGGGCTGAATAGACTATCCTAACGCCTGCTTCGCGGCTTGAATCACTTCGTCATAATTCGGTTCTTCTCCGAGGGTCGGCAAATAATTCACGTAAGTCAATTTGCCATCGCGCCCGACAATGAAGACCGAACGACGGAAGTAACGACGCTCTTTGATCAACACGCCATACTTGACCCCGAACTCCGCGTCTACCACATCCGAAACGACTTTCACCTTGTCCACGCCCGCCGCGCCGCACCAGCGTTTTTGCGCCATCGGAAAATCGCAACTGATCGTGTAGATAATAATATCGTCGCTGAGTTTTGCGGCTTCTTCATTGAATCGGCGCGTCTCGCGGTCGCAGACATCGGTATCGAGCGATGGCACCGCGGACAGGATGACCACCTTGCCCTTCGACTCCTCCAGCGGATTCACGCGTCCCCACCCCGGG
>JBGANO010000111.1:0-2894 GCA_044222305.1 Anaerolineales bacterium
TTGATGAGAATATCCTCCCCGCCGCCGACCAGCACAGTGGGGCGGAGGATCGTGTACGGAATCCCAGAATCGATCACGGATTTCTCATTCGCCGCCTTGCCCCAATAATAAGGCAATGGTGAATCTGCCGATGGGTTTGCGATGCTGACGTGGACGATCCGCTTCACTCCAGCGGCTTTCGCGGCGTTCACCAATTTGCGCGTATTTTCCACTGCGCGAGGTTGGGTGTTTTCGCCTTTATCGAATCGAACCCAATAAGTGTTGACCAGCACATCTGCGCCTTGCAGAGATTTGGTCATACCTGCCTCATCGAAATCCAGCGGAAACGATTTCACCTGTCCGTTGAATGGATTGGGGCGGTTTGGATGATTGGTCAACGTGATGACTTCTTCCCCGCGAGCGAGTAGCCTTGTTGTTACGTACTTGCCCGTATAACTGAATGCGCCTGTGACTGCGATTTTCATTATGTCTCCTATAGATCACTCTGAGGGAGCGATAGCGACCGAAGAGTCTCGTCTATCGCTTGAAGGATATTCATCGTAGTGTGAATACCTGTAGAATGACACGATCAATTATTAGACTTTATCGGAAATACCTTGGGACGCAGATGAGCGCTGATTCACGCTGATTCAAAGAGAAAAAAATCTGCGTTTTCTGCGTTTTTCAGCGTCCAACAAAGGTTTGAGCTTATTACCGATAAAGTCTATTTCAACACGCTCAACACCTTCGAAACATTCGATAAACCCAGACTTTCCAATTTGATCACGGCTTTCGACAAACCATCAATCGCATCGAAAAATTCTTGCAGTGCTTGCACGCGTTGATAAGTGAACTTCCATTCCTCGTTATCCACCCAGTTTTCGTCCATTGCGGCTAACGCAATTTTCACCGAACCAATGGCGCGGTCAAACTCGCTGTTCTGGCGTTCCCTCAAAATGGATTTGATCGCCGCATAGAAATCGGCTTCCGCTTCGTAGTAATCCTTGCGGTCGCCGAGTTTGGACGAGCGGTGGACCAATCCCATCCGTGCCAGCGCGCGGATCTCCGTGCTGATCGCGCCCTTCGTCAACCCGGTCTCGGTAACGATCTCATCCAGCGATAGGGGAGCGGGGGAGAGGTATAGCACAGCGAAGATCGCGCCCATCCCTTTTGGGAATCCCCAAAAGCGGCTGATCTGGCTCAAGCCCTCGGTAAAGTCTTTTTTGATTCTTGTGAGTGATTGCGGCATGGGACTGTCTCGTTATGTAAGTTTAGTGATTGCTAAACGAAGTATATAACTGATGGGGTAAACAGTCAAGAGTTTGCTTGCGTGTAGGCAGGTTGGCGCATTGGAAGTGATGATCGCAGATTGTTTGTCATGAATAAGTCGCCCCCAAAGTCGAAAATAAAAAGCGGACGATGTGATTAACATACACTTTCAAAATCGGGACACTGACCGCGAAGCGCGCTGACACCGCAGATTCTCTTTCTTTTGAATCACCGTTTTTCTGCGTCCAAAAAGATATTGAGGCGATTCGGTTCTCGTAACGCGAAATTATGAATTTTGTGAAAATAATTTCGTAATCCGTGTAGGGCGCGTTCTCTTACGCGCCCGTTGGCGTTAGAGAACGCCAACTACACGATTACGGCATTTATTTGTTAATTTCCATCCTGTCGCGTTTGCCTCAGCATATGATGGAATTGGGCGCCGTTTCCGCGCTTCATCTTTTTCAACGATTTGCGCGCGCAATAACGCGATTCTTGCCCGTCGCTTTTGCGTGATAGAGGAATTGGTCCGCTGTGGCGATGAGTTCTTCGCTGGTTTTTCCATCGGTTGGAAATTCCGCAATACCGCAGGAAACGGTAATCCCCTTCGTCCCGATGTTGTAGGCAGTGTTCGAATCTTGAAAAGAAATTCTCCATTTCTCCGCAATTTTCATGGCGTTTGCGCCCGCGCAATTTGGCAGGAGAACGAGAAATTCCTCGCCGCCATACCGATAGACCGTATCCTCAACTCGCGTTTGGTCGAGGAGTTGCCGCGCGAAGCCCTGTAGTACGGTGTCCCCGGCGGGATGACCGTAGGTGTCGTTCAACCGCTTGAAATCGTCAATGTCAATGATTGCCAGGCTGATCGGATCATTTTCGCGGGCGGCGCGCGCCAGTTCGCGGGCGAGCACCTCGCTCAGGTAACGGCGATTGTACAATCCGGTCAGTGGATCGCGGGTAGCTTGTTCTTGTAATTCGGCTTGGGCATTTTTGAGCGGGGTGATGTCTCTCCAAACGATGAGCCGTCCCAGAAAGTTGGCGCGATCGTCGTATAGCGGAGAAATTTTCAAGTCGAGGAATGCGCGGGTAGGCTGGTCGAACGACAGTTCAACGCGAATGTCGCTGACGCCGGAGAAGTCTTCCACGAGGTCGGTCCATTTGGCGAAGATCTCGCTGGCGGGTTGACCCATTTGGGGAGGTTGCTCCAGTTCGAGGCTTTGAAGCGCGGCGGGGTTGAAATCCACCAGCCGATTTTGCGAATCTAAAACAATGACGCCGTCGCTCATGTTTTCGATTAATACATCGCGCGCGATTGGGATGATATCCAACAGGCGATAACGCAACAGCGCGTATGTGAAGATAATCCCCGTGACGGTAAATGACAGGGGGGTATTGTCCACATTTGGAAGCGGGCTTAGCCCGGCGACGAACATCAGATTGCAGACCCATGGGAAGATGACGCCAAACAAAACGATTCCCAATTGCTTGCGGAAAATCCCAGTCGCTTTCCTAAAGCGGCGCGTCAGCACGAACAGGCTGATCAACATGAGCGCGTAGGAGTAGGCGAGGTTCGCCCAAAAGATCGGACCGCCGCTTAAAATCATTTCGGCATTCTTGATCTCGATGCCCCCAAAAAATAAGCCATGATA
>JBGANO010000112.1:0-2883 GCA_044222305.1 Anaerolineales bacterium
ACTGTCCCATTCAACCACTCTGGCACCTTCCCAAACGTGTGGCGGCGGAGATTATAACTTATAAATCGGCGCTGTCGTGCATGTCGGGGTAATAAACGTCCTTCATCCCTTGCGCTGAAAGTATATCCATGAACGGCACTGCGGATTTTTCCTCGCCATGCACAAGGAATATCTTTTTCACGGTTTTCTTCACTGTGGTGGCATATTTCACCAACAGATCCTGCCCCGCATGACCCGACAAACCGCCGATCGTTGCCACTTCGGCGTTGACCGAATACGGTTCGCCGAAAATTTTAATCTGTTTCTCCCGGTCAGCGATTCGGCGCCCCAGCGTGTAAGGAGCTTGCCACGAGACGATGCACACAGTATTCTTTGGGTCTTCGATATTGTTGCGAAGGTGATGCAGGATGCGCCCGGTTTCAGCCATACCCGAAGCCGAGATGATCACCATCGGGTCGGTACGTTTATTCAACGCCTTCGATTCCTCCACTGAGTGGGTGTAGGTCAGCATCTTGAAATTGAGCGCGGGATGTCGAGCCTCTTCGACGAACTTGCGCGTCTCCGAGTCGAAAACCTCCGGGTGACGCATGAACACTTCCGACGCGTTGACCGCCAGAGGACTGTCTACAAAGACCGGCACATTTGGCACATCACCATCGTGCATCATCATGTTCAAGTTATAGACAAGTTCCTGAGTACGCCCCACCGCAAACGCGGGGATGATGACCTTGCCGCCTCGCTTGATCGTCCGCTTGACCACGTCACGGAATTCCTCGAACGCGGCGGAGGGGTCGTTATGTTTCTTATCGCCGTAGGTACATTCCATCAATAAATAATCCACCGGATCAGGCATGACCGGGTCGCGCAATAACGGTAGACCGAATCGCCCAATGTCGCCAGAAAACCAGAAGCGAGTTTTCTTTCCCTTTTCCTCGATCTCCAAAGAGATCGCAGCAGAGCCAAGGATATGACCCGCCTCGACAAATTTCGCAATCACGCCGGGGATTGGCTCGAACGGCTGACCGTACCCCACGCCGCGAAACAGGTCAGCCGCGTGCTGGGCGTCTACTTCAGTATAGAGCGGCTCGATCAAAGGCTTGCCGCGCTCCAAATTTTTTCTATTCACAAATTCCGCATCCGATTCTTGAATGCGACCCGAGTCAGCCATCATCAAGGTTCCCAAATCAACGGTGGCGAGAGTTGCGTAGATGGGTCCCTCATAGCCTTTCTTGACAAAGTTGGGTAAATTGCCGCAATGATCAATGTGCGCATGAGACAGGATCACCGCGTCCACCGTGCTCGGGTCATACATAAAGTTCAGATTTCGGGAGTAGGTTTCCTCTCTCCGCCCTTGATACAGCCCACAATCAAGAAGGAGCCGATGCCCGTTGATCTCCAGCAAGTGCTGGCTTCCCGTCACCGTATGCGCCGCGCCATGAAAATGAATCTGCATTTCAGCCTCCGAACAATCCTAAAATTTGCGCGCCATATATTTGGAACCGGCGCGGCGAATCTTTCATCGCCTCTTCGAGTTCAGCCAGAGTCCTTGGCGGATTCTCTGAGAACAGACCCAGATACTTTTTCGGAAGGATGATATCGGACTCCACTTTGATTTCTTGCGCGACCTTCTTCCGCCACGCCTTCAACTTTTCGACACGTCTCAACACCGCGTCGCTCGGACGTTTGGGCTGTTCCAGTTTCACCAGCGGATTCGCTGCCCCGCGCCTCACCGCGGCAAGCATCCCCCCGCCCCACAAACGGATCTGCCTTGGGCTCAGACCGATATCCGCAAGATCAACGTCCTTCTCGGGCATTCTCTTTGCAATCGCAAGCAACAGGTTGTCGTCTATCACTTTGAACGGCGGGCGATCCAATTTTTCAGCAATGCCATCGCGGCTGTGACACAACGCCGCAAGGATGGTCAACTCGCGCTCGTTAACATCCTTGCGGCCGCCGAACCGTTTCCACGAGGAGCCGTTCAATTTTTCTTTCGCCTCGTCCACGCGGCAGGCGCGCGCGAAATCTTCGAGAGCCAGTTCCCAACGATCCATGTCGCGCAGTTCTGCCGCCAGCGTGTCGCGCAGGGCAAAAAGATAGTGGGTATCCTGCCGCGCATAATTAATTTGAGCGGCTGTGAGGGGTCTCGCGCCCCAGTCCGCTTTTTGATGGCGCTTGTCTATCTTCATTTGAAACTTTTCGGCGAGCAGTGTGTCCAACCCTACGGCAGGGTACCCCAACACGCGCGCCGCCTGCATGGTATCGAACAAATTGCAAACTTCGAAGCCGTAATCGCGCTTCAGGCAGATCAAGTCGTATTCCGACGCGTGGAATATTTTTTCTATCTTTGTGTCGTTGAAAATTGGGGCAAGCGAGCGAAGATCGGAAAAAACAAACGGATCAACGACGTAATCGTCCTTCGGTGTCGAAAACTGGATCAAACACACGCGTTCGCGAAATGCGTGCAGGCTATTCGACTCGGTGTCCACCGCCACGCGCTGTTGCGCTGACACATCCGTCAACATTTTGCGGAGTGATTGATCTGTGTTTACCCAAACAGGCGGGGCTAGGGACTCGGACATAAGAAACGATGATATTGTAAACTCAAACCACCGAATTAAGACTCTGACTTTGTCGTTGGAATAAATTCAGCAAAAAATCATAAACCCGCTGGAGAAAATAGCACGCCACCAGAACAACCAGCGAAGCTGGCATCAACCTGAAGAGGATCTGGTTTTGCAATCCCTGTATCGCGAAAGCATTTTCGAGAATCTTCCAGAACGGTCGATGGAACAAATATATAAAGTACGAGCCATAAGAAATTCCAGTCACCCACCGCCAGGGCGTAGTCATTGAAAATTTCGAAATTACAGAAAAGAGCAGGAT
>JBGANO010000113.1:0-2539 GCA_044222305.1 Anaerolineales bacterium
ACGTTGCCTCCAGCGGCGATAAATTCTTCATCGGTCAACTCAGCCCCACCCGTGAGAGTGAAGCGGTAGGCGCGTCCAATGGCGATGTGACATGAAGCGTTCTCGTCGAAGAGCGTGTTGTAAAAAAGATGACCGCGTTTACCGATGGGTGAAGTCGCGTTGACCAGCGCCACCTCGCCGAGTCGCGTCGAACCTTCGTCGGTGTCCACCAATTTTTGCAGGAGGGCTTCGTTCTTTTTCGCGTTTACTTTGACGATGCGACCGTTCTCGAACGTGACGCTAAAATCTTCGATGAGACTGCCGCCATAACTGAGCGGGAAGGTCGCCGCGACAGTTCCCTCCGCGCGATGACGATCGGGCAATGTGAAAATTTCTTCGGTGGGCATGTTGGCGGTGAAGACGATGCCGTTTTCCGCAAGGGCTTGCGCGCCGCCCCAGATGTGTCCGTTGGGCAAGCCGAGGGTGAAGTCGGTGCCGGGACCCTTGTAATGAAGCGCGGAATATTTTTTCGCTTGCATGTATTTGGCGCGCGCTTTCAAATTTTTGATGTGTTCTTCCCACGCGGCAATCGGATCGGGAAGTGTGGCGCGCGTTGTCTCGAAGATGGCTTGCCACAATTTTTCTTCCGCTTCTTCTTGTTTGAGGTCGGGGAAAATTTTCTTCGCCCACGCCGGGCTTGATGAAGCCACCACGCACCAGTTCATCGCGTTGCGGCTGACCTGCGCGCCGATTTCGTTGTAATGAGTCAAATGTGTTTTTTGCATCGCCGCGATGCGTTCCGCATCCAGACCCGCGAGCGCATCGGGATCATTGGCATAGACTGAGAGCAGGGCGTCGCCATTTTTGATCATATTCATCGTAGCATCAACGATATGATTCGAATATTCTTCGAACGAATCGGCGGGCGCATCTTGCAAGCGGATGCGGAGCATTTCTTCGTCGCCCCAGATCACTTCCACATATTTCGCGCCTGCGGCATACGCGGCTTTCGTCACCGCGTAGACGAATTCGCGCCCCGCTGGCGGCACCCCGCGCGAGGTGGCGTTGGTGATGATGAGTCGCTGTCCCTTGCGCAGGTTCAGCCCAACTTTCACGACTGCTTCCGCGTATTTTGCGATCAGTTCCTGATGTTGTTTTGATGGCATGGGGTCTCCCTTTTAGAGCCATGTCACCCTGAGAGATAGCGAAGGGTCTCATACATTGCGAGGAGATTCTTCGCTCCGCAGGCTGACACATGAAATTTTCGCAAGTATAGCACGAGATACCCGGTGGTTGAGTAGCCCGAAGCGAATGCGGAGGGCGTATCGAAACCACCAGTGAGAAGAGTGATATCTGCTAGAAGAATACTTTTGAACATAGTTGGTTTCGATACGACGGCGAACGAGCACCGCCGTCTACTCAACCAACAGAGTAGGTATGGATTTTGATTTATACTTGGCGACATGCTCACCATCGAAAAAGTGGATACAAACAACAAGCGGCAGGTCAAACGCTTTGTGGAGTTTTATTACGACCTCTACCGCGACTGCAAACAATGGGTGCCGCCTCTTTTCCTCGACGCCTACCTGCCTCTCAATCGGAAGAAGCATCCCTTCTTCAGCCACTCCGAAGCGGATTTCTTTCTCGCCGTCCGCGATGGGGAAGTGGTGGGACGTATCTGCGCCGCGGACAACAAGCCCTTCAACGACTATCACAAGACGAAGAAAGCGCACTTCTACGCCTTCGATTCAATTGACGACCTTGAGGTTGCGCGCGCCCTCTTTGACTCGGTTCACACGTGGGCAAAAGAGCGCGGACTCGACACGCTGATCGGTCCCAAAGGACTCTCTCCGTTCGATGGGTATGGGATTCAAGTGCAAGGCTTCGAGCATCGCCAGATGATGACGATGATGAATTACAACTACGATTATTATCCCAAATTGATGGAGTCTCTCGGCCTCGAGAAAGAAGTGGACTTTGTCTCATGCTATCTTCCCGCCCATAAGTTCAAAATTCCTGAACGAGTCGAAAGCATTGCCCAGCGCGTGATCGAGCGCGGCGCATTGACGGTCAAGAAATTTACGAGCAAGCGCGAGTTGATCAAATGGGCGCCGCGCATCGGCGAAGCGTACAACAAGGCGTTTATCCACAACTGGGAGTATTATCCGTTCTCGCCAGGCGACATCCAATACGCGGTGGACAATATTTTCCTTGTTGCCGACCCGCGCCTGATCAAAGTCATTTTGGCTGGCGAAGAGATCGTCGGATTCCTGTTCGCCTTCCCGGATGTGTCCGCCGCGCTTCAACGCGCCAAGGGACGACTCTTTCCGTTTGGCATCGTAGACATCCTGCTCGAAATGAAACGCACGAAAACGGTCTCAGGCAACGGCATGGGTATCCTGCCCGAATATCAAGGACGAGGAGGAAATGCCCTGTTGTATTATGAAATGGGAAAAACAGTCTTGGGCTTCAATCAGTTCGACCACGTCGAAATGACTCAAGTCGCCGAGACCACCGAGCAAATGCGCGCCGATTTGAAGAATCTGAATGGGGTGGAATA
>JBGANO010000114.1:0-2093 GCA_044222305.1 Anaerolineales bacterium
GGAACGGCTTTTGCCTTGTGGTGTGCCGCCACGCAGGGATATTGCCGTGACAATTCATTCCTTACCGCTAAAACACCGCAGGCTTCTCAGCGTTGCAATGAAAAGTGTGACGGTGGTATAGTTTTCGAGTGAGTGAAGTTTAGTTGGTTTGGAGAAAATAGATTCAACCTCGAATAGCCCCCGGAAGACCAGCGAAACAAGAAAAATCTACCCCCTTGAGTTCAGTAGACCTAGCCCTTCTCAGGGTATTGCTTCACGCCATCCACCAGCAGTTCGTGATGCCAGGTTTCCATGGTTGCCATGCCGCCGAACTGCTCCAGTGTATACAAAATGTGGAGCGAGCACAGTTTGCCGTCGATCTTGAATTGATGGTCCATATCCTCGCCGCGCGGCAGATTTCGGTGCAAGATTTCCCGGTTATCCAACGTGGTAACGATCTCGCCGGACATGGTCTGGCTGACTTGAACGGTATGGGGTGAACCCACTACGACTTTCCAATTCGTGATCATGAAAGACTCCTTCCTTGTTCTGAAATCAACGGGCGAATTCAGGCAGTTCTCCAGCGAGTGTTGCGAGCATGTGAGTGAGACGGTTAAACGCGGCTTGGCTGTCGGGCCCAAGATTTTGCTTTACGATCTCTTTCCATGCGTATAACTCGACCACCTCGTAGAAGCCGGGCTGTGCAAAGATTTTCTCGGGGGCTTCGGTCAGCACCTTGAGCCACGCATCCTTCCACAGATCGTCCACAATCGGCTTGCCCTCGACGAGTTCGTGGTGGACGTTGATTTCCTTGATCCATTGCAATGCGCGTTCTTCCTTTTGTTTCTTGTTCATTCTTGCCTCTAATACTTTTAGGAGTTACGCAGTTGAGCCTGTTTCGTCGAAGTTGCACTGCGACGGCGGCAGTACAACTGCCCACCAACTGCGTAAGTCATAACTTTGTTACGCGCTCAGGTCAGTTTGCGTAACCAACTGGGCGATACAAGAGCCCGTCTGTGAATTTGAAGGCGCCTCCGCACGCTTCACATTCGATTTCAGGCTCGGCTCCTCTTTCATTTGGGTCGTCAGGCAGGGTAGCCCGCGTGGTTTCATCGCAGAGCGGACACTTGATCTCGATAATCGCCAGCCTGCTCTTGATATTCTCGATTTGATTTGCGTTCATCGAATTCTCCTTTCTTGGGAATTGCCTGAGTTGCTATTAATTGGGGTGCTTGATCAGCGCAACCACCAACCCGGTGACCGCGCTTTTCAGGTCTCCTAAATGCTCCTGCGAAAAATCCGCCTTCGACATGGGAGGCAAATTCTGGGAGAGGAAGTAATCCTGGATGCCCTTGACAAAGGTGTTTGGGTTTTGCTCCACAGATTTAATGGCGGGGGCATTCCATTCGCCTTCGCGAACGAGATGGATCTCTGCGTCTGGCATAGCCACCGCCCGGCGGATGTTGTTCATCCATTTCTCTTCCGAAGAGGTGTCGATCATCATGCCGACTGCCCGGTCCTCGGCGCGCGCGAAAAACGCATAGATGGATTTCTGGTTGGACATGGTATCTGCTCCTTTCAACAAGCAGGTTATAAAAAATCAAATATCGGGAACGTATCCAGTGTTAATTTGATTTGTGCTTGATCTCCTCCTTTACATATTTTTCGATCTCCCAGTGTCTTTCGGGATGAATGAAAATGTGATCGGGCGCATTCGCCAGAATATCCATCCACAAAGGCTTTTGTTTTTCGTCTATATCTGGCAAGCCATCCAATGCGTGGGCGGCATTGATCAGATCGATCATTGCGCCAGCTAAATTCTTCTTTTGCTCCTTATCCATCACATTCTCCTTTTGTTAATGGCATTCAGGCAACAGCGAAACTTCCAATTCGGGTGCGCTTTGGAAACAATGAAGAATGATTCTCTTGCTCTTTTCAAATACTACAACGCCGTCTCATTGATTTCATGTGTCATTTGTAATAAAAAACTCCCGCCAACCTTTCAGGTCAAGCGCGAGTCTCCTTTTCACGCTTCACCTTTCACGATCAACGCCTCCCACTTCCAAAAAAGAACAACAAGACTATAATGTTCCATAATGAGTTCCATCACTCTC
>JBGANO010000115.1:0-1894 GCA_044222305.1 Anaerolineales bacterium
CACCCCCAATGCTGTCGCGATCACCGCCACAGTCATCATAAATGAAAACCATTTCTTCATTGCTTTACCATCTCCTTTATGTATAGGTTGATAACGATGCCGTATTTTTACATACTCATTTTAGAGACACAATGGCTGTAACCGACAGTTACGCAATGGCATAAATAAAATGCAAGGCGCAAAGTTGTAACTTTTTGAATTGCAACACACCGGACATCCGAGGGCAAATCGGGAAGATCGGCTTTGAACACGGACTACCCATGCCCGGTTGTAGAAAACCGCAAACATAATCATCCCCAAGATTAAGAATTCAGCCATAGATACACTGATCTTAATCTTTGCGCCTGATTAACATACAGAATTCTCATTGGACGCAGATCCTTGCGCCATGCGGCGTGAGCCCATTGAGAGAAAAATTCAGAATCTCTGTGAACTCTATGGCTTTACACACGACAATCGCCACTCCCGTTGAGACTTGAGACAAGTTTGAATTCTCGAAAATCGTTAGATGGTATAATTCCCGCCCGTATGCCTCAAGAACCTTCACCTCAAAAATCACAAGTCTGCCCTACTTGCGGAACGCGCTTGAGCGAAAACGCAACGCGTTGTCTCGTGTGCGGGACCGAACTCGCATCCAAAGCCGCAACCAAAGCCAAGAAAGCCGAAACCGTCGTAGAAGCCAGCCGCATGCCTGAGATCACGCTCAGCCTGCCCGCCGCGCTTGCCGCAATCGTCATCGTGCTGGCGATTGGCGCAGTTGCCATCTATGCCCTGTTGCAATCTGGCGCAACCGGCGCGTCGCTTGTCACGCCGACAGCCGAAGGCACAACGACCGCCACTGCCACCATCACTCCCACAGCGACGGAACTCCCGACAGGAACACCCATTCCCACCGAAACGCCCTTGCCTCCGTTCGATTACACCGTGCGCCAGGGCGAAACATGCGGCTTGCTCGCCGCCCAATTCAAGGTTTCGGTGCAAAGTATCATCATAGCGAATCAATTATCCTCTGAATGTTTTGTTTCGGTCGGACAGCCTTTGAAGATTCCCTATCCTACCGCCACGCCCGCGCCGCCGCCAACAGCTATTCCGAATGAAGCCACGCAAACCTTCCAAGCCTGCGAAACAGCGACATACATCGTGCAGGCAAACGACACCCTTTCGACGATTTCTCTCAACTACAACGTCCCTCAGGATGCGATCAAATTCTGGAATGGATTATCGACCGACAATGTGTTGCTTGGAACGTCGCTGGTGATTCCCTTGTGCGCCCGATTCGCCACCCCGGGACCAACCCCCACTGCGACGCTTCCGCCTCCCTATCCCGCGCCGAGCCTGCTCCTCCCCGCCAACGGAGCCGCATTCACCCTCGCCAACGACGTGGTCACCTTGCAATGGGCGTCGGTGGGAACCTTGCGCGACAATGAAAGATATCAAGTCATCATCGAAGATGTGACCACCGGCGAATTGCGCATCACCGATTATGTGACCGATACCAAATACATCGTCCCGACTTCCTTCCGCCCGAACGACAACCTTGCCCATCTGATTCAATGGTGGGTGACAACGGTCCGCCAGAACGGCGTGGATGAGCAAGGTCAACCCGTGTGGATATCCGCCGGCGCGGTTAGCGAGAAGCGCGGCTTCACGTGGGTGGGCGTGGCAGTTCAGGGGACGCCGAAGCCGTAAAACGTTTAGCCTTAACATCAAAACGACTTCCTCGCGGAAGTCGTTTTATTTTCAGGGCTTTCGCTCGCAGGCGGTCTGTAACTATGATCGCCGTATTTTCCAGCGAAGCGACGGTTACAGACCGTCTTAGTCATGACAGAAAAATTACTTTTTGGTTTTGCAGAAACGCTTGTGCGGGATGATAGTGTAATTCCAGCGCTGGAGA
>JBGANO010000116.1:0-1727 GCA_044222305.1 Anaerolineales bacterium
ATTGTCCCTCTCGTTGGGTTATCAATGCGGATCTTGATCTTCTCCCCTTCGAGTGAAGCAGGCAGGAGGGTATTAATGCACGGGTCTCCAGCATATGGATTCGGAACAGGGCTGGCAGTGAATGTTGCCCCCAGAGTTGGCAGAGGCGGGAAAGTAGCAGTGAACGCGGGCGTATTCGTCATCGTTACTGTTGGCGGGATCGTAGCTGTCGGGATGGCGGCTTGAGTCTCTGCCACCAGCGTGGACGCCGCCGCGACCAGCGTGCTTTGTAGGTCAACGGGGTTGATTGTGGGTGTAGCCTGTGTTTCACCCGCGCCACAGGCGCTGATGATAAGCGTGATCGCGATTACTTGGATGAGAATTGAAAAACGTTTCATGTGATATTGTGGTCCTCAAGACCTCCGAGTTCTTTAAGAACTCGGAGGTCTTCATCGTCGCGTCATCAACCGTCTAACGAATTCAAATATCGCTGAATGTCATCGGGCAATTGTCTCGTGCGTAAATACTCCAAAACGAACTTGCGATATTCGTCGGGCGTGTCGAAGTTATCTTGAACAAAGGCTTTGTCCACCAGTTTGCCGTCACGTTCGCCGATCCATTCGAGATAGTTGGAATATTGCCAATCGGAAATATTTGCAACGAGTCCATCCTTGACGGGATTGGCGTGAATATATCGGCACAGGTTCAGCAAATAGGGTGAAGTCAAAATGGGCTTGGCTTGGAATTGTCCCTGAAACAGAACGCCCACGCGCTGGAACCGCTTGTTGATGGCTTTGGTGTATGAAACAGAGAGTTTCATCATGGCGGTAGAGACCTCCGAGATTTTCAAAATCTCGGAGGTCTGTGGCGGAACTTTCACACGCCCAACAACATGATAATGCGTCGGCATCAAGCAGTACACCAGCACATCCGCGACAGGGACGAGATATTGTTTGATCTTCTTCAGGAAGAAAAGATAGTTTTCAGGCTCGAAGAAGATCCGCTCGCGGTTGTTGCCGCGATTGTAGATGTGATAATGCAGTTCAGGGATGAAAGGGATTAATCTGCGAGGCATATCTTGCTCCCAAATCTCCGAGTTCTTAAAGAACTCGGAGATTTTTGATACCGCCGACTCACTTCTTTTTCCCCTTCGGGGACGATGTCTTCTTCGCAGGTTTCACCTTTTTGACTGGCTTCTTTGCTTTCGACGGCGATTTCTTTGCAGAAGATTTTGCCTTTTTCGTAGCCAGTTTCTTCTTCGGTTTAGCAGAAGTTTTTTTCACAGCCTTTTTCTTTCCACTCTCCACCTTCACCTCCCCCACAAACCTCTCCGCCTCCCACGCTACATTGACCGAAACCACTTCCTCGCCAGGCTTCACCTCCACAACCACATCACCCTTCGTGGCGGCGCGTTTGCGGATGGCGACTGCGTCCAGCCGCGTGGACTTTGGCGCGCCCTTGCTCAAATGGATGGTTGCCATGTGATTCGGTTTGCCCGTCACAACGCCGACTAATTTTTCCTTGCTCGAAACTTCCCATGCGATGACGCCCTTGCCGTAGCGTCCTTGTGTGGGGAATTCTTTTTCTTCGACGCGCTTGGCTTTGCCGTCGTTGGTGAGCAGGAACACTTCGCCCTCTGATGGCAAAACTTCCGCGCCAACGACTTCATCTTTATCGTCCAACTTCATGCCGTTGACGCCCGCCGCGACGAGTCCCATCGGGCGCACGTCATCTTCCTTGAAGCGGAT
>JBGANO010000117.1:0-1648 GCA_044222305.1 Anaerolineales bacterium
CGATACCGTCAATGCGATAGAGGTAAAGAAGCGGCGACGTATTGCTGACGGCTTTAGGCATGAGCGTTTTCTAAATCATCAAGTTCTGCGGTAAAAGGGAAGACCTTGTAGCGATTCAAACTGAGCAGAAATTCAACTCTGGACATTCCCGCGAGCTCAGATGCCCGCCCCGAGGAAAGCCTGCCCATTTCATATAACTTAACCGCCGCCAACATGCGGATTTCACGCCCAAAAGACTCAGCGTCGGTCTTTTCGGCAAGAAGCACCTTGTCTGGAATTTGAATCGTAATCTTTTGGTGCGTCATTTTTACTCCTTTGTTCCACCACTTATTTTACTTCGCAATGAAAGGAAGTATCTTTATGGTTTCGGAACATACTTGTTTGCTAAGTATTCCATTTCATAGACAAGGCGTAAAAGTTCGGCTGTAAAAATCAGAGTGCTTTCCGCTCGTTCCCGTGATGGTGCTGCTAGTCGATGCGTTGATTCGTTCCCATGTTGGCGAATCAATTCAACCCATTTTTTCATTGGCGGGGTTATATATCCTTGAGTTCCAAGAAAAGTTAAATATGTCGCAAATGTATCACCTTCTTTTGCGCCTTTTTCAACTGCAACATGCATTAATATTTTTCTGCACATGAGTTCACAAGCAGTTAGAGCGTTTGCGGAAATACACTCGCGCGCCTCTTTATATGCAATCCCTACATCATTTGGTAAGCCTTCAACAATAGGTCCGAATGACGCGCTTGGATCGATTAACCCATCAGACGTCTGTACTGAGCCCTCGGCGCAATTAGAACACAATAGCCATCTTATAAATCCTGCTCTGTTGAAATATGTCGTTACAACTGCTCCCGAAACAGTTGTGTTGCAATTTGCGCAAGCATAAGTTGACCAGCCATCAGGAGTACTTCCGTCTGGATGCGTCATGTATCTATGTCCTTTGAACTCTGTTATAGCCATTTTCCATCCTTATTATTCTTAAAGAAAGAGTTTCTCATTTTGGAGCGAAGCTACCCAACAAGGGGTTATGCGGCGGCGCACTTTGTATAACAACTTAAACCACTTGGGACGTTATACCACCAAAGGTCAAAACCTCGTAATCGCTAATCTCCTGCATTTTACACCCAAACCACCATCCAATTTCCTCGTGGTGTGCAGGAATAGAATTAACACGCGTCACAATAAATTTTCGCTCACCAACAACTCCGCATTATAGATCGAACCGCCCGCCGCGCCGCGGATAGTGTTGTGTGACAGGACAACAAATTTCAAATCCAAAATCGGATCGCGCCTGACCCTGCCGACGACGGTGGCCATCCCTTTGCCTGTCAATCGGTCGAGGCGCGGCTGGGGGCGGTCTGCTTCATTGCGGACCTCGATCACAGGTCGCGGACTCGACGGCAACTCGCGCGCGGATGAAGCGGCGGCGAAATCTCGCAGGATCGCCTCCGCAGTTTCAGGGTCGGTGGGACGCGCCAACTCCACGCTGGCGCAAACGGTGTGACCATCCGTCACTGCCACGCGGTTGGTGTGCGCGCTGAATCGGATATCCGCCAGCTCGATTTTGCCATTGTCCAATTTCCCGAGCATCTTGCGCGGCTCCCATTCCACTTTTTCCTCTTCGCCTTTGATGTTGGGAATCACATT
>JBGANO010000118.1:0-1402 GCA_044222305.1 Anaerolineales bacterium
CCTCAACGGCTTGCGATTCATCGCCGCACTGCTGGTGATCGTGCATCACATCGAGCAGATCAAAGACATTTACGGACTGCCCAATAATTTTTCATCATCGTTCATCCAAATTATTGGCGAACTCGGCGTCATCCTCTTCTTCGTGCTGAGCGGATTCCTCATCACGTTTTTGTTGCTCGAAGAAGAAAACAGAACGCAGACCATCGCGGTCAAGAATTTTTACCTGCGAAGAATCCTGCGCATCTGGCCCTTGTATTTTCTGATCATTGCCCTCGCGTTTGCTGTTCTCCCCAACCTGTCCCTCTTCGTCCTCCCCGGATATGACCGCGCAACGATCTACGAAAACCTGCCCATCAAATTACTTTTGTACATATTTTTTCTGCCCAACCTAGTGCCAGCCATTCTCGGTGTAGTGCCTTATGCTTCACTGGCTTGGTCCATCGGCACCGAGGAACAGTTTTATCTCATCTGGGCTCCTCTTCTCAAGTTCATCAAGCGATACAGAATTACGCTGATGTTCGTCATCGTGTTCGGTTATTTATTTTTTGCCCGCGCCTTGTTTTCAGACCGCACTAATTTCCTCGTCTACAAATATGAGATCAACGCTTTCTGGCAATCGTTCAACATCCCCAGCATGGCGATCGGCGGATTCTTCGCGCTGTTGCTTCATTCCAATCATCGCGCGCTCAAAATTTTTCTCAACAAATATCTTTTCTATTTCGCGCTTGGCTTCACGTCCATCATGCTCTATTACGGCATCTATTTTCCACACATCACGGTCAACGATCTACCGTTCCCATATCTCTACAAAGAATTTTATTCCGTCTGGTTCGGCATCATTATCCTCAACTTCGCCGCGAATAAAAACATTCTTATTTCTTTGGAACAAAAACCGATTCGCTACCTCGGCAAGATATCGTACGGACTCTACATGTACCATCCCATTGCCATCGTCCTTGCGCTTCAAACGACGGGGTGGCTTGGTTCAACTTCGGACGCCTTTCTCTACCCCCTCACCCTCGCGCTGACGATTCTCCTCGCGGGCGTTTCGTTTAAATATTACGAGTCATATTTCCTGAATTTCAAAACGAATTACACAACCATCTCCAGCGGAGACGAAATCACTAACACGACAAAATGAATTTCAATCCCGAAGGGATATAAGGATTGTAGAACTTTGATAGATCAAAATCCAATCCCGAAGGGATGACATGAGTGGCTTGTCTGTTATGACACCCCTTCGGGGTTCGATCTAAAATTCTTTGCTTGCTATAATCATTTGACCCCTTCGGGGTCTCCAGTCAAAGAAGGAGCCAACATGCCACACCAATTCGACATCCTCATCAAGAACGCGAAATTACGCGGAAGTGAATCTCTGACCGACATCGGCATTTTGGGCGGG
>JBGANO010000119.1:0-1013 GCA_044222305.1 Anaerolineales bacterium
GGTGATCATCCCGCTGCCGGTTTCGAATGAGCCGGATGAGCCGGATGCGTATGTAGCTTTTGCGGTGGGGCAAAAGGTGCGGATGCGCCGTTCGCCGCATGCCGGTATGATCGGCGTGCTCGCGAACCTGCCCTCCGGCATGAGTTTGTTGCCGAGCGGCTTGCGCGCGCCTGCCGGTGAAGTGAAGTTGGAAAATGGCACGGTCGCGCTTGTGCCTTTGGTAAATCTTGAAGTTGTGGGATAATCCATCTACTGCAATTAATGAAGAGGAGAGTGAAGCATGTCAATGTACGGTGATGATAACAACATGGATACTTTTGATGATGGCGAAGGCGCTCCGCCTGAGGAATCAAATAATCGTACGTTTCTATTCATCGCAGGCGGACTGGGTATTCTGGTTTTGATCGGTCTGTGCGCGGTGGTTGGATATTTCTTCCTCAATCAAGGAAATGGTTCCGATGCGACGGCGACGGCGCAGGCACAAGCCACCATTCAGCAAGCTACCATCGCAGCAGGGCTGACGCAAAATGCCGAAAGCCAGGCGCTGACCCAAGCCGCAGCCGTGACGAATACGGTCGCTCCTACGAATACGCCTGTGATCGCCCAAGCAACCGTGACCGCCTCTCCGACTTCGAATCCTGCCACTGCCACGGTGGGCGCGGCGTTCACCCAGATCGCTGCCGCCTCTACTGCTTCCACGCAGACCACGCTGACCGTGATCGCCACCTCCACGGCGCTGCCGAACACCGGCTTCGCGGATGATATCGGTCTGCCCGGCATGTTCGCGTTTGCGCTGGCGTTCGTGATCGTGATCTTCCTGGTGCGAAGACTGCGCGCAGTTCCGGCAAGATAACGTTTCGTTTTGATCATGAATAAACCCTAAAGGTCTCCAAGACCTTTAGGGTTTATTTTTTTCACTCCATGGGATGTCACTCTGAGCGACAGCGAAGAGTCTCGAAGATTATCGTAGAGATGCTCACCTGCACTGCATCCGCAGCGCGGTGCGAGTGTCG
>JBGANO010000119.1:1023-1322 GCA_044222305.1 Anaerolineales bacterium
TCTTCAAGACCTTTAGGGTTTATTTTTTTAATCACTGATGTTTCCGTCCTGAGCGGAGGGCTGAGCGCGCGTGGCGAAGCCCGTAGTCGAAGGACGCTCCGCTCAACGCAGAAAATTTTATTGCTAGATTAATTTGGGTAAGTACAATATCTCACGCCTAGGCAAGAGCGACATAAATGTCGCGTTACAAATATTCAAGTTATTTGTTGTGCGTAAGGTGAGTTAGAAGCGTGCTTACATCTCGGTTCACAGCATCAATAACATCAAGCGCTTTCGCGATGGACTGACCATCGGCAGAC
>JBGANO010000011.1:0-70889 GCA_044222305.1 Anaerolineales bacterium
GTTGGAGCGCGTTCACTTCCATGAGCGCTCCGTCTGGCTTGAAATGCTATCTCCATTTGGTACCCCCGAGTTTGCGCTTCTCGATTCGCAGAACAACATTCTTTATCGCGGGTTTGGCTCGGTGGAAGCCGATGAATTTGCCGCCGTGTTGGACCCGCTTTGTAAAGGCTGAGGCATCTAAAATATGACTAACATTCTGAACTGGGGAATTCTCTCCACGGCGAGGATTAACCGCGCGTTGATTCCGCCGTTGCAAGCCTCCAAACGCAATCAAGCGCTGGCTGTGGCTTCGCGTTCGCAAGAGAGCGCCGACGCGTACGCCAAAGAGAAGAAGATTCGCCGCGCGTATGGCTCGTATGAAGCGCTGCTCGCCGATCCCGAAATAGACGTGATCTACAACTCGTTGCCGAATCACCTGCACGCCGAATGGACGATCAAAGCGGTGGAGGCGGGCAAGCATGTGTTGTGTGAGAAGCCGCTCGCGTTATCCGTGGATGAAGTGGACGCCATCAAACACGCCGCGCGCAAGCATGGTCGTATCGTTTCTGAGGCGTTCATGTATCGCCATCATCCACAAACGTTGAAAGTGCGGGAAATTGTGCGGAGCGGCTCGCTCGGCGCTTTGAAACTGATTCGCGGCTCGTTCAGTTTTTTGCTGACACGCGAGGGCGACGCGCGGTTGAATCCCGAGTGGGGTGGCGGGAGCATTTGGGATGTTGGCTGTTATCCCATCAGTTACGCAAGAATGGTCGCAGGCTTGGAGCCGGTCGAAGTATTTGGCTGGCAGGTCGCAGGTCCGACCGGGATCGACGAAACGTTTGTCGGGCAGATGCGTTTCGAGGGAGACCTCCACGCGCAGTTCGACTCCAGTTTTGTCATCCCGTTTCACGCGTTTATGGAAATTGTTGGCAGTGACGGCGCGTTGAATATTCCACATCCGTTCAAGCCCGGCGTCGATGAAACCATGTACCTCACGCGGAATGAGAAGACAGAATCGATCCGCGTGCGCGGCGGCGAATTATACAGCGGCGAAGTGGAAGACATGGCGGACGCGATTCTGTTGGGACATGAGCCGCGTGTTTCGTTGGACGATTCGCGCGCCAATGCGCGCGTGATCCGCGCCTTGCTTGAATCGTCCCGCGCGGCAATGCCTGTTCCACTGGCGTGGGAAAATTTCTAAATCGCTTTACTGTCTGGTACACTTGCCCCATTCTTTCCCGGAGGATTTGTATGGATTTGCATAACACCGACGACGCCGTCACCCGCCGCATCAAGGCGATGAACGACCGCGTTGCCATGCTCAAAGAACACGACTTGTATTTTTATAACCAGCCTGTGGAAGAACTGCTCGACGACTCGAAAGTGCGCGTACGCGGGCGCGAGATGGGCATGTACGCTTCCTACGGCTACCTGGGCTTGCTCAACCACCCGCGCATCAATGCCGCCGCCAAAGCCGCCGTGGACAAATTCGGCACGGGCACCAACGGAGTCCGCACGCTGGCGGGCACGTTGACGATTCACAATGAACTCGAAGAGACGATCTCGAATTTCAAACACACCGAAGCCGCGATCACCTATTCGTCGGGCTATGCCACAAACCTGACGGTCGTCTCCACGTTGATGGGGCGCGGCGATTATGTTTTTTCCGATAAACTCAATCACGCCTCCATCGTGGATGGATGCCTGATGTCTGGCGCGGAGTTTCGCCGCTTTCGCCACAATGATATGGAACATCTCGAAGGCTTGCTGAAGAACGCGCCGACGGATGTTGCCAAACTCGTCATCGCGGATTCGGTCTTCAGCATGGATGGCGATATTATCGACCTGCCTACCATGGTTGCTTTATGTCAAAAATACAACGCCTGGCTGATGATTGATGAAGCGCACTCGCTGGGCGTGCTTGGCAAGACAGGCACGGGTATCGAAGAACATTTCGATTTGTACGGTCAGATCGATATCAAGATGGGCACATTGAGCAAAACCATCCCTTCGGTGGGCGGATACGTTGCCGCCAACAAAGAGATCATCACCTATTTGCGTCATGCGAGCCGCGCCTACATTTTCTCTGCCGCATTGCCGCCCGCGCAAGCCGCCGCCGCAAATGAAGCGTTCAAAGTGATTCTCGACGAGCCGTGGCGCATCGAACGATTGAACTTGAACACGAAGCAATTTATCGGCGGACTCAAAAGCATGGGCTTCGACACGATGCTCACCGAGACGGCAATCGTCCCCGTGTTGTGCGGCGACGACGAAGCGGCGTTTGCCATGACGCGCGAGGCGCAATACAACGATGTGTTTGTCCTGCCCGTTGTTTCGCCCGCTGTGCCAGAGGGGCTGGCGAGGCTGAGGGCAACCGTCACCGCCGCGCACGACCCGAGCGAGATCGAGCGCGCGATGGACGTCATCGGCGAGGCAGGGAAAAAATTAGGGATCATCAAATAGAATCGAGCCTGACCCGCCATATTGGCGGGTTTTGTTTTAGTCGAAAGTTTTCATGTTATCTTCATAAAACTACAATAATCTTCTAACAGGCAGAGAGTAGACTTTCATTATTTGCCTTGAGCAATGTCATTCTTCCACTAGAGATCAAGACGATGTCTTTCGGGAGGGCGACATGCCTTATAGTTCGAAAATTTCAAAGTGCGGAAGATTAGTTATTAACTTAGCGTGAATAATGGATAATAATTTCATCTCGGAAAGGCTCATCCGAGACCCTTCGGTCGCGAAAAACACGCTCCCTCAGGGTGACATGGTCGTGCGTTTGGCTTATCCATTACTGACGTTAACTTAAGGAGATAAAAAATGAAATGGCAATGGAAACTCGGTCGTTTTCTCGGCATTGATGTCTACGTTCACGCTACGTTTCTTTTATTGATCGGCTGGGTCGGATACAGTTACTGGCTCGAGCATGGAACCATCGCCGAGGTGGTAAACGGCATTCTCTTCATCCTTGCTCTTTTCCTCTGCGTTGTTTTGCACGAATACGGTCACGCGCTCACCGCCCGCAAGTATGGCATCAAAACCCGCGACATCACCCTGTACCCAATCGGCGGCGTGGCGCGTTTGGAACGTATGCCCGATAAACCGATCGAGGAGTTGTGGGTCGCGCTGATGGGACCCGCCGTCAACGTGGTCATCGCCGCGGGACTTTATGCGGTTCTCGCCGCGACGGGGAAACTGGTTCCCCTCACCGGCCTCACCATCGCCTCAGGCTCTTTCCTCATGCGGCTGATGGTGGTGAACATATCACTCGTGCTTTTCAATTTGATTCCCGCCTTCCCCATGGACGGCGGACGCGTCCTGCGCGCCCTCCTCGCCATGCGCATGGACTACGTCCACGCGACACAAGTCGCCGCGAATATCGGGCAGGGCATTGCGTTCATCTTCGGGTTCATCGGCATGTTCAGCAACCCTTTCCTGTTGTTCATCGCTTTCTTCGTCTACATTGGCGCGTCGCAAGAAGCCAGCATGGTGTTGATGAAGAACTCGATCAGCGGGATTCCCGTCACGCGCGCGATGCTCACGGATTTCAAAACTCTCACGCCGCGCGACACGCTCGCGCAGGTTGTTGGATTAATACTTGCCGGTTCACAACATGATTTCCCCGTAGTGGATGCGAATGGTGTAGTGATGGGCATTCTCGAACGCGACGAATTTATCGCCGCGCTATCTCGTCAGGGACAAAGCGCGCCGGTCGTTGGCGTGATGCGGAAAGATGTCCCCAGTGTGGATTCGCACGACATGGTCGAATCGGCCCTCATGCGTCTGCAAGAAGCGGGCGCGAAGACTCTGCCGGTCATGCACGCCGGTCAATTTGTCGGCTTGATCACTGCCGAGAACATCACCGAGTTCTTGATGATCCGTTCAGCGTTGAAGGCGGTGGCGTAGGTTCACGAGTCCGTTTTCACTTGATATAACAAATTATCCTCCACTTGGTAAAACAACGGCGCGACGGGAATCTTCGGATAGCGCAACCTTAATCGTTGCGCTTCGCTCAACACGAAGTCTATTTCGTTGCCGATCTCGAACATCGGGGTAAAGTTCATGAAATGTTGTTCCGCCAGTTCGCGTTCCCAGCCTGCCCTCTCGACCAACCCTTGAATGAACGCCTCCCTCCGCGACATCAAGTTGACCATGCCGCATTGGTTGTGACCGATCAACGCAATACACTTCACGCCGCCCACCGCGATCGCGTATGAAACTTTGAACTCGCTGTAACGCAAATTCGCCCCGCCCGCGCGGATGATGTACGCGAAATTATCGGGGATGTGCAAATGCTTGCGATTATCCATGCACATGCCGATCAACAATTGCGCTTGTGTGTACGGTTCATATTCTCGGTTGAGATTGTTATATTCGAGCAATAACCCAACAGGAGTATTTTTATATTCGGGAAAAATGTCGTCTTGTACAGAAACAGGGAAGAGGCGGTGCATGGAATTAATCTCCTATGATCATAAAACGTAGTAACGACTTTAGTCGTTCTATACAAAGACGACTAAAGTCGTCACTACGAAACCTTCAATGATTATAAACAAAAAAAGAGACTGAGCCTCCCAACCCAGTCTCCAATCTCTAATCTCAATTCTCTACTCCTCTAATCCTCTGCTCCCCCTCACCCCACCAACCCAACCACAAAATTGAAGAATCTCCAATACAGGTTATACAACGGCTGGGGCCACGAGGTCTTCGGCAGAAAAGGCGGGAAAGACGATGAAGCCTTCTCGTCGAAATAATTATCCGCGCCGTTCGTGTCCCAAATGATATCGAATCCCCTGCCGAGTATTTTTTTCACGAACGGGTCGGCATCGTAGCCGTTGTTTTCATAGAGATTATCGCGCGCGTACACATGCTCAGGGTTCGGGCCCACATCGATTTCGTTGACGTCGAAACCAATGGTGAGATTGAACACCGCCAGCCCGCCTGATTTGTTGCCGCGGATCGTGTTGTTATAAATCTCCACCTCGTCTGCCGCAAGGATCAAAATGCCTGTCCCTGATGGAGCGAGCGCCACAGCGGTCCCGGGCTTGCCGAAGTTTTCACCGTTATTATTTTCAACCAGGTTGTCATACACCTTTGTATACAACGAAACTTTCGATGGCAATTGCGGCAGAAGGTCGATGAAAATTCCAACCGTGTTATCGTGCGCCACGTTGTTATACACTTCGCCGTTGACGGTGTTCTCCAATTCAACCCCGATCACATTCCCATACGTCAACGTATCGCGGATCACCACATTTTCCGATTTGCCCGCATAGATCGCCGCATCGTTCATCAGCGTCGCCTCGATGCGTTCGATCAGCACATCCGTACAACGCACGGGGTAGACGCCATACACGCCCGTGTTCTCAATATACATGTCGTGCAAATACACGCCCGTCGCGCCTTCCACCAGCACACCGTTCGATGTGTAATTCTTCACCGAAAAATTGAACATCTCGAAATTATTGCCCGATGCGATCACGCCATCCGAGCGCGTCCCCTCGCCGTCGATCACGGGCCACTCGCCCTTTTCATTCGGGATGCCGACCAGTGTAACGCCGCTCCAATCCATATACACCGACTCGTGATACACCCCATACGGGACCTCGATCGTATCGCCGGGACCAGAACGGTCAACGGCTTGTTGGATGCTTTCATTCGGTCCCACGCGGATAACCGTCGGTTCATGCGCAGGGACGCCTGATTCAGCCACCTGAACATTTAACTGCTCTACAACTTCGCGCGCCAGGTTGGGAACTTGTTCCACCACCGGCAACCCCGATGGCGCAGTCACCGGGACTTCAGGCATTCCGCTTTCATCCGTCAGCGCGTAGAGGAACGCGACCAAATCTTCGTGTTCCTGCTCGCTCAACTCAATGGGGAGGATGTGACGGTCCACTTCCAAGCCATATTGACTCCCGCCGCCTTTTTCGTAGAACCAGAGAACATCATCCAGCGTGGCGAACGCGCCGTTGTGCATGTAGGGTCCCGTCAGCGCGACGTTGCGCAAAGTCGGCGCTTTGAACGCGCCATCCTGCCCGTCGCTGACAATCGCGGCGCGACCCGTGTCGTGCGGAAACCCTTCAAGGTCGGGTGAACCGGTCACGAAGAAATCGTCCGAGCCGAAGGTGGGCGCGGCGTGACATTCAAAACAGCGCGTCGCCGCCGAGCGGAAGAGGTTAAGCCCGCGCCGTTGTTGTGAGGTCAGCGCGTCGAATTGACCCGCCGCATAGTTGTCGAAAGGACTGTTATTCGAAATCAACGTCCGTTCGAACGCGGCGATCGCCGTTTGCGCGTTTTCGACGGTGATGGCATTGCTCCCGAATGCCTTGTTGAACAACTCCACATATTCGGGAATTTTCATCAGGCGCGCGACAGTTTCCGCGTCTGAGCCAGCCATTTCATTTTCCGCGTGAAGCGGCACAGACATTTGCTGTTCCAGCGATTCGGCGCGGCCATCCCAGAAAAGTTTCGTGGAATAACCGGCATTCCACAGCGTGGGCGTGTTGCGCGTGAGAAATGTCCCATCTGAACCTTTTGCCGTTTGCAATCCATCGCTGAAACCGAGGCTGGGGTTGTGGCACGTGGCGCACGACATATCTTGATTTTTAGAAAGGATCGGGTCGAAGAACAACAAGCGTCCAAGTTCCGCTTTTTCAGGCGATGTTTCTCCGTTGAGCGCGGGGAACTCACGCTGTAATCCGCTGTAGGCGGGGAGCACACTGCTCGCGCCCGCGCCCCACTTCTCTGCGGGAGGCAGTTCGTCGAAGGGCAGGGGGGCAAGCGCGGCATAGAGGATGCCGACGAGGGCAAGCAAGCCCAAGACGAGAAAGATGCGTTTGATCCAGATTTTCATATATTTCTCCTCAGACCTCACAGGTCTTTAAGACCTGTGAGGTCTAAACTTTATTTCAACGTCATCAAAAACGCGACAACCGCTTGAAGTTCTTCGCTGGTCAATTCTTTTCCAAAATTGGTTGGCATGGTATCGCTATATTCAGGGACGAGAAAATCTTTCGGAAACAGGATCGACATTTCGATGTATTCCGTCGCGTCCATCTCAGGGACGCGTGATCCTGCCCGTGTGGCGACGCCTGCCAGGGACGGACCGATGATCACCGTGTCGGGCACAAGCGCGTGACATTGCGCGCATCGCAGGTTGAACACCGATTGACCCAGCTGTTCAAATGCCGTGAGGGTTGGCGCGGGCGTGGCATTTGCAGAACAAGCCGACAGCAAGAAGGCGGCGAGGGTGATGCAAAATAAAAAGAACTGTTTGCGGGTCATTTACTTGATCGATTCCAAATCACGGAGGAGAAGTTGTTTGTCTTCGTCATCCGTCACTTGTTGGGCAAGACTGCGCGCTTTGTTCAAGTATTCAAGCATGATGACGCGGTTACCGCTCAGCATTTCGGCCCGGGCGAGGGTTTCGTAGGCGCAGGCTTTGTAAAACGGATCGAGACTCGCCGCGTATTTCAGCGATTGCAGACCATGTTTCCGCGCGAGATCGGGTTGTTGAATCAGGTTGCACGCGCGCGAGACCTGCCAATACCCAACCGACAATCTTTTCGCGGATACGTCCTCGCGCTGTGACCAATGCCACAACGACGCAATGGCAGTGTGCAACATCGCCAGATTATCTTCGTCTGTGCGTTCGCTTTTGTGTATGAGTTCCCAGGCGTTGTTGAAATTTTCGGCTGAGAAATATTTATGCGCGGCAGTAATGTCGAATGGAGGAGTGTCCGCCATGAAAATTCCTATTTTGCCAGCCGAACGAGTTGGGGTCGCGAGTTGGGCACGCGCTTCACTTCCCCGCGCGCTTCGAGGTCGAGGTTGACCGTGGTGACGTACCACATCACCGAGCCGTCGAATTTACCGCGCACTTCTTTTTCCACCGCGCGCGAGAGTTTCATAAAAGTCATTTCTTTATTGGAACGTAGTTCGCTCATAATTGCTTTTCGGATCATGTCGTACTTTTCTCTGCTGATGTTCACACCTTGTTTCTTTTCGGGATGCAGTGTTTTTACCAAGTCTTTCATTCCGTCCTCCTTTGCTAGTGTGAATTTTACTCCCCACCGCGTAACTTGGCGGGGGCAATTCGAATGGCGACCGAATATTCGCCAGCGAATTGCTCAGGCGTTTTCTCCAACCCGATGATCCCCTCGTTGTATTTTTTCATATACGCTCGAATTTTATGGGCAGGCAGTGAGTTCACGTCAATACTTGCCGTCCCAGTGAAAATGATCAATCGTTCCTGTGCCTTTTTGTCCGCCGAGTTGAAATGCAAGGAGACCTGGGGATTCTTTTGGATGTGTTTCAGTTTATGCGCCTTTGCCTGACTGAAGATGAGGAACGAATCCTTATCCCAGATGAACCACACAGGCCTGGGCTGAGGCGTGCCTGTTGAGTCAACCGTCGTCAGCCAGACGAAGTGTTCGCTCTTCAAATGTTTCCTGGCAACGCGTCCGAATTTCGTGTTTAAGTTCAGCATGGTGGCTCTCCGTTATTTACTTTCGACCCCAAGCCATTTTAATGCAAGATCCATGTCGGAGGTAACCCATATATTCGCCCCGCGATTGACCGCAGTGTTTTCTCCCATTTTGTTGATCGCCTCCAGTCTCGCAACAGTAACAACCTTCATTCTTGGTCCCCATGCGTTTGCAATTTCAATACCGAAGCGGTAGCGGTCAAGGATGCTGGGATTGCCTTCCACATTTCTCAAGTCGAGCAATGCTTTGCGTAGATTCTCGCTTCGGCAGCGCTCGGCTACCTCATGAATGATGGAGACCAACAAGTCCAGCGAATAGACTCCGCTGGCCTCTGCAAATAAATACTCGCCTTTGTTTTGACAGGTAAACATGGATATCCTGAGATTACAACTTTTGATGGTTTAAGCCGTCTTGTATCACTTCAATCTGCGTGTATTTCGCTGATCCATTAACGCTCCCGAGCTAACCTGTGACTCCAAGCCATTCCGTGGCGCGGACAGCGTCGGATGTGGATAATAAATGCGCGCCGCGATTGACAGCGGTATTCTCTGTCATGTGACTGAGTTTCCCGGGTTGCATGACCAAAGCCGCTTGAACCCGCCGTCTCCATGTTTTGGCGATTTCAACTCCAATTTGATAGCGTTCGAGTATGCTTGGGTCGCCGGGCATGTTCCTCAAGTCCGCCAGTACCTTGTTCAAGTTTTGTTCCTCGCAACGGCGCAAAACTTCATGGACAGCTGAAATCATCATCTCCAGCGAGAAAGGTTCGCTGAACTCGACCAATAAATAATCGCCTTTATTTTCAAACGTGGGCATGGTTTATTGATCAACTCTTGAGCCGCTCAGCCACTAACTCTGCCACATCTTTCACTTGAACTTCCCCTCCATCGGCTTTGGATGCGTCGGTCATCATCGCCATGCAGAATGGACATCCCACCGCCAGCGTGGACGCGCCCGAAGCCTTCGCCTCCGCAAACCGAGTGAGGTTGACTCGCGCAGTGCCATTTTCCTCCTCCTTCCACATTTGCGCCCCTCCCGCGCCGCAACAAAACGACTTCGCAGAATTGCGCGGCATTTCAATTGTCAACGCGCCCGTGGACTTCAACGCCTCGCGCGGCGCGTCGAAAATTTTGTTGTGCCTTCCCAAATAACACGGGTCATGGAACGTCACTGTAAATTGCTCACTATCTACTTCTAAACTGATCTTCCCCGCCCCAACCAACTCATTGATAAATTGGGTGTGATGCACAACTTCGTAATTTCCGCCAAATGCAGGATATTCATTCTTGATCGTGTGCAAACAATGCGGGCAGGTGGCGACGATCCGTTTTGGCTTGACCTCATTAAGAACTTCCACATTCTGCGACGCCATCGCGAAGAAAATATCCTCGCGCCCCGCGCGGCGAGCGGGATCGCCCGTGCAGGATTCATTCCGCCCGAGCACGGCGAAATTGACGCCTGCCGCGTTCAAGATTTTGGCGAATGCTTGCGCTGTTTTCTGCGCGCGCGCATCTGTGGCTGGAGCGCAACCGACCCACCACAAAATGTCAGGATCAGGGTTTTGCTCAATCGTCGGCACGTTGAGCCCCTCCGCCCATTTCAGGCGGTCAGACTGCGGCACATTCCACGGGTTGGCGTTGCGCTCGATTCCTTTGAACGCGGTTTCGAGTTGCTTCGGGAATTGACTTTCCATCATCGCAAGATTTCGGCGGATGTCGAGGATGTCGCGCATCGGTTCATTCCCGACGGGACAGATGTCCACACATGCGCCGCAACTGGTACACGCCCAGACTGCCTCTTCTGAAATTAGATTCAGCATCGGCACATCGGTGTCGCCAGTTTTCAAGTGATACCGTTTGTTGATCTCCAGCGCGGCGGGCGAGAGGATCTTGCCTGTGTTATACGCGGGGCAGACCTCCTGACAGCGAAAACATTGGATGCAGGCGTACGCATCCATGATCTGTTCCCAGCCGAGGTCGCTCATCTTTGCCGCGCCGAATTGTTCGATGGATTGGTCATCGAGGTTGATGTAACTCAATTCCCCGATGGATTTCCGTTCGGGTTTGAGCGCGAAGTTAAACGGCACGACGAATAAATGAATGTGTTTTGAATAAGCGAAATAGGGAAGGAAGGCAAATACCAAACCAAGCGAGATCCAGAACATCAAGCGCTCATCGAATAATAGTTGCGCTTCGGGCTTGCTTGCCCACAAGCCAGCCAACGCGGAGGTGATGGGTTGCCACGCGTCGTGAACTCCATGACGGGCGAGATAGAATGACTCAGCGAATACCCGCGCCAACGTGTGCGTGAAGAACGTAGCCGTCACGAGCATCGAATCGATGGTGATGCCCGCGCGGGCTTTGGGGTTGAGCAGGATGGTGTCGCGCGTGGTGAGCGTGGCGGGCTTGAGAATGTAGCGGCGGATCGACATGCCGATCATACTGAACATCAGCGCGAAGGAGATGAATTCTGCCAGCGAACGGAAAATGTCGCCGGGGATGCCGGTGCTGTGTAAAACGTTGACGCCTGCATAAGCGAGGATCAATTCGTTGAGATTGACAAACACATAAACGAAAAACCCCCACCCGATGAACGCGTGCAAAAAGCTCGGGAGCGGGCGGAATCGAAAGACGGGGGTAAAAAATAGATATTTGGCGACCAGTTCGCCCGTCCGTTTTGAGGCGAGCGACCAATCCACTTTGCCTTGCCCGCTGGAAATCTGTTTGACGATCCGCCGCGCGCCGCGATAGGTCCACACAACAGAGACGAGCATGAAAATTGCAAAGAGAATTTTTTCGGCGAGGGTGAGCATCATAACTCCAGCAGAGCGGTAATGTGATTTTCTTTAGTGTAGCACAAAATAAAACGCGGAAGCAAATGCCTCCGCGAATGGTTGAAGCGAGGTAACTCACTCGCTAATATCGTTCACGTATTCGAGCGCGCCGATACACCCGTCGGATAGATTCGGCGATACGTTTTCCCAGGTCATTTCGAGGTTTTTGACATGGGTGAGATCGAGCGCGTCGCCGAGGCACCCGGGACCGGCATGATAGTTGACCAGCGAGAACTTCCACAAATCTTCATAAGTGGAAACCGAGCCAGCCGTTTGCGCCGCGTTGACGTTTTTCACCAATTGCCCGGCTTGCTCGCAGTTGGCAAGCAGGGTGTGGGCAAACACGCCGATGCTGAAGTTGGCGCGGTCGAGGTCGATGCCGAGCGGGCAATCCTCGCAGGTCGCGTTGACTGCCTGGATGAGCGAGAGCCGCGCGAGTTGCATCTGGTCTTCTTCCAAGCCGAGGTAGCCTTTTTTGCATTCTTCAGAATTCATCACGAGCGGGCAGAACTGGTAGAAGAACGGGGGATTCCACATCAGGGTGGTGTCTGCTCCCTGTTCGGTGAGTTGACCCAAGCCCACGTCGTCTTTCGCGCCGATGCCGGGCCAGAACTGACTCTCTTTGGCGAACAGGTTTTTCAACAGGTTTGCCGGCACGCCTGTGTCTTTGGCTACATTCAAAATGATCCCATCGAACTGGTTCTGCCACGCGATGACGGCATCGCGGGCTTTGTCTATGCCGCAGGTGGAGGCGTTGCCGTCCTCTTGCAAGCCGCTGTTTTCGCAAGCGGACGCGTCCACGATGCCTTTACGGATCAGGTTGGCGGCGAGATAGTTGTATGGAATGTCTGTGCCCAGCGTTTCACTTTGCGTGGGAGTGCTTAACCATTCCTGCGGGCCGCCAATCGGCGGCAGGGTTTCCCAGGCTCCAACGCAACTTGCCACGGGCACGCCCATCCATTGATTGCTTAAGACGTCCACGTACCAAAAAACCTGATCGGGGTCGTTGCTGTCTGCTTGGGCAACGCGTACAAGAGCATTAAAGATTGGACTGCTGTCCCCATAACTGGAGAACGCCCAAAATTGCAGAGTCTCGCCGTTCCCGCCTGTGATGGGCAGGCGCAGTCGGCAGTGCGAGTCACACACGAACGTTTGACCCGCGTACAAGCCTTCGATGCGGATAATGTGATGTTCGGGGAGCGGCTCGATGCCATTGAGTATCAGGATCGGCTCGGTTTCGCAGATGCTTGTCGAGGATGTGTAGACGGGGTTGCAATTCTCAAGGGATACTTGCACGGAAGACGAGGGGAGTTTGGTGGCAACTTCTTTTTGGGCGGGCTGGCTGTCGATCAACACAAGATAATTCCCCTTGCATAGGTTGACATCGCGCTCGGCGCAGGGCTTCTGGTTGACCCAATCGTCGTAATCGTCTGGGAGACAATCGGAGTACACGTCTGCGATGGTTGGCAAGCCCTCGTGATCGGTCTTGAGCTCGCAGATGAATTTGTTCGACCCCCAGCGTACCATCCACCAGGTGTATTCTGTGTAGTCGACGATGGTGATGGAGAATCTGTCGGGACCGGGCGGGTCTGCCGCGGGCGAAGCAGATTCACTGGGGTTGGAGACGAACCCGCTTCCCACAAGGATGATGAGCAGGCTCCACCGTAGGAACCTGAATCGCCACCTGGTTCGAATCCCGTTGTTCTGTTGCATAAATAAAAAGAGTCCGCTTTAATTATAGCGGACTCTCAACCGATTGCCCTATTTCTTTTTGCCTCTTTTAGTTACAGGCTTGGCGGGCTTTTCGGTAGATTTCTCCAATTCGGCGAGCATGTCCATATCCTGCTTGAGGTTACGCTGGCGGATGAACAGACTCGCCACGTAGACGGCGAGGATGATGAATGTGGTCGCGTACCCGGCGATCATGTAGCCGGAGGTATCGGGGGTAACTTCCTGGAAAAACATGTTGACTCCTTTGGGTCGCCGCAGAGAACTTTGAGAAATTCTCATCTTTTCTCTGTGGCAGAGGTTGTGATGAATAATTGGTAGCGCAGGGCAACGTGAACGTTGCCGTACTGCTAATACGTCGTTTTCATTTTCATCTCTTCGACCTCGTTCTGGTATTCTCCCAGGCGGATGCGGTTCCAGAATAGATCGATGAAGATGACAGTGAAGGCGAACAAGGCAAAGAAGAATGCGCTGAGCATATCGCCCGACATGCTGAAGTTGCCCTCCGCTTCCGCGTTCGCGCCGGCGATGACCACCGGGTGGATGGTGCGGAACAGGCGGATGGCGAAAAAGGTGATCGGGGCGCTTAACCCGCCGATGAGGGCGTACACCGCGCCGAAGCGGGCGCGCTTGTCGGGGTCGTCGATGCCCTGGCGGAGCATGAAGTAGGCGATGTAGATCAACTCGGCGATCGCGGCGGTGGTCAGGCGCGGATCCCACGTCCACCAGGTGTTCCAGGCGGGGCGCGCCCAGATCGAGCCGAGGATGATGGTGATGAGGAAGAATACCACGCTCACTTCCACGGCGGCAACCTGGATGCGGTCCCACTTCAGGTTTTTCGTGACGAGGTAGATCACGCTCAATACGGCGGTGAACACAAAGCCGATCAGCGCGACCCATGCCGTGCCGACGTGGAAGTAGAACACGCGTTGCACGTCGCCCATCACTTTCTCGGTCGGCGCGACGACGATGGCGAGGTATGCCGAAACGAGCAACAGGAGCAGTGAAACAATATCAAGAATTTTTAGTGCGAGGGGTTTTTGATTCATGTAATTTCCTTTTGTTGGAGACTAGAGACTTCACTCTTACTACTTACCACTTTCTATTCTCTATTCTCTATTCTCTATTCTCTATTCTCTATTCTCTATTCTCTATTCTCTATTCTCTATTCTCTATTCTCTATTCTCTAGTTTCTGGTTTTCATTCTTCCACAATACTATCGAACAACATAAATGAAGCGGCGATGAAAATCACGTCATAAGTGATGAGTAAATTGATCGAGAACGAAATGTCGGCAAAGGTTGAGTTGTCCAAGATCCCGCCGCTGGCTTTGACCGCCGCCAGCAGGACCGCGAACACCACCGGGAACAACAGGATGGGGAGCAGGATGTCGCGCGCGCGCGTCTGCACCGACATGGTGGCAAGCAAGGTTCCGATGGAGGTGTACCCGATCGAGCCCAGCAGGATGACGAGCAGTAGACCCGGCTGGAACAGATTGGTATTGTACAACACGCTGTACACCGGCAGGACGATCACTTCAACGATGAGCATGAAAGCGAGGTTGCTGAAAAACTTGCCGAAGTAGATTGCCGAGCGGTCCACCGGCGCGAGCAGGAGTCCATCGAGACAGCCGCGATCTTTTTCGAGCGTCATCGAGCGGTTCAAGCCGAGGGTGCCGGCAAAGGCGAAGGTTGCCCAAAGCACGCCCGCCGTCACCGATTGACGCGTCTTGATATCCAGTTCAAGAGCAAAGTTGAATATGAGGATGACCAGCAGGGAAAACACCAGCATCGCCGAAATCAATTCCCACGAGCGGAATTCGGCGCGCAGGTCTTTCCACACGATCGCGCCGATGGCTTTGAAAAAACCGCCCGCGCTCTGACTATGGACGTTTGACCGTTGACCATATGGATCTGCCGTCCGCCGTCTATCGTCCATCGTCTTTTGCCTTTTCATCTCACCCTACCAATGCCTGTTTGTAAAATGAAAGCAGGTTGCTTTTCTTCACCTGTCTGCGAGTTGCGGAGGCGGCGATCACTCCGCGCGAAAGGATATCGAAGCGGGTGGCGAGCTCCTCCGCGCGAGCCAGATCATGTGAGGTCATTACCACGGTGCGCCCCTGCGCGGCGACGGTTTTCAAGACAACATCCAACATGGATGAGGCGTCTTGATCCAAGCCGGTGTATGGCTCATCGAACAGAACGATCTCCGGGTCATGCAGGACCGCGCGCCCGATGGCGAGGCGCTGTTGCATCCCACGCGAATAGGTGCGGACGAGGTCGCGGCGGCGGTTTTCCAATCCGACCATTTCTAAAACTTCCGTAATCCGTACCTGTTCATTGGCAATGCCATACATGCGCGCGTAGAAGCGGAGATTTTCTTCGGCTGTCAAGTCGCCATACAACAACGGAAGGTGCGACACCACTCCCAGCCTCGCGCGGATCTGTGACGCGTCACCGGGAAGTTTGAATCCGGCGATATTCACTTCGCCAAGCGTTGGGCGCGACAGCGAGGCAAGGATTCGCAGGAACGTCGTTTTCCCCGCGCCGTTCGGACCGAGCAACGCGACGAACTCACCCGGCTGGACTTCAAAGTCCACGCCGCGCAGGACGGTCTTCAAGCCAAAGCGTTTGACAAGTTTTTTTACGCTGATCATAAAATTAGATGATTAGAAAACTTGATGCGTAGAAGATTAGGAGCGCTATGTCGAGTCAATTCTCTAATCTCTATTCACTATTCACTGCTCTCAGTTTTTCCTTCAATTCCGAGCGCCTCTTCTGATACGCCATCTCGCCGATCTTTTTCTTCCCGTGCAGGTCATCGAGCGCGATGATGGCATCCATCACCTCTTCAGCAGACTCGAATTCCTCACCATCTTCTTCTGTGGCTTGCGTCTTCCGCGCATCGCGGCGATACATCCAAAAGCCAGCGACCAGTAATGCGGCTCCCAACGCGCCCGCTCCGATCAACATGCCGGTATTGCTCGACGATGCGGCAGGGGCTTCCGATGGTCCACCGCGTAGCGTGAAGGCAAGTGACTCGCCCGCCGCGATGGCATCTGATTCGTAAATCTGATACGTGAAGTTTTGGATCGTTTGAATGCCTAAATCTGTCAACTGCGCGTCTTCCAACTGTGTGCCGACAGGTGTGAACACATTGACCGATGCAATGGGCAGATCGAACGGCATCTTGAAATTCAACTCATCCGTTTTTGCCAGTGAGGAAAATGCAACCAGCCCATAAACATTCTCACTGGGCGGGATGGCAAACCCGTTCGCAGTGGGTAGAAACGCCGCGCTATCCTGCGTTGGCTCGAAACCGAAACCAGATGAACCCTCAGGGAATTTGATGAAGGGGATTTGTCCCGTTTCATCCTGTGGCACGACGATCATTTCATCAGTCGGGTTGCGGAACGAGTACAGCGTATACACAGAAATTGAATCGGCGCCGTATTCGAGGATCACCTGCGCATCGTCCATCACCAAGCCAGATGTATCCTCGGTCAAGGCGTACACTGTCAGCGGCGGAATGTCCACAAGTTGCGCGCCCGCCTCAACAATACTAAACTCCGACTGTAATTCCACGCCCTCGTGCGTTAACTCAACGAGGAAGATTCTCCCTGCGGGAATTTCGACATTATCAAACGTATACGCGCCGTCTGGTTCAACAACGCCTTCGATGGAAAAAGTTTCAACGGGTCCCGCGTTCGGATCGTTCGCATCATGATCGTACCCGCGCAAGGTGACGACCAGATCAGACGGCAGGTCTGCGCCGCTTTTGTTATCGATGACTCCGGTGACGGTCCCGAAGCCGGGTTGAAGTGTGACAGTCGCTTCACCCGCCGTGGAGGTTGGACTCGTCCCAGCCGGCGTTGTCTCAGGGGCGACGGAGGTCGGGGCGGCTGAGACAGGCTGAGGCGTGGCGAGCGGCGCAGTATTGAAGGAGACAGTCCGCAAGTATGCGGCAACCGCCCACAGGTCATCTTCACTTAAAGTAGCGCCGAACGCCGGTAGCCCATCACCCCCCTGACGGACGATACGGGCGAGTTCCACTTCGGTGAACGACGACATCTTTTGCTGGTCTTTAAATACATCCAACGAGCAACCAGCGCAATTCGCCTCAAAAAGTTGTTTGCCCTTTTCGACCTGTTCCGCGTTGGTGTGCAGGGTCATCACGTAAGCGACCGCATCCCAACGCTCCTGATCGGTGAGACTGTTGAACGGCGGCATGAAGCGCTCGATGTTGCCGCGCGTGACCATGGTGTAATACTGCGCCGGGGAGGCGGGGCGGGCGATCTCTGCCAGCCCAAACGCGCGGACTGTGACGCCGAGTTGGATGCCTTGCTCGCCATCGCCGAGACCGGTATCGCCGTGGCAGGGAGCGCATTTTTCAACGTAGATGATCTTGCCGTTTTCCACGCTCGGCGCTTGCGATGGATACAGCACGAGGGTCGGCAACGGCGTCGGCGCAATGTATCCCGGCGGCGGTGTGATATCTTCTGCCAAAGTCAAATTGCAGGCAGAGAGCAGGATGGCGAATATTGCAATCAATGTGACGCGAAACTTCATTAGGGTTTTGCCTTATTAGAATAACTCGTTACTCGTATCTTGTGTTTCATATCTCATATCCCGTATCTTTCAAATCGAAAATCGTAAATCGAAAATCGTAAATCGAAAATCGCCAATCGCCAATCACTCCAACGCCTTCCCGCACGACGCGCAGAACTTATCGTCTGATACGACCGGCTTGCCGCACTTCGGGCAGAACCCGTCAAAATTTTTCTTGCGCAAGGCTCGCCGTTGCGAGATCAGGTTTTCGAGTTCGGCATCTGAGATTTCTTTTTTAGCAGATGATTTCTTTGTGTTATTGCGACGCAGGTCGGTTTCATCGATCGTCAACGAATCCATCTTGCGCAAAATATCCGCGCCTTTTTGCAGGAGGCTGGTCCGCTGGGCGGGGTAATCCTCCTCGGGGATCTTGCCGAGTTTGTAGTCGAAATCCAGTTCTTGTAAAGAACTGAGCACACGCTCCCGCTGTGCCAACAACGCGGAAAGTTCGCGCTCCTCATCGGTGACTTGTCGCCCATACCCGCGCGCGAACGGCGCGTACAAATACGCGCCAACGAAAAAGAACACAGCCAGTGTCAGGAAGATTGCCATAATATCCATTCGCCCTCTACTTTAACAAAAGATCGATTTGCTCCCGAATTTGGTCCACGCCGGAAAAGGGACCGATCTGCACGTAGCGCAACACGCCTTCCCGGTCTACGAAGTACGTCTCCGGCACGCCTTTGATTCGGAAATATTGAGAGATTCTAGTCGCAAGGTCTGCACCATTCGCGTACGAAATGCCGAATTTTCTCAGATACACGCGCGCATCTGCTTCGGTGTCCACATAATCCACGCCGAGGAACACCACCTCGCCAGTTGGCGCGTATTCCGTCCACGCTTGTTGTAGGTCGGCGGCTTCCTGTTCGCACGGCTTGCACCACGATGCCCAAAAGTTCAACACAACGACCTTGCCTCGCAAGTCGCTGAACTTGATCTCTGTTTTGCCGTCCAACTCGTAGCCGCTGTAGAATGTCAGCGAAAAATCGTCGATCACTTCGCCGGGTTGCACAGTGCCCTGCTGGCGGCGGTTGAGACCCAGCGCCACCAGAAAAAGCAAGCCCGCCAAAAATACCCAGACGACGATCTGAATCCACAGCGGCACAGCGCGGCGGGGAGGGTTTGTCTCGATCATCTATTTTCTCTTCTTCAACTCGTCTTCGATTTTATTGAAATATTCATCTTGATGGACTTGCTTCGCCTCGCCCGCAGGGACAGCTGACTCGGCCGCCTTCGGCTTTTTCCACATGTGCAACGCGCGCAACAGCAACGCCGTCCCCAATAAGATCGCCGTCACCGGAATCAGATACGATGCAATTTTGTTTGGCGGGTCACCCGAAGCGCGCACGCCGTACGTGTCTATGAAATACTGAATGATCTCGTCTTCGGTTTTGCCCTCGATCAACATCTGGCGGATCTGCTCCCGCCATTGACGGCACGCTTCGGTGGGGCACACGTCCAGCGGCGTGTTCTCGCACACTGGGCAAAACAACTTCTTGGCGATCGCATTCACCTCATCGTCGGTGGGGGCGGGTCCTTGGGCGGAGGCGATTGAAATTGAGGCGCTGGAAAGAAGCAAGGTAAGAAGAATTGTAAGTAGTAATTGGTAATTAGTAATTTTGTGTGTTGCGGTTAATTTCTTCCGTTCCATTTTTGACTCGTTCCTTTGCCCGGCAATTTCCAGACTCAATTCTCTAATTCTCGACTTACTATTTACCAATTACCACTCATGCCTAATCCGCCGCGCTTGCCTGCCGCGCGCGCCTGCCAGCCCTCACCGCAATTCGCTCCGGGTCCTTATCGGGCCACGCCGCGATGATGATACCAATGAGGAAGAGCAGGCTCCCCATCCACAGCCAGTTCACCAGCGGGTTGACGTAGATCTTAAAGGTCGCGCCGACCGCCGAAGCCGGTTCCCAACTCACCAGCAGGATGTACAGGTCATCCTTCATTGTGGCGCGTTGACCGGGGATGGTCATGGATTGTTGCGAGTCCCAATAGTAATCGATGCGCGGGTGTAGGTCGCCGAGGTACTCATTGCCTTGATAAATGCTGAGCACCGCGCGCGTCACTTCGCGCCCATCAGGACCGGTGAAGCGGGCGATATCTTTGTACACGATATCGTAGCCGCCGATACTTTGTTGCTGACCGACTTCGAGCGTCCCCTGCGTTTCCTTCTGGAAGAGTTCAATGCCGAGGATGCCGATCGCCATCAACATCATGCTAACGTGGACGATGTACCCGCCATAGCGGCGGCGGTCGCGGGCGGTGAGATTCCAAAAGGCTGAGAAAACATTTTCACTGTGAATTTTCATCCTTGCCCTTGCGCCGCGCCAATATTCGTACAACGTGTTCAGAATAACAAACGCCACTAGAGAAAAGCCGATCAACGCGTACACATTGTGGGTATACGTAATAAAAATCACAACGGTGACAAGGACCGCCGCAAGCGTTGGAAGCCACATTGCCCGACCGAGGGTTTTCAGTGTCGAATGACCCCACGCGGAAAGCGGCGCAACACCACACAAGAACATTAGCCCCGCGAATAGCGGTCCGTTCGCTCGTTCGTAAAACGCGGGTCCCACGGTCACTTTTGAGCCGGTGAACAATTCGGATGTGAGCGGGTAGATCACGCCCCAAAAACAGACTACGAGGATGCTCATGAACAGCAGGTTATTGAACAGGAACAACGCCTCACGCGAAAGCAGGGAATTCATCTCGGTTTCGGATTTCAACTCGCCCCACCGATAAATCACAAGAGCAACCGAAACGATCAACGTCATGGCGATGTACGCGAAGAACAACGGCCCGATGGCGCTCTGCGCGAAGGCATGCACTGAGGACAGCACACCCGAGCGTGTGAGGAACGTGCCGAAAATGACCAGGTCGTACGTGAGGATGATCAACAGCATGTTCCAGTGTTTCAACATGCCGCGTTTTTCCTGGATCATGACCGAGTGCAGGAACGCCGTCCCCGTCAACCACGGCATGAACGCGGCGATCTCCACCGGGTCCCAGCCCCAGTAACCGCCCCAGCCGAGCACATCGTACGCCCAGCGCCCGCCGAGAACCAAGCCGAAGGTGAGGAACAGCCACGCCCACAGACTCCAGCGGCGGGTGAGGCGGATCCAGCGGTCGTCTGTTCGCCCCGTGATCAACGCGGCGATGGCAAACGCAAACGGAATGACGTAGGAAACGAATCCGAGGTAGAGGAGCGGCGGGTGGATGATCATGCCGGGATGTCGAAGAAGCGGATTGAGTCCCCGCCCATCTTCCGGCGTGAAGGGGATACTGTTCGCCGGCTGGAAGAAATGCGCTTCAACTCCCGTTTCGGTTTGGTAAAACACCCGGAACGGATTCTCAAAGAAAGCGGTCATGCCCACAAAGAAGGCGAGCGTGACACACGAAACGAAGATGACCCACGGGAGAAATTCGCGGTCGCGGTCCCATTTGCGCAGGGTGACCAGCGAGGCAAACGCCGACATGAGCCACGACCAGAAGAGCAGTGAGCCTGCCTGCCCGCCCCACCAAGCCGTGACCTTGAGGTAGGTAGGCATCGAGCGGCTCGTCACCTCATACACGAACTTCACTTCGTAATGGTCGTTGACGAGCAAATAGATTAGTAGAAGCGAGGTGAGAGTGAGCAGGGGGAAGGTGAGCAACATTGCCCGCCGCGCGCTCTCTGCCATCGATGCGGCGCGTTGAGGCGTTTCCAGCTTTTCAAGTTCATCTGCAAACCGTTTGGCGCGCAGGGAGGGGAGACTGCGGAGCAAGCGAGCCAACCCACTGGGGTTCGAAGCCGCCGCGGTAACCGCGCTGTAAACAGTGACAAAAAATGTGACGAGCAGGATTCCAAGCCCGAGATTGGCGATCATTGAATCTCCTCAATACAAACGTCACAGGCCTCATAAACCTGTGACGTTTCCTCTCTTAAATCTACCCAGCCTGTTCCGGCACGGCTTCTTCGTAGCGGGTGGGGCATTTGAGCAGTAGTTCTTCGGCGTGGAAAACTCCATCCGCGCCCACGGACCCGGTGACAATTGCCTGCGCTTCGTTGCGGAGCAAGTCGGGTTTGACGCCCACGTATACCACCGTCATGCGCGAACGCGAGGGATCGATGGTCGCCTGGTGTAGGGCTTCGGCAAGCCCGCCTTCATCTTTCAGGGAGGCGTCTTCGGCAGGCACGTGCGCCACCTCGAAGGTGAGAGTCAACGTGGATGGGTCGTACTGGATCGTGTCGCCGATCACCGCGCCCGAAACGCGCAGGTTCTTATCGACGATCGCGGGACCCTCCGCTTTAAGCTCGTCCACTGTCATGAAGTATTGCGAGGCGTCTTTAGTAGCGTTGGCGATCAGAAATACCACCGCGCCGAGGATCAGCAGTCCGCCGATGACAAATTTATTGAGTTTCATGTTCATGCTCCATGTAGAAAATTATGGCTTTCAATTCCTATCGCTTGTGTCCGATTTCATTGTACATGGAGACATTAACATCGACTGAGAAAGAGGCTGACGAAAGTCATGCGTTTTATCTGAGTTAAGGAAGAACTCTTCCAGCGGAATTCTTTCGGGTGACGCGCATCAATCGTCGTCCTCGTCTTTTGCAATGCCGAAGATCTTCTCGATCTTCCCCATCACTTTTGGATTCAGCTTTGCGACCACTTTTTCCGCGCCGAGATTCTCATGCAACTGCTCCACGCGGCTCGCGCCCAAAATGATCGTGCTCACATTGGGATTCTTCAAACACCAGGCGATCGAGAGTTGCGACATGGTGCAACCCAGCTCCTTGGCGATCGGTTGCAGGGCGCGGACCTTGGCGAGTCGTTCCTTATCCTTCATGCCTTTTTGAAGGAATTGATACCCTTTGAGATTCGCGCGGCTGTCTTTTGGGATCCCTTTCAAGTATTTGCCGGTCAACATTCCCGAAGCCAGCGGACTCCAGATCGTCGTGCCGTAGCCGTAATCCTGAAACAGCCGCGCATATTCCTTTTCAAAACGCTCGCGCGCGAACAGGTTATATTCAGGCTGTTCAGTGATCGGCTTGTGCAAGTGATGCTTCTCCGCAATGTGAAGCGCGGCGACGATCTCATCCGGTCGCCACTCCGAAGTGCCCCAATACATCGCCTTGCCCCACTCGATGATGTTGTGCATCGCCCACACGGTTTCTTCGATGGGCGTAGTTTTGTCGGCGCGGTGGCAATAGATCACATCCACATACTCGAGTTGCAAGCGCGAAAGCGAGCCGTTAATGCCCTCGATCAATCGTTTGCGGTTCAACGTATTGCGCTCATTGATATTATTGTGGATGCCCCAAAAGAACTTGGTCGTCACCAGATAACTACTGCGCCGCCAATTCAAGCGCTTCAACGCCGCGCCCATCACCTCTTCCGACTTGCCGTGCGCGTACGTTTCCGCGTTATCGAAAAAGTTCACGCCCGCGTCGTATGCTGCCGCCATCAATTCAACTGCCGCGTCCACGTCCACCTGGTTTTTGAACGTGACCCACGACCCAAACGAAAGCTCGCTTACGCGAATCCCCGCGCGACCCAAATGACGATAGTTCATTGTTTTCTCCATTGGTGTTCATCCCGCGCGATTTGCCAAGCAAATCGAACTGCGGGTTGAACGGTGAATTTCTACAATTATAATCTCCCCATGCGAAGGACGATCTTTCTGCTTTCCTCTTTTCTACTGTTAATTTCCTGCGCGCCTCAATCGGATGATTCGACTCTGCCGCCGATTCCCCTCACCCCATTTTTGACCTCCACTTCGATTCCGCTTCCCCCTTCGGGGACGATGCAACCGCCCGTCGGCTTGGTTCCGCTCACCACGCCGCTCCCCAGCCCGACGCCTTTCGCGTACACCATTCAGACGGGCGACACGCTGGGCGAGATCGCCGAAAGGTTCAACGTCTCGCTCGACGACTTGCAAGCCGCAAATCCCGGGATCAACGCGAATTCCATGTCGGTGGGGCAGGCGATCAACATCCCGGGCAACCCTGAAAATCCTTCCGGTGAGGCGACACCCACGCCCGCGCCATTCACCGTTTCGCAGATCGAATGTTACCCGACCATCGATCAAGGCATGTGGTGTTTTGTCCTCGCCCGCAATGATTCCTTTGAGGTGTTGGAGAATGTCAGCGCGCAAGTGACTCTGGTGGATTCAAATAACGCGCTCATTGCGACTCAAACCGCCTGGCTCGTGTTGAATATTTTGCCGCCGAACACATCTGTGCCGATGGCGGTTTTCTTCCCGCCTGATGTTCCGTTCGATGCCGAGCCTCAAGCGCAAGTGTTGACCGCGATCCGCTTGCAGGCAAACGATGCGCGTTATCTGCCGGCAACGGTCAACAACGCGCTGGCGCAAGTGAGCGCGGAGGGGCACAGCGCGCAGGTGAGCGGCTTGGTCTTGTCGCAGAGTCAGGCGGCTACGGCGAATCAGGTGTGGGTGGCGGCAATTGCCTACGATGGCGCGGGACGCGTGGTTGGCGTCCGCCGCTGGGAATCCAGTGCGGGCATCCCGCCCGGTGGGAATCTGCCGTTTAATTTTTTGGTCTCAAGTGTGGGAGGAAGGATCGCGCGGGTTGAGTTTGTGGTGGAGGCCAGACCATAGACGATGGACCGGCGCGCATCGCCCATCGTCTATCGTCCATGGTCTATCGTCTATTTCCCATCCAGCCACATATAGCGTTCGATGGGAATGTCGATCGGGGTGTACGCGTAGCCCTTCACGTAGGGTTTGACTAATTGATACGAGAGATAATGCGCGGTGAATAACGCGGCGGCATCGTCCACGATGATCTGCTCGGCTTGCTGGTAGAGGGCGATGCGGGTTGGCACGTCGCGTTCGGTGCGCGCTTGTTCGAGGAGGGCATCCAGTTGCGGGTTCGAATATCCGCCGCCGTTCTGTTGCGAGCCGGTGTGGAAGAGCACATCGGAAAAATTTTCAGGGTCGGGGTAATCAGCGCACCATCCGCCGCTAAAGAGTTGACCGTGATTGCCGGCATAGACTTGTTCGGTGAAGAAGTTCGGCTCGAGGTTTTCCACGGTGATCGTTACGCCGAGGTTTTGTTCCCACATCTCAGCCAGCGCGGCAACATCGGAATTGATATACGTGCCGATGCCGCCATCCGTGTAGACGATGGGAGGCAGGCCGTCCGGTCCGCCATATTTGGATTCAGCCAGCAGTTGACGCGCGCGTTCAGGGTCGTAGGGCAAAGCCTCGAGCGTAAGGCTGTAGCCCGGCAAGGCGGGCGGATAAAGTCCTTTTGCCGGCAGGGCGCGTTGACTCATCACCACGTCTATGAATTTCTGGCGGTCGAATGCCATGGTGAACGCCTGACGGACTTTGGGATCGTCGAACGGTGGTCGAGTGGAATCGAAATTCACGAAGCCGGTGCACAGCGAAACGCCGGTCAACAATTCGTTGTGAAGCGGTTCGGTGGGGTCGGTGAAGCGTTCGATGGAGTACACGCCGGCAATATCCACTTCTCCGGTTTCATACAAACGCTGGTCGTCGCCGGAGTAGAGTTGAAAGACAATGTAAGGGATGCTTGGCGCGCCAAGGTAAAAATCCTGGTTGGCTTCATAGACCATCACCTCGAACCTGCGCCATTCGGTGAGACGGTACGGTCCTGTTCCGTTTGGCGCGCGATACCATTCCTCGCCGCTTTCCACGTTTTCCTTATCGAGAATGAAGGCGGTGGCGTAGGTGAGTTTCAATAGAAAGTACGGTTTGGGCGCGTCGATGGTCACTTGCAGGGTGTGGTCATCGAGCGCGACCAACCCTGAAATGGATTCTGCCTGCCCGGCGTTCATCTCGCGCAGGCCGACGATATCGCCCAGATAAGTAAGCACGGTGTCAGACGCGATCGCGGGGCTGGCGGCGCGTTGCCACGAGTAGATCACATCCTGCGCGGTGACGGCGCGTCCATTATGGAATTTGGCATTCTGCCGCAAGTGGAAGGTGTACACGGTTCCGTCAGCGCTGATGTCCCATGATTCGGCGAGATCGGGCGTGAGATTCAGATTCGGGTCGAACGAGACCAGCCCGCTGAATACGAGTTTGTCGCCGGAGTTGTGTGTTGTTGCCGGGTCATAACTGCGCGGGTTGGTCGATTCGCCTCCCGCCAGCACCAACGCCTGATCGAGCGGAACACCCACTTGTAATGCCGACGCGCGACGCGGCGAAGCGACGGTGACCAGCGATAAAATTATGATCGTAAAAAGGATGGAAGCAAACTTCCGTAGTGTGAATTTAGCCATTGTTTCCTCCTTGCTTTTGATTTCCTCTGCGAGCGATGAACCCGAGAACGACCACGCCAATCAGGAGGAGAAATACACAACACATGCCGAGCAACGATAACGTCAACCAGAGCGGAGGTCCGCTTTGTTGAGGCGCTTCTGCGGTTGGTTGTTGAGAGTCAAACGAGGAAGTGGGAACCGCTGTCGGTGTGGTGACTTGCGAGAATTGCGAGCCTGAAACGGGGACGATGGTTGGCACGAACGTGGCAGTGGGTTGCGCGGTCGGCTGGGCAGAGACAGCGCGCGGCGCGGCGCCGATGCCTGCTCGCCATGCGTCCTCCAAACCTTCCACATTGAAGCCGTACACGTTGGTCAAAGCCTCATCGATGGTCACGCCATCGCGCAGGGAGGTGAGAAGCGCGGTCATCTTCTCTTGCCCATACGTCTCAATGAGAAATTTCACCACGCTGAATGATTGGCTATATGAAAGATACGCTTTGTCCGACACTTCGGAGAATCCCGCGCTCAACGAACGGATGGAGAGCAATGTGTTGTTTTGAATCGCGTCGTTCAATTGTTGTTGCGATGAAGAGTCGAGTTCGCCTTCGCTGTACACCGCCAGCCCTTCGTTCAACCAAGTGGGCACGTCGCCGAGGCACGAAAACGTGAGATGCCCCACCAGCACGTGCGTCAATTCATGGACGATGGAATTGCGTCCCCAGTCCAAATCGGATTCCGAAATACCCAGAATCACAATATCCTGATCGGGGAATGCCTGCCCGCCCGTCCACGAGGGTTCGTACAGGATCGCCTCTCGCAAATCGTTGGTGTCTGCAAAGATGTAAATATCGATCGGGGTTTCGGCGGTGAGACCGGATTCGGTTTCGTTGAATTCCAAGCCAGACTCTGCCGCGTTGAGCAGATCGCGCGCAAAGGAGTCGTCGCCTCGATACCAGTGGAAGTTGATCAGCCCTTCGGTGAGCGTTTTCCACTGGTGGACATCGTCGAGCCAGACTGCGGTCTTCTTCTCGCTCACGGTTTCCACGCCGTTGGCATCGATCACGCGCCAGCGCCACCAGAGTTTTGCACCGGGCGGCAATGATCCGCTTTGGCGCATTTCCCACGCCCACTCCGCATCCACGCGGGTGCCGGGGGTGAACTGTGGGAAGGCTTTGGCGATCACATCTCCGCAAGTTTGTTGTTCGTTGCCATACTCCAGCACGATGGATCGGATCTCCGCGTTGCTGGTAATCGTGGCGCTGAATGTGGCTGAGATGGGGAAGTCGAACGTGACGCGATCGTCCGTCACATCGGCTGGCGAGGAGGCGAATGCCGAAGTTGGGATCAGCAGGCTGACCGTGATGAGAAGAAGCGAGAGTGTTTTTATCCGCATGGGTTACCTCAAGGTTGTAAACTTGCACGAGTGTAACATGTAAGAGACTCATCGTTCAACCGCCTAACAGTCCGCGATTGGATCTTTTGTCCGCTGATCTACGCCAATCCTCGCTAATTTTTTAGTACGATCGGCGTGAATTCGTGAAGAAGGGCGGATTCTAATTGATGGTTCGTTTGGAGATAAGAAGGGACAGAGAAGCAGTGACAACCCGCCGTGTGACAAATTTCTTGACACAATAACTTTGCGCCTGTAAAATCCTTCTGCTTTGCCGGGCAGATGCCCGGAAAAAATTTGCTCGGGAGGAATCACCCCCTATGTACGCTATGCAAGGACTTACTTCGCTGGAGGAAATTGCCATCTGGGCTGTGTTTGGCGTAGCCATTCTCGGCTTGTTGTATGCGGTTTTTCTCCGATCCCAGATCCTGCGTGAAGATAAAGGCACGGAGAAGATGCAGGAAGTTTGGAATGCGATCAAAGATGGAGCGGACGCCTATTTGAAAAGGCAGTTGCGCTCCATTTTGCCGTTAATCGGCATTTTGACGGTCGCGCTTTTTTTCTCCGTGTATATCGTTCCGCCTTCCCCCGAAGCCCTCGAACGTTTTGAAGGCGTGCCGGCAGAAACCGTCCGTTTGTGGATCGGTCTGGCGCGCGCGTTTGCCTTCGTGATGGGCGCGGGCTTCTCGCTGGCGGTCGGTCAGATCGGCATGCGCATGGCAGTGGAAGGTAACGTGCGCGTGGCATCCGCGTCGAAACGCTCGTTTGGCGACGCGCTCCGCATCGCCTACCGCGCTGGCACGATCACCGGCATGCTCACCGACGGACTTGGTCTGTTGGGCGGCACGGTGATCTTCATCGTTCTTGGCATCGCCGCGCCAGATGCGTTGCTTGGCTTTGGTTTCGGCGGCACGCTCCTCGCGTTGTTCATGCGCGTGGGCGGCGGCATCTTCACCAAAGCGGCTGACGTGGGCGCGGATTTGGTCGGCAAGGTTGAGGCAGGCATCCCTGAGGATGACCCGAGGAATCCCGCTGTGGTGGCTGACCTCGTCGGCGATAACGTCGGCGATTGCGCGGGCATGGCGGCCGACATCTTCGAATCCTACGAGGTGACGATTGTCGCCGGTTTGATTCTTGGTCTCGCCCTGTGGCATACGACCGGGCGCCTCGAATGGATCATCTTCCCGCTGATGGTGCGCGGTATCGGCGTGCTGTCCTCGATCATCGGCACGTACTTCGTGCGAGCCGGTAAGACCGGGAAAGCCGTTGACGCGATGCGAGCGATCTTTAGCGGCTTTTTGACCTCCGCGGTCATCTCTGCCGTTCTGTTCTTCGTTGCCGGCTTCCTGTATATGAAGGATACGATGGCTGAATTTGGCGGCTGGTGGCGCATGCCAGCGGCTGTGGGCGTTGGCGTGTTGCTCGCGATCGTCATCGATCGCCTCACCGAATATTTCACCGGCACACATGCCCAACCCGTGAACGATATTAAGAAATCTGCCGACACAGGTCCCGCTACGTTGATCTTGAACGGCATCTCGGTTGGCTTTGAATCGTCCGTGTGGTCGGTGCTGGTGATTGCCTTGACCATCGTCGCCTCGATCTTTATCTTCGGCACGATCCCCGACGTGACCGCCGCAGAACGCGCGACCTTCATTTTGTACGGCGTCGCGATGACCGGCATCGGCATGTTGACCCTCACCGGTAACAATGTGGCAATGGACTCGTTCGGTCCCATTTCGGATAATGCGAATGGTATCGGCGAAATGGCATGGCATGGCAAGACCGACAAAGCGACCAATGACGCCAAGCAGATCATGGCTGACCTCGACGCGGTGGGTAACACGACCAAAGCGATCACCAAAGGTGTCGCCATCGGTTCCGCTGTGATTGCGGCTGTTTCTCTCTTCGGCTCGTTCCTCGTGGACGTCTCTCGCGCGCAGACTGCGTTGGGGGTCGCGGTGGAGAATCAAATCCAATCCATCGGCATTCGCGTGGATGTGCCTCAGGTGTTCGTCGGCATGTTGATCGGCGGCGCGTTGCCGTGGTTGTTCTCTTCGTTCGCTATTCAAGCCGTGGCTCGCGCGGCTTCGTTGATCGTGTTGGAAGTCCGCCGCCAGTTCAAATTGGGCGTGCTGGAAGGCAAAGTTAAGCCCGATTACAAACAGGCTGTGGAAATTTCCACGACTGCCGCGCAGAAGGAGTTGATCTCCCTTGCGTTGCTCGGCATCGTCACGCCGATCGTTGTCGGTTTGACCCTCCAAGTGGAAGCGCTCGGCGGCTTCCTGGCGGGCATCATTGTCTCCGGTCAGTTGCTGGCGGTGTTCCTCAATAACTCCGGCGGCGCATGGGATAACGCCAAGAAACTCATCGAAGACGAGCCGAAGGACCCTGCCAAGAATCTCGGCAAAGGTTCCGAACGTCACAAGGCTGGCGTGGTGGGCGATACGGTTGGCGATCCGTTCAAGGATACGGCTGGTCCCGCGCTCAACCCGATGATCAAGGTGGTGAACCTCGTGGCGGTGATCGTCGCTCCGATCGTGGTGCAATACTCCGGCGGCGGTTCGGTCGGCGTGTGGGTGGTTGCCGCCGCGTTGATTGGTCTGCTCGCCTGGGCGGTGATGCGCTCGAAGGCGCCGGCGGAGTCGATGACGAAGTAGGTTTTAAAAATTTGTGTATCAATAAAATTGCCCCTGATCACTCAGGGGCAATTTTATTTCCATTCCATATCTGGAAGCTTATTGCCTAACCGTTTAATGTACAATAGATTTCAGTAAATTATGAATGAAAACAAACTCAATCTACCTGTTCTGGCATCCGGTGTTGGTGTTGGATTGCTCGGTCGCTTCGCAGGACGACTGGTTGCCGCGCTCACCAGCATATTCGTCGCTCGATTTTTGGGGCCGTCTGCTTTTGGATTATATGCAATTGGGATTGTGGTTCTTCGGCTGAGCGAAGTAATTATCCCGATGGGATTTGATCTGGGCGTAATCAAGTTTGGCGCGGATTTTGCAGATGAAAAAATGAAGGTCAAAGGTGTGATATTACATTCATTGTTTTTTTCTTTTGGTTTGAGTTTGTTGGTCTCACTGTTAATATGGTCATTCTCTCCGCTACTCTCAACGCATTTGTTCAAACAATCTGAGTTGCAAATCGTTCTACGCTACGTCTCTCTTATCATTCCTATGCTCGTCTTGTTAACCCTTGCCGCAGCCGCAACCAGGGTATCTCAAAATATGAAATATTCATTTTTTACACAAGATGTGGGCCAACCCATGATTAGTTTGCTTGCCATGTTTGCTTTTGTAGGGTTAGGATGGGGCGTGAAAGGCGTGTTGCTAGCAGAGGTGATTTCCGTGCTGATTTCTGCCACGCTGGCATTGATTTTTCTCATTTATGTCTTTCCGTTCTTGGCAAAGTCCAGCATCTCAATCATAGCTCCACCCCATGAATTTTATAGGTTTTCGATAACATCGTCGTTTTCAGTTGTTTTTATCACCCTGATGTTCTGGGCGGACCGAATCATCCTAGGCGTTTATGTTTCGCCGGGCGATTTGGGTATTTATCAGGCGGCGGCTCAGGCGTCCGTAATATTTGCGGTGTTATTGAGCGGCATGAATAGAATAATCACCCCGTTGTTCGCTAACTTATCTAACAAAGCCGGCTTTCAGCAAGTTAATGAATTGTTCATAATTGGAACAAAATGGGCTTTATATTTGAGCATTCCGCTATTTGTAATATTGTTTTCTCAGCCCCTTAATATCATGGTAGGTTTATACGGCGAACAATTCTCATCCGGGGTTTTAGTTTTGACAATTCTCCTGGTGGGGCAGTCTGTGAACCTCGTGACGGGTTCGGTCGGACCATTGCTGAATATTGCCGGGTACCAGACCCATTTAATGTTGTTTTCAGGTCTGGCGCTGGTAATCAACATCGGGTCTGATATAAGCCTGGTGCCTAAATATGGCATAGTTGGCGCGGCTGTTTCCATGTCGTTCGCTTTGAGCGCTTATTATCTTGCACTGTTGATATTTGCCCGATTAAAGCTAGGCGTATGGCCGTTTGACAAACGATACATCAAGGTTGTATTTGCCACATTGCTTTGTTTGGGTGTCAGTGTCGCACTTGGAATGATTCTTGAGCAGATTTCGCTGGCCGCTGTTTTGGGAGAGCTTGCTTTTCTTTATGCGATATTTTTTGTGGTTATTTTTTTATTTGGGATTGACCGTGAGGATCATGTATTTATTTCCATGATGAGATCATTTTTACAACGAAGGTTCCCCTATGAGAAGATTTGATATTCGCGAGATTTCGCCCCATCGCATTTTCAGCGGTTTGATTCGACGGGTTCAGGATATCCCCCATTCCGTGGCTTGGTGGGGAGCTACTCATTTTGTAAACCCATCCAGACATCGTGCCTTGGATTTCGCCAATAGACACGAGGGCCAGCGGTGTTTTATCCTGGCAAATGGACCCAGTTTGGCTACGATGAACCTCTCTCCTCTGGCAGGCGAGATCACCTTTGGCTTGAATCGCATCTATCTGCTTTTTGATAGATTGCCATTCAAGCCAACGTACTTTGCTTGCGTTAATGAACTCGTGCTTGAGCAATTCTCGGACGAAATTGGACAATTGCCAATGCCAAAATTTTTAAATTGGAATCGGCGAAAACTTTTCAACGCAGATGATCCATCCACGAATTTTGTAAAACTTTCTCTTGGCTTACACGATTCGTTTGGACAGGAATTTGCCCAACCCCTCTTTTCCGGCGGGACAGTTACCTATGTTGCGCTACAGATCGCTTATATCATGGGCTTCTCTGAAGTAATTTTGATTGGCTTGGATCACTCGTTTGCCGACAAGGGTATGCCGAACAAAGTTGAGGTGCGTCGCGTTGACAAAGACGCAAATCATTTTCACCCGGATTATTTTCCAAAAGGGAGCAAGTGGCAGTTGCCCGATTTGCGACGTTCTGAATTGGCGTACGAATTGGGTCGTAATACCTTTGAAAGTGACGGGCGAAAGATTCGTGATGCCACTATCAATGGGAAATGCTTCGTTTTTGAAAAAGTAAGTTTCACGTCATTGTTTTAAGATGAATTATGTCAGTACTGCTTTTGGGAACACAAGTACGCTCCATCCAATATGCCGATGCCGTCGAATATGTGGCGGGTAGAGGGCGCAAACAGGAAAGTCGCTACATCTGTATCGCCAACGTTCACATGCTCATGGAGGCATACGACTCGCCCGCTTTCAAAGAAATTGTCAACAGCGCGGATCTCGTTGTCCCCGATGGGATGCCTTTGGTGTGGATGATGCGCTTGAAAGGTCAACGAGATCAACAACGCGTGTACGGACCGACATTAATGTTGCATGTTTTGGAAGTGGCGGCTCGCGGGAACATCCCTGTTGGATTTTACGGGAGCAAGCCTCCAGTGTTAGAGTCGCTTGTGGCGCGGATGAAGGATCGCTATTCGGGGTTGAACGTCGCTTTTTCGGCGAGTCCGCCGTTTCGTGAGTTGACTCCACAAGAAGATGTAGAAGTCGTGAAGCAAATCAACGAATCGAACGCACGGATCTTGTTTGTTGGGTTAGGATGCCCAAAGCAAGAAATATGGATGGCGAATCATCGCGGCAAAATTCAGGCTGTCATGCTTGGCCTGGGCGCGGCGTTTGATTTTCATGCAGGCACAAAACCGCAAGCGCCTGCATGGATGCAGAGGATAGGCTTGGAATGGCTGTTCCGATTTGTCAGTGAGCCGCGCCGGCTTTGGAGGCGGTATCTTTATCACAACCCGCGCTTTGTTCTGTTGGCAATCATCGACTTGCTGGGGTTGCGCAAATTCGATTGAGACACAATGCTCAGACGTTTTTCTGTGAACTTCGCGATCTTTTCGATGTTATTGGATGGGGCGAGCGTTGCTCTTTGCCTGTGGGTCTCTGCAAATATTCGACCTGCGTTGAATGTGTTTAATTCCATCAAAGATATCGAAGTGGCGGCAGTTGTCCCGCCGCCGTTGTATGTTTTGTTTTCGTTGATCTGGGTGATCGTGTTCGCGTCCTTGTCTGTGTATGACGGCAGAAAATTCTTGCGTGCGGCAGATGAACTTGCGGTGTTGTTCTTATCCACACTGATCGCTTCGGTATCGAGCGCGGGTATTTTGTATTTTTCGTACCGCGAAGTCTCACGCGCATTGTTCGTTGTTTTTGTCGTCATCACCTTTTTGTTGTGCGTGCTCTGGCGCGCGCTGGCTCGCGCATACTTTCGTTCACGCCGCGAGTCGCTGGATGTTTCGCGGCGTGTGGTGATCGTAGGCACTGGACCGTTAGGGCGAAGCGTCGGCGAGCAGATGCAAGCAGAAAGTTCTACAACCATTTCATTACTTGGGTTTATCAACGACGGATATATTGGTAGTGATTCCGTAGGCGCACTTGGCGGGTTTGAGCAATTCGATGCGATTGTTCAGAAATATCAGCCAACGGATGTGGTCATTGCTTTGCCGTATTCCGCGTATCCAAAAATGTCGGATATCGTTGCGCGCCTCGAGCATGCGCCCCTTGGCGTGTGGATCGCGCTTGGCTTTTTTGATCTTGCGTTGTATCGGACGGATATCGAAAGTGTGGCGGGAATTCCGATGCTCGATCTGCGCGCCTCGGCAATTGACGATTATCAACGCATGGTCAAGCGCGCCTTCGATTTGGGCTTCGGTCTGATCGCCCTCCTGCCTGCTCTGCCGCTCATGGCAATTTCCGCGCTGATGATTTTTCTCGAAGATGGTCTGCCCGTTTTATTTCGACAACAGCGCGTGGGTGAGAACGGGCGCGTGTTTGAAATGCTGAAGTTTCGCACAATGATCAGGAACGCCGAACAGCTACAAGGTCAGGTAGAGAGGCGGGATGCGGATGGGAATCTCATCCACAAAGCGAAGGACGATCCCCGCGTCACACGGACGGGACGCCTGCTTCGCCGTCTCAGCCTCGACGAACTCCCCCAACTCTTCAACGTCCTCACCGGGATGATGAGCCTCGTGGGACCACGTCCTGAAATGCCTTATCTGGTGGAAAAATACCAGCCGTGGCAGCGTAAGCGGTTTGCAATCCCGCCGGGCATGACCGGCTGGTGGCAAGTGAGCGGACGAAGCGATAAGCCTATGCACCTGCACACGGAAGATGATTTATATTACATTCAGAACTATTCGATCTGGCTAGATGTGCAAATTTTGGTACGCACAGTTTGGGTTGTGATCTTTGGAAAGGGAGCGTTCTAACACGATTGGCTATGAAATTCCAGGATAGATTTCCACTTGTATCTAAGTCTTTTGAAGTTCTACTGATCATTACAGCATTTTTCTTGGCGAACACCAATTCGTTTGTGCGATTTCGCCAATTCCCCGAAGTGGACAATTACTCTGACCATGAGGGCGATTTTCTCGCTGCATGGATGCTCGTTCTAGTTGGCGCTTTCTTCGTTTTGAGGACTCGTGATCTGCTTTCGAGCTTTCTCGCGGCATGGAAGAGGAATCGGTTTTTGATCATCTTTCTTGCTTTTGCCGTAGTTTCTGTTGTGTGGAGCATCTATGTGCCCGCCACAATCTATAAATTCCTGCTGTTGATGTTCTCCGCGCTAGCGGCTTCGTACATTGGAGTTCGCTATACGCGGTATGGAATCCTTGACCTGCTCTCGTGGATCGGCGGAGTTTTCGCTGTGTTGAGCATTTTAGTCGTTGTGTATTTTCCGTTCGTTGGAATCATGCAAAACCAAACTTTCTTTGGTTCGTGGACGGGTATCTTCTGGCATCGCAACCATACAGGCAATTTGTTTGCCTTTTTTAACTCGATCTTCCTCTTCCGTCTTCTATTCGATGACCGGGCGCGAACCAGTGGAAAGGTCATCCTTTTTGCATTCTACATTTTGACAGCCGCGATGGTATTCGGTAGTCGTTCGGCGACCGGCGTGATCGTTTTCCTTTTTCTGCATTTTGTCGTCGCATTGACCGCCTTTTGGTTGAAATTCAACACCAGTATCAAAGCCTGGCACTATTACGCATTCGCCATCGTGCTGATCGCTGGCTTCCTTGTTTTTGTCACAAATCTTGGATTCTTCTTCGGGCTTCTTGGCCGTTCGGCTAGCATGACTGGGCGCGTGCCTCTCTGGCAGGATCTATTCTCGCGCGTGTATTTGGAGCGTCCCATCTTGGGCTACGGCTACGGCGCATTATGGAGTTTGAAGAGTTTCCGCCTTGAGATGCAGTTTCAAAACAACTGGTCTCATCAGATCTATTTCGCCGACAATGGCTTTTTCGACATCCTGTTGAATCTCGGGCTGGTCGGCTTTTTGTTATTTCTCGCCGTTTATATCTCCCTCGGTGTGCGGGGTTTCAAACAAGCGGTAGTGACCAAATCGTGGATTGATTTCCTCCCGCTTCTTACTTTTCTCTATATCCTGATTGGGAACCTTACCTACAGTTTTCTGCTCGAAGTGGATCAATTCGTTTGGATGCTTCTTGTCCTGATGGTTTTTGTTACCACGACAAACAGAAGCAATAAAATAGCCCAGCCATAAAGCCAGCCAAACAGCACGAAATTTAGAAGGGAAGTCTGGAAGTTTTGCAGTACGAACCCAAAAGGGATGGAAAGTATCGCCGCGCTGAGTTTTATGGGGAATGTCCATTGGCGGAGGCTGAAGAAGATGGGGAGGAGCAGAATTGTATATCCCGTCCATGAGATCGGCGAAGCGAGCAGGGACGCGATGAGTCCCAGGGCAGAAACCCACTCGAATTTTTCCATAGATTTCGTTGCCAGCTTTTTGGTTAAAGCCAACAGTACAAACACCAAAAGGATGCTGAGGGCGACTCCTACCCAGAAATCTCCAAATCGCGCGGTCAGCCCAAGGATCGAATTATTACCGGGCATGATTAACGTTTCGCGCGGGGTTGACGATGCCGCAAGCCATTGCGAGTAAATCTCCGTACCGTAGGGAATGACTGGAATGACGCTGACCGTTAGGAATGTGATCGCAGAAGCGATGCTTGTTTTGTAGTAACCGGCAACAAGAAGAAAGACAACCCATAATCCGAAATTTGGTTTGATCGCAACGACCAGCCCGATGATAATTCCCGCGAAAATGTATTTTTCTTTTTGAAGAAGAACCCATCCTGCGGCTGTCAAAAAGAACAACAAAATATAAACCTGACCGAGTGTCAGCGTGTGCCAGAATCCCGCAAGCGTAAATGCCCAGAATAACAATGTTGGCGTCAAATGGTTTCTATACGCCGATGCCAGCAGAATGATGGCTAGCGCATACAAGACGGCAGATGTAACTTGCCATACAAAGAGCGCGCGATAAGGATCGATGTTTGCCAGAAACCTGAAAACGACTACCGAAATCGGCGGATTCAGATTCATCATCCTCCCGCCCGCGCCAACATCGGGAAAAACGATCTCAAAGATATATTCGGAATTTGGGTCGTATGGATTTTCCCCATTATGCGCCTTTAGCCCCGAGGCGTAAAAGGAGCCGAAGTCCATTAACCGATTGTAGCCATCCCAAAGTGGAAAACTACTTATCCCGATGATCGCGATAAACGCAAGATAGAGGAAGACGAGCGATCCCGCTTGAAGCAACCTTTTAGAAGATGCCGCGCATAAATTAACTCGCATCTACTTCGTAAACCTCTTCTGCCACTCGAACAACTTATTCAACGCCTCAATCGGGGAGAGGCTGTTCACGTCCATGTCTTTCAACTCATCGAGCAATGGACTTGATTCGGGAAACAGCGCGGCTTGTTGCGCCGCGTGCGGGTTGATCTTCACGGCTCGCCCCGACGTTTTTTCGAGTTCCGCCATGATCTCGTTCGCGCGTTGGATGACGGGCGCAGGCAAGCCAGCCAGTTGCGCCACATGGATTCCGTACGAACGATCTGCGCCGCCCGCGATGATCTTGTGCAGAAAAACCACGGTCGCATCCGCTTCGCTGACCGCCACATTGTAATTCCGCACGCCGGGCAGAAGGTCGGCAAGTTGAGTCAGTTCGTGATAATGCGTGGCGAATAAAGTTTTTGCGCGCAGTTGCGGATGATTGTGAATGTATTCGATCATGCCCCACGCAATCGAAAGCCCGTCATACGTGGATGTGCCGCGCCCGATCTCATCGAGGATCAACAGCGAGCGCGACGTGGCGTGATGCAAAATGTTCGCCGCCTCCACCATCTCGACCATGAACGTGGATTGCCCCGCGTGAATTTCATCCTGCGCGCCGATGCGCGTGAAGATGCGGTCCACGAGTCCGATGTCCGCCGACGCGGCTGGCACGAACGATCCCATCTGCGCCATCAACACGATCAGCGCGGTCTGCCGCAAATAGGTGGACTTGCCCGACATGTTCGGTCCCGTGATGACGCGCACCACTTCGCCTTTTTCAAAAATGACATCGTTCGGGATGTAGCGTTCGCCCTTCAAAAGATGCTCGACAACGGGATGCCTGCCCTCGTGGATTTCCAACCCGCTTCCTTCGCGGACTTGGGGCTTGGTGTACCCACCCAAAGCCGCCGCCTCCCCCAAAGCGGACAGCACGTCTACCTCGGCAATCGCCCGCGCCGTTGACAGAAGTTGATGCGCGGACTTTGCGAGTTCGGCGCACACCTCGCGGAATAGTCGTGTTTCGATCTCTTTGATTCGTTCCTCAGCGTTCAACACCAGTGTTTCATACTCTTTCATCTCTGGCGTGATGAATCGTTCGGCGTTGACCAGCGTCTGTTTGCGGATGTAATGTTCTGGCGCGCGTTCCGCCGCGCCGCGCGAGATTTCGATGTAGTAGCCGAAGACCTTGTTGTAGCCGACTTTGAGAGTTTTGATTCCCGTTTTCTCGCGTTCAACCGATTCGAGGTTTGCGATCCAATCCCGCGCATGTTTCGACGCATCAATGACCGAGTCTAATTCTTGCGAGTATCCCGCGCGAATGACTCCCGTGTTTTGCAGTGTGGATGGCGGATCGTCGTCAATTGCGTTTTCCAGCAAGGTCAATTGCTCGCGCAATAAATCAATTCTGGGCAGCGTTGCCTCTTTCTTCTTTCCTCTTTCTTCAAACGCTTCGGCAAGTATTGGCAACGCCACCAGCGTGCTCCTCATCGCCACGAGATCGCGCGGTTGTGCCTGTCCAGCAATGACGCGGTTGACAAGCCGTTCGAGGTCTGCAATTGGCTTCAACGCGGCGCGAACCTCCGCGCGGACCATGCCCTGCTGAAAGAAATATTCCACGCCGAGTTGACGATGTTGAATCTTCGCCACGTCGAGCAACGGCTGGCTGACCCACTGATGGATTAGCCTTTTGCCCATCGGCGTGATCGTGAGATCGAGTGTGCCGAGCAGTGAGCCTTTCCGTTCGCCGCGCAGGGTTTCGTCGAGTTCGAGGTTGCGGCGCGTGGACGCGTCGAGGGTCATAAAATCGGAGAGATGATATGTCCGCAAAGAGGTGAGTAAATTCAGCGCGTCGGGCTGAGTCTCTTTGAGGTATTGCACGAGCGCGCCCGCCGCTCGCACAGAGAGACTATTTGGTTTCAAACCGAATCCGTCCAGTGTGGATGATTTGAAATGAGCGAGCAGGGTCTCGTTGCATTTGCCCGGCTCAAATTTCCATGATGCCCATGAGGTGAGATGACCAACGATCTCGTTTGGCAGGACTTGATTATCGGGATGCAAAATTTCGGCGGGATGCAAACGCGCCAACTCCGCGCGAAGGGATTCGACGGGGAGTTCGGTGACGGCGAATTCTCCAGTGGTGACGTCGGTGTAGGAAACTGAGGCAGTCATCCCATCGAGAAGAACCGAGGCGAGGTAGTTGTTCGCGTCGCCGGGTAAAAGTCCCGGTTCGGTCACAGTCCCCGGTGTGACAACGCGCACAACTTTTCTCGGAAAGAGTCCTTTGACGGGCGCTTCGCCAACCTGTTCGCAAATGGCAACGTGATATCCCTTTTCGATCAGCCGCGCCAGATAATTTTCAACCGCATGATAGGGGATGCCCGCCAGCGGCACGCGCACGCCGTTGCCAATGGGTCTTGAAGTGAGGACGATGTCGAGTTCGCGCGCGGTGATCTCGGCGTCTTCGTCGAAGGTTTCGTAAAAATCGCCGAGGCGAAAAAATAAGATGGTGTTCGGGTGTTCGCGCTTGATCTCAAGATACTGCTGGCGGATGGGAGTGACGTCGTCGTTGGGCATGGCGTGATTTTACTATGAGGCTGTATAATCCGTTTAAATTTTTTATGCGTAGTGACGACTTCAGTCGTCGCGTTTGGAGCAGAGCGATGTATAAACTTGTTTTAGTTCGTCACGGACAAAGCGTTTGGAATCTCGAAAACCGTTTCACGGGTTGGACGGATGTTGGTCTGACTGAGCAGGGCAGGGCGGAGGCTCACGAGGCGGGTCGCCTCTTGAAGGCGGAAGGATTCGTTTTCGATGTCGCGTACACGTCTGTGTTGCGGCGCGCGATCCAAACCTTGTGGACGATCTTGCAGGAATCGAATCTTGAATGGATTCCCGTCATCAATGCGTGGCAACTCAACGAACGGCATTACGGCGCGTTGCAGGGATTGAACAAATCGGAAATGGCTGAAAAATACGGCGAGGCGCAAGTAAAAATTTGGAGACGCAGTTATGATGTGCCGCCGCCCGCGCTTGAATTGACCGATGAACGCCATCCGAAATTCGATCCGCGTTACGCTTCGTTGACGCCCGAACAGTTGCCCGCCACCGAGTCGCTAAAACTCACGCTGGATCGCGTTCTTCCTTATTGGCATTCGACGCTGGCTCCCGCAATTCAATCGGGCAAGCGCGTGATCGTCGCCGCGCATGGAAATAGCATCCGCGCGATGGTGAAGTATCTCGATAATATTTCGGATGGCGAGATCACCGAGGTGAACATTCCGACAGGCGTTCCGCTTGTGTATGAGTTGGACAAAGACTTGAAGCCGATGAAACATTATTATCTCGGCGACCCCGAAGAAGCGGCGAAGAAAGCCGCGGCAGTGGCGGGGCAGGGCAAGGCGAAGTAATTTTTTGCCACAGAGCCACAGAGAACGCTGAGAAAAGAATTTTATTTGATTAAACTGCTACAGTATTTGGCTTCGTCGGTCATCAGCCACGAACCCATGCTGGACGCTGATAAACGCAGAAAACGCAGATTTTTCTTTTTTGAATCTGCGTGAGTCAGCGTTCATCTGCGTCCAATTTTTTTGGACCGCGTCTATTGTATTAAAATCATTCCATGTCCCTCCCCCGCGAATTTTTATACGAACTGCATAAACATCTTACTGGCGATATTCGCACCGACTCCGCTACACGGATTTTGTACAGCACCGATGCGAGCATGTATCAAATCGAACCGTTGGGAGTTGTGATTCCGCGGACGCAGGAGGAGTTGCACGCAGCGGTTGAGTTGGCGGCGAAACACAAGATTCCAATTTTGCCGCGCGGCGCAGGGTCATCCCTCGCTGGGCAGGCAATCGGCAATTCTCTAATCCTCGATTGCTCACGATGGCTGGACAAGATCGTTGAAATTAACACGGAGGAACGATTTGCAATTGTCGAACCTGGTGTTGTGCTTTCTGATCTGAACAAAGCCGCGTCAAAACACGGACTGATGTTTGGTCCAGACCCTGCCTCCGCGGAACGCGCGACGATGGGCGGCATGATCGCGAACAACGCGACAGGCGCGCATTCAATCGTCTACGGCATGAGTGCGGATCATATTTTGGAAGCGGACGTGATTTTGGGGGACGGGAGTCTTGCAGTGTGGGGGGAGATAACAAAGGATGAATTTGGAAGGATGAAGGATGAAGAAAATCAGAACAGTGCAGTTCTCTCCGCCGTTCAGAAAATTCGAGAATCGTATTCAGACGCGATAAAGCAAAATTACCCACGAACGTGGCGGAATGCGGCGGGGTATCGTCTTAATTATCTTCTTCCGTGGAGTCCCTCCGCGCCGCCGCAATGGGATTCGGCAAGCTATGGATTATCGTCCACGGTCTATCGTCCATCGTCAGATGTCAATCTCGCGCCGTTGCTAGCTGGTTCAGAAGGCACGCTGGCTGTGATTTGCAAGATGAAAGTGAATCTCGTGCCGAAGCCGAAGCATACGATCCTTGCTGTGCTTTCATATGCGAGCGTTGCGGAGGCGTGTGACGATGTGCCGCGCTTGTTGACTCACAATCCATCGGCGGTTGAGTTGATCCCCGATACGATCCTCCGCGCGGCACAAAGTTCGGTGGGGTATGCGAGCGAGGCGAATTGGATTCAGGGCGATCCTTCGTCTTCGCTCAGGACGCCCGCCGCGTTGATGGTGGTGGAGTTTAGTGGTGGTGACGCGGACTCTTTGCTTGCGATGGCGCGTGGTCTCGATACGCCCTTCGCAACGAACGCTCAGGGCTACTCGACCACCAGTAGTAGCAGGATTTTTATTGCTGAGTCAAAAGAAGATCAAGCACGGATATGGAACGTCCGCAAGATGGGGCTGGGATTGTTGGATTCACAGCCGCGTTCGGCGCGTCCGATTGCGTTCATTGAGGATTGCGCGATTCCCGTTGAGCGGTTGGGTGAGTTCGTGCGAGAGGTGGAAAAAATATTATCCGCGCATGGCGTGGAGGGCGGCATGTACGCGCACGCGTCGGCGGGATGTTTGCACATTCGTCCCGTTCTCGATTTGAAGACGACACGCGGCATGGAGAGTCTGCGTTCGATCAGCGAGGCGGTTCTTTCTCTGACGTTGAGTCTGGGCGGCGCGATGAGCAGTGAACACGGTGACGGTTTGTCGCGCTCCGAGCATCTCGCGCGGGCATACGGAGCGGAGGTAATGGAGGCGATGCGTTTGCTGAAAGACGCGGCAGATCCGCATCATATTTTGAATCCAGGCAAGATCATTGACGCGCAAAAGATGGATGCGAATCTGCGTTACGGTGTTGAGTATCGAACGCAAGCATGGACTCCGAATCTGTCGTTTGCTCGCCAAGGCGGATTTGAGTTAGCCGTTGAACAATGCAATGGACAAGGCGTGTGCAGAAAATCAACAGGCGTGATGTGTCCATCATTTCAGGCGACGCGGGAGGAGAAGTACTCGACGAGAGGGAGGGCGAATTTGCTGAGAGCGATGATTACGAGTTACGGGTTACGAGATACGCAGTACGCAGGACGCAATACTTCGTACTCCGTACTGCGTAAGGATGATGTGGCGGAGTCAACTTTCCAAGCCCTCGATCTGTGTTTGGCATGTAAGGGTTGCAAGGCGGAATGTCCCAGCGGCGTGGACATGGCTAAATTGAAGTATGAGTTCGAGAATGAGTATTACAAGACTCATCGTCGTCCGTTGCGCGATTATGTGTTTGGGTATTTTCATGTGGTGGCGAAGATGATGTCGTATGTTGCGCCTGTTACGAACGGGTTGATGGAGTTTGTGCCAACGAGGAAGTTGATTGCGAAGGTGTTGGGGTTGGTGGAGGAGAGGGCGTTGCCGAGGGTATCCAGAAATATGTCGTTGCGAGCCGCCGCTCGTGCTCTTTGGCGGCGAAGCAATCTCCTCGTATCCCGCGATCAGGTTGGAAAGGAGGAGATTGCTTCGCTACGCTCGCAACGACATTTGGTTATTTTCCTTCCCGATGTATTTTCACGCTACATCGAACCTCAAGTTGAAGAAGCCGCGCTCGAAGTGTTGTCGTTGTGCGGATACGATGTCCACGTTCTGCCGATCGTCGGCGCGGGGGCGTCTTTGCTCTCGAAGGGATTCGTGGATGCGGCGCGGCGTCACGCTAGGAAAACGCTGGGGCTGTTGAATCAGGCTGACCCGTCGCGTGAAGCGTTTATCGTCGGGGTGGAGCCTCCAGAAATTTATCTTCTGAAAAATGATTACGTTGATTTGCTCCCTGAATATGCGGAGGAAATCAATCAACGCGCAAGAAATGTTTGGCTGGTGGATGAGTTCCTGTTGAGATCGAAGAACTTCGTGGATTTGCGCGTAGCCAGATTAGGGAAACAAAATTCTCTTCAAGATTTTGATCAGGAAAAAGATAACAGAGGATTGCTTCGTCGCTCTGGTCTCGATACGGCGGAACAGCGCCGCCTACTCGACCAACGCGCTCCTCGCAATGACAGGTTGTACTTTCATCCACATTGCCACCAGAGGGCGGAGGGACTCGCCCCTGATGGGATCGCGAGCGGCGCGAATGCCAGCGTGGAGTTGTTGCGCGCGTGCGGCTTCGATGTGGAGTTGAGCGACGCCGGTTGTTGCGGTATGGCGGGGACGTTTGGTTTCGAGGCGGAGCATTATGAGGTTTCGATGAAGGTCTTTGAGAGAGCAGTGAGGAGAGGAATAGAGAATAGAGGAATAGAGAGTAGTGAGTGGAAAGTAGTAGATGAGAAATTGTCCACTGTTCATCGTCCATCGTCTATCGTCTCGACAGGCGCGGCGTGCCGAATGCAGGTGCGGCATGGAGTCGGCGCGGAGGCGCGGCATCCGATTGAATGGGTGAGGGATGGATTGTTAAATGAAAAGCAGAAAGAAGTAGGCTGGTAAAATTTATTGCCGCGTGTTCGATTTACCCACATCGCCTGCCTATTCCGAGTAATCATAATTACCCGACATCGTAGTGGCGACTTCAATCGCTTTTTCGCCGCAATACAAACGACTGAAGTCGTTACTACGGTAAACCAATTTATGTTAATCTGAATAAAAGGATATTCCATGACCGACATGCTCGTAAAACTCTACGACCTGCCAGAGACAGTATCTACTTTTTCGAATCTTGTCGCGTCCGACATCACCATTCGCAAGCCGATTGGCACTGAAAAATCTCTGGCGGTGAAATGGGTGCGCGAAAACTTCGAGGAGGGTTGGGCGACCGAAATGGAGGTCAGTTTCTCGCGCTCGCCCACCTCCAGTTACATTGCCCAGCAGGGACGGGACATGGTCGGCTTCGCGTGTTACGACACCGCCGCGTTGGGTCTCTTCGGTCCGATGGGCGTGCTCGAATCCATGCAGGGGAGGGGCATCGGGAAAGCGTTACTGCTGGCTTGTCTCACGGAGATGAAAATCAAAGGCTACGGATACGCCGTCATCGGCTGGGCGGGTCCGCAGGAGTTCTACGCAAAAATCGCTGGCGCGGTGGCGATCCCTGATTCGACGCCTGGCATTTGGAAAAATTGGCTCGGCGGTTCGGGATGAATCTCAAAGAATGGTCGCGCTGAGAGACAACACCGCTGGCAAACTCGCTGTTGCATCAGGAAGGAAATCAATAATGAAACGATTCGCAAAAATCAGTCTTATTCTTGCTGGCTATCTGGCGGCTTGTCTTGTAGCAAGCGGCGCGGTCTATGTCAACCAATTGTTTTATCCCCCCTCTGCGGCGCAAGCCTCTGCGGGGATGTCCGCATTCGGCGACTTCATTCTTTTCATCGGCACATTCGGGGTCCTTGCTCTCTTTCCTACAGCCTTGGCGTTATACTTCCTGTTCAGAAAATTGGTATCCAAATCTTCACAAGAGGTCTAATTCAATCTCAAAAGGAATCTCGCATGGCAAAGGTCAACATCATCGAACAAGGACGATATGGAAAAATTCAATACATCGAAGGCTCGTTCTTCAAAAAGAATACCTGCGAGTTTTACTGGGAATTCGGCGGAGGCGATGTGGTAGCCATCATCTCGTTCCCAAAAACCGACGCGGAATGGGACAAGCAATATCCCTGGGCGGTAGGGCGGCGTATGGAGATCGTGAAAGACATGGCGGAACAAGTCCGCAAGAAGCGAGCGTCCTCGTCCACGCTGAGGTGGGAAGAAGGATCCGTTTTATTGGTCAGTGGGTAAAACCCAATCGCAAATTATTTAACCACCCTGCGCATCTAGCCGCAGAGTCGCTGAGACGCCGAGAACCCATTTTTTCTCAGTGGCTCAGTGTCTCTGTGGCTAATTGTTTTGACATTTTGATCGCGCGCTAACCCCCTCCGTTATAATTGCCGCGTCTCGCTATGAACTTCAACACCGCCCTCTTTCTATTTCTCTTCCTCCCGTTTTTCCTCATCGCCTACTTCATTGCCCAGCCGCGCTGGCGTCCCGTGTTGGGGATTCTCGCCAGCATTATCTTCTACGCGTGGGGGAGCGCGGTCAATCTGATAGTCATCGTCGCGTTGATCGTCGTTAATTACGCATTGGCGCGGCTGTTCACCTCGCGTTTTTCAAAATGGATTCTGCCACTCGGACTACTCGTCAACGTGGGCGCGCTCGCCTTCTTCAAACTGTTCATCGCCTACCAATACACGCTCTTTTTCGGACTGGACAGATTCTTCCCCGCCCGATTAACATCCCTGCTTGATTCGTTGACCTTCCCTCTCGGCTTGTCTTTCATCAGCTTTCAACTCATTTCTTATCTGGTTGATGTTCACAAAGGAACAGTCCTGCCCGAAAAGAATTTCATCGCTTTCGCATTCTATGTGTTGATGTTCCCGAAACTGCTCGTCGGTCCCATCGTCCGTTATCGAAGCATCGCGGAGCAATTGCCCAACCCAACCATAGACTCGGATCAAATTGCAAATGGCATCCGTCGCTTTTTGAAAGGTTTCGCTAAAAAGATATTGATCGCCGATGTGCTTGGCGTCACCGTGGATGCGGTCTTCGGCTTGTCCACGTCCGCCCTCACGCCCACATATGCGTGGATAGGGCTGGTCGGCTATGCCTTGCAAATTTATTTTGACTTTTCAGGCTACACCGACATGGCGATCGGTCTTGCCATGCTGATGGGCTTCCGCTTTATCGAAAACTTTGACCTTCCGTATCTCGCACAATCCATCGGAGATTTTTGGCGGCGCTGGCACATCTCACTCTCCACCTGGTTCCGCGATTACGTATTCTTCCCGCTCGAACGTAAACGGATTCCAGTTATGGGTCAATCGTTGAATGTGCTCATCGTCTTTTTGCTCACGGGTCTGTGGCATGGTGTCACGGTCAATTTTGTGGTGTGGGGATTGCTTCATGGTTTCTTCATCGTCCTCGAAAATTTATTTCTTGGTAGCTGGTTGCAAAAATCATTTCAACCGATCCGCCATCTCTACGCGCTGACAATTATTTTATTCACGTGGCTCATCTTCCGTTCGCCGAGTCTCGAATACACATTCGATTTCCTCCGCGCGCTTGGCGGCATGGTTCAAACTTCAGTACCGCTTTCGTTTCACGATACGAGTCCGCTCCCGTTTATTGAGCCGTCATTCATCCTTGCGCTGATCGCAGGCTTGGTGTTCGCGCTTCCGTTCGGCATTCGTTTTCAAAGCGTCGAGGAAAGACCATTCGCGCAAACGCTTGTCGGCGACATCCTCTTGATCGCGCTCTTCATTTTGTCCGTTGGCATGATGGCAGTCAACGGTTTTGTCCCCGGCATTTATGAAGGATTTTAGATGACGCGCCACTACCCCAAATTGCTCATCGCCATTTTTCTTGGACTGCTCATCCTCCCCTTGCGGACTCTCGTCCTCGACCCTTACGCCATCGAGGAAAATTTCTATCCCCGCTCACGCCTCCTCGCGCTGACGTCCAACCTGCGCCTCGCCATCGGCGACCGAGTCTTCCCTAAGGTCCTCGTCGGCAACAATGGCTGGCTGATCTACACCGCTGAAGGCGACCTCGATCTCTACGAAAAAAACACGCTGTTCACGGATGAACAGCTGGCGCAATTTCAACTTAATCTCGATGCGCTGTCGACGAACTATGCCGAGCGCGGCATCGCTCTTGTGGTCGTTATTGTGCCAAGCAAGAACACTATTTACCCTGAGCGTGTGCCTGCCCAAATTCCACAACTTGGAACGGAATCGAAATTGGATCAGGTTGCGGAATATCTCTCCGCACATGGCGAGACTCAAATCCTTGATCTGCGCCCAGCCCTCCTGCAAGCTAAAACCGAACGGGAAATTTATCTCGCCACCGACACGCATTGGAACGACTACGGCGCGTACCTGGCATATTCCCTGCTGATGGAGCGGTTGGGTGAAACATATCCGAACCTTTCCCCCCGCCCGTTGTCAGACTTTGCGGAGCAAATATTGGAGCCAGAACCTCTCGACCTCGCCAACGTGATCGGCGCCACCTCGCTGACCGAGTCGAAACTTCGCCTCGCGCCCACGTTCGACCTTGCCACATCCTACAAAACCGTCAACCTCGGCGGGCGCAAGTTGTTGTTCTCCTACAATCCAGATGCGGCTCTGCCGAATCTCGTCATCTACCACGACTCATACTTTTTCAACGTCAACCCCATGTTGGGCGAACATTTTCATCGCGGGATTTTCATCCAAAATTTCAGCGGTGGCGGGTTGTGGAATCTATCGTGGGTGGATGAGCAGGAACCCGACGTGGTCATTATCGAGTTTGCCGAACGCTATCTGGATGACCTGTTCAATTTCATCGACCCCAATCGTTAACGTATGTAGGCTATTCAGAATAACCTTGAATGGCTAACGCGTAGTGACGACTTTTGTGCTTTTCCAAATTAATCGAGCAATAAATTGCCTGCCGCAGAGGCACAGAGTCACAGAGTTTTTAATTGATTTTCGCAGAGTCTCTGCGACTCTGCGGCTAAAAACGCCTGTGTTTATTGCTCGGTTTAATTGTTAATCTGCAATGGTCGTCAACTTACAGTAAAAGCGACTGAAGTCGCTACTACGCTGTTCGGCAATTTGGGTTAACTCGAATAGGAGGAGAGGCATGCGAAACATCAAGATCAGCAGACTCGCCGTCGCAAGGCGCCATCCGCGCGCATCCAATGGGATGAGGATTGCCTGCTTTTCGTGGAAACCCTGATTTTTTGCAACCATCGTACTATTTTTCAAATCTGTTGTGATGGTAGAATGGGCAACATGTCTGAGGAGACAAAAGGTTACCTGCTCGTAGTAGACGACATTCCCGATATTCTCAACCTGCTCGATACCACCCTCAAATTCAAAGGGTATCGAGTGGTGACTGCGCGTAATGGGGAGGAAGCGCTGGAAGCGATCAAAAAGGAACGCCCGTTGCTGGTGATCGCCGATATCCTGATGCCCAAAATGGACGGCTTCAGTCTCGTCCATCGACTGCGCATCGACCCCGCCACCCGCGACCTGCCAGTGGTCTTCCTTTCCGCAACATACGTCACGCCCGAAGATAAGGATTTTGCGATTGCCATTGGCGTGACGCAGTTCATCGAGAAGCCGGTCGATATCGCGCTGTTTCTGCCGACCATCTCAGATATTCTTGCGCAAAAGATCATGCCCGCCCACCATACTGTGAGCGATTACGATTTCTATGAAGGCTATCGCAAGAGACTTGAGATCAAGATGAGCCATAAGTTGGCGCAGATCACCCGCTCTGAACATTTGCTCAACACCTCCCAGTCGGAGGTCGAGCAGGAGACGATCAAAAAATCCCTTCAGGATGCCCGCGCGGAACGCGATGAGATTGCGCACTTGCTCGAACAAGTGCATAATCGGATCGACAATTCAAAAACATAACGCCCCGAATGTTCGGGGCGTTATTTGTCTTTCGGGCGACTTCGCGTTTACTTCCACGCAAAACTGAATTGGAGATCGGCGGCGCAGGCGGCGGGAATGATGGGGGTGAGGCAAAGCAGGCTGAAGGGCGGAAAGACGCGCATTAATCCGCTATTTCACTTTGAGGTTCACGATTCCGTTGAACGCCAGCGCGATCCATTTTCCTTTTTCGTATTCGACCCACACGCTTTTCGATTGCAAGCGTTTGCCTGAGATAACGGCGCCTTTTTCCAATTGACCAACGATGCTGAATTCGACGCCGGGTCCGTTGCGGACGTTGAGCAGGTCGGAAAGCACTTCAAACGAAAGGCTGGATGGAATTTTGACCGCATCCGGAATATCTGAGGCGACCGCCGATTCGCTGGTTTCTGTGTCTTTGGCGAAGTATGGCGTCGGGTCGACATATCCCTTGTACGGAGGGTTCTCACCGTCGATCTTCAAGCCGAAATGCAGGTGCGGACCCGTGCTCGCGCCGGTGTTGTTGCTCGTGCCGATGACGGTTCCTGTTTTTACTTTTTGCCCAGCCGACACGGAGGCGTGCGCGAGATGGGCGTAGTAGGTGTAATAGGTTTTACTGCCGTCCGCATGGCTGAGTTTGACGTAGTTGCCGTAGCCGCCGTTTTCAAAGCCGACCAATGCGACGGTTCCTGCCGTGGCGGCCATGATGGGAGTTCCATTGGGGATGCCGTAATCGATGCCGTTGTGTCCGGGGAAGCCCCACTTCTTGTATAGATCCGGGTTTTCGCCGAACAGTTGCGTGATGGGTCCGTTGACGGGTAAGGATAATTTGATCGCCATGATTAATCTCCTATTGTGATGCGGTATGGTTATGATAACACAGGAGCAAGTCAGCCAGTTGCGCGAAACGCGTATGCCGCGATGCCGAATGCCACCGCCACATTGAATGATTTCTTTTCGCCGCGCATGGGGATATGGTAAACGCGCCTGCACAGTTCAAGCAAGGAGGCGTCCACGCCGGTGACTTCGTTCCCGACGATCAACACCGTTTGCCGGGCGGGGTCGAGGTCGCGCCGGGCGCCGGCGATGTCGCTGGCGTTTTTTCCCTCCTCAAGCGAGACGATATCCCATCCTTTCGCTTTCAATCCTTTTGTCAGTTTCACCGCGTCTTTGTGATACGACCATGTGACGCATTCTTCCGCCCCCAGCGCGGTCTTTTTTACGGTGTCGTTTTCGGGGGTTGGCGTGATGCCGCACAAATACGCGTGTGAGAAGCCGAAGCCCTCCGCGCTTCGCAAGATCGAACCGACATTTCCCGCAGAGCGGATATTGTCGAGAAGCACAGAGAGACCGCCCGGGTTTTCCCTCCTTGCGTGTTGCTGGATGGGCGAGGTTTCAAAGTTTTCTTTCCTTTGTGCCGCGAGGCGGGTTTCGCCCAAACATACCGGGCACCGAATCCCAAATACGCGCTCGTCGGTGAGCGGATAGCGCAACCCGCATGAGCGGCAGACCCTGATCTGAACGATGCCTTCTCGCATGACAGCATTATACATGCTACAATATTTGAGATGCATCGCGTTGTCCCTCAAATTATCATCGATAATTATCGGGCAGGAAAATACGCCGGGGAATTTTCGGCGGTTGGCTTGTTCCTTGATCTTTCCGGCTTTTCCTCCATGACCGACACGCTCATGCAACACGGTCAGCACGGGGCGGAGGTTCTGGCAGGATTGATGCATGGCGTGTTCGACCCTCTCGTTGAAAGTATCTTCGAATATGGCGGCAAAGTGGTGGGGTTTGCCGGCGATGGCATCATGGCGTTGTTCCCTTTGGAGGATATTCCGCCGCGCGTGGTTGCCTTGCGCGCGCTCGCCGCCGCCTCTGAAGTGCAGTCTCATCTTTTCAACAACCCGGTCCGACAGACTCTGTATGGCAATTTTCAATTCTCGGTAAAAGTAGGTCTTGCCGTGGGCGACGTGGCTTGGGGGATTTTGCGTTCCGCCGACGAGGAAAGCGCCACCTATTATTTTCGTGGCGCGGCGGTGGACGAGTCGGCGCGGGCAGAACAGCAAGCCTCGGCTGGCGAGATTCTCTTTACGGATGGCATACTTCGCTTGTTGTCGGATTCGGTGCAGACCCAGCCTGCCGGATCCTTCCACCGTTACGGCGGGTTTCGCCGTGGGAAACCATCACCCAACCCGACGAATTTTCCATCGGTCGATTTCGAAGCCTCGAAGGTATTTTTCCCTGAGGAAATCGTCTCGCAAGATGTGCGCGGCGAATTTCGCCAGGTGGTCAATCTCTTCATGCGGTTTCCGGAATTGGCGGGTGAAGAACTCGAGCGTTTCTTCCGCGTGGTGTTTGAACTTCGGCAGAAATTTGGCGGTTTGTTAAACCGGCTGGATTTCGGCGACAAAGGTTGCAACATGTTGATGCTGTGGGGCGCGCCGGTTGCGTTTGAAAACGATATCGGCAGGGTGTTGAATTTCATCCTCGAGTTAAAGTCGCGGGTAGATTTTCCGATCACGGCCGGGATCACGTACTACATCGCGCATGCCGGGTACCTCGGCAGTAGCATGAGCGAGGATTACACCTGCTACGGGTGGGGCGTAAACCTCTCCGCGCGTTTCATGATGTCGGCGGAGACGGGGCAGATCTGGGTGGATGATCGCATCGCGCGGCGCGTCTCGGCGTGGTTCGAGATCGAATTTTTAGGCGTTCAGAGGTTCAAGGGGTTTTCCTCCGAGCAAAAAGTGCACGTGCTCAAAAGCCGTCGGGCGCAAGCCGAGTCGATCTATCAGGGCGAAATGGTCGGGCGCGACGAAGAACTATCCCGTTGTTTGAAATTCGCCGAACCGTTATGGAAATGGCAATTCCCGGGGTTGTTGCTTTTACTGGGCGATCCCGGAACCGGGAAAGGACGGCTCGTCCATGAATTCCGCACAGTCGTGGCGCATGAGAATCCAAACATCCATTGGGGGGTCTTGCAGGCTGACCAGATTCTCAGGGAATCGTTCAACCCCATCCGTCACTGGCTATTTCGGTACTTTGGCGTTGCTGCGGCGGAGCCTGTTGAGAAACGTATCGAAAATTTTGAAAGCCGAATGCAAAGGTTGATCGAAACAACATCCGATCAAGACCTGGCGCTGGAGCTGGATCGCCTGCGGTCCGTGTTGGGCGCATTGGTGGATTTGTATTGGGAGGGGTCGTTATACGAGAGTCTCGATGCGAAGAGCCGATACAACAACACCCTGGCAGCGCTTATTTATCTGATCGAGGCGGAAAGCCTGATTCAACCTGTAATTCTTGTGTTCGATGATGCTCAATACATCGATGAAGATACGCTTCACTTCCTGCCGCGTTTGAAACGCGCCTTGCGGACCGGCAAAGACCCATACCCGGTGGCGATCGTTATCGCTTCACGATTGCAGGGCAACCCGTTTGCCGAAAATGAAGAACTGGCGGATGTTTCGATCACGCTGGGGAGGTTGTCGGAAGAAGCCGTGTCGCGCCAACTGGAGGTTTTATTGGGCGGTCTATCCACGGCGGGGTTAACGAATCTGGTTCTTGAACGCTCAGAAGGCAACCCGTTTTTCATTGAACAAATTATCCGCTATTTACAGGAAGAGAGTCTTATCGAAACTCGCGGAGATGGATGGGCGTTGTCGGAGCGAGTCCGCGACTTGTTCCTGCCGGGCGACATCCGCGCCATGCTGGTAGCCAGGCTCGATCAATTGGACATGAGCGTGAAGGAGATCGTGCAAACCGCCGCAGTTCTTGGGAGGGTGTTTTCCGTCCCGGTATTGGCGGAGATGGCGGTCGATATATCTGTGGTCGAAAAGAATGCGCGGGAGGCTGAACGGCACGATATCTGGAAAACCGCGGGTGACGATCGATACGTGTTTACGCACGGTTTGTTGCGCGATGCGGCATACACCATGCAAATGCGCGCCCATCGGCAGGAGCTTCACCGCCTGGCTGTGAATGCGCTGGAAAAAAACTATGGCGCCGACGCGCCGTTCCACTCTGCCGAATTGGCGCATCACGCCGAACTGGGAGAGCTAAAACCCAAAGCGCTTCATTATTACACGCTGGCGGGGAAAGCCTCCGCCGAAGCCTACCAGAACAATCAGGCAATCGAGTATTACACGCGCGCGTACTCGTTCACCGCGTTTGACGACTTCGAAAATCAATATCGCTTGTTACTGGAACGGGTGAATTTGTATGGCAGAATCGGAAACCGCGCCTTGCAGGCGAGAGACTTGGACGCGCTGGAAAAACTTGCCGTTCAATTGCGCGATGATCGGCGACTGGCAACCGCGTGGAGGTTGTACGCGCACTACTATTTCACAATAGGCGATTATCAGAACACGCTTCAAACGTCTGAGCGGGTCGTCGAAATCTCGATGCGGCTCGAAGAACCCGAGATCGCGTTGGGGATTTACCTTGTAAGGTCGCAGGCGTCTTTCAGGCTTGGCAGGGTGGAGGAAGCCATTGCCCGTCAGCGCGAAGGGCTGGAGCTGGCGCGGGCATTGAAGAATCGCGTCGAGGAGGGCAGATCGCTTACCGCGCTCGGCCTGATCCTGCTGGAATCACACCAGCCCGCGTTGGCGGTTGAGCACATGGAACAGGCTGTGGAAATTGCGCGCGAGGTGGGGGATCGTGTTTTGGAATCGCGGGCATTGGGCAACCTCGCCAACGCCGCGGCGTATGTGTTGCGAGATTACATTGCCGCCCGGGAGTATTACAAACAGGCTCAAAAACTCGCGGTAGAACTTGGCGACCGTTTCGGCGAAGGCGTTGAAAAGGCAAATATCGGCTGGGTGAACATGTTACTGGGCGATTATGAAACCGCGCGCGCGGAACTCGAGGGCGCCCTGTCTATCGCGCGGGAGGTGGATCATTCGTATCAGGAAATTTATACCTTGCTGAACTTGAGCGCCGTCAACGAGGCTCAGGGCTATGTTGAACCTTCGGAGCAATATGCCGTCCAGGCGATGGAGTTGTCGCTTGAAAGGGGAGATAAATCCGGCGAGGCGTGGTCGTATTACTATCTTGGGAATGCCTTGCTCGGCAGTGGAAAATTGGATGAGGCGCGAAGCGCGTTCGCCCGGGCGTTGGAGATGCGCGCGGAGCAGAACCAGCCCTCACTTGCGAAGGAACCGCTGGCGGGGTTAATCCGCGTTGCCCTTGCCGATCACGATCACGCTCTTGCCATCCAGTATGCAAATGAAGTGATGGAATATTTGGCGAATGGCGGGACGCTGGACGGCGCTGAAGAACCGCTGAGAATTTATCTTGCCTGCTTTGACGCGTTGAAAACGAAACACGATCCCCGCTGTGATGAAATCCTTGCCGTGGCTCGCGACCTGCTCAACGCGCAAGCCGCGCGAATTTCTGTTGTCTCCTCCCGCCGCCGGTTTATCGACAACGTGCCGTGGCGACGGGAGATTATGGGGCATGTGGCAAAAATGTAAACGTGTCTACGGAACGCCGCCAACGGCGGGATCGCCCTCGCTGAGTTCAACCTTCAATCTTCCCTTTTTGACCTTATCGGTGATCTCATGGGCGGTGATGACGCCTTCTTTGTTTGGGTAGGCGAGGAAGATGCGCTGTTTTTCCTCGACATCGATTTCGAACGAATAGTTCACAGCCGCGTATTTATTGTCTTTCTTGTTTTTGATGTTGAAACAGGCAAACCAGTTGATGTTCAACGGGTTGTCGGCAGGGACCTTCATGTCATCCCCGTCCAATTCTTCCACGATGTAATCGTCAATGTTTTTCGCGTTCAATGCCAGGTCGAACGATTTTTTGCCTCCTTTGCCGGTGATTTTATGCCTGCCGCCCGAATGTTTAACGATTTTCTTTCCCATGTATATCTCCTCTGGGTTGTTTAATAAAAATATTATAGTCCCGATTGACTAAATGCGATACATCCTCTTCAACAAGCCTTATGGCGTTCTTTCGCAATTTACGGATGAAGGCACCGGTCATCCGACGCTTAAGCAATTTATCCCTGTGCCGGATGTGTACGCGGCGGGGCGACTGGACCGCGACAGCGAAGGGTTACTGCTCCTGACCGATGATGGCGCGCTCATCAAAAAACTGACCGACCCTCGCCACCATGAGGAAAAAACCTATTGGGTGATGGTGGAGGGCGACGCATCCCCGGAGAAATTATCGCGCTTGGAACGCGGCGTGCAACTCAAAGACTATCGGACTCTCCCGTGCAAAGCCCGCCTCATTCCCGACCCCAGCCTGCCTCCCCGCCTCAAGCCGGTCACGCCTCACGGGCCGACTGCGTGGATCGAAATCAAGCTTCGCGAGGGAAAGAAACGCCAGATACGTCACATGACCGCGGCGGTCGGGCTTTTCACGTTGAGGTTGTTCCGTTCCCAGATCGGGCGCATCACGCTGGGTAATTTGAAGCCCGGAGCATGGCGCGATCTATCGCCCGCTGAGATTGAGCGGCTTAAAAAACGTGAATAATGGATAATAATTTCATGTCATGCTGAGGGGCGATCTTTGCCCCGAAGCATCTCGGAAAGGCTCATCCGAGACCCTTCGGTCGCGAAAAACACGCTCTCTCAGGGTGACATGGTCGCGCGTTTGGCTTATCCATTACTGACGTTAAAAAGGATCCCGATGGAAATTGACATGCCTCACGGAAGAATTTGGGAAGAAAATCACCGCATCCTGATGACAAGCGGGTAAAGCAAGTTTGTTATGATGCAACTACAGCAATCACGGAGGATGCCATGAGCGAAATTCACATTGACGCGTTGCTTCCGCAAGAGATGGCTTCGCGGGCAGAGACGTTGGGCGTGCGCAAAGCCGAGATGTCGTTTTTGAAAATGTTTATGCTTGCCGTTTTGGCGGGCGCGTTCATTTCGCTGGGAGCCATCTTTTCTACAACCGTCAGCGCGGGGTCCATCACATTCACCGCGCAAAGCGATGGGCTGGCGTATTCGGGCTCCCTGCCGTACGGCGTAACCCGCCTGCTGGCGGGCTTGGTCTTTTGCCTCGGCTTGATTCTGGTCGTGGTTGGGGGCGCGGAGTTATTTACCGGCAACAACCTGATCGTGATGGCATGGGCAAGCGGAAAAGTCGCCATGGGCGCCGTTTTGCGGAACTGGGTTGTGGTCTATGCGGGGAATTTTGTCGGCGCCATCGGGACTGTGATTCTGATGTTCTTTACGAAGCAATACACGTTCGGCGGAAACGCTGTGGGGATTACCGCGTTGCGCATCGGCGCCGCCAAATGCGACCTCGATTTTTTACAAGCTGTGGCGCTCGGTATTCTCTGTAACGGATTGGTGTGCCTGGCGGTCTGGTTGACCTTTAGCGCCCGCAGCACGCTCGACAAGATCGCCGCGATCATCTTCCCCATCACGGCATTCGTCGCGGCTGGTTTCGAACACAGCATTGCCAACATGTATTTCATTCCGTACGCGCTGATGATCAAAATGTTCGACCCTGCATTCACCTCCACCGTTGCCGAGTCGATCCCGAACCTCGACAAATTGACATGGCAGGCATTTTGGATTTCAAATTTATTGCCGGTGACAATCGGTAATATCATTGGCGGCGTAGCCCTGGTGGCGATCGTGTATTGGGCAATCTACCTGCGACATGCTCCAGCATCATAAGAAGACTGAAACGCGCCGGGCTATGAATTTCCTCCTCTGCGGCTTTCAGTTTCGCGTGGCTGGTTCGGCTCAACCTTCACGATCGAATAAATATAAAACGGAATATTATCTCCCTCCCAGCCATCCGCTGTCTTTTCCCAAGCCATGCCCATCTTTTCTGCCACGCGCTGGGATGGGATATTCGCGGGGTCTATCAAACAGATCATACGTTGTAATTTTAACATCTCAAAACCATATTGCAAAATTCCTTGCGCGGCTTCGGTCCCCAAACCTTGTCCCCAATGATCTTGCGCGAGCGTGTACGCAACTTCCACGTCGTATTGTCCCTCAATCGTCCACGGAAGCAGACCGCAACGCCCAATAAATTTACCAGTCTCTTTATGGATGGTCGCCCACAATCCCAGTTCGGGATGTTTGGGATGTCCGTGCATGTGCCATTCGAGTTCCTCCTGCGCCTCTGCCCGCGAGCGCGGCGCATCGGGAATGTACTTTGTGATGTTGGGGTTTTGATACAACGCCCAGAGATCGTCCAGATCCGAAAGGACTTGATGACGGAGGAGTAGTCTGTCCGTTTCTAAAATGATTTTGTGTGTCATGTTATACCTTTATGTCGTTGCAAGGAATGGCGCGAATCACGCCACGACGAAGCAATCTTGTAAACTCACCATACGCATTTTGTCTTTGGTTGGCAATGCTTTTATTGCGGGTCGGTGACCGTCCACGAATGCTCGCGAATAAACGAATTCGTAGGTTGACATTCGTGCATTCGTGGCTTTATTCGTGGATGGTTGATGGTCAAGGCAAAACCGCGTAACAACACTTATGGTTCGTTGGGGATTGCTTCGGGCGAAGTACAAGCGCGCCCTCGCAATGACATGGCGGTCAAAATCTGAAATGAATAAAGATACGACCAAAATTCTTATCGTCTTTTTCTACGCGATGATACAACTTTTTGATATGACTCTGATTCAAGAAACGCAACACTTTTTTCTTGAGTTGCCCACTGCCTTTGCCTGGGATAATTTCAACCAAATTGATTTTCCTCTCAATCGCTTCCTCCACAATGCGATTCAATTCTTTTTCGATCATATCGCCTTTGTTGTAAATCTCATGTAAGTCTAGTTTTAATTTTGCCATGGCGAGACAACGTCATACTCCTTTCTTTGCCACAGAGCGCGCAGAAAACTCTAAGAACATCCTCTGATTACCTTACACTTTCAAAATCGGGACGCTGATTCACGCTGAAAACGCAGATTTTTTTCCTTTCGAATCAGCGAAATCAGCGTTCATCTGCGTCCCGAATCCATTATGTAAGGTAATCAGGAACATCCTTTAAAAATCTCCGTGAACTCTGTGTTCTCTGTGGCTGATGCTTTTTTATGCCTTCCACGAATTATGAAGCACGCTCCAACGCCAACTCAATCGCCTCATCCATCGTCATCTTCCTGCCCTTCTCCCATCCCTTCTTGAACTCCGCTTCGCCCAGCAACTCCTGCAACTCTGATACTTCCTTCGCGTGTTCTTCCTTTTCCGTACTTGTCATCTCCGAATCAATTGCCTCGCGTAACGCCTCCGCCGCGGCGAGCAGAAGAACAGCGCGTTCGGGTTCCTCTTTTCTGACGAGAATGAACGCGGCGCATTCCAATACATGCGCCACTGCCGCCCGATGACCCAAGTCTTTCCACTTGGGCAATACCTCTTTGTAACTCGTCAACGCTTCATCGAGTTCGCCGCGCTGACGGAGTATATGAGCGAAATCGCTCTGGCTTGAATATGCGCCTCGCTTATTTCGCATTTGCTTTGCAGTCTCGGCGCTTCTTCCGAAAGCCGCGCGGGCGGTTTCCATGTCTCCCATGACAGCGGCGATATGCCCCATGCCGATGTCCACGAATGTTGAAGCCCATATAAAATCCGCCTTGTGAGCGAGGTCGGAGGCTTCATGAATATATTTCATCGCCGATGGCAGATCGCCCTTTCCAAGAAATTCCAATTGTCCGCGCGTGGAGCAAATGAACGATAATTCTGCGATGAGACCGTATTCGCGCGCGATGCTTTCTGCTTTTTCACTAGCTGGGAATGCGTTAGGAAAATCTCCCAAAAAACCACATGACAATGCCAGAACGGTATATGCTCGCGCAGTTAGCGCGATAACGTTCGCCTTTTCGCCTAGTGCAATTGCCCGTTCCGAAGCCGCGCGTCCCTTTTTGTGTTCGCCCATCGTAACGTAGAGCCACCCCAACAAACTGTACAAGCGACAGCGGTCTTCCTCAAGCCCCGCCAGTGTTTCCGTTTTCTCGAGAATCGCACTGCACCACATGTGTGCCTCCGCGTTGTAATCACGTATGGTCCAAAAACCTCCCGCGCTATACGCCAACTGGATGGCTTTGACAGGATGATTCGACGTTGCCCATTCCAACGCGGCGCGCAAATTATCGTGTTCCGATTCGATCTGATTCAGCAATGCGATATCTTCTGTTCCAAACATTCGCGTCGGAGAATATCTTGTGACTCCCAACATGTAATCCAAATGCCGATCGCGTGTTTCAATTGCCTCGCCTGCTTCGACTAATTTTTCCATCGCGTACTGACGGATGGTTTCGAGGAAACGATAGCGAGATTTACCATCCTGCTCCTCGACGATGACCAGCGACTTGTTGACCAGTCCCGACAAACCGTCCAACGCTTCATCCGCGCCGACAACTGATTCAGCCGCCTCGAGCGTCCACCCGCCTGAAAAAACGGACAGTCCGCGCAGGGCGCGTTGCTCGGTTGCGGTGAGCAGGTGATAACTCCAGTCAATCAACGCGCGTAGCGTTTGCTGGCGCGGCAACGCAGTGCGGACTCCGCCCGTGAGCAGTTTGAATCTGTCATCGAGTCGCGCCGCGATTTGTTCGGGTGTGAGCAGTTTTACGCGCGCCGCGGCTAACTCGATGGCGAGCGGAATCCCGTCGAGGCGGGAACAGATTTGGGCGACGAAAGAGGCGTTCTCATCCGTGAGGCGGAAGCGCGGCTCGGCTTTCGTCGCGCGCTCGACGAAGAGTCGCGTGGCTTCATCATCCTGCAACGACGGCACGCGATAGATCGTCTCGCCATCCACGCCCAACGCTTCGCGGCTCGAGGCGATGATCTTGAGTTGCGGACATTCATGCAAAAGTTGATTCACGATCTCCGCGCTGGCTTCGACGAGATGCTCGCAGTTATCGAGGATGAGCAGGATTTCCTTTGCGCGCAAATAATCAATGACAAAATATATGAGCGGAAAATTTTGCACCGCGCGAATCTCGAACACCGTCGCAATGGCAGGGATGATGTACGCGGGATCGCTGATCGGCGCAAGTTCCACCAGCCACACGCCGTTTTTGAAATTGGCAAGCCGCTCCGCGCCGACCTGAATGGACAAGCGCGTCTTGCCTGTGCCGCCAGGACCGATCAGCGTGAGCAGTTTTGCTGGCGCAAGTTTCTCGCACGCCTCTCTCAATTCGCGCTCGCGCCCGATGAACGAGGTGAGTTGTTGAGGCAAATTGTTCGTCGCGGTTGGAATCGAATTGAGCGGAGGAAACTCTTTTTGCAGGTTCTGCGCAACGACTTGATAAATTTTTTCCGCTTGCACGACGCCTTTGAGATAATGCTCGCCCAGATCAAGCAACGAAACATTCGCCGACAAATGCTCATTCGCCACCTGCGCGACAACATCCGAAATTAATATCTGCCCGCCATGCCCCGCAGACATGATTCGCGCCGCGCGGTTCAAGGTTTGACCGAAGTAATCGCCCTCGCGCAATTCGGCTTCGCCTGTGTGGAGTCCCATGCGGGATTTTAAGTGGACATCGGTGGTCGAGTAGTGGCGCAGTTCGTCCGCGCCACGTACCGAGACCACATTGTCATTGAGAATTAGAGAATTGAGTTTGTGTTGTGATTCGATAGCCGCATTGATTGCATCAATTGCGGTGGTAAAGACCGCGTGGATTCCGTCGCCTGTGGTTTTGACGATCTGTCCGCGATTCGATTCGACGGCTTCTTTCAGAATCGAATCGTGCTTCGCCAGCGCAGACTTCATCGCTTCGGGATATTCCTCCCAAAGTTTTGTCGAGCCTTCGATGTCGGTGAAGAGAAATGTGACGGTGCCGGTTGGAAGCGCGCTCATAACATTATTTTACCTGCCTACGACTTACGCAGTTGGCGGGCAGTTCGATTTGCTTGGCAAATCGTGCCGCCGTCGTAGCGCAACTTCGACGAAACAGGCTCAACTGCTTAACTTCTACTGTCCTGAAGCGTTATTTTTTCTTCGGCAAAAAATCAAACGGCGGACGTTGATTCATTTTGACGAGCGTTGCCCGCGATTCACTCGCGTGGATGACTGTCACCGAACCTGTGTCGCAACTCAACCGTTGGAAATGATCGAGCGGCATCCCCAGAAAATGCGCCACCGACAGGCGAATCGGATCGGCATGAAAAACGACCGCGACGATATCTTTTGGGTTTTTGTGTTTGTTGATTATTTTTTCCAGCGCGTCCGCACAGCGAGTCTGTGTTTCAATAAACGACTCGCCGTTTGGAAACCTGAATCTTGACGGCGCGTTCTGCACGATCTTCCACACTTTCATCAATCCCAACACGCGCCATGACCTACCTTGCCATTCCCCGATATCGGTATCCATCAACTCAGGCTGTTGGATGATCTTCAACTTGTGCGACTCTGCAATCGGACTTGCCGTTTCCATCGCCCTCTCCAGCGGACTCGCGTACACGGCTTTCAGCGGGACATCTTTCAGAGCGTCAGCCAACGCTTGAGCCTGCTTCTGTCCCTTTTCGTTGAGATGCACCCCGGGCAGCCGCCCTGCCATCTTGTGGGTTTTGGTGTAATTGTTTTCGCCGTGACGGATGAGGAGGAGGGTTGGCATAAGAATCCTGTGTAGTCGGCGTTCTCTAACGCTGACGGTTTTGGTTATTTTTTGTTCGCACGAAAGAGCGTTCGCGCTAGAGAGCGCGAACTACACAACACGAGTCATTCCCAATGACTATCAATTTCAATCAACGTATTGTCGTTGAGATAATAATTCCTATAACTTGAATACGGGTAATCCGCCGCAGACTCTACAATCCCTGCCCTGACGGGATTCATATGAATGTAATCCAGCTTCTGTTTCAGAAATTTCTCAGTGTAAATAAATTGTTCCCAAAAACTATCCTGCCAGACTTTGAAATCGGCTCGGTCTGTCTCTGTGCCTGCTTGTTCAAACGCTTCGACCCATTCAGTTTTCCCCTCTAATTTTGCTTGCCTAGTAATGCGACCCGATGTAAATCGTTTGAAGTCGCGCATGAAATCTGTGATGGATTCTGCCTTTTCGGGGTAAAGCAACAGGTGAATATGGTCGAGCATGATGACAAAGCCGATCAGTTTGCAGGAATATTGGAAGCGATAATAATTGAAACTATCAATGAGTGGGATGATGAACGAAGGCTGCGTGAAAATTTTCAGGCGATTATAAACCACACTGGTGATGTAATAGATCGAGCCCTCGATGCGGTAGCGTTTTTCGGTCATGATTTTGTTTTCCGTTTTCCAAAACAAAGTTATGTGTAGTCGGCGCTCTCTAGCGCCGACATTGAATATGCAACACAACCGCCGATGTTAGAGAACGTCGGCTACACATATTATCGTATCTTCCTCTTCATTTCGACAATTTGCTCCTCGCTCATGGCGGGGAGATTCTCCACCTTCGTGATGCCCAATGCTTTTCTTTGCGCGTCTCGCCACATTTCGAGGCGGGCGGTCACTTGTGCTTCGTAGCCTTCTTGTGATGGGGAATAAAAATAGGTCCCCAGCAATCTCTTCGGCAAATATTGTTGTGGCGTGAAGTGACCTTCGTGTTCGTGCGGATACACATAATCTTTGCCGTGTCCCAGCGCGGCGGCATCGCGGTTGCCATCCATGAGGTGACGCGGCACGGAGACTTGTCCCTCGTCCTCGATTTTCTTCATCGCCGAGAAATATGCGCCCGCGCTGTTGGATTTAGGCGCGGTGGCAAGATAGAGTGTCGCTTCGACGATGGGGTAGATTCCCTCGGGCAGACCGATGAAGTCAAACGCTTGGGCGGCGGAGGATACGACGACGAGTCCCATTGGGTCGGCGAGACCGATATCTTCTCCCGCGAGGATAATCAAGCGGCGGATGATGAAGCGCGGATCTTCACCCGCGTAGATCATTTTGGCGAGCCAGTACAATGCCGCGTCGGGATCACTTCCGCGCACAGACTTGATGAACGCGGAGATCGTGTCGTAGTGCGCGTCGCCGTCTTTGTCGTAGAGAACCGCGCGGCGTTGAATGGACTCTTGCGCGACATCCAGCGTGATGTGGATAACCCCATCTTTATTCGGTTCTGTTGACTCAACAGCGAGTTCGATTGCATTCAACGCGTTGCGCGCATCGCCGCTGGCGGTTTCGATGAGGTGGTTGCGGGCGTTATCATCAAGTTTGATGGCTTGATTGCCATAGCCGCGTTCTTTGTCTGTGAGCGCGCGGTCAATCAGGATGCCTGTCTCCGCTTGATTCAAATTTCGTAATTGAAAGACACGCGAGCGCGAGATCAACGCTTTGATAACCTCGAAATACGGATTTTCTGTAGTCGCGCCGATGAGGGTGACGACTCCCGCCTCCACGTGGGGGAGGAGCGCGTCTTGTTGAGCTTTGTTCCAGCGGTGGACTTCGTCTACGAAGAGGATCGTCCGTTCGTTGCGCAGGCGGCGGCGCTCGATGGCTTCGTCAATGATGACGCGCAAGTCCGCTTTGCCTGCGAGGATGGCAGAGATGGTGACGAAATGACTCTTGGTTGTATTGGCAATCACTTGGGCAAGCGTGGTCTTGCCTGTGCCAGGTGGTCCCCACAAAATAATGGAGGAAAATAATTTATCAGATTTGATCGCGCGCCAGAGAAGTTTCCCCTCGCCGACGATATGTTCCTGCCCGATATACTCCTCAAGCGTGCGCGGACGCATCCGTGCGGCGAGGGGCGCTTCGCTTTTCATCCGTTCTTGCATGGCGTGGTCGAAGAGATCGGGCATGGAGGGGATTATAAGGGAAAAAAAGACCTCACAGGTCTTCAAGGCTTGTGAGGTCTGCGCGTGGGAGGCGAATCAGCCGTCCCGTCAGAATGAAGCGATTGCGGCGGCTTTGTCTGTAAATGTTCCGATGAACATGTCGAATCCCGCCGTTTCGAAAGCCATGCGCGCTTCCGGCGATAGATTGAGAAGTTTTAGATGCGGTGATTTATACACACCCGCGCTGATTCCTTTTTTCACCTCCACGTCGTTTGGCGGCGTGTCTGGGTCGAGCGCGCGAAGTTGGGTGAATACATCGTGGAGCGCGCGCAGTCCGGCGCTGCTAACGAATTTTACGTGAGAGAGATCAACAAGAATGTGGCGCGCTCCGCTTTTCATTAATTCATTTGCGTGAGCCAGAAACTGCTCGGAGGTTCCGGAGTCAATGTTTCCATCCACGTGAATTACAGTGACCGGGACCCGGCCAGTTTCGGTAAAGGACTTCGTTTCCATGTGATTCTCCTCTGAATTCGGCTGATTGTAGTCCGATTATATCCCCGCCGCGAAAGTTGAAAAGGGGGAACTTGCGAATCAGGCGTTCGGCGTTTCCGGCAAGCCCTGTTGATGCGAACGATGGACGAGGAAAATGCCCGCCAGCGCAACGGCTCCTCCAATGCCTTGCCAGATCGTGGGTAACTCGCCAAGCAATGGGATGGCGAGGAGCGTTGTGACCACAGGCTGCAGGATCATCGTCGGCGAAACGATGGAGGCGGGCAAATGCCCGAGGGCGTAAGCAAGCGCCATGTAGCCGATTAGTTGCGAAACAACAGCAGAAGCAAGAAACACAAGCCAGGTGCGCGAATCGAAGCCAACGAGCGGATATTGCAGGGCGAGATTGATGACCAGGAGCGAGACGCTTGCGCCCACCCCAACAAGCCAGATGTGAACAACTGAATCAAAACGCGCGCGGCTTTTTTCGGTGAAAAGAAAGTATCCGCCGTAAAACACGCCGGTAAGGGTTGCCATTACATCGCCCAGCCCGAAGCGCGGATGCAGGATAAAATCGGTGCCCATGATCACCGCCGCGCCTGCTAGCGTGAATCCTAACCCGCGCCAAAATTCGCGGCTCAATTTTTGTTTGAAGATCAGCCATGTTCCCAGCGCGACCCATAATGGGGCGGTGTTGCCTAACAGCGTTGCGTTCGAAGCGGTGGTGTACGAAAGCGCCGAAGTCCACAGCGCGAGGTCGCACGCGGTAAAGACGCCTGCCAGAAGCGGAAACACGATGGAGCGCGTTGCCACCGACGGATTATTTCTTATGCGCGGAACGAAGAAGGGCAACAACAGAAAGATGGAAAAAAAGATCCGATAGAACGCGGTGACGGGTCCCGGCGCGTCTGCCCAGCGCACGAACATGGCTGACAAGCTTAACGCCAAAATGCCCGCGCCGAGCGCGGCATACGCAAGCGCAGATTTGTTCCGCGTCATGGATTATTGGACCTGAAGGCGATCGAGAATGGATGGCAACTCTGCCAGCGTGGAGATCGTCGCGTCCGGCTGGATGTCAGCCTGCTCTTCCGGTTGAGAGTTTGCCCGCCTCGTGAGCCATACCCCGAACAACCCCGCGGCTTTTGCCCCCTTCACGTCGGCGGTTAGGTTGTCTCCCACCATGACCGCCTCCGAGGGCAGGAAGTACCAATTCGACAGCGCCATTTCGAAGATGCGCGGATGCGGCTTGCGATAACTGCACGCGGCGGAGGTCAGCACAAAGTCGAAGAAACGCGAAATGTGGAATTTTTGAACCATCTGTTGCACGTCCTTATCGTCGCCGGCGTTCGAGATCAAGCCCATGCGGTAGCCGTCCGCTTCTATTTTTTTCAAGGTGGAAAGGGTGTCGCTTTCCAAAATCCAGTTGGTCTGCGTGACGGCGAACAGGCGGTCCAATGCGCTACGGATGAGATCGTCCGACACATCGTTATATCCTTTGGAACTGAGGATATCGCGCAGGACGAATGAGTAGGTGGTCTCGAACAGGTCTTTTTCTCGTTGGTTGAAGTACATATCCAGCTTTTTGCGAAACTCCAGCGGAAAAGTGGACAGGTTTAACTCCAGACCCTGTTCGCGCAGGTAACGGGTCAACGCTTCATCCCCCTGGGCGCCGATGGGGCGCGTGGCTTCGCGCTCGAACATGAGCGTTCCGCCAAGATCGAAGATTACCGCGCGAAGAATGTTGGGCATGGTCTGAAGGCATCCGCTAGTCACAACGGATCGGGCGTCTCGAAGGAGGAGAAAAGTAATAATATTCGAGGCGCGGGGTGTTGTCGGTCAGAATAGGCGTATCGTTATCTTTTTCGAGGGTGCAAGTACGGTCGCCGATATATTGCGAAAAAATAATTTCAGGTTTGAGCGCATCGCGTACTGCATCGGCAAAAATCCCCGCGCTTGATTCGGTGTAGGAAGTATATCCCACGGTCATATATTCCCGATCGAATTCGATGGGGTGGTTGCCAGCCACAACCCAATCGCGGAATTGCTCGAGATAGGGGAATACGTTTGCGGCGGTCGCGGGAATTGTGTGTCGTTCGTTCATCCAACCGCAGAATATACCACCGTCTGCGAGGTGAGATCGATACAACTCCATCGCTTCGCGCGAATAGAGGTTATTGTGCCCAGCCGTGAAGCTATAGAGCGGGTCGATGAAAATCATATCGTATTTTTCATTGGGGTTGGCGTACAAATAACGTCTGCCGTCATCCGCAACATAGTGGACGCGCGGGTCTGCAAACGCGCTTTGCGCGACCGGCACGTAGGTATTCAACAGCGCGCCGAGATCTTCCATCAGTTCAACTATGGTGATCTCTTCCACACCGGGCATGCGCGTCAGGAAGTAGGCGGTGTTCGAGCCTCCCAGCCCGATGATAAGAATTCTCCGCGGGCGACTCGCGCCGGCGCACGTGAAGGCTGAACGCTCGTAATCGCCGTATGTGGGAAAATAACTGTTTTGAATCCCTCCGATCCACAGCGTGGATGGAGCGGATGGCGTTTCGTTGTACCCCAGCGCGAGCACGCTTTCGCCGGTTTCGTGAACCAGGGCAGGGAGGTCGGTCGCAACGTAATATAACTTTTCATAAAAGGCTCCCTGTCGGGGCGCGACAAAGAGCAGAGCAACAAGTAGCACAGGGAGGAAGTAGAATTGTCGTCCCAAGTTTTTCCTGACGCTCCAAACGAGGCTTGTAAAAGCGAGACTGAGCAACACCAATACTTTGAATGTCAATTCAGTGCCCAGGGTGGAAAGAAACACAAAACTGATTGCCAGCGAACCCATCACGGAACCGAAAATGTTGGCTAGGTGAACATCCCCCACGCGCTTTCCAGAAACGCTTGTGCTTGTGATTGCGATTCGATCCAGAAGAGGCAGCCCGCCTCCCATCATCAGGCTGGCAGGGAGGACGAGCGCCAGAATCGGGGAAAAATACTCAAACAGGTTTGAGATCATCAACCAGCGCGAGAACACAAATCCATTTTCTGTTTTCACGAAAGAGGGGACGGGTTGTTGGGGATGGATGAACGATTCCCTGATCCGATCGTGAAGCGGAGGGTAATGTAACGCCGCCCAAAAGATCAGCCAGGATAGCATGACGACGATCCCGCTTCCCAACTGTAATTTCCAGAACAGCGCTACCCTGTCTTTGCTTTGGTCTGCTTTTCGTCCCCAGAGGAAGCCTCCGATTGCCAAGCCCACAAGGAATACGAATAGCACGCTTGGGAACCCATAGGCTGTCCCTTTGTTGATTACCCCGAGGACGCGAAACCATAGCATTTCAAATCCCAGGTTGATGAAACCGACCAAAAACGCGGCAATTAATATCGTGTTGTACGGGAGGGACGATGCTGTCTCGGAGTTGTTATCCACCCTTTCCTTGTGATCGCCATGTTCTTTATTTTCAAACAAAACCATGGCTCCGATTCCGACGATCACATTGAGCGCAACTGCCACTTGTGTGGTGCCATCGAAGCCCAGCCACCCGATCAGGAAATACCCGGCGACCAACGCTCCCAGCCCAGCTCCGAGCGTATTGATCCCGTAGAGCAAACCAATCACATGTCCGGAGATTTCAACGCGATGCACGAATGATTGAGTGAGCAGAGGCAGGGTCATGCCCATCAACGCCGTGGGGATGAGTAGAAGCGCGAAACTTAATAGAAACACGAACGGATATGGACTTCCCGCCGTGCGTTGACCGATCCAGTGGATCAGTTCGGGGCTGAAATACCCGAAGAGGGCTATTCCTAATTCAACAATGCCATAGATCAAGACGACTCGTTTCAGCCGGTGCGCTATACGCCCGCCCAAAAGCGACCCAAGCCCCAACCCTGCCATGTACGCGGCAACGATCAGCGTGATCGCTGTCATGGTCACCCCGAAATAGATTTCGAGTAACCGGTGCCAGACGATCTGATAGATCAACCCGGCGGCGCCGGATAGCAAAAATAATGCCGCGATGATGAACAATCGCGAGTTGTTTTCCGATTTGGTTGAATGCATAGTTATGGAACGATTCTAATTGATTATCGCCGGCTCTTGCCCGGCGGGTCGTGGCGGAAGCGTGGTGACCAGCACCTTATCCACGCGGCGTCCATCCATGTCGATCACCTCAAAACGCAAGCCGTGCCACTCGAAGTGGTCCGCCGTTACGGGTACGCGCCCCAGCGACACCATCACGAATCCGCTCAGGGTTTCGTACTCATCCTCGTGGGGAAGGACGTGTAATTTGAAGATTTCTTTGAATTCGTCCACTTCCAACATACCGTCCAACAGCCATGACCCATCCTGCCGTTGCGTGGCTTGCGGCTCCTCGAATTCCATTTGCCCAACGATCTCTTCGAGAATATCGTTGATGGTGATCAAGCCTTGCAAGCCGCCAAACTCATCGATGACAAGCAGGATTTGCGTACCTTTTTCCTTGAACACTTCCAAGGCGCGCGAGGCGAACATGGTCTCTGGAATAAAGAATGCCGGCTTGAGCGTGTCTTTCAAGCGGATTTCCTCTCCGCTCAAACTCTTCACCAGCAAATCGCGCGCTTTGACGATTCCGAGGATCATATCGAGCGTTCCCTGCCGCACCGGGAAGCGCGAATAGTCGCTTTCGCCGATCTTCTGACGGATCTCTTCTACCGAATCGTTGATGTCCAAGTACACAATATCCGTGCGCGGGGTCATCAGCGAATAGACGCGCTGGTCGCCAAGACTGAACACGCCTTCCACCATATCGTGTTCCGCTTCTTCAAAGACTCCCGCCTCTGTGCCCTGATCGATCAATAATTGAATTTCCTCCTCGGTTACCGGGGGCTCTTCACTGACCTTTACACCTAAAAGCCTTAACATGGATTCCGTTGAAAAACTTAAAAACCTAACGAACGGCGAAAAAATCCGTGAAAAGAGCATCATGGGGCGAGCAACGAAAGACGAAACTCCTTCCGGGTCGCGTAATGCCAAACGCTTCGGGACCAACTCACCCAGCACCAGCGACAAATAAGTAACGGGCAGAACGCCGACCAGCAAGCCGATCAGTTCGCTGTAATTTTGCAATGCCGGGAATTGTTCCAATTGTCCGTCAATCCAAACGCCCAGCGTTGCCCCGGTGAGCGCGCCAATGAACAGGTCTATGGATGTGATTCCAATTTGGATGACGGAAAGAAACTGGTTGGGGTTCTCCGTCAATTTCAACGCGATGCCCGCGCTCTCATTGCCTTTGTTTTTTTCGTTTTGCAGGCGGGCTTTACGCGCGGATAATAAAGCCGTCTCTGCCATTGCCAGAATGCCGTTCACCACAATTAATATGGCAATAACGATCAGCCCGGAAGTAAGATTGAATTCTATGGGGATTTCAGACATGATCCTATGAATGTTTCCAAACGTTATCTATTCTCGGTAAATCACAAAACAAGCCAACCAGTGACTTGAACTTTTGTGTTGCGCTGATTGTACTATGGATACGACACTTCACCTCACGTGGACGCCTGCTCCCGCTTCGACGCGCCCGATCACCCAGACGGCTTGATGCGCCTCCCCCGCGCGCGCGATGAGCGCGTCCAGGTTTTCTTGCGGAACGCCGAGTAACAACCCGCCGCTCGTTTGCGGATCGAACAACAGCATTTGATTCTCTTCGTCAATCGAATCGGCGAACTTCACCTGCGACTCAAAATGCGACTTGTTATCGAACGCGCCGCCCGCGAAGCATCCCTTTTCGGCATATTTGCGAGCGCAGGAAATAAACGGAATCTTTGCAAACTCCAAACGCAACGAAACACTTGAAGCGTTCGCCATCTCCAGCCCGTGACCTAATAAACTGTAGCCCGTGATATCCGTCCCGCCGCGCAGACCAAATTCAACAGCCAGTTGACTCGCCTCTCTATTCAAGCGTTTCATCCAGTTGACTGCCTCGAGTAAATCGTTCTCATCTACCTGTTCGCGTTTCAGCGCGGTGGTGGTCACTCCGAACCCGAGCGGCTTCGTCAGCACGAGCGCGTCGCCGGCTTGGAGTCCGCCTTTGCTCAACATCTTGCGCGGGTCAACAAAGCCGATCACGACGAGTCCGAATTTCGGTTCTTTGTCTTTCACGGTATGCCCGCCCGCGATGACAACTCCCGCCTCGCGCGCTTTTTCCGCGCCGCCGCGCATGATCTGGCTGGCGATCTCGTTCGGCAAATCATCTGGGAACGCGGCGACATTCAACGCCAGGAAGGGTTTGCCTCCCATCGCGTACACATCTGACATGCTGTTTGCCGCGGCGATGGCGCCGTAGTCGTAGGCGTCGTCTACCACTGGTGTGAAGAAATCGGTGGTGACCACGAGCGCGCGGTCTTCATCCAAACGCCAGACAGCCGCGTCATCCGGTTCGCGCAGACCAACCAACAGGTCCGGATAAGAGGCGGCATCGAAGATGTCTTTGACAGGACGCAGAACCTGCGTCAGCGCGTCGGCGCTTAATTTAGACGCTCAGCCCGCGCAAGCCGACAGTGTCGTCAGGCGTACTTCGCGTCCAGATTGAGGGATGGGCATGTTTTACATAAATACCTGACAGGTTTTCGAAAACCTGTCAGGTATTTTCCTTTTTTATTCTATTGTCCGGCTGCAGGTGCGTTGCCTGGCAGCGGCAAGATGAACTGTTGGTCGCTGGGCACAAAGATCGTTTGAACACCCGGAGCCAAATTCAAAATATATTGATACTGGATCAATTCCGGCGTCAACGATTCAGCCAGCAATCGGTTCGCTTCTGCTTCTGCCTGAGCCTGGATCAAACGCGCCTCGGCTGCACCCTGAGCTGCGATCACTGCTGCATCTGCCTGACCTTGAGCTACCTGACGAGCCTGTTCAGCTTCTTGCTTTCTTTGTTCCACAACAAAAGCTGCCTGCTGTGCCTGCTGC
>JBGANO010000120.1:0-1219 GCA_044222305.1 Anaerolineales bacterium
AGAAAAGTATCACAAACGGATCTTTGGACTCTTCGATAAATTGGATGCCACCAGTGATGGCACCGGCATCGGGCTGGCGATCGTCAAACGCATCATCGAAACCCACGGCGGAAAGATCTGGGTTGAATCAGAAGGCTTGGGCAAAGGTTCCACGTTTTGTTTTACGATTCCAGATCAGAGCGCAAGGGCATAGCGCGCAAACATGACTCACCCCGAAATTAATCTTTCGTGGGTGAGTTTGTTTTTAAGAGCAAAATAGGACGCTGATAAACGCAGAAAACGCTGATTTTGCTTTTATCAGCGAAAATCAGCGTTCATCTGCGTCCAAAATTAAATTCGGGGTTAATGATGTATCAGTTTTTCAGACAGACATAACAAGCTATAACTCTTCCACAAAATCAGAAAACGCATCAACAATAGCACCCTGGGATTCTGGACTGGATTGCATACGCAACACTGAGCTCTTTCCATCTCTTACCATGTAGATGGTCAAGCCATCATCGTAAGGTAGAAAATCATGTCCTGTAAAGCTCCAGCTTTCGCCGACCTTGTGATGCAGACCATCGTAATCAACGAAATCTGCGATCACACGATAGGTTTTCCCCTGCATGAGCTCAAAAGCAGAAAACTTGCGCTTTGCTGTATTGGAAGACACGTTTCAGCATCCTCAATGAGCTGCTTTCATTTATTTCTTCGCCCCCGTCAGCGCGGTCGTGATTCCCAAGCCGATGTACACCAAGCCCGCAAAATAGCGTTGACCTTTTTGAAAACGTTTATTCCCGGTCAACTTCCCGGCGAGGGAGCTGGCTAACAGAGCGTACATACTATCTGTTATGATCGCCATGCCAACAAAGATGGCACCGAGCAGAAGGTTCTGCATCACAACATTTCCCTTGGTTGGGTCAACGAACTGCGGCAAAAAGGCGAAGAAAAACAGTGCAGTCTTGGGGTTGAGAATATTGACCGCGAAGCCCTGCCAGTAAATGCGCGCCAGGCTTTCCTGCTTCACATCCTCATCTTCCGCGCCATTATCAGAAGCCAATAACTTTCGAATACCGAGATAAATTAAATACGCCGCGCCGAGATATTTCACCACATCGAAAGCCAACGCAGACGACAATAGAATCGCCGAAAGTCCCAACGCGGCAGCAACCGCCTGCATGAAATTTGCCGTCTCGATCGCCAGCACAGAGACGAGTCCCGCCACGCGTCCCTGGCT
>JBGANO010000121.1:0-1213 GCA_044222305.1 Anaerolineales bacterium
GCTGAGGCAGAAGCGGGCAGATTATACATGCGGGTCGGGGATGTGTCAACAGAAATTTACATGTCGTTGCGAGGAGGAGCGGAGCGACGACGAAGCAATCTCCTCAACGTGGTGGAGATTGCTTCGTCGCGAAAGGCAAGAGCGCTCCTCGCAACGACATGGGTTTGTTAAACCGAACCAGCCGTCCCGACGGTTGAAGCGGGTTTTTATCCCTTCGGCAGAATCGAAGTCAGAGTCCTCGTCACATTTTGCAACGCGCCCGCGTGTCCCTTGATCTTGTTCACGTCGCCTGTCTTCAATCCCGATTGCACTTCGGTGATCGTCTTCGACGTTGACGCCTGATTGTCAATGATCTTTTGCGTGATGGCTTCGAGATTGATGAGCAGTTGCAAAATATTTTTCGGGATGATCGGCAGGCCCTTCGCGATGGGGAGCAAGCCGTCGAGGATATTGTTGGCGATGCCCGCGTACTTCACCGTGAGCGTGTGAAGCGAGCCGATGGAGTTAGTCAGTTCGAGCGCGATCTCTTGAATGGCGTCGATCATGTTCTTGTGGTCTTGGATCATTCTGCCGATGTCGCTCAACGAGTCAGTGAGTTTGTCTGAAAATTTCACGTACGACACGGGCTTGGCTGGAACAGCGCCGACTCTTGCTGTAGGTCTGATCGTGGTGGGCATGGGAATCTCCTTGAGATTGAAATTTCAGTAGACACGTAAAAAGTTCTTGACGCAGTTGCACTGCGTCAAGGCAGGCGACACGATTTGCTAAGCAAATCGAACTGTCGCCTGAACTTTTGTGAAGTACTGATTTTCGCAACTATACTTTAATTTGGATTTGAACACAACACATTGACAAACCCTCGTGACTACTGTACCCTCGCCTCATGCCTGATCTCTCTCCGCTTCAACAGCAGATAGTTGACTCGCCCCTCGACAAGAAACTCTTCGTGTCAGGTCCCGCAGGCACGGGGAAAACCACCGCAGGCGTCGAGCGGATGCGTCACTTGCTCGCGCAAGGCGTGCCTGGCGAATCGATTCTCATGCTCACCCCGCAGAGAAGTTTGCAGGAGCCGTATCTCGATCTGCTCTACAGCCCCGAACGACGCGCGGGCGGAGAAGTGACTCCCGCCACGATCGGCGGTTTGGCGCGGCGCATGTGCGACCTGTTCTGGCCCCTCGCGGGCGAAGCGACTGGTTTTGCAAACCCGAGCCAG
>JBGANO010000122.1:0-1202 GCA_044222305.1 Anaerolineales bacterium
TATTCAATGATTTTGGTAACGACACCGGCGCCGACGGTGAGACCGCCTTCACGGATGGCGAACTTGGAGCCTTGCTCGAGCGCCACGGGGACGATCAGTTCCACCGTCAGGTTCACGTTGTCGCCCGGCATCACCATCTCGACGCCTTCCGGCAGGGTGATGTCGCCGGTCACATCCATCGTGCGGATGTAGAACTGCGGACGATACCCGCTGAAGAATGCCTTGTGCCGCCCACCCTCTTCCTTCTTCAGCACGTACACTTCGGCGAGGAACTTCTTGTGTGGCGTCACAGAGCCCGGCTTTGCCAACACCTGCCCGCGCTCCACATCTTCACGCTCGATGCCGCGCAACAGGATGCCCGCATTGTCGCCAGCCACCACTTCGTCCAACTCTTTGTGGAACATTTCTGTGCCCGTGATGACCGAACTCTTGGTCTCGCGCAAACCGACGATCTCGATGGGGTCGCCTTTCTTGGCGACACCGCGATCTACTCTGCCTGTGACGACTGTCCCGCGTCCCTTGATCGAGAACACGTCTTCCACCGCCATCATGAACGGTTTGTCCATCTCGCGCTTCGGTTCGGGGATGTATTCGTCCACCACCCGCAATAGTTCTTTGATGCTCTCGTATTCCGGCGCGTTCGGATCCTTCGAGGCGCTGTCGAGCGCTTGTTTCGCGCTCCCCCGCACGATCGGCGTCGTGTCGCCCGGAAAGCCGTAACTGCTCAGCAGTTCGCGCAGCTCCAGTTCGACCAACTCTAGCAGTTCGGGGTCGTTCATCATGTCCACTTTGTTCAGGTACACCACGATGCTCGGCACTTCCACTTGTCTCGCCAATAACACGTGTTCGCGCGTCTGCGGCATCGGCCCATCCGGCGCCGCTACCACGAGAATCGCCCCGTCCACCTGCGCCGCGCCCGTGATCATGTTCTTGATGTAGTCGCGGTGTCCCGGCATGTCCACGTGCGCATAATGCCGCTTCGCCGTCTGGTATTCCACGTGCGAGATGTTGATCGTGATCCCGCGCGCTTTTTCTTCCGGCGCATTGTCGATCTGGTCGTAGGCTTTCACTTCTCCCGACCCCATCAATAATGCCGCTACCTTGGTGATCGCCGCCGTCAGCGTCGTTTTCCCGTGGTCGATGTGTCCCATCGTCCCCACGTTCAGATGCGGTTTACTCCGATCATATTTTTCCTTCGCCAT
>JBGANO010000123.1:0-1192 GCA_044222305.1 Anaerolineales bacterium
CTAGTGCAGAATCAGGAAACATTTTAGGATTTCACCAAGAAAGGTAATACAGGATTAGCGAACACGTCGCAAACTCTGGAAACTACTTCACTTGCGGATAATTTTCTGTCAGGCTCAACAATTTTACGTTTGGCGTGAATCCACATGGGTTCAATCGAATTCAACCAGGGACTCTTTTTGGGTAAAAAACATATCAAGAGCCGAACGCCTTTTCCAGATTGTTTGACTTGAAGATTGTGTGCGTGAACCCAATCTATGGTCTCTTGGCTAATATGCCAAGGCGCATGATCCCAAAACATAACCAGCACGCGTTTTCCTGATTGATGAGCCTTTGAGCATGTCCACTGTAAGTATTTGATCGTCAACTCTGAGCACGGATTTCCTTCCACAAAGCGTAACCAAATTTTCTCTTTGCTCTGCGCTTTCTCATTTTGCCAGCGCACCAGCAAACCAAAACAAGCAAGGGCTTTTGGCTCTGGATCGTTCTTCGTATAGACTTGTTCCACCAACTTGGTGAACTGCCCGTTCTCAACCCAGCTATGCAAATCGGGATGGGAAAAACGACTCCACCACGTTTCATCTTGAAAGGAATACGCCCAGTCTGGCTGAGATTCTGCGATTTCTATCAAGCGCTTTCTTCGTTTTTTTTCCTCTCGTAATCTGGGTCAGGGCTGCTAATCCAATGCTTCGCCCTTGTCCATTTCATCCCAAAACGCTTGAGTGTCGCTCGGATGGTTTCACCACTGACACGCTCTTGGATCAACTCATTCTCGTAACTGATTTCCGCTGCCAAGTCCAATGTCCACAGACTGGTGGCTTTTCCAAAATTCCTGGGACTCTGGTGCAAAATCTCTTTCAATTGCTCCACGCTTTCTGCTGAAAAGGCTGCTTGTGTCTTATGCGGGCGGCGTGAACCTTCTTTCAATACCGCTATTCCGTTTTGATTAAATCCTTTGATCACATTTCGAACCGTTTGATCATCACAGCCCAGTGTTTTTGCAATCTCTATCGCTTTTTCACCACGTTCACTCGCCAAGACGATCTGGCTGCGCCGGATTACAAATGGATCCTTACTCCGTACGCCTGCTTGCAGCGCCAACTTTTCTTTTTTCGTCAATTTCCGAACATAAATTGGAGGTCTCATGTAGTGGTTATACCACTTTTCCAAAACTCTCGTCTGCTACTGCACTAG
>JBGANO010000124.1:0-1188 GCA_044222305.1 Anaerolineales bacterium
CTAGTCACCCGACAGTTTCATAAATAGGAGCATAACGATAAAGGAAAGGATAAGAGGCGCAAGACCTGTCGGTCAATAAAACGCCAACCGATTTGAAACAAGCTAAGATCGCGGCGATCTTTTCTGTCCACGAGGTGGCGTAAGCCGATCCGAATAATTTTTGCTCCAGCAGAAATCAGCCAATCAAACAAAAAGGCTACCACCAAGGTGAGACGGGATAGATGTTCAGAAGTTCGTAACATCGTACTTTCCAAATCAAAGCCGTGTTTTTTCAAATCGCCAAACATTTCTTCAATCCACATTCTGCGCTGATAGCATTGCAAAACCAATTTACGATCTGACATATTAGTAGCCAGACACCACGGTTCCTTTTCTCCTGTTTTCCAATACACCAACACAGAAGCAGGGATGGCCTGTTGCTTGGTCAGGAACCCTTTTGGCAACCAAGCGCTGTCGCCTGATTTTCTCACAAAACTTTCCAGAGTTTGCCAGGCATCATATTTGCCGACTCGAAAACCTGTATTTGATTTTTGACGAAGTGCATAATACCAGCGCCATTGATTGAGCTGTTTCATCACCTGAATCGAGCCAAATTCGCTATCTCCGACCAGAAAAACAACGACTTTTTTAGGCAAGAGCGTCTTGACGTACTTGAGCAATTCAATTTGTTTCTCGGCACTACTATGTCCTCGCGCTTGTTTGACCCAATCCCACGCAATGGGAATAGACCGTCTGCGATAGGCTAAACTGACCATCAACAGTTGATGAGCAAAACCTACTTTCGTGCCGTCTACGATCAAACGGATTTCTCCAAGTTGTTTCCACTGTGCCGCTATCCATTGTTTTGCAATCGGCTGATACCAGGCGCGCACTTCAATCGCTTTGTTATCCAAAAAACGTTCGAATCGCCTGACCGTGCTTACCAGTTTTGCGTGGCCTAATACTTTTCCTGCAATCTTGCTCAAATGCACACTGCGGCTTTGATAAATGCCTACCATCATCCACGCAAAGTTCTCGATTTGCGTAATTCGTTGGTTGGGACGAAACGCCCTGATTTGTTCTTTCCAAGTACGGTACAATTTGCCGATCGGCATGAGGTTCTCCTGTCAAAGTGTTTTCAGCAAAACAACTGTAACAGATTTCCTCTGCCGATTCTTACCTCTTTCTTAAAACTGTCGGGTCGCTAGA
>JBGANO010000125.1:0-1184 GCA_044222305.1 Anaerolineales bacterium
GATAATGGCGGTAGAGACTTGTTCCTGCGTGTATGGCAGATCCATGCGCAAGACACGGCATGAGTCGAACAGTCTCTGCACGTGCGGATCAAGTCCCAGAATCGCTGGACCAGCTTTGGTTGAGTATGACCGAAGTCCCTCGAAGACGCTCGAACCGTAATGCAGGGCATGCGTCGTAATGTGGACGTTTGCATCATCCCATTTTACGAATTGACCGTTATGCCAGATCCATTCCGTTTTCGGTATTGCCATTCGAGTCTCCTGAAAACAAAAATTCCTTCATCCACAAATAGGGACGAAGGAAACTCCGCGGTACCACCCAAATTACGTTAGACAACTAACGTCACTTTGTTGCTATAACGGGCTTTCCCGTCATCGACTATCCGCGGGGTTATCGCGTTTCACCGATGAAGTCCTCTTGCGAGAAACAGGCGAGTTCGGTCTGGAGTGTCCCGTTGACACTGTGCTGGGCTCTCACCTCACTTTCCCAACTCGCTGACGGGATAACCTACTACTCCTGCCATGACTTTTGTAAAAGGGCAGGTACACGACCTGCCCTTACATTATGGTGGACCCAGAGGGATTCGAACCCTCGACCTTCTCAATGCCATTGAGACGCGCTCCCAACTGCGCTATGGGCCCATAAAAAACTTTAGATTATTAATTTCAGATTTACGATCATCTGAAACGCCGCTCGTAAATCTGTGGACCTGAGGGGATTCGAACCCCTGGCCTCCTCAGTGCGATTGAGGCGCGCTCCCAACTGCGCTACAGGCCCATATTCAAGGCGAACCGTATTCTACCTGAGGCAATTGGTAATGTCAAGAATACATTTATTGCATATAATTAAAGGATTGTTTTCAGGAGAAAAGTATGTCGGCAAAAATAAGATTTTGGCTGGATCTATTCATATTCACAGGTTTCCTGGTTGCCCTTGAACCAAACTTCACAGGGAAACCACTTCACGAATGGCTGATCATGGCCGGGGTGGGTACACTGATCATTCATTTTCTATTTCACTGGGATTGGTTGATCAAGATCACCCTCAAGTTCTTCAAGAACATTTTCCATATTTCGCGGCTCAATTATGTAATTGCCGTCGCAATATTTATTGGCTTTATAACCATTGTCACCAGCGGATTGATGATCTCAAAAAGCTTCCTGCCATTTTTTGGAATCAATAT
>JBGANO010000126.1:0-1177 GCA_044222305.1 Anaerolineales bacterium
TGATGGAACCTACGAATTCTTCCGCGCGCACTTTGGCGCACCGCCCAAGAAAGCTCCCGATGGGATGGAGATCGGCGCCACGCTTGGACTCGTGCGCAGCATGATGTTGCTTATTTCTGATCCCGAAGTGACGCACGTCGCGGTCGCTTTCGACCATGTGATTGAATCGTTTCGCAACAAGCTTTATCCTGGCTATAAATCGAGTGCGGGCGTTGACCCGGTGATCCTGAATCAATTTCCGCTGGCTGAAAAGTTGGTATCCGCTTTGGGAATGGTGGTCTGGCCCCAGGTCAAGTTTGAAGCGGACGATGCGATTGCCACCGCAGTTGCAAAATTCAAGAAGGTCAAATCTGTTGAGCAGATCGTCATTTGTTCCGTCGATAAAGACCTGACTCAAATGGTGGACGGTGACCGCGTCATCTGCTGGGATCGTCGCCGTGAAATATTTTTGAATGACAAAGGCGTGACCGAAAAATTCGGTGTCGGTCCTGAATCCATCCCTGATTTTCTTGCGCTGGTTGGTGACTCAGCCGATGGCTATCCCGGCATTCAAGGTTGGGGGGAGAAGTCCACATCCACGGTGTTGGCGAAGTACAAACACATTGAGGCGATTCCCAATGACCCAAACAAACTGGGTTTGGGGCTTGGGCGTGCCACAACGTTGCTTGAGAATTTAAAGAAGAATTATAAAGATGCTTTGTTGTTTAGAGAGTTATCCACGCTGCGCACCGATGTGCCATTGAAAGAAACGCTCGCTGATCTGAAATGGCAGGGCGCTTATCCGCGCTTGAAGAAGCTGTGCCATGAACTTGGCGATGAGCGGATTCCAGAACGTATTTCACGCTGGCGTTAGTTTGGAAATTTTAATAACTTCATTGACACATCTTGCTTTTCGAGTAGAATACCAACCAATATGAATTCAGTGTTCGCGCATGTCCATCATACTCATCATCACATCCCCTGCAACACCGGGACCTGCGCGCATACCTGAACCCAGTTCATAAGATAGTGTGCCCTGTTATACCAAGCCCCGGTCCATTGCCGGGGCTTTTTGTTTATCCATGCACTGGTGGTTGAGTAGCCCGAGGCGATAGCCGAGGGCGTATCGAAACCACCAGTAAGCAAAATAATCTTGTAACGCCAATTTTCTGCTTAGCAGTGGTCTCGATATGCCCTT
>JBGANO010000127.1:0-1167 GCA_044222305.1 Anaerolineales bacterium
GAGCAAATACATTCCATCGGGGATTTGCGCGCGGTTCATTTTCGCGCTGAGAGTTGGTTCAAAATAACGGACAGATTCATACCCGAGATAGCCCACCAACCCACCCGTGAAGCGCGGCGCGTTCGGCAAGTGGACAGCGGGGAAGCGGCTCATTTCATTTTGCAAAAAGATGGTCGGGTCGTCGTGATCGAGTTGGACGGTGCGTGTTTCGCCGTTCTCCTTGACCTGAACCTGACCGTCGCGCAGAATATATTCCGCTCTGGGTTGGACACCGATAAACGAATAGCGCGCAATGCGTTCGCCGCCTTCGACGGATTCCAATAAAAAGGACGCGCCGTCGCCGCGCAGTTTGAGGTACAAGCTGACGGGGGTTTCAAGGTCGGCAGAGACCTCGCGGATGATGGTTTGGACTTGGGTGGCTTCTAGTAACATAGGTGAACTCCTTGCAAATGATGAATGTAGAATGATAATGAAAGAGGAAAGAAGAAAGAAATTCCATCATCAAGCTTAAAACAGATTCCCCTCTGTCCATTGGGACGAGAGGGGAATCTCGTGGTGCCACCCAAGTTAAACGCGGTGCTTTAACAAAAATTTCCCTGTGTGATGCAACAGGGAAAGGAAGCCAGCGTCACTCTTTAGTTAGCTAGTCGGATAGTTTGTCAGTTTCGTAGTTAACTATCGTTCTAAGTAACTCTGCGATGATAACGGGTGCAGTTCCCGGTTCTGTTACTCGTCTTTTCAGGCTTTCACTTCACAACTCGGAGGTCCATTCGGTTTCTGCGCTTTTGCCTTGCTTTCATCACGTACTGCTAGGCTCTCTGGAAATCGCTTTGAAACGTACTCGTCCTCGTCAGCGTTTTTGTTCTATTGTTGGGCGGTATTCTATGACGGAGGGATGGATGTGTCAAGAGGAAAATGTAAATTACTATAAAAAGCTAATTGCGATAGCCAAAACAGAAACCGTAACTGTCAGGAGCAATAACATGTTGATTATTTGAAATTCTGTAAAACCCAAAATCTTACCTTTGAAGAAAACATTTTCCTGTGTAACGCCAAATGACCTCCAGATAATTTCCTTAGAACGATTTGCCGCATGTTTAAAATTTCCAATGACCATCAGATAACCCACAGCGAACATGAATATTGGAGGTAGCAACCAAAATGGTG
>JBGANO010000128.1:0-1105 GCA_044222305.1 Anaerolineales bacterium
AATGGTGGAGTTTGCGAATACAAGTGACATGTTCACCAGACCGAAGGAAGAGTTGACCGAAGCATATATCACAGGAAGAATGGGGTAATTTTTAGGAATGCGGCTTCAGTCCGCATTTTTCTGCTTCAAATAAAAGCGGACTGAAGTCCGCGCTCCGTAAACAAAAGGTGGACACAAAACTTGTGTCCACCTTTTTACTTCTCACTTTTTACTTGCAATTATTTCTTCCAAAACTCATCATCAGTGGATTTGATCTCGCCCATTTCACCCGTGGCAATGAAGATCGTGCGTTCGCAGATATTGGTTACACGGTCGGCAACTCGCTCCAAATTGTGAGCAACCCACAGAAGCCAGTTGGCGCGTTCAATGGATTTTGGATCCTGGATAATGATCATCATCAATTCACGATAAATTTGATTGTAGAGCGCATCCACTTCGTCATCTTCAACGGGGATGGCTTTTGCGGTTTCCACATCTTCGTTAATGAAGGCGGTCAATGCGCGGTGGAGCATGCTTGTGCCGATCTGTGCCATGCGCGGAATGTCGATCAATGGCTTGAGCAGCTGTTCTTCGCCCATGCGGACATTGATATTTGCGATGCCTTTGGCATAATCGCCCATGCGTTCCAGCTCGGAAATAATTTCCATTGTGGATGCCAGCAGGCGCAGGTCATGCGCCATCGGCTGCTGAGTAGCGATCAGGATCATCAATTGATTTTCGATCGCGAAGCGTTTTTTGTTGATCTCTGCATCTTCGGCAATGATCTTCTCTGCGCCCTTGATGTCGCGCTTCTTGAGAACTTCGACCGATGTGATGATGGCATGTTCCACCATGCTGCCCAGCAGAAGCACTTCATCTTTTACTTGTTGTATTTCATGTTCAAATGTTTTTCGGATCATAATTACCTCTGGCGATTTGTGTTTCTTATTTTACTACTGACAATTACATCTGACGATAGTCGTGCGGTGCAATGCCTTGTTGAGTCAACCAAAGGCGCAGACGTTCTTCAATTTGATCGCGCACGCGTCGGGTGGAGGTGAGGCGCTGTTCTTTGTCAAACTTGGCGGGGTCATCAAACGGCCAGTGTTCGTGCGTCCCCATGTTG
>JBGANO010000129.1:0-1087 GCA_044222305.1 Anaerolineales bacterium
CGCCTCGATATTTTGCCCATCGAAAGTTTGATCTTGCATGAAGACCACGACGCGCAGAGGAGCGCGCCGCTGATCGAAAAACTGCGCGGCGCGGGCGTGTTGCGAAACCCTCCGATCGTGATGCCGCTAACGGATGGCACGGAACGATACATGGTGCTGGACGGCGCGAACCGGGTCACTTCGTTGCATGAGTTGGAATTTCCTCATCTCGTGGCGCAGGTGGTGGAAGCGGACGATCAAAATGTAAATTTACAAACGTGGAACCATGTTGTCTGGGGGATGAGCGCGAAGTCGTTGATGAGCGAGCTTCGCAAACTCAAAGGCGTGGATGTTGTAAAAGTTGACACGCACAAATCGGTGGACGCGCCGAAGTACGCGCCTGTCAACGTGCGCCTGCCCGATGGAAAATTGTATTTACTCCTGGAAGAACCCACCGACCTTGCAAATCATATCACCACGCTTCATGCCGCGGTGAACGCATACAAGACCTCCGCATCGCTCGACCGTACCAGCCAAACGTTGATCGAACCGTTCCGTGAAATCCACAATGACCTGACTGCGCTGATCGTCTTTCCGCGGTTCAAGATTCGCACCCTGCTCAAGCTCGCGGGGCGGAAAATCGTTTTACCTACCGGTATCACACGTTTCACCGTTTCACCGCGCACGTTGCATTTGAATTATCCACTGCACGAGTTGTCGAGCGGCAAGCCGATTGAATACAAGAGAGAATATCTCAAAAAGTGGGTGGACGAGCGCGTGATGAAGAAGGGCGTCCGTTTGTATGCGGAAGCGACGTTTTTATTCGATGAGTGAAAGCGAGAGATTAGAGACTAGAGAATAGTGGGCAAGAGGATTAGAGAATTAGAGGATTCGAGGATTTGCCACCTGCCATGACGCAGTGCAACTGCGTCATGAACTTGTTTTCGGAGAGTTTGAGTTTTGACCATTGATAAACTTTGACGACTCTCCTTGACTATTGAACTATTCAACTATTGAACTACCAAACCACTATGGATTTCTTTTTTTCCGAAGATAACTTAAAACGCATGACGCCTGTGGAGACGCGGATCACGTCGCTGACGGCGGA
>JBGANO010000012.1:0-70882 GCA_044222305.1 Anaerolineales bacterium
GGTGTTTTAGCGGTAAGGAATGAATTGTCACGGCAATATCCCTGCGTGGCGGCACACCACAAGGCAAAAGCCGTTCCTTGGGCGAAAAAAGGAGTTAGACATGGCAACAAAGGCAGACCCCAAACGCAGAAAATCAAAAGAGCCGCAGGATGAAATCGACGTGATCCTCGTCGTCAAGGGCGCCGGCGAACAGACGGAGGACGACCATCTCAACATCTTCCTGCGCGGTTTCTGGCCCGCGATCAAATCGCTGGACAAGAACGCGACACTGACCCAGTTGACTAGCGGGTTCGACGATTACCCGTCCTCGCCCCACAACTCGGATGGGAAATCGCACAAGCATGTGACGGAGATCCGCGCCCGCCACCAGTTTGAGGAAAAAATTGGAAACGAAGTACGGGCGCGGAAAACCAGCAGGCGACTCTGGTTGAAGGAGTCGTATTGGGAAGGCGAAACCCTGCCTTCCGGCGCGCTCGGGAATCTCTCGCGGGAATGGCGCATGGCATCCTTTGTGTTTGCCAACATGCTCCGCAATGCCGTCTTCACGCGGAATACAAAATGGTTAAAAGACCAGCGCAACAATAAAAATTTCGCTTTCCAGAGCGGCAAGACGCCCGGCACAAGGGCTTGGGATTACTTCGGGTATTACTTCTCCTATTTATTGTTGTTCGTGCTGGTCCTTCTGCCGTTCATCAATATCCTTTCTACTGTCCCGTGGTTCAACGATGCATTGAAAAATATCCTCGCCGATGAGATCTTCAACCTGCCGGGTTTTAACGGCTTGCTTTTCGTGATCGTCACCGGGGCAATCTGGGCGATCGCGCCGGCGCTTGAACATTCTGTCATGAGTTACCAGTATGCCAAATATCGGAAGTTGAAAAGCCTGCCTGTCCTTCCCAACTGGGTACTGCTGGCTTTGATCTTTTTCCTCGTGAGCGAACCTCTGGCGTACCTGCGCTTTGTCTTGATGTTGCTCGCGATTCAAACCTCCCTGATAGTTGCGCGCGGAGTATTATGGAGGTTCCGAGCGTACGCCAACAGCGATGTGGATATCGCGGAATATTACTCCTATGAGGAAGACGGCAGAAAACTCGTGGGTAAAGTTGACGAAGTCTTCCTGACCCGCCTGTTCTTTACCCCGTTGATCTATCGCTACCTGATCTTTCTTACGCTTCCCATCGGGTTCATCGGCACCCTGCTGACGAGCCTGTTGAAATGGACAAAATTCCTGGGCGGCATCGGCGCCTCGCTCGATAAAGCCCTCAACGTGATGCTGGTGGGATACATGGACGACGTGGTCAATTACGCGATGGACCCGGCGCAATCGAACCGGGTGAGGAGCGCGGTGATCAACGATATCGTCTATTTTTACAACAAGCCGGGCGTCGAGCGCATCCATGTGGTGGCGCACTCGCAAGGCACGCCGATCACGTACGAGGCGTTGTTCCACTTCCTCGACAAGAAATACCAGGACAAAATCTTCACCTACACAACCATCGGCAGTGTCTTGAGTTACTATCATCATGCGCGCGGCGTGCTCGATCCCGTTTATTATGAGCGTTTCCCGGTCTCGGTTTCCACGAAACAGAACTTCCCAAAAAGTTTCAAGTGGCTGAATTTCTGGAACTTCTCGGACCCGATCACCGAATTTTACGGACTGGATGAGTACACCTACTTTGAAAAAGCGCCCCCGCTCGATGCCAAATTCGCGCGAGGCATAGCCAGCCCAACCAATATCCGAACGAAAACGTCGGCGGAAAATCACGGAGAGTATTGGAACAACCTTGAGAAATTTACAACGCCTCTTGCCAAACGAACGCTGGGAGAATTGAGACCGAAGGAATGGAGCCCCGACATCGGTGAAAAGGGGGGCAGGTCCACCGACAAGGGGAAGGATACAAGAAAGAAATCCGAAACCAACGCGCTGACCGGGTGGGAGCGTTACCGCCATCACCTTGCCGTTGTGGCGTTATGGCTGATCCTGCTCGTTGGGGCGTTCTTCGCAATCCGCTGGCTGGTCGCTCTGCCTGTCGTTCACCTCATTTCCGATTATTTCATGCGGTTACATAAAAACGCATTAGGTGTGTACCAGTTCTATTTTCCACCGGACGATGCGGCCACGCCAAAACAACTCGATGCCTTGCGGTCTCAAATCCTCGATGGTTCACTGATCCTCATTGGAGCCTGGCTGTTTGTAGATTGGGTCAGCCAATTAGGGAGAACGCTTGGTTTGATTTTCAAAAAATAGCGAGACGACTCGCTCCCCAAGAGACTGGTTTCCCGCCAGTCTCTTTTTATTTTTGCGGTATCATTGTGCCCGCATACGAAAGGCTCTATGAATTATAAAATCATCGATGGGAAGAAACTCGCGCAGGCGGTGAAGGATAACGTGCGCGAGCGCGTGATAAAACTCAAGGAATTAGGCTGGACGCCGCGCCTCGTCTCGATCGACGTGGGCGAAAGCGCGGCGGTCTCACTGTACATCAAAAACCAACAGAAGGCGGCCGAGCAGGTGGGCATCGAGTTCGAGCATCGCAACTACCCCGGCAACATCACCCAACGTGAAATGGGCGCGGCCATCCATGCCTTCAACGCGGACCCGCGCGTGACCGGCATTATCCTCCAGCGTCCCGTTCCGAAAACACTCGACCTTGAGGAACTGGAGAATACCATCCACCACAGCAAGGATGTGGAGGGGATGAGTTCGCTCAACATCGGCAATATCGTCTACGGCGATTCATCGCTCGGACCGTGCACCTCGCTCGCTTCGGTGGAACTGCTCAAATCCACGGGCTTGAATTTGCGCGGGCTGGAAGTGGTCGTGATCGGTCACTCGGAGATCGTGGGCAAGCCGGTGGCGTTACTGCTGGTGGAAGATCTTTGCACGGTGACCATCTGCCATCACGGCACGCGCAATCTCTCGTACCACACACGGCAGGCAGACGCGTTGATCGTGGCGGTGGGCAAGCCAGGGCTCATCACAGCAGACATGGTCAAACCCGGCGCGGCGGTGATCGACATCGGCATCAACCAGGTGGACGTCACCCTGCCCGACGGCACGCGCGGCACAAAAGTAGTCGGCGATGTGGATTTTGAAACTGTGAAGGAAGTGGCAGGCTGGATCACCCCGGTGCCCGGCGGCGTGGGTCCGATGACGGTGGCGATGTTGTTGCGGAACACGGTAGTTGCCACGGAACGCCAGCGCAAAAGGTACGAAGAGTTGGTGCGCACATGAGCGTTGTTCAAATTTCGCAACTGAATTCGACCATGCCTGTGACGGTGTTCCATTTACTCGAACGCATCTCCCTCGATAACTTCGCCGAATTGGAATCCATTACCCGCGAGGCGCATGCGAAGGGGGCGCGGAATCTTGTCTTCGACCTGAGCGCGCAAGAATCGCTCTCGAGCATCGGTGTCCGCGCCATCGTGGTGATGCATAAAATTCTGGCAAAAGATGGGGGGAACCCGTTGAAACTGGCGCGTGTTTCCGGGGGCATTCGCGAAGTGCTGAAAATTTCGGGCATCACCACATTCATCGACATCTTCGATACCGTCGACGACGCGGTGAAGTCGTTTCAATAATTCGCCAGTCTGACAGTTCCTGACGCAGTTGTACTGCGTCAGGAACTGTCAGCGCGACTCAATAATTCAAACAATTTTTCCAGCGACAATTCAGCCAGCGATTGAACGATCATATCCGCGCCTGCGAGCGAGAGGCGCGAGGTGACATGGTTGGGCGCCGCCACGACGAAGATGCCGGCGCGGTTGGCGGCTTTGATTCCGTTGGGGGAATCTTCGAAGACCACCGCTTCATTTTTCTGGACTTGAAGCTGATTCAACGCCGTGAGAAATAGATCGGGGTTCGGCTTGGTCCGTCCCGCGCCCACGTCGTCTGCGGCGATGACGGCATCGAACAGGTCGAAGATGCCGAGGCGCCTGGCGTGCGTATCAACCCACTCATGATGCGAACTGGAGGCGATGGCAAGTTTCAATGTGCGCGCTTTCGCGTCGTGGATGAGTTCGATCACGCCCGGCAGGATGGACTGCGAGTGAACCAGGGCGAGACTTTCCACGCTGTGGCGGGCGCGCAGGGAAGCCGAATCAAGCCGCCCCTGCGAGAGACGCGAGAGGTTGTCCGCCGCGTCGAAATCCAGGAGTCCGTTTCCGCCGATGATTTTTCCCCAATCGTCGTGGGGGAAGTCGAATCCGTTTTCTTCGTAGATGGTTTTCCATACGATGTATTCGGGGGTTTCGGTGTCGAGGATGAGTCCGTCGAAGTCGAAGATCAGGGCTTTGAGCATGGGTGGATTATACTCAGGTCATTGCGTGCGAAGCGAAGCAATCGTATCCTGCGAGGAGATTGCTTCGTCGCAAAGAGCAAGAGCGCTTCTCGCAACGACATAAAGATATAAAGGAGAAATCAACATGGACGATCTGTATTACGGCGATTACATTGAACTCGATACGATCTTGAACAGCCAGCATCCGCGCAGTTTTGACCGGGTGGAAGACGGCAACGACGAGATGTTGTTCATCATCATCCATCAGGCGTATGAGTTGTGGTTCAAGCAGGTGATCTTCGAGTTGGATCGGGTGCGGCGAATTTTCATTGGGGGCAACATCAACGACAACGCGGGCGAGATGGGCGCGGCCGTGCACAAGTTGAAACGCATCGTGAAGATTTTGGAGTTGGCGCACCAACAGGTGAGCGTGCTGGAGACGATGACCGCGCTTGATTTTTTGGAGTTCAGAAATTATTTATTGCCTGCTTCGGGGTTTCAATCGAAACAGTTCCGCTTGATCGAGGTAAAGCTGGGGTTGAAAATGGAGGAGCGGCACAAGCGCGAATATTACAAGCACACGCGGCGCGGAAGTTTATCGGAAGCCGATATGCGGGAGGTGACGCGCGCGGAGGGCGAGCCAACGTTGAAGGGGTTGGTGATTGCCTGGCTGGAGCGGATGCCGTTCTTTGAGGAGCAGTATTGGGCGGAGTATGTTTCCTCCAGCAACGCGAGCGCGGATAAGTTCTGGTCCGATTACCGCGAGGCATACCGCGTGAGTTTGTCGGCGGGCGAGGGCGGGAGGGTTGCGGAGTTCGAGAAAGTTTTATTCACCGAGGGGCGCGGCGACCTGACGCCGAAGGCGTTGCAGGCGGCGTTGTTCATCACCTTGTACCGCGACCTGCCGATCTTTCAGTATCCGTTCGAGTTGTTGAACACGCTTTCGGAGATCGATGAGTTGTTATCGAATTGGCGGTACCGCCATTTTTCGATGGTGCGGCGGATGATCGGCATCCGCGCGGGGACGGGCGGCACGAGTGGGGCGGGGTATCTGGAGGGCACGTTGAGCCAGCATTACGCCTTCCGTGAGATCACCGAACTGGCGACGTTCCTGATCGAGCGCAGTAAATTGCCCGAGTTGCCGAAGGTGTTGAAGGAGAAAGTGAGTTTTCAGGCGTAAACAGCGGATCTGGGATCGCCACTTCTTCACTCGCTCGACGATTCTTTCCTCCTTCAATTCTGCGCACACTTTCTTCAAACTTGGTCGCGCCCCTTTCCATTCCAAATCGTTGAGTGATTCTTTCAGCGGCACATCCTGGTTCGGGTGTGATTACCGCCCCAAAAACAACTTAAGTCCCTCGTTGGCATAGTACGCAAAATTGAAACTGAAAAGTTCGGTAACACCCCAGACGGTGCTCCAAAAGAAATCAGAGATCGGCGAATCCACAAAAACAAAAAGATAAAGGACCAGGAACCCGAAGGGGCGGATGAAGCCGCTGAATTCCACTACGCCTCGCGGCAAAAAAGGTTCAAGGATGCCAAAACCGTCTAACCCCGGTATGGGCAACAGGTTGATAATAATAGCCGTGACCTGCAAAAACCCCAGAAAAGCGATAGCCATCAGAAATTCGTCCGGCGCCGACCAAAAAAATAAAGAGTATGGCACGGCGCCAAACGGCAAAATCAATAGAATGGTAAACAAAAGATTCGCCAGCGGTCCTGCCCCCGAAACAAGAGCGCGGTAGAGCGGTTTTCTGAGCGCGTGAATATTGATGTACACGGCTCCGCCCGGAAGCCCAATTCCTCCGATAAGCAGAAAGAAAAGCGGCAAACCAATGCTTAAGAGGGGATTGGAATATTTAAGCGGGTTGAGCGTTAGATATCCCTTCTCCTCCACGCTTTCATCGCCGCCCCAATAGGCGACGATGGCATGACCAAACTCATGTAAAGCGACGGAGACGATCCAGCCTAGCATAATAAAGACGATCAGCAAGGCTCGAGGGTTATTCCCCACGCCGAGCCACAAGAGACAAGCCGTTACCACTGTAAACAAAGCCAGGCATACAAAAACCGGGCTAATCCCCTGGCGCATACCCCTTGTCAGTGTTTTTGGCATGGCGACGATAGGCTTTTTCGGGACAGGTTTCTCTTTGATGATCTTTATCTGCTCCCGGACTTGCTCGTCAGTAACAACGTATTGAGACAAAATCTGCCCAGCCCTGCTTTCAGGGCTTTGCGCCATACCCAACAGCATGGTCAACTCATCAATCGTGTTAAGCCCAGTTTGTTTTGCCTCTGCAAAAGATGCGTCCAGAACAGATACGCATTCACTTTTCAGGTTAATTTTCGTTCCGGAAAGCAGAACTGCCTGTTGTGCCTCAAGCTTGATGGTGGCTGAGATACGCGCGGTAAGGTTATCCACCTTTACATTGAGAGACTTCAAGACAGCCTGCGCCTGTGAATTCGGCAATTGCAATAGCGCTAGTAAGAGCATCAACGAATCAACCGAGCCCTGTTTGTTTTGTTCGGCAATGCGCCCGGCTCGGTCCATCGCCAGTCGGCTGTCACGAGTCAGCGGGTAAGGTAAGTTTAACATTTTGCGATTATACCTTGCGGAAAAATGCAATCGCTCAAATCAGCCAGGAATTTATCTGCAAGTCTGCGACCGTTCTCAAGTTAAGAGAAGAAGCGGATCGTCCCAAGCCAAGACATGATCGGTTACTTTTTCATCCCCATTTCTTTACTCTCTCAACTATTCTCCCTTCTCTCAACTCCACGCACACTCTCTTAAACTTTTCAGTTGCCCCTTTCCATTCCAAATCTTTCAAACTTTCCTTCAACGGCACATCTTGACGAAGCGTGGATAATTCTCTAAACAACAAAGCATCTTTATAATTTGTTTGAAGATTTTCCAAAAGCGTTGTCGCACGTCCTAAACTCAATGGAATCTTTTTCGGGTCTTTGGGAATAGATTCAATATGTTTAAACTTTGCCAAAATTGAAGATGTAGATTTTTCTCCCCAGCCTTTGATTCCAGGATAACCATCTGCTGAGTCACCAACCAAAGCAAGATAATCTGGAATTGATTCTGGTTTCACACCAAATTTTTCAACCACACCTTTTTCATCCAAAGTTATTTCCCGCCGCCTATCCCAGCAGACAACTTTCTTGCCATCTACCATTTGAGTCAAATCTTTGTCTACCGAACAAATGATGACTTGCTCTACAGATTTCTCTTTTTTGAATCTTGCAGTTGCCGTGGCAATCGCATCGTCCGCTTCAAACTTGACCATAGACCAAATTGGCACACCCAACGCGGCGACCGCTTTTTCGGCAATTTCAAACTGATTCAAGATGATCGGGTCAACGCCTTCGCTGGTTTTATAACCCGCATACATCTTATTGCGAAACGATTCGATCACATGATCAAACGCCACAGCGACATGAGTCACACCTTCGGTTTGCAACAACATCAACAAACTGCGGATGAGTCCGAGCGTTGCGCCGACTTCCTGTCCGTTCATATCCTTTTTGGGCGGCGCGCCGAAATGCGCGCGGAAGAGTTCGTATGTGCCGTCAATGAGGTGGATTTTCATTTTGCAAATTCCTTTCAACAAACGTAGGGGCGACCCGTCAAAATTTAACTCGTAGGATAATCATCAAGGGAGGGTCGCCCGATGGATTGTATTATCTCAAAGTCAAGGGCGACCCGCTCTTTTTGTCAAAGTAATTTCAATTCATTGGATGGGTCACCCTACCTGTTTACTTATCTACTTGCTCACTTCTTCACAGGCTCGTAATGTAAAACCACAACACCTGTGCTGAATTGCTTCACTTCCAAAAGTTTCATGGCGGTTTGGTCAATGTTTTCAAAGAGACGTAGCCCTGTTCCAACCGCCACAGGGTAAGCCATCACGCGAAATTCATCAACCAAGCCATGTTTGAGCAACGTACGGGTCAATTCACCGCTTCCGTATTGCAAAATATAACCGCCTGATTGCTTCTTCAAATCAGCAATTGCTTTTACGACATCGCCTTTGATTAAATTTGAATTCCATTTCAGTGGTTCTTTCACCGTTCTTGAAGCGACATATTTTGGCAGGCTGTTCATTCGGTCGGCAAAAACATCAGCGCCTGCCCGCGCCGACCATGCTTCTGCAAAACCTTCATACGTCACCCGTCCCATCACCAACATGTCGCTGGCAAAAAGTTGTTCGCGCGCGTAATCAAGAAACTCATCATTGACATAATCGAATGCCCAATTATGCGCGTTACCAATCACGCCGTCCATACTTCCTTGTGTGGATACAATCAATTTTCTCATTTCAAATCTCCTTTGTTGTTTGATGCCCGTATCTTATCCCCTCTCTGAAAAGATGTCTTGAATAAAAACGACAACTTCAGACATGTCATTGCGAGGAGGCGATAGCCGACGAAGCAATCCCCGCGCTCATTCCACCTTTGACTTAACAACTACAGACGGAGTCTGCCCTGCAAATAATTTCAACGACCGAGTCAGATGTGGCTGGTCGGAATAGCCCGCTTCGTACACCACGTCGACAATTGGTTTGCCTTCCTGCAACATGGTCAACGCCTGACGCGCCCTTTCAATTTGCTGAATCGTTTTGTGAGTCAAACCCGTCACATGCAGGAAACGCCGTTGTAAACTGCGAACAGACAACCCCTGAGTCCCGCCGCGTAGCACGTCATCCACAATTTGGTCGTGAGTCAACAAATCCTGTCGAACAAGATGAGTCACGAATGTATCCGCATTTTCAAAAGTGGGAATTTCATACACGCCGCCCACAACCGTAAACGCGTTGCGCGTGGATTGCGGCAAATGAATGGACTCATTGACCAAATTTTGTTTTGGCACATGCGGCATGAAGACACTGCGTTTGAAAATAATCCCGAAATATTCGGCGTGTCCGTTTGGGATTTGCGCCCGCGATGCCTTCGCTTCGGGTCCGCGGATGCTCAGCATGTATTTCCCCAAATGTTTCGTGATGACCATCTCCCAGCGACTCTCGGCTGTAGAGATGAACGATTCGTCATTGCCGATTGTCTCCGTATGCCAAACGGCTTCAACCAACGGCGAGTCAGAGGGGCGGATTTTGAAAACAAAGGACATGGTTATACTAAACGTCCCGCAGGCTTGTCCTGAGCGGAGCGAAGGATCTATTCCTGCGGGACGAGTTCAATTTTATCAGGCAGGCTGATATCGTTGATAAGTAACACCCGTCGGAAGTGAAGAAGATTCGATCAATTTCAGATTCAGGTGCTTCCCTTCTGGGAACAGTCGTTTACCGATTCCAAGCACCAATGGATAAACATGCAAAGCATATTCATCTATCAAATCATGCTGTATCAAAGTTTGCAGTAAGACACTACTGCCATCCATGATGATATTTTTGCCAGATTGATTCTTTAGTTTTTGCACTTCTTCCACTACATTCTTGCTAATGAGAATTGAGTCACGCCATGCTTCAGCGGACTTCAAAGTAGTTGAAACGACATATTTTTTCATCCCCGCAAATGGGTCTTCAGCAGGGTTGGGCTCAAATGCTTCACCATGAGTTTGCCAGGTTTTTCTTCCGAGCAACAAGGCATCCGTATCTTGAAACAAGACTCCAAAATGCGCGCCGATCTCATCGTGCCAAAATGGAATCGTCCAGCCGCCGTGAGTAAAACCGCCATCCGTATCTTCGGTTGGACTGCCTGGCGCTTGGACAACGCCGTCCAATGTAATGAACTCATGCACAATTATTTTTCTCATGCTTACTCCTTATTTTTTCCAAACCGTTTTATATTTCTTTTGATTTTTCTCGTCTTTCTCAATTTCAATCAATGCCAATGCTTTTTGTTTGACACTTTCATCTTTTACTTCATTGTACACATTCCGCAGCGAAACTAAAATGTCATACCGAATTAAAGCGCAGTTCTTTTCTTTGACACATTCTTTGAATCTTTTCTCCAAACCATCCATGTATAGTTCTTGATGTTTCTTGCTTATCACTCCCACCTTCCATAAATTTTGCAGGGTATGCCTTGCAGTGACAAATCGTTCGTCTTTTGTCACATTGAGCAATTTATCAAAGTCTTGGAATATCCTCCCTTTTGGGTCGCTCTTTGCCAAGTTTGACATCAACTGCCCGCAAATTGCACGGACGCGATTATCTTTGTGAGTAAAGCCTCCCACAATTTCATCCCAAACTTCATAAGCCCAATTCACAGGTATCTCAGTTTCTTTCATCAGAAAGTAATAGGCTTTATTTTGTTCCTGCCCATCTTCTGAAAAAATATTATCTAAATGAATGCGGATCGTTTTATCCATTATTAAATCCATTCCTGACGATAGACGGTTTTATGGTCTATGGTCAACGGTCTATCGTCTAAAAGATTATTTCTTCTTCGCTGAATTCAACGCCACCGCTTCACGAATTAAGTCCTTCAACGCGGCTTCGTCAATCTTTGAATTTTCAGCCAAATCAATTCCGCGCGAGCCTTTGGCTTCGAGACCCGCATTGAATAATTTCTTTGGGTCTTTCAACGATGCGCCTTTGAAAAAATTCAATTTGACATAGTCTTTGAAAATTCCAGCCGCCACAATATTGCCTTTATGCGACCATACTGGAACACCCCACTTCCATTCTTCGGCGACCTCTGGAGCGGTTTTCAAAACCAGCGCGCGAAATTTTGCAATCCATTTTCCACGCCAATCTGTGGTTTCCTTGATAAATTTATCAATGTTTTGTGATGCAGTTAGTTCAGGCATGGCATTGCTCCTTCAAGTTTTTTATTGCTTTGTAAAAACCAGGTGCATTGCATCGGGCGTGCTAACCTGCTCGGTAAGTTTATAACCCAGTTCGAGCAGGTTGATGCCCGTATAAAGATGCTCGCCCGTCCCAAGCACAATCGGCGAAATTGGGATGTGCATTTCATCAACGAGTCGTTCCTGAAGATATTGCCGAACCACACTCACTCCGCCGCCGATTCGAATATCTTTTCCATTGGCAGAAACACGAGCGCGTTCCAAAGCAACATGGATGCCTTCCGTAACAAAATGAAAAGTGGTGCCGCCATCCATCGCAATGCTAGGTCTGGGATGATGCGTTAAAACAAACACATCAGAGTGATATGGCGGGTTCTCGCCCCACCAGCCTTTCCAACTTTCATCCATCCATTTGCCGCGAGTAGGGGCAAACATATTTCTCCCAAGAATCCACGCGCCGATATTGGCAAAGCCGCGCTCTGTAAAATCATTATCAATGCCTTTCGCCCCTTCCCCATCTCCATATAATTTTTGAAAATGATCCGTTTTGATCATCCAAGCGTGCAGGTCTTCAGCGCCAGCGCCGAGAGGAGTCTCCATCGTTTGATTTGGACCAGCGCCATAACCATCAATCGAAATGGTAAAGCCGTGAACTCGAACTTTTGACATAATGCCTCCTTCTTAATTGACCGTCCCGCAGGCTTGTCCTGAGCAAAGTGAAGGAGCTTTTCCTGCGGGACGTTTGCTAATTCTTCAAATACTCACTCGTCAACGAACGCTTCGCGCTGACCAGTTGCCTGGGCGTGCCTTCGAACAGCACTTGCCCGCCCTTGCTTCCGCCTTCGGGACCCATATCAATGATCCAATCCGCATTCTTGATCACATGTAAATTATGTTCGATGATGACTACCGTATTGCCAGTATCCACGAGACGATTAATCACTTCCATCAAATGCCCAATATCAGACATGTGCAAGCCCGTGGTCGGTTCGTCCATGATGTAGACGCTTCCTTTTTTGTGCAGTTCACTGGCAAGTTTGATGCGTTGGCATTCGCCGCCAGATAATGTGCTCAGAGGTTGTCCCAGACTCAGATAATCCAAGCCCACATCGCTCATAGCTTGCAATTTTTTCTTCACTTCTGGAAGCTCGAAATACTCTAACGCTTGTTCAACATTCATGGATAAAACTTCTGAAATATTTTTCCCGTTCAGTTTATATTCCAGCACTTCATCCTTGAAGCGTTTGCCGCCGCAAACTTCGCAGGGCGATTTCACACTATCGAAAAATGACAACTCGGTATAGACCACGCCCAGTCCCTGACAATTCTCGCACGCGCCTTTGGAGTTGAAACTGAACAGTGAAGCCTGCACTTTATTCACCGCCGCAAATGCTTTGCGGACATCATCCAAGATTCCCGTGTACGTGGCGGGATTAGAACGGCTGTTGACTCCCACTGCGGATTGGTCAATCACAATCGCATCGGGATGTTGGTGTTGGAAGACCTCATTGATGAGCGAACTCTTGCCAGAGCCCGCCACGCCAGTGATCACAGTCAACACGCCTGTTGGAATATTCACGCTGACGTTTTGTAAATTATTAACCTTCGCATTTTTGATCGGCAGTTTGCCCGTCGGCGCGCGAAATGTCTCTTTTATCGGGATGGATTGCTTCATATGTTTGCCCGTGATCGTGTTCGCCATGAGCAAATTTGCATAACTGCCTTCGTAGACGATCTCGCCTCCATGCGGACCTGCAAGCGGACCCACATCAACGACATGGTCTGCCACTTTGATCACATCGGGGTCATGTTCCACAACGATGACCGTGTTGCCCTTATCACGCAGTTTCTGCAACAACTCGTTCATGCGATGCACATCGCGCGGATGCAAACCCACGCTCGGCTCATCGAAAATATAGATGACATCGCTGAGACTGCTTCCGAGATGCTTAACGACTTTGACGCGTTGCGACTCTCCGCCCGATAACGTGTCCGTCTCACGGCTGAGGCTGAGGTATTCCAAGCCAATATCCACGAGATTCTGTAACCGTTCGATCAGCGCTTTGACGATTGGCTCGGCGGCGGGTGTTTTGATCTTTTTCACGGCTTCGATCAATTCAGGGATTTCCATGCTCGTCAGGTCGGCGATGTTGTACCCGTTAATTTTGCATTTCAAAATAGTCTGGCTCAACCGCGTGCCTTTGCATTCGGAGCAGGGACCCATCGTCATGTAAGGCTCCACCGACTTTTGAGTCCGCGCGGACATGGTTTTTAGATCGCGCTTGATGTACTTGTTGGCAAAGCGATTGACGATGCCTTCGTAAGTCATGTTGAAGTCTTTTGCGCCAACCTTGGTCTTGACCTTAATAGGCTCGCTGTAGAGAAGGTCGTTCAGTTCCTTCTGGGTGTATTTAGATATTTTCTTATCAGGGTCGAACAAACCCGTGTTGATTAAATTACTCCAGTACCAACTATCTACGGCGTATTCGGGGAACAGAATAGCGCCTTCATTCAGTGATTTGGATTTGTCCAGAAATTTTTCCAGGTCTACATCCAGTTTGCGCCCAAGTCCGTTGCAGTTCGGGCACATGCCCTGTGGGTCGTTGAAACCGAATACATTGGTGGGTCCCACGTGGGGTTGCCCAAGGCGCGAAAACATCATGCGCAGGATCGTGTTGATGTCGGTAATTGTGCCGACAGTTGAGTGCGAACCGCCGCCCATGCGCTTTTGGTCCACTACGATGGACATGCTCAAGTTTTCAATCGAGTCTGCATCGGGCTGGGCATACTTCGGCAGAAAATTCCGCACGAACATGCTGAAGTTTTCATTGAGCAGGCGTTGAGATTCAGTCGCGATCGTATCGAACACAATGGACGATTTGCCCGAACCCGACACGCCTGTAAAAATCGTGATCTTGCGTTTGGGGATTCGCAGTGAAACATTTTTCAAATTGTTTTCGCGCGCGCCGCGAATTTCAATAAATTCTTGTGGCATATTTCTCCTTATTAATGAAAGCCCTACGGATATGTCACCCTGAGCGACAGCGAAGGGTCTCTACCATTGTCGTAGAGATTCTTCGCCGCAAAGAGCAAGAGCGCGGCTCAGAATGACATGGCGCTAAGCCAACTCACCTTCAGGCAATGCTGGTGACTCGCTTTCGCCATTCATATATCTATCAGACAGCAACCTGTAATATTTTGTATTCATCGCAATGACGGTAAGAATCAAGCCGATAATACCAGTCACGGTGAAGACCAATGCGATTCCGCGCGCGGGACCTGTGCCGAACCAACTGCCGATCAAGCCCACGCCCGCGCCTGTCGTCATAAAAGGGATGAAAAATGTCTCAGTAATGGGACCAATTAGAAAGGTCGTCAGAGGCGCGGCGGATTGCTCCACGCTGTGGGCGAATCCGAAGACGCGTCCCTGCCTTGCTGGCGGGACAACTTTCTGAAGAATCGTCTGCTCGGCGGCTTCGATGAACGGCACAACGCTGATGTAAATGAACATGCCAACCGAAAGTAAGATGATAGATGGTTGAATGGTGAAGACGGCGGAGATGATCCAAATGATGATGTTGGCGGCGAACATGGCAACGAGCGGATTTTTGCCCAAGCCATATTTTGCAATCACAAGCCCGCCGACGATGAAGCCGCAACTGATGACTGCAAAAAGCAGACCCCAGGTTTGAACAGAAACCAGCGACAGCCCATACGCATCCATGAGACCCATGAACGCGCCGCCTAAAAAGTTGTTGATGGTGGCGAAAAGAATCATCGCCATCAAGCCAGGGATTGCGACTACGACTGCGTATGTACCGCGCAGATCCACTTTGGGTTGCTGTTCGAGATGCACAATTTCTTTTTCGGGAATCTGCAAGAACCACAGGTGAAGGATCGAAAGAGTCATCATCACGATTCCGAGAATCAAAACATAAAACATGCCGCCCGCGCCCACCAACAAACCACTGATGGCGGAACAAATCAGGAATGCAATGCCGAAGGCTGTGCCGACGAGTCCGTTGGCTTTGGCGCGGTCATCTTCGGGAATCAAAATGGTGACCAGAGTTGGCACGGCAATCGAGCGGATGTTGCCCGCAATCACGCCAACTAATAGAAGCACGTTGAATATCCAGAGTGTGACGCTGGTTGGGTTCTTCCATGTTTCGGCGGGGAAGGCGATGTAGACGCCAAAGCCAATAACATAAATGATGAGCGAGATCACGCCCGAAAGAATCATCACATTCTTTTTCTTGCTATGGTCAACCAGGCTTCCGAACCAAATGCCTAATGTGGCGGTTAGCGCAAGATAAATGCCTGAAATGATCGAGGTGGCGGTGACCGATTTCGTTTCAAGATACATAAAAAATATCATCGCAAACCAAACCGTCATGTTGGTGACGTTGGCGAGTACGGTATTGGCTAAGATTTGATAAAAAGTTTTCACAGTACATCCTGACCTAGCGCTAAAACTCAATTTGATTAAAAGACGATTTATCGAACAACGCGAAACTGAGCGCAGGTTCGGACGGGCAATTCCATAACTCGAATCTTTTCTAATTTGATTTGCGAATAATCTAACGCTTCAAATGGGCGCAATCCGCTTCCGAGTAAAACGGGAATAATATCCATGTGGACTTCATCCGCCAGCCCCGCCTGAAGCGCTTGCGTGGCGACGTTCGCGCCGCCGACAATCGTCACGTCTTTCTCGCCCGCCGCCGCTTTTGCTTTTCGAATCGCTCTTTCAACGCCGTCTGTGACGAACGTGAAAGTCAGCTTCTCGGTTTCCTTCGGATGTTTTTTCGGCGGCGTTCTCGTCAGCACAAAAATCGGGACTTGAAATTCATAACCTTCCACGTATGCGTCGAAGTCTCCCCCCATCTCGAACGTCTTGCGTCCCATCACCGCCGCGCCCGTGTTTTGAATTGCCTCGGTCAGCGGCGCGGAATCTCGAAACGTATCCCAATCTGGATATAAAGCGGAGACGCTTCCATCTTTGTCGTTGATGAAACCGTCTAACGACATACTGAAACCCAAAACAACTTTGCCCATAACAATCGCCTTTCTTTTAGAAGGTAGCGCGCCCGACTTGAACGACAAATCCTTCGGGACGGTGTGTCGTGAATATGTTGTGCCGCCTAATGTGTTTCGATGATGCAAGAGACTTTGTTTTTGTTCAAGATAAGAATTGTCCGATTATAGAACTTCTGTTCTAGCGTGTCAAGAAGAAAATAAATTTCGGGAGTGGCGAAAGGGTGTGGTAAATTTCCAAAATCTTGACGATAAAGAACATCCGCGTTAATATTTTTACATGAACAAGGATAAAAAAGTAGACGCATATATCGCCGCATTTGATGAACCTCTACGCGCTAGATTAAGTGAGATGCGAAAGCTCATTCGACGTCTCGCGCCGCAGGCTAGCGAATTAATCAGCAATGATATGCCTGGTTATATACTGCACGATAGTTTAGTTTGGTTTGCTGGAATCGGAGAGCACGTCGCTTTATATCCGCGAGGTCACCATTTCAAGAAAGCCTATGCAAAGGAACTTGCAGGCTATAAGACTATAAGAGGCGCCATCCTATTCTCCTCTGATGTCGCGTTACCGACGAAGTTAATCACAAAAATAATTAAAGATAGGATAGAGCAAAATATACTTGTTGCCAAGCCGCTTCCCGAAGGTTTTCCAGCAAAACTTGCCTTACCAGTCAAGCGGGCGCTGGCAGTTGCCAAGATCACAAGTTTGCAAATCCTGGCGAGCTACTCTGAACAGGACATTTTAGGTTTGCACGGCATCGGCCCGAGTGACTTGCCCTTGTTACGTTCGGCGTTGCAAGCGGTTGGTCTAAAATTTCGGCGCGACGAGTAGGCTTAACAATTAGGTCTATCCCGTAGTCACGCTTTCAGCGTGACGATCCACTTTCATGCATCGTAAAAATACTCAAAAAAATAGCCACAAAAGTTCCTACGACCTTGTGGCTATTTTTATTTGTCATTGCCAGATGTTCTTGCGAAGCAGATCGAAGCGCTCTCAATATTTATGACGCTTCGCTGAAAACCCCATTTTTCGAGAATTCGGGTTCGGTGCATTGATTGCGATTAAAACAGCACGGTCTGCGTTTGCCATCCTTCAACTTCGACAATGTCACCTCAATGCGCCGACTGCGCGTTTCCGCATTGTTCGTGGATCGTATCCAGCGGAGCCAATCCCAGCGCGCCATCGGTGTGATTTCCATCCAGAGGGCATACGCTTGCGAGTCAGACTTCAACGCCTTGCTCAACTCTGTCGGCACTTCTGGTTCGGGCCACGCTTGAGACGGCTCAACCGCTATTTTCACCTTATGATTTACATCTATATCGGCGGCTTTACGCAAGTCAGGGCTAACTTTAAACCAGTGACTTCCTTCACCGTCTGGTTCAAGGACAATCTTAGAATGGAATCCATTCACAGTCCCTTCCACCAATGCCATACCACGCGATGGGAGTTTTGCGCTCGCGTTCTCTGGCAGTCTAAGAACGATCCACTTGCCGATTTTTAGTGGCGTGGTTTCAAAACGGATGGTTGCATAACGGTTAACCATAGATAGTAAGGCAAAATGACTATTTTTCAGCCTTCCATAATATTTGGTTGATATGCCCGTCTTGCGACTTTATATTTTCATATGACTTTTGCATGATTTGTTCGAGAATTGGCAACTTCACGTCGCTAAGATACTTGACATAAACACAGTACCCAGTAATAGTATGTTTACCTAACTTAGCCAGCAATGCAGAGTAGCGTGCTGTGCCGTCCATCAGGTAGACGGTTATCTTGCCTTTTCTTGGATAAAAGCCAATAATAAAATTGTCGCCTTCCCGTCCACTGTCGTATTTGTAATGATAAGCGTCAAATCCGATTGTGTTTACATTCCACAGTTTGGGCTTACTTCCACTGATCCTCTGCATCGTTTCAATAAGCGCTTTGCTATCTTTTAGGGTTTGCTCATCAAGTGAACCAATAAACTCTTTAACCGAAGTGGTGTTTTGCGTGGACTTGCCTTTAGATGAAACGATTGTTTTTCTCATGGGTATTCTCCTTCATGATATTGAAGAACTTATGTTCCTTCTCGTCAAGAAGAAAATAAACTAGATTCTGAACCTGCCAAGCGCCTAACGATTGGCGATAGCGGATTTTGGGTAGCGGTGAGAACTGATGACTGCCTTGAGTTTGTTCCGCTCCCATACAGTGAGCGTTTACACATAACTCACTGGGTAGCGCAAATGCGTCACGCCGACGCCTTGAATTACCGACGGGCTCCCAAGTGCGGCTCTTGTACCCGCGAGGTGGTCAAAGAGGCGGACTCCGGAACCCAGAAAGATCGCGGCTATATCAACGCTAATCTCGTCAAGGAGACCAGCTTTGATGCATTGCTGGATGGTGTCGGGACCATGCATCCCGACCGATTTTCCGCTGGCGGCAGCTTTCGCTTTCTCCACAGCGCTTTCGATGCCATCCGTCACGAAATGGACCGTTGAATTCGGACGCGGCCAGCCAGCAGGGATGCTATGTGTCAGGACAAAGGCAGGTCCCCAAGAGTGATTCCCGCCCCAGCCTCCAGCAACTTCAAAAGTGCGTCGTCCCGTAAGGACTGCCCCCAACTCGGAGGTGAGACTACGAATGTGCCCAGCGCTCGGCTCAGACACCTTGAATGTCATCGAATCCGCCCCCCCTGTGCGGACTTCAACATTTCCCGAGCTGAAGTACCAATCGAAAACTTCGGACACGCCGTCATTCGGGTCGGCGACAAAGCCATCTAGCGACATAGACATGATTGCAATTACTTTCGACATTCGGATACTCCTTTTTGCAAGTGGGTTTCGGGGTCAACAAAACGCTCTGGTCACAAATGACCTCTTACGAAAAGAGGCAAGCCTCCGACTCGAAGCGTCTGCCCAATTGGTGTTAGTTGACCGCCCTTTTCACGAGCGCGGCAATCTTCGCTTCCTCCGCAGGAGATATCTTCACGAGCGCAAAACCAGCCGCCCACATATTGCCATCGTCGAGATTCGCCGAATCTGTGAGACCGAACGTGCAATATCTTGAGTTGAACTTGCTCGCCGCTTGGAAGAAGCATACCACTTTGCCCTCCGCATTGGCATAGGCGGGCATCCCGTACCAAGTCTTTGGCATGAGGGCGGGCGCGGCGGCTTTGACGATCTCGTGGATCTTCCTCGCCATCGCGCGTTCGTTTTCCTTCATCGCGGCAAACGCCGCCTGCACGGCTTTTTCACCTGCTTCTCGATCCTTGCCCGCGCGCGCTTCCGCCTTCATTTCTTTGGCGCGTTCGCGCATCGCGGCTTTTTCTTCATCCGACCAAATCTTGGTTTCTTTCTTGGGACTCATCGTAATCTCCTTGTCTGATTTTGGTGTCGTGAACACCTTGCGTCAAAACGAATTTAGTTATATAATAAAGATACTTTATAATCAAGATAATGTCAAGGGTATCACAATGACCAACTCCAAAACAGAATTAAAGAAACGAGCCCTTGCCGCAGTGCGGGACTATGGCGTAAATCTAACGCTGTTCCGCAACGCCGTGAGCGAATGGGCAGGCCTCAACGTCACCGACATGGAATGTCTTCGCCTTCTCTTCCTCAAAGGCACCGCCTCCCCCTCCGAACTCGCCAAACATACGGGTCTCACTTCTGGCGCGACAACCGCCATGTTGGATCGTCTCGAAAATGCTGGCTTGATCGAACGCCGCCCCAATCCCGACGACCGTCGCGGGACTCTCATCGCCGCCGCAGAGTCAAGCGCCGATAAAGCCGCCTCATGGTTTGAATCCGCGAGAAAAGCACAAGACGATTTGATCTCAAGTTATTCTGAGGATGATCTGGAAATTATTTCCGATGTCTTTGAGCGATTTACAAAACTCTGGGATGACGAACGCAAGAAGATGCAAGGATGACTCGTACCGCAAAGTTCACTTTGCGCTCCACCTACTTTGAATCGCGAAGGATCTCCCTCGCGCGCGGATGTTCTGCATACGCGCCGCGATACGATTCGGGCAGGAGCGCCGCGATCTGGCACATGATCTCATCGGTGGCGTTTTGTAGCGCGGCATTGCGGTCTTTATTCGGGAGCGGGGAAATGACAAACGGCTTGCCGCCGGTCAGCGTAATGGTCGATTTTCGCAGGCGTTTGAGGTTACTCACCACAAGTTTGTCCTCCGTCCCTGTGATTCCCACAGGCACCACCGGGAATCCCGAGCGCGCCGCCAGATAGGCAACGCCCGGCTTGCCCTCGATCAACGCGCCGGTGGGCGAGCGCGTTCCTTCGGGGGCGATGATCAGGCACTTGCCCTGTTCCATGAGCGCGATCATTTTGCGAATCGCTTTCAGGTCCGGGTTGAAGCGGTCAACGAAGATCATTTTCAATGGTCCAGCAAGTGTGCGAATCCACCCGACCTTTTCCCATTTTTCTGCCACGGGGATGAACAAGTCTGTGCGGTCGATGGCGAAGTAGACCAGGATCAGGTCGAGGAAGCCGATGTGATTCGCCGCAAGGATCATTCCGCCGGTGAGCGGCACGTTTTCCTTGCCGCGAATTTCAAAGCGGCAGATCAAATTGAGTGCCAGTCGAATGAGCGCTCTAAGCAGTCGCAGTGTCATGTTGATTCACAAGTTCAAGCAAACGCGGATGGTTCGCATAAAAGCCGCGATACGACTCCGGGAGCATCGCGCCAATCTGGCACATGATCTCATCAGTCGCCTCGCGCAGGGCATGCTCGCGTCCCTTCCCTTTGGGGATTTCGATGCGGATTGGGTCGCCAACGGTGACGACGATCTTCGTGCGGCGGAAGCGCTTCAGGTTTTCCAGCACGACGCGGTCTTCTGTCCCGGTTGCGGCAACCGGCATAACAGGGAATCCGCTCTTGCTGGCGAGGAACGCCACACCCAGTTTTGCCTCCTGCAACGCTTCGGTCTTTGAGCGCGTTCCCTCCGGCGCGATAACGAGCAAACCGCCTTTTTCCATCCGCGCCAGGATCTCGCGCAATGCGGAAAAATCTGCTTCGAAACGGTTGAGCCAGATGGCGTCTGCGGCGCGCCCGATGAGACCGAACAACCAGTGGTTCTTATATTTCTCAGCCACCGGCATGATGATATCCTCGCGGTCGACCACGCACAGCATGGCGGCGGTGTCCAGCCTGCCGAGATGGTTCGACGCGCCGATCAGGTTTCCGGGCGGCATTTTTTCCAGCCCGCGCACTTCGATGTCGGCAATCAAATTCATGATGAAACGGATGATGGAACGGATGAGTCTGAATTTCATGCGCCAATTTTACAACAAGCGAGGCTGTCCGGTGAAAAAACAGGCGCTACAAGAATTACAGTGATTCGGAACACGGGTTGCGCAGATTTCCAAGAGAATCAGATTCTATCGAAAACAAAAACGGGACGCAGACACTTGCGCCGAACGCAAGTGTCGATAAAGTCTATTAAAAAACGGGCGACAATCCATCGCCCGTTTTGCTGAAGTAAAGAACCCGGTCACCGCCACAAATAATCGTTCGAACTCTTTTTGCGCGCCGCTTTTTCCGCGCCATATTTTTCGAACATGCGCTGGAAGACCAGCATGTCGCTCGACGAAATGTTGACCAGCTCGAAGCCCACGTTGAACGTGCTCGGGTCCACAAAATCGGGACGCGCCCACTTACTGCGGGCGATGAACACCACCGTCTCCTTTTCGGAGATGTCGGGTGTCAGTTCGATCAACATGCGAAAATCCTTGCCCGGTGGAATATTCTTCGGCGAATCAAGTTTGAACCCGCCCGAACTGATATCGGAAAGATAACCGATGGTCTGCTTTGTGGATTCGTCTTTGACCTGCATGTAGTAGGTAAAATCGCGGCGGTCGATTTTTCTCTTATCTGACATTCTTGCTCCTTCTTTCCATGCAGTATACGTCTGCCTGGAAGTTATGTCAAAAATAAAAATGCGTTTGTAACGCAGTCCAAGCCACATTTGGGGGCATTGCAAACCGCGCTCCAACCTGTGGTCGTCAACCAGATTTCAAAATATGCGTGACGATTGTCGCGCCCGAGCCGCCGATGTTTTGCGCCATGCCGATTTTCGCGCCGTCCACCTGGGTCGCGCCGCACTCGCCGCGCAATTGCTGGACGACCTCCACGATCTGATAGATTCCCGTCGCCCCAACGGGATGCCCGCGCGCTTTGAGTCCCCCGCGGGTGCAGACGGGTCTTTCCCCCTTCGGGCTGATTCGCCCGTCCAAGCCGAGTCGCACCCCCTGACCGCGTTCCGCGTAGCCGCACGCCTCTAGCGAAAGCGCCGCCATGATCGAAAACGCGTCGTGCAGTTCGAACACGTCAATGTCATTTGGCGACACGTTTGCCATTTCGTACGCGCGCTTGGATGATTCATACGCGGCGGATAAAAACAACGGGTCTTTGCGCGAATGGACCGCGATGGTATCCGTTGCAGATGCGGAACCCGCGATGATTATTTTCGGCTTTCCATTCAACGACACAACTTTCTCCGCAGGGACGATGACCACAGCCGCCGCGCCGTCGCCGATGGGGGAGGCGTCGAGCAAATTGATGGGCGTGGCGACCATCGAAGATTTTTCAAATTTTTCAACAGTGATCTTTTCATGCAATCTCGCAAACGGGTTGTGCATGGCGTTCGCGTGCGCGTTGATCGAGAACGGCGCGAAATCTTCGTGTTTCCAACCGAACTCGTGCATGTAGCGTCGCATGATGAGCGCGTTCAACCCGACGAAGGAGATGCCTTGCTCCAATTCGTAGTCCGCGTCGGCGGCGGTGGCGAGCGCGGAGGTGACATCGTGCCCCGCTTTATCGGTCATCTTTTCGACGCCGACCACAAGCGCCGAGTCCGTGTCGCCTGCCGCGACAGCCATCAGGGCAGAACGAAGCGCCGCCGCTCCCGAAGCGCAGGCGGCTTCCACTTTCACCGCTTCCTGTTTCCACAGACCGATCCAATCTGAAAAGAATGCGCCGAGTTGATTCTGCCCGCTGATGGTGGAGGACAGCATGTTGCCGATGAAGAGCGCGTCCACTTGTTCGACGCCCGCATCGCGCATGGCGGCGAATGCGGCTTCCCCGCCGATCTCGCGCAGGGACTTGTCCCAATGTTCGCCGATGTTTGTTTGCCCGATTCCTAAAATTGCCACTGGTCGCATGTTTGCCTCAGATGATTTATACTCGAATTGAAAACCTCTTTGCCACAGAGATCACAGAGACCTTTGAGAAAATCTCTTCTTTTCTCTGTGCGCTCTGTGGCTAAGCAACAATTGTAATCGGAGCGACTCTCACTTGCTATCAAAAATTACGCGCGCGGCATGGAGCCAGACTCTTCTGCATTCGCTCGAAGGATTTGGGGAGGAGGGACGAATCGCCGCATCGTATTTGCGGGCGCATAAAACACACATCGGTTTTTGGAAGGCGCGGAAAAACGTCGGCGCGTTTTGGACGCTTTTCGGAACGATCCATTTCAATTCACTTCACTATTCGTTGCAAATGAATCCCGCCGACCCGCGCCTGCTGACGTTGATGATCCATGAAGTGAAGCACCTGCAACAGGGATATATCACCGCGCTTTCGGTGTACGGCGAGTTGGAGGCGTGGCAATTGCAGTTCAGGTTGTATCACCAGAAAACGAACGCGAAGATGCGCCCCGCGATCGAAAAACTTTTGTCGCTTCCGTTGAGTTGGGATCGCGCCGTGTTACAGCAGGCGCGAGAATTGATGCAGGAATTCGCTGGCAAAGGCTATCGCGTAGACTTGCTTCCGTTGTATCCGCTTGGCAAAGAGATTCGCTTTCGGTTGTTCGGTCAAACCCCATAATTGCCATATGTCATTGCGAGGAGGGCTGGGTTTCGATATGCCGCTTCGCGGCTACTCAACCACCAGCCCGACGAAGCAATCTCCGTCAAGCATTGCGATGCCCGATGATCACGAAGCACTGACAGGCTTTGAGGTATTTTTGAAATGAGCTCACGCGCAGATATTCTTTCGCTTCTCAATGGGAGTAAACTTTCCTCGCCTCCCGCGTTCAGCGGGTTGATTCACGTCACGGAGGAAGGATTGCAAAGCGAGGGACTTGCGTTGCATGAAGCGCATCACGATGCGGGGAAGATGGCGCGCGCCGCGGCGAGCACGTTCAAGTTGACGGGGATGCCCTCCGCTACCCTGCCGTTGGATTTTTCCTCACCAGCCGAAGCATTGGGCGCGGAGCTGAACTTTTACGAAAACGAATTGCAATTCCCGCAGGTGAAGAAATTATTGTTCATGTCTTCACGCGAAGTGGCGAGCCTGCCTGCCGATTTGGATGTGATTAACATGGGTAGGATTCCAGTTATCTGTGATGCAATTCGACAGGTGAAAGATGCGATAGGGAATCAGGCGGTGATCTCGGGCTTGATTCCCGGTCCGTACACGCTGTTGATCTACATCTGCAAGGCGCAAAACTTGTTCGACGAAATGAAAAAGGAGCCGCAAGTTGTGCTGGACACTCTCGTGCATCTTTCCTCGTTCCTCTCGAAAATTGGAAACGCTTATCGAAAAGCAGGCGCGGACTTCATCACCATCCACGAGATGGGAGGGTCGCCGGGGTTTATTGGACCCGCGAAGTTCGAGCAGTTCGTCCTGCCAGCGTTGAAGAGACTGCATGCGAGTCTTCCGAGTCCGCGCGTGTTGTCGGTGTGTGGGAATACGAATAAATCTATGAGCGCGTTGGCTGAATCAGGCGCGGATGCGATTTCGGTGGATCAGTTGAACGATCTCGCCGCGTCGCGCGAGGTGTTGAAAGATACGATGCTGTTCGGGAACATTGATCCTGTTGCGACGTTGTGGAAGGGCGATGAGGCTGAGGTGGCTGAGTCAACTCGCAGGGCGAAAGAGGCGGGCGTGGACGCCGTCTGGCCCGGGTGTGATTTGGTCCCGTCCACGCCGATCCGAAATTTGAAGGCGATGCAAACGTTCCGCAGGTTGTGATCCTTCGCTACGCTCAGGACAAGCCTGCGGGACGGTTTTCTCCATTGACTTGCGTTTTCACGGGTTGTATCATGGATGCATTGTCACCCAACTGAGGAGAGATGGGCATGGCGAGGAAGTCGAAATCGACCGGCAAGACGGTTAAACCCACGGGTAAAAAAGCTACGAGGCGGGGGATGTTGACGCGCCGTGTCAGGACGCCAAATTCCGCTTCAACGAAGAAAACGACCAAATCTCCGGGCCGATCACAAACCATAAAACAGCAACTTGCGCAACGCGAAGCCGAGTTGCAGATCATCAACTCCATTCAGCAGGGACTTGCCGCCGAGTTGGACTTCCAAGCGATTGTGGATCTGGTGGGGGATACATTGCGCGAAGTGTTCAACACGCCCGATTTTGAGATTAGATGGTATGACGAAAAAACCGATTTACTTCATTTTCTTTATGTTTATGAACATGGGAAGCGAATTTCCATTCCGCCGGTGAATCCACCGCCCGACGGTGTGTTTGGCACTTTGCAAAAAATGCGCCAGCCTTATGTGCTGAACACCAAACAGGAATTGGATAAACTTGCGGCTTTCCACATCCCCGGAACCGAAAAGGGAAAATCTGTCGTTTGGATTCCCATTATCAGCAATGATCGCGTGCGCGGCCTGATTGGCACGCAAAACTTTGAACGCGAGAACGCCTATGGCGAATCTGAATTGCGTTTGTTAACTACTGTATCTGCTTCGCTAGGAACTGCCCTCGAAAACGCCCGTCTCTTCGACGAGACCCAACGCTTGCTCAAAGAGACCGAACAGCGCAACGCCGAACTTGCCATTATCAACAGTGTCCAAACCGCGTTGGCGGCAAAACTGGATATGCAAGGCATCTACAATATCGTCGGCGATAAGATTCGTGAGATATTCGCTGTGCCAAGTGTTGTGATCTTTGCCTTTGATCGGCAAGCCAATCGCATGGCTGTTCCTTATGGGGGAGACGAGGTTTACAGCTTTGACCTCGCCAACATGAAAGATAAGAGATTCATAGAATACATTGAGACGAAGCAATCACTCCTGATAAATAAAAATGTGAAAGAAGAGGCGCCCAAATACGGTATTTATAGTTTTGATGACCCTATACTATACGATCCTGAAGCCACCTCAACTACAACGTATAGCAAAGGGTCTCTGCTTTTTGTGCCGCTGGTTGTAGGCGATGAAGCCAAAGGCGTTATCTCGCTACAAAACTTCGACCATGAAAACGCTTTCACCGATTCTGATGCGCGCCTGCTTCAAACTCTTGCCAACTCGATGAGCGTAGCGCTCGAAAACGCGCGCCTCTTCGATGAGACCCAACGTCTGCTCAAAGAGACCGAATCACGCAATGCCGAGCTTGCCATTATCAATTCCGTGCAAAATGGGCTGGCATCCGAACTGGATATTGACGCGATCATCCACTTGATCGGGGATGAGATCCGAACGATCTTTAGCGGCGCCGATGTGGAGATCTCGCTCTACAATCCCGCCACGCGCATGATTTCCTTTCCCTACTGGTGGTCTGCAAAGGATGGGTTGATTCTCGAAGAGCCGCTCCCCTTGGGATCGGGCCTTCATTCCAAGTTGATCGAATCGCAAAAACCGCTTTTGCTCCGCACCCCGCAGGAAATTTCGGCTCAAGGTCCCGTGATGCCCGAAGGCGTGGCGCTGAGGAGGTCCTTCCTCGGTGTGCCCATCATTTCAGGGAAAAATGTTGTCGGCGCGCTCACCCTGCACGACGCGTTCATTGAAAACCGATTTGCCGATGCCGATATGCGCTTATTGACGACTCTCGCAAATAGCATGAGCGTCGCGTTGGAAAACGCGCGTCTCTTCAATGAGACTCAACGCCTGCTCAAAGAGACCGAGCAACGCGCCGCCGAACTTGCCACTGTCAACACCGTCAGCAACGCGCTGGCGGGCGAACTCAACCTCGAGGCGTTGATCGAACTGACGGGCGAGCAGATCCGCGCCACGTTTCGTGCAGACATCGCCTATGTGGCATTACTGGACGAGACGAGTCAAATGGTCAACTTCCCCTATACGTTTGGGGAGGATCTCAGCCCGCTGAACTATGGGGATGGGATCACAAGCCGCATCATCCAGACGGGGGAGCCGATTCTCATCAACGAAGAGTTGGATCGACAGGCGAGAGAGCTAGGTGGCAGGGTGGTCGGGAGGCGGTCGCTTTCGTATTTGGGCGTGCCAATTTTCGTTGGTGGGCGAAGCGTGGGCGTGGTCAGCGTGCAAAGCGCCACGGAGGAGGGTCGCTTCTCTGAAAGCGACCAGCGCCTGCTCGGCACCATCGCGGCGAACATCGGTGTGGCTTTACAAAACGCGCGTCTGTTCGACGATGTTCAGCAAAGCAACCGCGAGATCGTCGAGAACCTCGAACAACAGACTGCCACCAGCGAGATTTTGCGCGTCATCGCTGAATCACCAACGGACGTGCAACCGGTGATGGAAGTGATTGCCGAAAACGCGCGGCGGCTTTGTAATTCGACGTTGTCGGCTGTTTATCGCACGGATGGGCAAATGGTGTATGAAGTTGCCACGCGCGATATATCAAAAGAAATGCTTGAAACTACGTACGAAGTCTCCGGGCAATCGTATCCTGCCCGCTTGGATTGGAACGTCAGCCTGTCATCCCGCGCTATTCTAAGCCGATCCGTCCTTCATATCCCAGACCTCGTCAACATGACCGATCTGCCTGCGATCACACGCCTCTATGTGGAATCAAAAATCCTCAACAGCGTATTATTTGTCCCGATGATGCGTGAAGGCGAGGCGCTGGGGTGTATTGGCGTGGGCAAACGCGATGCCACATCCTTCACGGAAAAACAAATCGCCCTCCTGAAAACCTTCGCCTCGCAGGCGGTGATCGCCATCGAAAATGTGCGTTTGTTCAACGAGATTGAACAGCGAAACCGCGAGATCACGGAAAATCTCGAACAGCAGACTGCTACCAGCGGAATTCTGCATGTGATGGCGAGCTCACCAACCAATATCCAGCCTGTGCTTGATGCCATCACGGAAAATGCGGTGAATCTACTGGGCGGTGATTTCGGGAACCTCTATCAGACCGATGGGAGACTCGTCTATGAGACGGCGCAATTCAACTTCCCGCCGGAAGCGGTGGAAGAGGCAAAGCGTTCGTATCCCGCGCCTCTCGTCCGCGACCGGTTGTCTTCGCGCACGATCCTGGATCGTGTCGTAGTGCATCTCCCGGATATGCAGAACCATCCCGACCTTCCCGAAGTGACGCGCCGGTACACCAAATCGCTCAACATGCAGAGCGTCGTCATGGTGCCTCTCCTGCGCGAGGGGGAGGCAATCGGGAGTCTTGGCATCGGGAAACATGACCCAGCGCCTTTCACACAAAAACAGATCTCACTCCTGCAGACGTTCGCTTCACAAGCAGTGATCGCCATCGAGAATGTGCGTTTGTTCAATCAACTGCAAGACCGCAACCAACGAATCTCCGAAAGCTTGAATCGCCAGACTGCGACCAGTGAGGTGTTGGGGGTGATCGCCGGGTCGCCCATGGATGTTCAGCCGGTCTTCGATGCGATCATCGAGCGCGCGGTGGATTTGTGCCGCGGGAATGCCGGTTACATCGTCCGCGTGGTTGATGGATGGATCCATTTTGCGGCGGGGCACAACCATATCGAGCCTATCTCCGCGCGGGAAATTCTCGATAGCTTCCCCATCAAATTGGAAGGTCATGACCAGCCCAGCACGCTTTCGTATATCATCAACAATCGAACGGAACTTCACGTGGAAGATTTGAGGACCGACCCGCGTGTGACGCCCAAGAACCGGGAGGATGCCGCGCGTTGGGGGCTTGGCACTACGTTATGGGTGCCTCTCTTGAAAGATGACAAAGGAATCGGCGCGATCGCCATCGGCAGGGACGAAGTCCGCCCGTTTAGCGATGATGAAATCTCCCTGGTAAAAACGTTTGCCAGCCAGGCGGTGATCGCCATCGAAAATGTGCGTCTTTTTTCTGAGACCCAACGCCTGCTCAAAGAGACCGAGCAACGCGCCGCGGAACTCGCCATCCTCAACAGTGTTGGCGACGCGATGGGACAGAGCCTTGATGTAAAGAACGTGACGCGCATCGTCGGCGAAAAAGTGCGCGGCATCTTCAAAGCCGAAGTGGTGGATATTCTTTTCTACGATTCAAGCACGCGCATTGTCAGCCTCGCATACAGTTACTGTGATGGACAGTATTTCGAGAATGAACCTCCATGGGAAATGGGCGAAGGGCTTACGTCGCGCATCATCCTGTCGCGCCAATCTTTATTGCTTAACTCTGCGCGCGAAATGGATGAACAGGGCGCGGCGGCATATGTTACCGCGCCTGCGGGTGAGCGAGATCCTGAATCGTACATGGGTGTTCCGATCCTCGTGGGCGACAAAGTGTTTGGCGTGGTGGATGTGCAAAGTTATCGCCCCAACGCGTTCACCGAAGATAATGTGCGTTTGCTTTCCACACTGGCATCCAACATGGGCGTTGCCATCGAGAATGCCCGCCTGTTCGATGAAGCGCAGGAAGCGCGCGCCGCCGCTGAACAAGCCAACGAAGCCAAGAGCGCGTTCCTTGCCACCATGAGCCATGAAATTCGCACGCCGATGAACGCCGTGATCGGCATGAGCGGCTTGTTGCTCGACACCCAACTCAACCACGAACAAAAGGATTATGCCGAAACGATCCGCAATTCGGGCGACTCGCTCCTCACCATCATCAACGACATCCTCGACTTCAGCAAGATCGAAGCCGGGCGCATGGATATTGAAAGCCGCCCATTCGACCTGCGCGAGTGCGTCGAATCTGCGTTGGATCTGGTTTCCGTCCGCGCCGTGGAAAAGGGACTGGACATTGCCTATCTCATGGAGGACAACGTGCCGCCCGCGATCCTCGGCGATGAGACGCGCCTGCGCCAGATCCTGCTCAACCTGTTCAGCAACGCGGTGAAATTTACCGAGAAGGGTGAGGTGGTTTTAACAGTCTCGCGTGGTCAAGATTCAAGTTTCAAGCACCCAGCGAACATGGAACGTGAAACCTCTGTACTTGAAACTCTACGCTTCACGGTCCGCGATACCGGCATCGGGCTTTCTAAAGATGGCATGAGCCGTCTATTCCAATCCTTTTCACAGGCAGATTCTTCGACAACTCGAAAGTATGGCGGCACAGGGCTGGGTCTTGCCATCAGCAAACGCCTTGCCGAGATGATGGGCGGCATGATGTGGGTGGAAAGCGAAGGAACAGGCAAAGGCTCCACGTTCTCATTTACCATTCGCGCGGAGGTTGCAGAATTGCACAAAGACGCCGGGCGCGAATATAGCGGCGCGCAACCTGAATTACAGGGCAAACACGTGCTGGTTGTGGACGATAACGAAACCAACCGAAAGATCCTGCGCGCGCAAACCACCAAGTGGGGCATGGCTTCGCGCGAAACCGGCTCGGCAACCGAAGCCTTGCAGTGGCTCCGGGAAGGCGCCGTGTTCGATCTAATCATCCTGGACATGCGTATGCCGGAGGTGGATGGCGTCGAACTGGCGAAGCGAATCCGCCTCACCGACGCGAAAATTCCCATGGTGTTGTTCAGCTCACTCGGTCGGCGTGAAGCGGGGGCAGATGAAACTCTGTTCGCGGCGTACCTGACCAAGCCGATCAAACAATCCCAGTTGTTCGATACGCTCGCCGGTCTCTTTGTGGACGCCAAACCGCGCGCGCAAAAGACAATCACCGGGCGCTTCAAACTCGACTTTGATTTTGCCTCGCGCAACCCGTTGAAGATCCTACTGGCTGAAGACAACGCCGTGAACCAAAAGCTCGCGTTGCGCCTGCTCGAGCAAATGGGCTATCGCGCCGATGTGGCGTCGAACGGGTTGGAAGCCGTGGAGTCTGTGGCGCGCCAGAAATATGACGTGATCCTGATGGATGTGCAGATGCCCGAAATGGACGGCTTGGAGGCGACGCGTCAGATCGTGGCGAATTGGTCGAATAGCCATCCGCGCATCATCGGCTTGACGGCGAATGCGCTCGAGGGCGACCGCGAGATGTGTCTTGCCGCCGGCATGGCAGATTACATCTCGAAGCCGATCCGCGTGGAGGAACTGGTCGCCGCGCTGGAGAGGGCAGGAGCGAAACACGGAACGCGGACTTGAGTCCGTTTGTTCGTTCGCAGTTGCACTGCGAATGGGATGCGCGCCTTGCCGAGCAAATCGAACTACATTCCTTAGAGAATGTTTCTTAACTCTTTCTTTGCCACTGAGCGCGCAGAGAACTCTGAGAAAACCCTTTTAAAATCTCTATGAACTCGGTGTTCTCTGTGGCTGATGCTCTTTTTCATTCCGTTCACGAACTTAAGAAACACTCTCTAACAAGGAACTTGAATTTTTACCAACCCTAAAGTCGTCAATCCACGAACAAAGAGGAGAAATGCAATGGCAGTAACAAAAACAAGCAAGCCCAGAAAGCCTAAGAAGATGAAAGAATCTCCGCCAATGCCGGAACAAGCGGCGCCCAGCGGCTGGATGAACCATCCTGTATACGGCATCGCCAACCCGCGCCCTGAAAAACGCCGCATGCCCTGGTTTGGCTGGCTGGGGCTGGCGATCATGATCCTCGCTGAGATTTTTCTCACGCCGGGCGATCACCCGCTTGCCCTGGCGTTCACGCCCATCATGTGGACCGGCTACATCCTGTTCGTGGATGGCTGGATCTGGCAACGTCACGGCGATTCGTACTTCATCGAGCGGCGGCGCGAATTTCCCATGTTGTTCTTGATCTCGATCTTGTTATGGTCGCTGTTCGAAGTGATCAACTTCAAGACGAAGACCTGGCATTACGCCAATATCCCCTCCGTGGGCGTGCGGGAATTTCTCGGCGCGTGGGCATATGGGACGATCATCCCCGCCCTATTTCGAACATGGGATTTTTTCGCCACATTGAAGTTGTTCGAGAAAGCTCCCGCCAAGCCCGTCAAAGTGACGCCGTTCAAATTGGCGTTTTCTTTTATTTTCGGGATCGCCTGTATCAGTATCCCGTTGTTGATGTCTGACTATTGGGCGAATTTTCTCATCCCATGCATCTGGCTGGGATTCATCTTCCTCGTCGAGCCCATCAATTACCTGCTCAAGATCCCGCGTATTTCCATTTTTCGCCAGTTGGAAATGGGAAACTCCAAAGCGCTCTGGCAGTTGCTCGTGGCTGGCTTGTTTTGCGGCGTGATCTGGGAGTCGTTCAATGCAGAGGCGGTGCGGGCTGGCGGGCTGGTCTGGGTTTACACCCTGAATCAATTTTGGGTCGACATGGGTTTTGGGATCTACCCGATCCGGGATGATTCCATGCCGCTGATGGGCTTTGGCGGATACCCTCCGTTCATCTGGGAGAATTTTGTCATGTACGAGTTGATCAAATACGCCATGCAAGGCAATACGATGTGGAAGACCCCCGGTCATCACCATCCTGATGATGGGTTGCCGACAGAGTAAAGTAGTTAAGACTTTCGCTCGGAGGCGGTGTGCCTGCGGCTCAGTGCAGGCACACGTGTAACCGCCGTATTTGCCGGCAAAGCGACGGTCACAGACCGTCTTGGAGCATTAAGAGCAAATGTCCTATTCCGAGTAACCATAATTACCGACATCGTAGTGGCGACTTCAGTCGCTTTTTCGCCGCAATACAAACGACTGAAGCCGTTACTACGGTAAACATAATTTATGTTAATTTGAATAGTAGTAAAGAGTGTTGCGCCGTGATCGTTGAATGAAATAACTCAAAAGGTGATCGATGGATGAGTCTGCTGAATTTGCGATAAAAGAATCCCTCCATGCCAGCGCTCGCACAAGGGTTCATCGCGCCACGCGCCGGTCCGACGGCAAGCGGGTGATATTGAAGACTCTACATGGCGTAAAGGTCACACCCGAACTCCTTGCCAGGTTCCGGCAGGAATACGAGATCACCGTATCGTTAAATTCGGTTGCCGGGGTGGTGGAGGTATATGGATTCGATGCTTCGGGAACCCCAACCATTGTGATGGAGGATGTTGAGGGGGACTCATTAAATCAAACAGCCACACCGCCCGGGGATGTGAGCGGGTTTTTCAACATTGCCATCGCGGTAACGGATGCGCTTGGGCAGATCCATGCGCGCCAAATCATCCACAAAGATATCAACCCATCCAACATCATCTACAACCCGCAGACGGGGGTTGTCAAGATCATCGACTTCGGGCTTTCCACGTTTCTGCCGCGCGAAACTGTTGCGCAGGTCAATATCAACACGCTGGAAGGGACCATTGCCTACATCTCACCGGAGCAAACCGGGCGCATCAACCGACCCGTGGATTACCGCGCGGACTTTTATTCCCTGGGCGTTACGTTTTATGAATTGCTCGGCGGCGTTCGTCCTTTTGTAGAAACCGATCCGCTGTCCCTGATCCACAGCCACCTAGCGAAGCAACCCATTCCGTTGAGCGTGGCACGCCCTTCGATCCCGGCGCCCCTGTCCGACATCATTATGAAATTGCTGTCGAAGAACGCCGGCGACCGTTATCAATCCGCTTTTGGGTTAAGGGCTGATCTGATCGAATGTCATCGTCAATGGCAGGCAGGCGGAACAATACAGGAATTTCCTCTCGGGCAAAGGGATGTATCGGATCGATTCCAGGTTTCGCAAAATTTACATGGGCGCGATGAAGAAACGCAACAACTGTTATCCGCGTTTGAAAGAGTAAGGCATGGCTCCGCTGAAATCGTTTTAATCTCGGGTGAGGCGGGCATGGGGAAGACCAGCCTGGTGAATGAATTACAGCTCCCCATCGCGCGCCAGAATGGAATCTTCATCAGCGGCGCATACGCCCACTCCCTTAACCCAGCGCCTTATTCAGGATTGGTGGATGCCCTCCGCTCGCTGATTCGACAACTCCTCTCTGAAAGCGAGGAAAGTCTAAACGCCTCGCGCCAGAAGATCAACGAAGCCATCGGCTTAAATGGGCAGGTGATCGTCAACCTGATACCGGAGGCTGGGCGCGTCCTCGGACCACAACCGCCCCTGCAACCCCTTTCCCTCGAAGAAGAACAGAATCGTTTTAACCTTACCCTACAGAATTTTCTGGAATCGTTTTTGAATCCCGAACGACCGCTGGTCCTGTTTTTTGACGATATCCACTGGGCAGACGGCGCATCGGCATCCTTCCTGCGGCGCTTTGCGGCGTCTCCCAACTTGCATCACGTGATGATCATCGCCTCGGTGCGCAGTGACGCGATTGACTCGGAGCACCCACTGCGCGGATTACTCCAAAAATTCATCGATGAAGGCAACACCGTCACGAGACTTGATCTCAAACCCCTGCTCGTTAATGAGGTCAACCGCCTGCTTGCCCAATCCCTGCACTGCCCGTTGGACGAATCACAGGCGCTTGCCGGGATCATACACGCCAAAACCGGCGGCAATCCATTTTTCATCAACGAATTCCTGCGGGGCAGTCACAACGACAACCTGATCCGCTTCGACATGGAGCGCGGAATCTGGGTCTGGGATATCCACAGTATCCAAACGCGACAAATGACCGACAACCTTCTCGGAATCATGACCGAAAAAATCGACGAGTTGCCCGATGACACGCGCCGCATGTTGGAATTCGCCGCCTGTGTCGGATATGAATTCGAACTTTCCACTCTTGCCGCGCTTTCGCATCAGACCCAGCCTGAAACTGCCTCTGCCCTGCGGCAGTCCCTACACTCCGGCGTGACCGTCCCCCTGACTCAAAACTACATATTTGCCGAACAGGCAGAAACCGAATCGGAAGTGCGATATTCCTTTGCCCATGCCGGTATTCAGCAAGGGATTTACGAAGCGATCCCGCAGGCAGAAAGAGCCTCCATCCACTGGCATGTTGGTCAACGCCTGCTTCACAGCAGTTCCGAGGTGGAACGTGAACATACAGTGTTCGCTCTGGCGAATCATCTTAACCTGGGTTCCGGGATGGCTCGCGCCACGGAGGAGTATTTGGAACTGGCAAGGCTTAATTTGCTGGCAGGTCAAAAAGCGCAGGCAACTGCCGCGCATGATATCGCCTTTCATTATTTGAAGACCGGGGTCGGCTTCCTTGAAAAAATCCCAGCCGATTGGCAGGATCACTATTCACTCGCCTTCGATTTGCATGTTGCCTGCGCCGAAGCGGCGTATTTGACCGGTGATCTCGAAGAAAAAAATCGCCTCGTTCAAAACCTGCTTGCCCATGCCAACCCCGGGCTTGACCAATCTCGCGCGCATGAGATCGACATGCACGCCTTTCTTGCGCACGATGATCGCACCTCCGCCGTGCGCGCCGGGCTGGAAGCATTGCGATGCCTCGGGGTCGCGCTTCCATTGAAACCCAATACATTCCAGATCCTGAACGCCCTGGTCAAAGTGCGGTTTCTACTCTCGCGGAGATCGAAAGCCAGTTTGATTCAACTCCCTGTGCTGGACGATGAACGTGTCGAGCGAATTTTCTGGATCGTGCGGATCATCTTTTCCCCGGCGTATACGAACATCCCAACACTTCTCCCTTTGTTATTCCTCAAAACTGTGGAACTCACCTTGAAGCACGGCAATGGCTCCATCTCCGGGTTTGCCTTTGTCGGGTATGGATTTCTGCTGACAGTGGCGCTGGGAGACATCCAGGGAGGGAGCGAGTTTGGCGCGATCGGCTTGCAACTGGCTGAGGCTTTGGATGTGGAGAAGGAGAGATGCGCCGCAAAAGGACTGCACGCCACCGTGCTCCAATTTTGGACGGAACCCCTGCGGAATACCCTCAGCCTGCTTATGGATTCGTACCGGGCAAGCCTGAACCTGGTGGGAGATTATGTGCAAGCCAGCAATAGCGCGCTGATCCATGTCTATCACGCGTATTGGGCGGGGTGCAAATTGTATGAGTTGGAATTGGAAATGAGCGCCTATGGCAACAAGATCAGGCAGATGCGCCAGGCGTCCAATCTTAACCATATCGAGTTTCACCATCAGGTGGTTTTGAACCTCATGGGCAAATCAGCCGACCCGCGCAAGATCGTCGGAGTCGCCTACGATGCCGATAGCCAACTACCCGAGCAGATCGCAAAGAACAATCGAAGCATCGTCATGAACATTTATACGTACACGATGTACCTGAATTTTCTGTTCGATGATTATAAAACTGCGCTTGAAAATTCGATCGCTTGCATGGAGTTTCTGGATGGCGGCACAGGCGCGTACACCTCGTTCATCTATCCATTCGTCGACTCTCTGGCGCGCCTCGCCTTGTGGAACGATGCCTCTCCTGCCGAAAGAGGAAAATGGCTGAAGATCATATCTGCCAATCAAAAAAATTCTAAAAAATGGGCGACCTTCGCTCCTGAGAATCACCAACATAAATATCTTTTGGTCGAGGCGGAACTGGCGCGCGCGCGCGGCGAGACCGGCAAGGCGCGCGAACTGTACGATGAGTCCATTGCGTTGGCGAGGCGGAATTTATTTTTGAATGAAGAGGCGCTGGCGTGCGAACTGGCTGGCAAATTCCATCTTGAGCGCGGTTTGCAGGAGTTGGCGGGATATTATCTCGGTCAGGCGTATCGCGCATATCATGAGTGGGGCGCCCTTGCCAAAGTAAAGCAACTAGAAGAAGCGTATCCGCAATTTTTTACGAAGTCAGAACATGGCAACGCGCGCTCCTCCTCGATGATTACCTCATCGACAAACACCGACGGCGGGACCGCCATCGATTTCTCGAGCCTGATGAAAGCGACACAGGCGCTTTCCAGCGAGATCGTGCTGGAGAAATTGCTCGCTTCCCTGTTAGAAGCCGTGATCGAAAACGCCGGGGCGGAGAAAGGCTGGCTAGTGCGGGAACAAGCCGGAATGTGGATGGTCGAAGCGCAAGGGGGGAGGGGCAACGTCCGCGTGTTGACGGAGTCGCGCGCGCTTCCACAAGATTTGCCCGCATCCATCCTCGGTTATGTTGCCCGCGCGCAGGAAACCATCGTGCTCGATGATGCCGCGCGGAGCGGACAATTTGCGCGGGACCCCTATATCATCGCGACCAAGCCCAAATCGGTCTTGTGTGTGCCTCTGTTGAATCAGGGAAAATTATCGGGTTTGCTGTACCTCGAGAATAATCTGGCGACGAACGCCTTTACCCCGGAACGACTGGAAGTCATCCGCGTGCTGGCGTCACAAGCCGCGATCTCGTTCGATAACGCGCGGTTGTATTCCGATCTCGGGCGAAATGAGGAAAAATATCGCACGTTGTTTGAGAACTCACGCGATGCTATTTTTGTGATCACAGTTGGCGCGGATATTATGGATGTCAACCAAGCCACGCTTGAACTGTTCGGATATACGCGCGACGAAATGCTAAAACTTGGGCTGGCAGATATCGGCGTGACCGGGGAACAGTTTGCCGGGTTCCAAAACCTGATGGGCGAGCAGGGTTCAGTGCGCGACTTTGAATTAAACCTGACGCGCAAAGACGGCGTTGTCATGGAATGTCTGCTGACTGCCACACTGCGACGCGACGACGAGGGCGCGCCCATTGCGTATCAGGGCATTTTGCGCAACATCACCGAGCGCAAACGCGCGGCGCGACTGCTGGAGGAATATAGCCACAACCTCGAGCAAATGGTGGAAGATCGCACCGGCGAAGCGCGTCGCGCCCGCCAGGAAGCCGAATCTGCCAACGCGGCGAAATCCATCTTCCTTGCCAGCATGAGCCACGAGATCCGCACGCCGATGAACGGCATCATCGGCATGACCGGGCTGTTGCTGGGCACCGAACTCACCAACCAGCAACGCGATTTTGCGGATGTGATTCGCGCCAGCGGCGAAACCCTGCTGACCATCATCAACGACATCCTCGATTTCAGCAAGATCGAATCGGGCAAAATGGAACTCGAGAACCAGCCGTTCAACCTGCGCGAATGCATCGACAGCGCGCTCGACCTCGTGGTGACACGCGCGGCGGAACATCACCTCGACCTTGCCTGCCTCATCGAAGAGGATGTGCCGCAGGCGGTCTTTGGCGATGTGACCCGTTTGAGACAGATTTTATTGAACCTATTGGGCAACGCGGTAAAGTTTACAGAGAGCGGCGAGGTGGTGGTGAGGGTCAGCAGTCATCAGTCATCAGTGAACAGTGACTCGCTGATTACGGATGACCGATCACTGAAAACACTGCGCTTCACCGTCCGCGATACGGGCATTGGCATCCCGCCAGATCGAATGGACCGCCTCTTTGAATCCTTCATGCAAGTGGACGCCTCCACCACGCGCAAATATGGCGGCACCGGGCTGGGGCTGGCGATCAGCCGGCGGCTGGTCGAATTGATGGGCGGAACCGTGTGGGTGGAGAGCGAAGGCATCCCCGGCAAAGGCTCTGCCTTTCACTTCACCATCCAAGCCGAACCGGCGGAAATGCCCCCCGCTGTGGCAAACCCGCGCGACGATCGGCATCTGCTGGAGGGGAAACGCGCGCTCATTGTGGACGATAACCTCACGAACCGGCGCATCCTCCAATTGCAGTTCGAAAAATGGGGCATACTCGCGCAAGAGACCGAATTCCCACGCGAAGCGCTTGCCATCCTCGAACGCGGCGAATCGTTCGACGTGATCGTGCTCGATATGTTCATGCCCGAGATGGACGGCGCCATGCTTGCCCGTGAAATCCGCAAACACAATGCGTCTGTGCCGCTTCTTCTTTTCTCATCGATGGCGCAAGGTGAAATAGGCGAAAACAAGACGTTGTTCAACGCCTTCCTCGCCAAACCGATCAAGCCCTCGCTTCTTTTCGACGTGATGGCTGGTCTCTTCGACCCCAGCCGGCGCGCCCCTGCTTCCGCTCCCAAAACATCCGCCTTCGATGCGGGGTTGGCTGTTCATCATCCGTTGCGCATCCTCATCGTGGAGGATAATGCCGTCAACCAAAAGCTCGCCGCCTACATGTTGGAGCAGATGGGCTATCGCGCCGACCTCGCCTCGAACGGACTCGAAGCCGTCGAATCGGTAACGCGCCAGCCCTACGACGTGGTGTTCATGGATGTGCAGATGCCCGAAATGGACGGGCTCGAAGCCACGCGAAAGATCCGTGGGATGTCATCGGTTTCACAGCCGCGCATCATTGCCATGACTGCCAATGCCATGCAGGGAGACCGTGAATTATGCCTCGCCGCCGGCATGGACGATTACATCTCCAAACCGATCCGCGTGAATGAACTTGTGGAGTCGTTGGTGAGGGTAGGGAAGACAGATGTAGACAGGTAGACACGGAGGCACGTAGATATGTAGACACGGAAACAGGTAGACACGTAGACACGGAAACACGGAAACACGTTCTTCCTTGTTTACCTGTTTACCTGTGTACTTGTGTACTTTTCCCCATCTACTTGTCTACTTCCCCCATCTACTTGTATACTTGTATACGTACTTAAAAAGGAAACCAACCATGCCCGTTATTGACCGCGCTATCTTCGACGAACTCAAGCAAATCTCCGGCGAGGAATTCATCCTCGAATTGATCGATACGTTTTTAGACGACGCGCCGCGTCTGTTCGATCAACTGAAATCCGCGCTGGAGGCGGGGGATGTCGATTCGTTCAGACGCGCGGCGCACTCGTTGAAGTCTAATGCGGCCACGTTCGGCGCGAGTCGACTGGCAGAGTTGGCGAAAGCGCTGGAGGCGATCGGGCGGGAGAACCGGCTGGGGGAAACAGGAGACAGGCTGAACGTCCTGAATGCAGCGCTTGTGTCCGCGTGTGATGAACTGCGAGGGTTAAAGTCATGAACGCTCCGCACGAACCCGGTCGCATGTTGATCGTGGATGATAACCGCGTCAATCGGCTGTTGCTTACTCATGCGCTCGAACAGAACGGGCATCACGTATCCACTGCCGAGAACGGCAAGATCGCCATGGAGATGCTGCGCGAGAAGCCGTATGATGTGGTCCTGCTGGATATCGATATGCCCGTGATGAACGGCTTCGAGGTGCTGGAAGCCCTGTTGAGCGACAACGAACTGCGCGACCTGCCGGTGGTGATGACCTCGGCGTCGGATGAACTCGACCGCGTGGTGAAGTGCATCGAAATGGGTGCGGAGGATTATCTCGTCAAGCCGTTGAACCCGGTCCTCCTGCGGGCGCGCGTAAACGCCAGCCTCGAAAAGAAGCGACTGCGCGATCAACAGCGAAAACTGTTCAGCACGTTTGCCACACCCGAGGTGGCGGAGCAACTCCTGCGCGAAGGGTTCTCGCTGGGCGGAAAATACGTGACCGCTTCGGTGATGTTCGCCGACATCCGTTCGTTCACCTCCCTCAGCGAAAAACAGGAACCGACCGAAACCATTGAACTGCTCAATAATTATTTTGCGCTGATGTTCGACGCGATCACCGGCAATCATGGCATGGTGAATCAAATGGAAGGCGACGGGATGATGGCGATCTTCGGCGCGCCGGTCGTTGAGGAACATCACTGCGACCACGCCGTACGCGCCGCGCTGGAAATGATCGACCTGCTGAATGCATTCAACGAGCAACGCGCAGTTCAAGGCAAGGGACAGATCAAGATCGGCATCGGCATTGCCACTGGGCGCGTCATTGCGGGATACACCGGCACACAACACCGCGCCACCTACACCTGCGTAGGCGACACGGTCAACATTGCGGCGCGGATTGAAAAATATACGAAGACCGCCGAGCGACCGGTCCTGATCGACCGCGCCACACACGACGGTTTGAGTGGGGATCTCAAGACCGAAGACCTTGGGGAGGTGATGTTTGCAGGCAAGGAACACGCCATCAATATTTTTACCGTGAGCGCGTGATAAAAATTTCTTATTGTACACGGGTCGCGCGGAAACCTTCGTAAAAAAATGAAAAAATACGTTCGATCCGCGCAATCCGCGCACAAATGCGCCTTCCATTCATACATTGTGAAAGCCATGCAAATCACCACCCCGTAACTTGACGCGCCCTCATGGATGTGCTACCATCCCCGAAACTTTGTTCTGTTTTTCAGGAGAAGATTATGTTGAGAATGAAGCGAGGCGCGATGATCGCCTCCATAATTGCAATCGGCGCGATACTGCTCACGGCCTGTCGGCAACCGTTTTCCACACCGGTGTCTGTCACCAGCACAGCCATTGATACGAGTAATCTATTCGAAACTCTCGGCACGCCGGTCGCCAGCCCCACCGGGTTAGGCGGCGTTCAGCAGGCAACCACGCAAACCGCGCAAGGTATCGACCCGAATTTGTTGAACACTGTCACGCCGGGCGGCGCGCCGGCAACCGCCTCGTTGACTCCGTTCGTGCAGTTGCCATCCAACCCGACTGCCACACCGACAACGACTCTCGCCCTCCCCAGCAGCGGACCGACCAACACGCCTCAACCGCAAGTGCCGCCTGGTTCGCGTCCCCCCACGTATGCCCTCAAAAGTGAAGAGTTCCCATTCTGCATTGCGCGCCGCTATGGCATCGACCCCACGGCATTGCTCGCGGCAAGCAACCTCTCCAGCCCGGATATTTATTACGCCGGCTTGGTGTTATCCATCCCCTCAGGTCCAGCCTGGTCCGAAGCGGACTTGGGTCCGCGCTCATTGCGCGCGCATCCCGGCTCCTACGTGGTGACCGGCAACGCCGATACGACCGTGTATGGCGTGGCATGTAAATTCGGCGATCTAACGCCGGAAGCCATCGTCGCCGCCAACGGCGGGCTTTCCCTCAACTCCACGCTGACGGTTGGTCAGAGTTTGAACATTCCGTAACTCAACGTTTGCATAAAATACAATTACCCCGATATTTAATGTAGGACGCAGAAAACGCTGATCGACGCTGATAAAGCAAACATCAGCGTTTTCTGCGTGAATCAGCGTCCTATTTAATTTCGAGACACGTGATTAAGGCTTTCGCTCACAGGCGGTCTGCCTGCACTGAGCCGCAGGCACACGTGTGACCGCCGTGTTTGCCAGCGAAGCGACGGTCACAGACCGTCTTCGAGCAGTAAAAGTGAAAGCCCTGTTCATATTTCTTTTATAATGCAATCATCATAAGCACAGGAAAAACACATGACCTTTGAACTCCTCAGATCGGAAACCTTGTTGCAAGGACGTGTCTTCCGTATCCGCCGCGACACCCTCAAAACCCCGGACGGGCGCGAGACCAAATTCGAGATCATCGAACATGGCGGGTCGGTGATCGTCGTCCCCGTGGACGAACATGGCGACATGTATTTTGTGCGGCAATACCGTCACGCCGCGGGGAAGTACCTGCTCGAACTCCCGGCAGGCACGCGCGACGGCGACGAGCCGTATGAAGCATGCGCCGCGCGCGAGATCCGCGAAGAGACAGGCATGGAGGCGGGGAAACTGCAAAAGGTGGGGGAGTTCTTCCTCGCCCCCGGCTACTCCTCCGAATTTATGGAAGTATATCTCGCCACCGACTTGAAGCACAACCCGCTGGAAGCGGATGAGGATGAATTCCTCACGGTGGAGAAATATCCGCTGAGGCAAGCCATCGAAATGGCGGAACGCGGCGAAATGCCCGACGCTAAATCGTTAGCGGCGCTGTTGATGGTCAAGCCGTATTTGAATTTATAGATCCGCCCCTCTGATACAATCACAGTATGAAGTCAATTCCATCCACTGAAGAACGAGTCTGGGCGGTGTTGGCGCATCTTTCCGCGCTGGCGTTTGGCATGGGGCTTCTCCTGCCGATCATCGGTTGGTCGGAGCAGAGACGAAAATCGAAATTTATCGCGTATCAATGTCTGCAAGCGCTGGGGTATCAATCCTTGGGGTACACCGTTTGGTTACTAGGCTACTTGTTGTTCATGGTTGTCATCGTTATTGTGATGATGATCGTTGTGATGGTCGCCCCGAAAAATGAAGATGTATTTGCGGCATCAATCATTAGTTTCGATATTTTCTTTTTCATTTTTATCATTGCTTCTCTCGGAATCTACCTTCTCTTGCCGATCATCGCCGCCATTGCGTGCGGCATGGGAAAAGATTTTCAATACCCGATCATGGGCAAGCGGTTGGCGAATTATCTCGAATACAAAACTGAAAACGAGAATTGGCTGGATGAAGACCACGAAGATCGCTGGGTCGCGGCGGCGGGACATTTCAGCGTGATCATCGCGTTCTGGGGATTGCTCGCCCCGGTCACCGCGTGGATTTTGCAGGGCAAGCGCAGCGCGTGGCTGAAGTTCCAATCTGCGCAGACGATCGTTTTTCACACGTGTGTTCTCGCGCTGGGATTCTTTGCCGGCGTCATTTACATGATCGGCTTTGTCGCTTTCATCGCGCTGACCGGCTTTAGCGGGGACGCCTCAATGAGCTCCGCAAATGGTTTGATCGGTCTAATTGTCATGTTCGGATTCATGTTGATCGCGCTGTTGATCGCCTTGATCGCTCCGCTCTTTCACATCATGGGGCAGTGGGCGGGTTATCGCGTGTTGAAAGGCGACGATTATCGTTATCCGCTCATTGGCAAACTTATTGCTCGTGTCATTCTGAGCGAAGCGAAGAATCTCTGACGCTATCGTAGAGACCCTTCGCTATTGCTCAGGGTGACATCAACTGGAGGTTTTATGAAAATTCTTATCGCAACAGACATGGAAGGAATCACCGGCGTCACCACGTGGGATCAGGTCACGCCGGGTCACGCGGAGTATGCGCGTTTTCGCCGCCTCATGACGCAGGACGTGAATGCCGCCATCCGTGGCGCGTTCGACGCCGGCTCAGATGAGGTCATCGTTGCCGATGGTCATTGGAATGGCTCGAACATCCTCGTCGAGGAACTCGACCCGCGCGCGAAGTTGAACACCGGCTCGCCAAGTCCGCTTTCGATGATGCAGGGAATTGACGAAAGTGTGGACGGCGTGATGTTCGTCGGCTATCACGCGCGCAACGGAATGCAGAATGCCATCCTCGATCACACGTGGTCTTCTAAAACCGTTGCGAATCTTTGGCTCAACGAAATCCTCACCGGCGAATATGGGTTGAACGCGTCAGTCGCCGGTCATTTCGGCGTGCCGGTCATCATGGTCTCTGGCGACCAAACTGCGTGTGCCGAAGTGGAAAACCTACTCGGCGATGTGGAGCGCGCGATCGTCAAGCAGGCAACGGGGCGTTATGCGGCAGAATGTTTGCCGGCGCAAGTGACTCAAGAAATGATCTTCATGTCTGCGGCGCGGGCGGTGACGCGGCTGGCGGAGGGCGATGCGCCCGATCCATTTGTGTTGGACTCGCCGATTCGCGCCACCGTGGAATTCTTCACCTCGGATATGGCGGATCGCGCCGCCCTGATGCCTGCCACACAGCGGGAGGCGACTCGCGTCTCGTTGGCAGGGCAGGATATGGTCACGGTCTATCGCGGCTTCCGCGCGATGGTGACGTTAGCCCTTGCAGGCTAGGGAGACTGTTTCTTAACTTTTTTTTCAGACACGGTCGTCACGGGTACTTCGACACGGTGAGCGAAAGGCGAACCGTCAGTACAAGTTTCACGGATATTCACGGAATGAATCTTTAAAAAGCTGTCTTTTCCGTGTGTTCCGTGAAACCCGTGTACAAAAGGATCAAGTTTCGGGCTAGGGAGACGCGTCCGAAGCAGAATCAGCCGCACGGGAGGGCGAAGCGGTAGTATCCAATTCGGAATTATTCAATTGACTATTCTCCGAACCCTTTCTTATAATCAGATATGCCATATCTTAATTGCGCGTCTGGTGTTCCTATGGGTAACCTGTGGAAGGAGGTGGCGAGTAGGGGTTAAGGAATCACGATTTTTTCCCACGAATTTTCAATCCTAAAAAATCAATATAAGGAGAGAGCAATGAAGTCCAAGTGGTTTGTATTGAGCAGTCTGGTAATGCTCGTCAGTCTTGTGCTTTCGGCTTGCGCTGGCGCAAGCGGCGGCGAGGGTGGCCGTGAGGATGGCCCGTTGCAGTCGATCGGTGATGGCGAAGGAGCGCTTTCGATCGTGGCATGGGCTGGCTACATCGAACGCGGCGAAACCGATCCGGCGTACGACTGGGTGACCAAGTTCGAGGAAGCCACCGGTTGTATGGTGACTGTGAAGACCGCCGCGACCTCCGATGAGATGGTGGCGTTGATGAACGAAGGCGGTTTCGATCTGGTGACCGCTTCGGGTGACGCCTCAAACCGTTTGATCTCCGGTGGGCGCGTGCAAGAGATCAACATTGGCTTGATCCCCTCGTACAGCAAAATCGATGAACGCTTGCAAAACGCCCCCTGGCACACGGTGGATGGCAAGCATTTCGGCGTGCCGTATTCTTCCGGTCAGAACATCCTGATGTACAACACGGAGATCTTCGGGAATGAGCCCCCAACCAGTTGGAATGTGGTGTTCGAGGAAATGACCCTGCCCGATGGTCAGTCGAACAAGGGACGCATCCAGGCGTACGACGGTCCCATCTACGTGGCGGATGCGGCGGTTTATTTGAAGAGCACCCGCCCCGAACTTGGCATTACCGATCCATACGCGTTGAACCGCGATCAGTTCAATGCCGCGATCGAACTTCTGCGCGGGCAACGAAAGTTGATCAACCGCTACTGGCACGACGCCTTCATCCAGATGGATGACTTCACCAACGAAGGCGTTGCCGCTTCCGGTTCCTGGCCCTTCATGGCAAACCTGTTGAAGTTCGGCGGCGCGCCGATCGACAAGGTCGTCCCTGTGGAAGGCGCGACCGGCTGGGCAGATTCCACCATGCTTCACGTGGATGCCGCCCACCCCAACTGCGCCTACCTGTGGATGGAACACTCCCTCGACCCGAAGGTGCAGGGCGATCTCGCCGCTTGGTTCCAGAACATCCCGGTCCGCCTTGATGCCTGCGATGGCAATGAGTTACTCGGACCCGATGGTTGTGCGAACAACGGCTTGAATGACTTCGACAAAATTCTCTGGTGGCGCACGCCCACCTCCGACTGCGGTGATAAAGATGCCGCGACCGAGTGTGTGCCCTATCACGAATGGGTCACGAATTACGTGGCTGTGATTGGCGGTCGTTAATCCGTTTTAGGCTTGAAAAACATCAGGCGGGACTCGTTCTCGCCTGATGTTTTTTATCAAGGCGCTAGCCACAGAGAAAATGAATATTTTTCAAAGGTCTCAGTGGCTGGGCAATTTCACTTGTGCAAGCTGTCAATTTTTCGGTGAATTGCGAGCCGCGTGAAGTTGTACGAAAACACGCAACCTGATCGCGGAGGTTCGCGCGCTTCGCAATAAAAATCCAACCAACAACGAGCGTTCAAACCCATGAGTAACCCACCCAACCCTGCCATACGGTTCCATCAGGTCAGCCGCCACTTCGGCGATGTGAAAGCGGTCGACCAGGTGGACCTAGAAGTGCGAGACGGCGAATTCTTTTCGATGCTCGGTCCATCCGGTTCGGGGAAGACCACCTGCCTGCGGATGATCGCCGGTTTCGATCGCCCAACCTCGGGTCAAATTTCCTTGTATGGGCAGGATGTATCTGACCTGCCACCCTACGAACGCGATGTAAACACTGTCTTTCAGGATTACGCATTATTTCCGCACATGAACGTGGGCGACAACATTGCCTATGGACTGATGATCAAGAAAGTTTCCAAAACCGAGCGGATGAAACGCGTGGAGGAAATGCTCGAATTGGTGAAGCTCCCCGGGTACGCAGGACGTAAACCCGCGCAACTCTCCGGCGGACAACGCCAACGCGTCGCTCTCGCCCGCGCCTTGATCAACCACCCCAAAGTTCTCCTCCTTGACGAGCCTCTCGGCGCGCTCGATTTGAAATTACGCCAGCAAATGCAAGTGGAGTTGAAATCGATTCAACAGCGCGTGCGAATTACCTTCATTTTTGTTACGCACGATCAAGAAGAAGCCTTGACCATGAGCGACCGAATTGCGTTGTTCAATCAGGGCCGCATCGAGCAGATCGGCGCTCCCGCTGAAATCTACGAGCATCCCACCACCGCTTTCGTGGCCGGTTTTGTCGGCACGTCGAACCTGGTCAGCGGCGAGGTGGCAAAACGGATCACCGGATCGGATATCACGTTTTCGATCCGTCCGGAGAAGATCCATCTTGGAAGCGCGGACGTATCCGCGCCGACGGATAGTTACGTCACCGATGGGAACGCGCGCGATGTGGTGTATCTCGGCTTGTACACGCGCTATCTGGTTGAGTTGGACGGCGGTGGAGATTTGGTTGTGGTGGAGCAAAACCTGAAGACTACCTCCATGGATGTGTTGAAGATCAAAAATCAGCGCGTGCGATTGCACTGGAAAAAGGAACACATCCGACAGGTGGGTGGTTAGCATGTTGCAAAGAATTTCCACCTATTTGTATCTGCGTCCCCGGCTGATCCTGGGTCTCTTGCTCGGACCGCCGTTGTTGTACATGTTTGTCGTTTATCTAGGCTCGTTATTCAACCTGTTGATCTACAGTTTTTATTCTTTGGAGGGGTTCACGGGTTTGATCGTAAGAAAGTTTACGCTGTCGACGTATGCCCAACTGTTTGAGCCTGCCAACCTTGATATCTTTAAACGCACCACGGTGATGGCGGCGGCGGTAACCTTTGCCGACGCGCTGATCGCCTTTCCGCTTGCCTATTACACCGCCAAGTTTGCCTCGCCGCGTTTGAAGACATGGCTGGTGATCGCCATCACGATGCCGCTGTGGTCGAGTTATCTGGTGCGGGTGTATGCGTGGAAGTTGATCCTGGCGCAGGAGGGCATCCTCTCGTGGTTCATCAACCTGCTTCATCTCGACGGTGTATTGAATTGGTTGCTGGGTTTTGAATCAATCGGCGGTTCGTCGCTGGCGCTTTCGCCTATTGGATTGTTCATCGTGTTTATTTATATCTGGTTGCCTTATATGATTTTGCCGATCCTCACCTCGCTGGAGCGCGTGCCGAAATCCCTGCTCGAGGCTTCGGGTGATCTGGGAGCAAAGCCGTTGCAAACATTTCGCACGGTGATCCTGCCGCTGGCGTTCCCCGGTGTGGTTGCTGGTTCGATCTTTACGTTTTCATTGACGCTCGGCGATTTTATTGCGCCCATCGTGCTCGGTAACTCAAAATTCTTTATCGGCATGGCGGTATATTCCTATCAAGGCACGGCGGGGAACATCCCGCTTGCCGCGGCGATGACGATGGGACCGATCGTTATTATGATCGCCTATCTCCTCCTTGCCCGCAGACTGGGAGCCTTCGATGCGCTCTAATCCGAAAGCCTCGTGGGGTTTGAAACTTGCCGCGCTGGGCGGGTTGTTGTTTTTACATGTGCCCATCCTGATCATCTTTTTGTACACGTTGACCCCCGACGAAACAACGTACACCTTCCCGCTCCCTGGCATCACCTTCAAATGGTTTGGGGTCGCGTGGCAACGCGAAGATCTCTGGCGCGCGTTGACCCTCTCGTTTCAAGTGGCGGCAGTGGCGACGGTTGCGGCTCTCATCCTCGGGACGCTTGCCGCGGCGGCAGTGTATCGGAGCAACTTCTTCGGCAGGGAGGCGATCTCGTTCCTGCTCATTCTGCCCATTGCTCTGCCAGGCATCGTGACCGGTATCGCGCTCCGTACCGCCATTGGCGGATTCGATATTCCATTCTCGTTCTGGACGATTGTCATCGGTCATGCCACCTTTTGTGTGGTCGTGGTATACAACAATGTGCTGGCGCGCTTCCGAAGAATGCAAGGCTCGCAGGTCGAAGCCTCGATGGACCTGGGCGCGAATTCTTTTCAAACCTTTCGGTATGTGATCCTGCCCAATATTGTCACTGCCTTACTCGCCGGTGGGATGCTCGCGTTTGCTCTTTCGTTCGATGAAGTGATCGTGACCACCTTTACCGCTGGTCAGGATACGACCTTGCCGATATGGATCTTCTCGCAACTGACACGTCCGCGCGACAGACCGGTGACCAATGTGGTCGCGATGTTCGTGATGCTCATCACCTTTGTTCCGATCTTCCTGGCGCAACGCCTCTCAGCGCAGAGTTCGGATACCGAGGGTGAGACAAAATAGCCGCAGGCGAATCAATTCTCATGTTGGGGCGAGGCGGTTTTGAATCCAGAAAAATTCCTCCATCAAAAATATTGACAGCGCGTCAATCCCCGTTACAATTGCGTTCAATAATCTATAAAGGAGCGTTAATATTCTAACGACTCGCACGAGTGTGAATGAGCAAATGCTTGTGCCCTTCATCTAAATTACGCCACGAATAAAATCTGGCTTCCGCCGCCCTCCAACTTTCGCTTGGTGAGGCGGCGGGACTGCTTAAGGTCTATGCAGTCAACACAGTGGTTCAGAGCTGTTGTTTTGGCTGTTTTTGTTTGCCTGAGATTCGTTCAGCCACAGAGAACACAGAGTTCTCAGAGTCTTTTCTCAAAATCTCTGTGCGCTCTGTGGCAGTAAAAATGGTTTCACCTTTGGCGCGTTGCCAAAGTATCTTTTTGGGCGAAATGCCCTCCTCAAAAAACGAAAGGAAAGAATGACCGGTCAATTTATATCCCATTTGAATCCGAAATGTAGTTCGGGCGCGTTCGAAGAGAAAGGCGGGTGCGGCGTGTTTGCCCGCGAGCCGATCAAGAAAGGCGAACTGCTCGCGCTGTTTGGAGGTCGCATTGCGGCGAGAGACGAACTCGACCCCAACATGCCGCACTTCACACAGCGCGTGCTCCAGATCGAAGATGATTATTATTTGATCACTCCCGATCCGTTGGAGCCTTCCGATTGTTTCAACCATTCCTGCGAACCCAATGCGGGTTTCACAGGGCAGGTTGGAGTCGTTGCCATGCGCGACATCAAAGCGGGCGAGGAAGTGAACTTCGATTACGCCATGTGCGACGGTTCGATCTACGACGAGTTTGAATGTCATTGCGGCACTGTCAATTGCCGAGGTCAGGTAAAAGGCTCGGATTGGACGCGACCCGACCTGTGGGAAAAGTATGACGGTTATTACATGCCGTATCTCGCGCGGCGAATTGAGAAACTCAAAATCGCCTCGCCCGTTCCCGCGTAACACAAACGGATTGCACGGTACAATTGTGCAATCCGTTTTATGTTTAAATCATTTGCTTTTCGCATTTATCTTGTCGCTCTTGTCCTTCGATTGATTCCCATCATCGCCGCGCGCGGACTCGGCATCGGACTCGATGACATGTTCCAATACGACATGCTGGCGCGAAGTCTCGCGCAGGGGCATGGATTCCGCTGGTATGCCGAATCGGACTTAAAGCAACTCGCCTCTTTCGTGGACTTCGACCTGTCTACCGCTAGGGAGTATGATCCACGCCTCGGCATTCCCACCTCGTTTCGCGCGCCGTTGTATCCTGCCTTTCTCGCTATCGTCTACTTTTTCAATGGAATAGACTTTTCCCGATTCTTTGCCGCGCGACTCGCACAGGCGATTTTTCTCGGCGCGCCGCTTGCGCCGCTGACGTATTGGGTTGCGAAAAGGCTTTTCACTTTCCGCTTTCCGTCATCCACTGAAAAAGAAAGTGGAAAGTTGGTTGAGCGCACTGCCAAAACTTCCTCGTGGATCATCGCCGCCTATCCTCTGCTCCTTGTTTACCCGCTTGGTCTCGGCACAGAAAATCCCTTCTTTGTTCTCCTCCTCGCCTCTTTCCTCTTTCTTCTCAAATCAATCGAAAAACCAACAACTTCGAACTTTCTACTTTCTGGATTCTTCCTCGCTCTCACAGCCCTCACCCGCTCCGTCATTCTTGCATTTGCTCTCGCCGCTTTTTGTCTGCTATTTTATTTGCACGGCAAGCGGACAATTCTCTCAATTCTCGCCTTTGTCCTTGTCGTTGCTCCGTGGATCATCCGCAACTCTCTTTTGCACGGAGAATTGACGGGTATCGAAACTTCGATGGGCTATAACTTGTATCTTGGCTATCACCCGCAGGGAAATGGTTCGTTCGTGTTTGGTCCCTCGCTAGATCTGCTACCCATCCTCGACGACGCCGAACGCGACAAAATTGGAACGGAAAAAGCGATTGAGTTCATCAAAGCACAGCCAGAAAGATTTATTCCTCTTGCTGTAAACCGCCTTGGTTTTTTCTTCGGGTTAGAAAAGCGCGTGCTGATGTATTTTTATGGGAACGACCTCCTCGGATTTATCCCTCTTCCGCTTTTGTTGACAATTTCCGCGATTTTGCTTTTGCCCTTTGTCATCATTTCCATCTCTGCCGCACTTGGACTTTCACTCCTCCGTTGGAACACACAAACTTGCCTATTTGCCCTCTTGCTCATTTTTTACACCCTCCCTCATGTGTTTATCCTTGCGGAAGATCGCTTCCACCTTGCGCTTGTGCCATACTTTGCCATCCTCGCCGCATGGTTCTGGATGAACGGATTCAGCGCGTTGTCTCTCCGCTGGCGAGAATCACAAACAGGAAAACTTCTCGTAATTCTCTCAATTCTCTTTGCGGCTCTCCTCGTAACCAATTGGGGAATCGAACTCGCCCGCGACTGGGATAAAATTGCGCAACTTCTAAGCCCAACTGGAAACCAATCCTACTTCCCCTACTGATCACTACTCACTGATAACTATGACCTACCTCCTCGGCGACCGTCTCAAATTCGACTGGAAGATCGTCACGATCACAATTGTCTCGACCCTCCTGTTCATGATGGATTTTTACCATCGCAAATTTCTGTTCGATCAACTTGGGCATTGGTTCCGAGTCGTTTTGTATCTGGTTGTTCCTCTTGTAGTTATTCTTGTTATTTTCCGTGAAAACCCGAAGGAATACGGTTTCGGACTCGGCGATTGGAAGGCGGGACTTGTCATCACCACGATTGGAGTTTTGTTCATGGCTCCCGTGATTTATTTTCTTGGGAGCGGCAACGGATCCATGCAGAAGTATTATCAGCCGTATATAAATGGACTGCCATGGACAACCTTCCTCGATCTGCTCGGCTGGGAGTTCATCTTTCGCGGCTGGATTCTGTTCGGCTATGTTCGCAAATTTGGACCCGAAGCGCTGTGGGTGCAAGCCGTCCCTTTTGCGTTGATGCACAACGGCAAACCCGAGGTGGAGACCCTGTCAACGATCTTCGGCGGCTTTGCTTTTGGCTGGGTGGCATGGAGAACAAAATCGTTTATCTATCCGTTCTTGATCCACTGGTTCATTGCCACATTTGTCATCATCGTCGCGGCGGGAGTTGCGTGATGTCGTTGCGAGACGCCGATGGTTTTCGGCGGCGAAGCATCTCCTCTTTCAATATGAAAAATTACTCCCTCCGTCCCGCGCGCGAATCGGAATCCCGCCAAATCAAGGAACTCATTCATCTGGTGGGAATCAACCCGATGGGTCTGGATTGGAAGCGGTTCATCGTCGCCGTGGATGCAGAGGAGCGCGTCATCGGCACGGGACAGCTGAAGCCGCACGGCGCAGACATCCTGGAACTGTCGTCCATCGCGGTTGCGCCTGATCATCGCGGCAAGGGGATTGCGCGCGCGGTGATCGAGCGTTTGTTGAAGGACGGTCCGCTCCCGCTGTATTTGACCTGCGTTTCGACGATGGGTCTGATGTATGAAAAATTTGGGTTTGTCCGTCTTGAGTACGCGAACATGCCGCGCTATTTTCAGCGTTTGAGCAAAGTGGCAAATGTGATGTTGAATTTCACGCGGGAAGGCGAATACCTGCTTGTGATGAAGTTGCAGTAAAATATTTCAAATGCAAACGATCAAATCCATCTTGTATATGGCTTCAGGCGTGTTGTTCGGCTTGTTTATCGCTGTGGTGGTGTGGGTGGTGGCGCGCAACCCCAGCGGGCAGGCGGTGACACTGCGCCCCGTGCCAACAGACGCGCCTATTGTGGTTCATATCACCGGCGCGGTGCCGCGCCCGGGTGTGTATGCCCTGCCGCAGGGCGCGCGCGTGCAGGATGCGATTTCTGCCGCGGGCGGTTTTCTGGCGGATGCCGATAAAACGGGCATCAACCTTGCGCGGCTTCTCGAAGACGGCGAGAAGTTGGATATTCCACTGGCGGAAGGTTCGTCGCTGGTGGTCGAGCCGGTCTCGGTTCCGACGGAGTCGGCGGCTTCCACTGAATTGATCGACATTAACAACGCATCGCAATCTGAACTGGAGACGCTCCCCGGTATCGGTCCGACAACCGCGCAGAAGATCATCGATTATCGCGAAGAGAACGGTCCGTTTCAAATGACCGAAGATATCATGAATGTTTCGGGGATCGGTCCCGGCACGTATGAGCGCATCAAGGATTTGATCACAGTGGGGGAGTGAGGCAATACTATCGCTGGCAAGTTGGAGTTCGTTTCCATTAAGATCAAGAATTGAATAACGATTTCAAAACCCCTTTCGCTTTCATTACCGCCTTTGCCCTGTGGCTGAGGCGGTTTTTTTCATCCATGCTGAGCTCTGACATGGTTTTACCCAGTTCGGGGAAAAGAAAAATCGGATCGTAGCCAAACCCGCCGGTGCCGCGTTCTTCGGGGATGATCTCGCCTTCGCAAATGCCTTCAACATGTGTCACTCTCCCGAAAGGACGTCGGGACGATGTGAGCTCACGAAGTGACCGAAGAGTCTCCTCGCGAGGGGAGAGACCCTTCATTTCACTCAGGGTGACATGAGCAGGGACGGCAATCGCAATCGTGGCTTTGAAGCGCGCAGTCCACGAGCGGGGGTAATGTTGAAGTTTTCTCAATAAATATTTTCTTCGTTCCCCATCGGAAAGTTTTTTGCCATCGATCGAGCCGTAACGCGCGGAGTACAAGCCCGGCTCGCCGTTGAGGGCGTCCACTTCCAAGCCTGAGTCATCGGCGAGGGAGATTAGTCCGCTGGCTTGGGCGAAGGTGAGGGCTTTCTTGGATGCGTTCTCGGCGTAGGTGAGTCCATCTTCGATAACATCGAGATCGAGATTAATATCCGCTGGCGTGACGAGTTGAAGGTTCAAATCCTTGAGCAGGTCTTGCAGTTCGATGATTTTGTCTTTGTTGTTGGTGGCGAGGAGGAGGATGGATGGCATGGGGGTTAGAGAATTAGAGAAATAGAGAATTGGAGACTAGAGACTGGAGATTTTGCTCATTTGCTCTCTTGCTCATTTGCCCTTTTGTTGATCTGCTCGATCGCCCATTGCGCGTGGTTGCGGATCATGGGTTCGTCGTCGTTGAGGGCGTTTTGTAGGACGGGGAGTGTGTGCATATTTCCGGTGTTGCCGAGGGCGACAGCGATGTTTCGCAGGTAGCCGCGTCGCTTGGCGCGCGAGATGGGAGTCTGCTTGAAGCGTTGGTTAAAAGTCTCAGGAGTGAGAGACAGTTCGCCCGTTGGAGGAGGAAGCGGTTCGTCATCCGAAAAAGCGGGATCCCCTTCGGGGGCGAATCGATTCCACGGGCAGACCATCTGGCAGATGTCGCATCCAAAAACCCAATTACCAATTTTTTCGCGCAGTTCGACCGGAATATCATCTTTGAGTTCTATGGTGAGATAGGAGATGCAACGCGTGGCGTCGAGGGTGCGGTTCGGCAGGATGCAGTCGGTGGGGCAGGCGGTGATGCAGCGCGCGCATGTGCCGCAATGATCGGTGACGAACGGCGGGTCGGGTTCGAGTTCGAGATCGAGAAAAATTTCGGAGAGGAAAAAGTATGAGCCTTGTTTGGGGTTGATGAGGCAGGTGTTTTTGCCGATCCAGCCGATGCCGGCGCGTTGGGCGAGGTCGCGTTCAAGGATGGGACCGGTGTCTGTGTAATAGCGGTTCTTTATCGGACGCGCAACCTGTTCCTCGATGAAGCGAACGAGTTCCTCCATGCGAGCGGGGAGGATGTTGTGATAGTCTTCGGCGCGGGCGTAGGAGGCTACCCTGACACTGCTTTCTCCCCGCTTCGTCTTCGCTGTCGCTCCGCTCAGCGCGAGTGGAGGAGGACTGTATGGAGTTGCAAGAACTAAAATGGATTTACATTCGGGGAGAATTTCGCGCGGGTCGTTGCGGCGGGCGCGCGCTCGTTCGGTGGCGAGGTAATTCATGTTGCCATGAAGCCCTTGCGCGAGCCAGTGTTCGAATGTGGAGTAATGCGGGGGTGGGTCAGGAAGAGTCACGCCAGTTAGGGTAAACCCTAACTGGCGCGCTTTGTCTTGGATGAGTTGTTTCAAGCCGGTCACAATTTTTATTGCACAACGACCTTGACGAAAATTCTTTCTGGGAAGAAGACACCCGCCGCATTGCGCATCGACCATGCGCTCACATAGATGCCCGCCTGTGAAGGAGCCTTGAACTGGACGGAGATTTCCGCTTCCTGCCCCGGTTGAACGACTTCTGTAAGGGCGATGAACTGCCCGTCCATGTCATCATCGTAGCCGGCATATGCGAGCACGTATCCGGCGCCCCATGGGCACGAGCCGGTGTTTTTCACGCGCCAGGTTTTGATAAATTCCTGCCCCGGCGCCATGACCGTGTTGTCGGGCACGTTCACATCCACGGTGACTGGGTCATAGTTGAGCAGATCGCATGGGATGGATGTGGCAGGTGTGGATGCTGATGTTTCTTGCGCGACGGCTTCCGTTGTGGCGGTGGCATCTTCCACAACCGGGGATTCGGTGGCTGGGGCAGATATGGTCGGGGTGAAAACCGCCGCGGTCAGCGTGAATTGAGAAACGACCGTGCTGGCGGCGGAGGTGCGCACTGCCGCGACATCCGGCGTTGGTTCAGCGGGGGTGGCTTGTCCGCCACATGCCGCCAGGAGGAGGATAACCAGCAGGGAGGTGAAAACCATTTTACGTTTCATAGCGCCTCGTAAGTATTGTTTTTTCAAGGTTATTTCTTTACCGTAAAGTAAACGGAGAGAATTGTGCCGAAGAAGTAGCCTCTATCGTTCCGCATTCGCCAATGTCCCTGATAATCACCCGGGGCAAGGGGGGCGGTCAATTTGACGCCAACATTGATGGATTCACCCGGGCTGACAAAATCTTCCGGTTTTTTGAACGCGAAATCGTATGGATCGATTGCCCGGTCGCCTCCGATGAAAACGAGCGTAAAGCCTTCGTCCCAAGTGCAGTTGCCTGTATTTTTGATTGCCCATTGTTTTACGATATCCTGTCCAGGTTTAAGGACGGTGCCATCGGGGATGGTGACATCGCCCTCGAATGCGCTATTACTGCATTCGTCGCCCAGCGCGGCGGTTGCCCCAGCCTGGGTGGGGGAAGGCAGGGCGGTGAAGCCGGGCAGGGGCGTGCTGTTGAAGGAAATGGTTGGAGGCGTGCCAACCGTTGGAGATGCGCCTTCCACGGTAACGATACCTGTCGTCGGAGAAGGCTCAAGAGTATTCGTTGGCTGAACGGTCGGGGATGGATTGGCAAGCGCAGTTTGGGTGAATTGCAAGGCGAGTTGGGCAACCGTTGTACCGGCAATGGATGTAATGGCGGCATTGACATCCTGTGTGGGGGCGGGCGTGGCGCCTAAATTACACCCTGCAAGGATGAGCATGATCATCAAAGAAACCGGCATGATCCGCTGTATGGTTGGTCGAACAGGCATGTTTGTACCTCCGTGAGACTCGTTCAAATCAATGATACTGGAAGGTGTCGGGTGTATTACAACTTCCAGTATCATTATATCGCAATTGTTTTTTGGCTTATGGCGTCGCTGTGGGCGTTTCAGTTGAGGTAGGCGTCGTCGTTGGCGTCGAAGTGGTTGTTGAAGTGGCTGTAACCGTCGGCGTGGAGGTGATTGTTGGGGTTGATGTGATCGTTGGCGTTAGTGTAATGGTAGGAGTCATAGTAAATGTAGCCGTGGCAGGGTCCGCGCTTTGGCGCGTGATGCGCGGCGCCACCCAGAGGGCAAAATCATCGTGTGACGTTCCATTGGCAAGCACGGTCAGGATGATTTTGACCTTTTCGCCGGCGAGGGCGCTGAGATCTACGCTCACGGAATTGTATTGTCCCTCGTACACTTCCTGCCATTGACCGAGGGTTTTCACATCCCCGTTGCCGATCTGGTATTGCAGTCGGAAGACAACATTACAATCTGTGGCTTGATATTGACAGCCGATCAGCGCCTGGAAGCGGTCGCCTTTTTTGACGGTGAAGTTCGGATATTTTCCGGTGATCGACCCGGTTCCTGATTTATTTGGGTAGGTGAGCAAGGCATCGCCGCGCGCCGCGCCATCTTCCATCTTGGGGGAGGTTAGTGTCCGCGCGAATCCCCGGTCATCGCCTTGTGAGCCTGGACAATTCAGGTTTTTCGTTTCGCTTTTCCAGGCGGCGTCACAGTAGTTGGCAACGAAGTCATATACGCCCAGGGTGTAGCCGTTGATACTGACATCCACGTAAAAACTTGAATCCGCGGCGCTGCCGATCCCAAACAAAACTCCGGAGGCGTTCCGTAGAATCCAATAGCCCCGGTATCTGCCATTTTGAGTCGGAGCGACGAGGTTGAGCGCGATATCCACAGTTTGCCCGGGCGCCACGTTGCCCGGCAGTGACACGGAGTTCGACGCGCCGAATTTTTCGCCGCTGACATACACAAGGGCATACGAAGTCGTCCATGCGCAAGTGCCCACGTTTTTCAATCGCCATATTTTTGTGAAGTTGCTCCCGCGCCCGACCACGGCGCCGTCGGCGTAGGTCACATCGCTGACAAAGGCGGCGGCATCGCATCTTGTTAGCGTTGCAATCGGCGGCACGTTGGTAAAGGTGCTGAATGGCGTGGAAGTGGAAACGCCAAACGACAGGGTGTTTGTTGCGGTAGGTTGCGGGGTTTCGGTGACCGCCACCTGTGTGGAGAGCGCGTCTAATGTCTGCGCGGCTGAGGTGTACAGGGCGTTCAATGTTTCTGCAGGCTGGGGAGAGGAATCAGAAGAGAAGAGTCCACAAGCTAAAATGGTGGAAAGAGCGAGCGTCAAAAGTAAAAGTTTCGTAAAGCGGGCGGAAATCATGTTGCCTCCGAGGGTATCGTCACAGGTATAAACGCAATTTGTATCCTCCGGGTTCCCAAAGAAAATCGCCGGAGCGGTTCCGCTCCGGCGATTTTGAAGTGTTAGGGGCAGTTATTGGGCCACGTCGCTTTTTGAAATTCTGTGTACGCGGGCGTTAAAACGATAATCTGCATCCAGCGTTCGTTGGGGCTGTCTCCTCTGCCGACCATCCAACTGCGTGAGACGGTCTTCGAACCCGCGGCGGCGAAGGAAAGCTCTTTTACCGCGCTTTCATTGCCGTCTTTTTGCTCCCAGTAATAACTGAGATCCAGCGGGCCGTTCGTGGTGAACGTGGCGTATACCGTATACAGCACATTGGCAGGACATCCCTCGGCTGGCTCGCGGACAATTTGGTATTGTAAATCGACAACTCCATATTCCTGCTGTGGGCGCTTGTCGACCACGATATTTACGTAAAACGCCTGGCTGTACTGCCCCACGCCAAACACGGCATTCCAGGGTGTCTTCAAGCGCCAGTAGCCGGTATAGGTTCCCTCGGCAGGGGGGGCTGTGAGATTTATGGTGATCGATATATCGTCGCCGGGGGCAACGATCTCCGGCATATCGTAATAGGTCGCGCCACCCAGCGTGTCGCCGCTCCAGAAGATCAATTTATACGTGGAATCCCACGCGCAAGTGCCTTCGTTCTTGATCGTCCAGGTTTTCGTAAATGCTGTGCCCGGTTTATAGACCGTCCCATCGGGCGGGTATTCGCCGACCAGGTTGGCGTGAATACAACTTGGGTCGGAAGGCGCGGAGGAAAGAGTCTGTTCCGCTGTGGGGGTGGACCCTGGCGTGAGTGTGGGTTGCAAAACGGGCGGGAGCGCCTCCGAGGTATTCGTCGAGACCGCCAACAACGGCGTGGATACCACGCCCGCTTCCACGGTTTGCGCGACGGCGGTTGAGATCGCCGCTTCGTTTTGCGAGGGTGTGCCGCAAGCCGCGAGGAGCAGTGAGAAACAAACCACCCATGCCAATATTTTATACGCGCGTAGTTGAACCATTCAAACTTCCTTTCTGTAAACGCATTCGGTCGAAAAGATTATACCTGCTATAAAAAACGCCCGACCAGTTCCGCCGGGCGTTCTCACTTTTCATTTATCTGCTTATGGGCAACTAAAGTTTGCCCGCCCAAATTGCTGGTGGTTCGGATCATCGATGTAGAGATCCATCCAGAAAGATTGACCGGCGGCAGAAACGGACCAGGTGGTACTCACCGATTGCGTGCCTGCGGCCGCAAATACGATCGGCGCATGCGCGGCATTATCCGTGGCGCCATCGCTTCGCATCCATTTATACGTCACGTTACCGGGTCCGTTGGCGGTCACATTTGCCGTGATCGTAAATCCGCCGCATGAGCCGGCCACCGAGAAGTTAACGCTCGTCACCGCGAATGGACCTCCACTGCCTCCGCCCACCTTAACCTCGACGAAGAACGATTTGCCTTGTTGCGCGCCGCCCTGCACGGGGATCAACACGCCGCTGGCATTGCGAATCCTCCAATACCCGCGATACGTTCCATTGGACGCGGGAGCTTTGAGGCTCACCGAAACATCCACTTCCTGCCCCGGGTTAACGGTGCCAATCGACACCGGTGAAACGCCGCTCATCGCGTCGCCGCTATCGAACACCAGCGCATACCCGCTCCACGCGCATGAACCCGCATTCTTCAATCGCCATGTTTTCGTGAAGGTATCGTTTGCGTTGAGGCTCGTCCCATCGGGGATGGTCACATCTTTGATGAATTGCGCCAGGTCACAAGTCTGTGTGGAGGTGGCGATCGGCGCGGTTGTGGATGTGGGGATGGCAAGCGTCGGCGGGGCGGCAACAGTATTTGTCGGCACGGGAGGCGGCGGCAGGGTCGGCGTGCTGAACTGCGTTGCCTGATTCAGCAAGGCTTGCACCGTGAGCGCGGCGTTCGTCGAAATGGCATTGGGGTCCTCGGTGGGCGGTTTGTTCGACGGCAGATTGCAGGCGGACAAAATAAGGATCACAACCGTTGCAATCAAGGTAAGGCGGCGAAAATTTTTCATTCTCTTTTCTCTTTCCTCTTGGTAATTTTCAATATTCTACACCAGTCCAGACGGAGAAGAATTGCCCTTTGTTCCTAAAAGACAATCCCTCTCGTGTTTTCGAGAGGGATTGCATTGGATAAAAAACACGCGTCTAACCGACGGGTCAGGCTGGTTCGTGCACCCCAGCCATCAACAAGCCCAACTGTTCGCGCGAGGTGTCCTTGCGGTCCACAGTGGTGACGATCTCACCGCGATACATCACCGCGATGCGGTCCGACAGCGACAGGATTTCGTCCAACTCTGCCGAAACGAGCAGAACCGCCACACCGCGATCGCGCATGGCAATGATCTGTTTGTGAATGTATTCGATCGAACCCACATCCAAGCCGCGCGTGGGTTGCGATGCAAGCACCAGTTTCACCGGGCGGCTGAGTTCGCGCGCGACGATCACCTTTTGCTGGTTGCCGCCGGAAAGTTTCCCCGCCGCAATATACGGGGAGGGCGTGCGCACATCGTAATCCTCGATCAGTTTTCGCGCGTTCGCGTCCACTTGTTTCTGCTGGATAACGACACCCCTCGAGAAGGGCATGTGGTAATAGTCGCAGAGCGCCAGGTTATCCGCGATGGTGTATCCAAGCACCAAGCCATGCCTCTGCCGATCTTCAGGGATGTCTGCCAGACCCGCCTCAGTGATCTGACGCGGAGGCTTCCCAGTGAGGTTGTGCCCGCCAATCGAGAATTGACCGCTTTCACTGGCGCGCAAGCCGCTCAGCGCTTCTGCCAGTTCGGTCTGACCGTTGCCTTGCACGCCCGCCACGCCCAATACTTCGCCCGCGCGAACGGTGAGCGAAACGCCCCGCACGGCTTCCAACCCGCGCACATCTTTGACGCGCAGGTCGTTGACGACGAGCATATCCTCTTTGGGTTCGGCAGGTTTCTTTTGTACAGTGAGAATCACTTCGCGCCCCACCATCAGCGAGGCGAGTTTTTGCTCGTTGCTTTCTTTCGGGTTGGCGCTTCCCACCACGCGCCCGGCGCGCATGACGGTGATGCGGTCGGCAACTTTCAAGACCTCTTTGAGTTTATGGGTGATGAATACGATTGAGACGCCCTTGGCTGTCAACTCGTGCATGATGCGGAAGAGATCATCCGCTTCCTGCGGGGTTAACACGGCGGTGGGTTCGTCGAGGATGAGGATATTTGCCTTACGATAGAGCGCCTTGACGATCTCGACGCGTTGTTGAACGCCCACAGGCAGGTCTCCGACTACCGCGTTTGGATCCACTTCAAGCCCGTATTGATGCGAGAGGTCCCTCACTTTTTGCGCCACTTCCGCGCGGTCCAGTTTCGCCAATGGCATTTCGTTGGGCGCGGCGCGGTGGTCGGTTTCGGCTCCCAGCATGATATTTTCTGTGACGGTGAAGACCGGGACGAGCATGAAGTGCTGGTGCACCATGCCAATGCCGTGCTTGATCGCATCGCGCGACGAGTTGAGAACCATCTGGTTCCCTTCCACAATGACTTCGCCTTCATCCGGTTTATATAACCCGTAGAGAACGTTCATCAACGTGGATTTGCCCGCCCCGTTTTCGCCGAGCAAGGCATGGATCTCGCCCTTGTGCAGGTCGAAGTTGACATTGTCGTTTGCGAGCACGCCGGGAAACTTCTTGGTGATGCCCCTGGCTTCGAGAATGATTGTGGGTGTGTCGGTCATGTCATTCTCCTATTTCTCGTACGGCACGCCATCAGCGGCAGGCGGCGTGGTTTTGCCGATGATGCCGGTCAGGATGATCATAGTCAGGATGTAGGGAATTAACCCGACGATATACGATTGTTGCAGGAACGCCAGTTGCGGAGGGATGACGGCGCGGAAAATCTGCATGTTGATCTGCAACGCCGAAGACGCGCCAAAGACCAGCGCCGCCGCCCACGCGCCGATGGGGGTCCAGTTGCCGAAGATCATGGCGGCAAGCGAAATGAAACCGCGCCCGTTCGTCAGTAACGGCTCGAACGATGGCACCGATTCAATGGTGAAGTACGCGCCTGCCAGCCCAGCTAATGCGCCGCCGATCAACACGTTGGCGTAACGCATCTTGATCACATTGATGCCCACGGTGTCTGCCGCTTTGGGGTGTTCGCCCACCGCGCGAGTTCGCAATCCCCAGCGGGTGTTGAATAACACATAATGAGAAACGAACACCAGAATGATGGCGCTCAACGCGATCGGTTTCTGGTCGAAGACGCGGTTGATCGCCGCGATGTTTTCAATGCACAGCGGCGAATTTGCCCCGCAGAGCGGCGATAGAATTTCAGTGATGGGGATGTGAATGGCTGGCAGAATGCCGGGAGAATTGGGGATGCTCCCTTCAAAGACACTGCCTTTTCCGAAGAACATCTGTCGGTTCAGGAACCCGGTCAGACCCACGGCAAGGATGTTGATCACCGTTCCGCCGATGATCTGGTCCACCTTAAATGTGATCGAAAGCACAGCGTGCAATAGCCCCATCAACATACCGGTGATGACGGCAAACAGCGCGCCGACCGTAATGCTGATGCCGGTGGGGTATTCAAACACATGAAACATGTAAATGGCGGCGAGCCAGCCGAAAAAGGCGGAGGCGAGCATCATGCCCTCGATGCCGATGTTCACAACGCCGGCGCGTTCGCAAAAAACGCCGGACAATGCGCCGAGTGTGAGCGGCGTAGCCACAGCGATGGTGGTGGCAAGCATACTCGTGACGATCAACAGCGGGCGCTGTTGCGCCTGCCCAACGGCAACCACTCCGCCAAAGAGCACGACGATGATGATGGCGATAAAGCCGAAACGTTTCCAGTCCATGAGGTTGTCCTAGCCTCCCCAGCCGCGGGTGAGCACAACACGCTCGCCCTTCGATTTAATGCGGAAGATAAACCGCACGATGGCATCTGCCGCGACAAAAAGCAGAATGAACGCCTGGATCATGGAGATCAGATCCACCGGCATTTGCGTGAGGAATTGCATGCGGGTCGCGCCGTTCCGCATGGCGGCAAATAAGATCGAGGCGAGCACCACCCCAATCGGATGCGATTTCCCCAACAACGCAATCGCGATAGCGTCGAAGCCGTATCCCTGTGAAAACCCAAGCTCATGGCGATAGTTCAACCCTGTCACTTCGATGGCGCCTGCCATCCCCGCCAGCGCGCCGGAGATGAACATGGTCAGGATGAGCGTGCGTTTGACGTTGATGCCCGCGTAGTGAGCCGCGTCGGGGTTCGCGCCGACCGTGCGGATCTCGAACCCAAGTGTGGTTTTGTTCAACAACCACCAGATAAAAACAGCGGTGAATAATGCCAGCACAAACCCCCAATGGACGCGGAGTCCCTCGAACATTGGGGCGAAGCGCGCGCTTTCCGCGATCAACGGCGTGCGCGCAATCACATTTGTGGGGCTGGGGTCTTTCATCACGCCATTAAGCAAAAAGGATGTGGAGTTAAGCGCGATGTAGTTCATCATGATGGTGTTGATCACCTCGTGACCCCCGGTGTAGGCTTTGAGCGCGCCCACAATTCCCGCCCAAATTCCGCCCATCACCAAGCCTCCTAAAATTGCGAGCGGCAGGTGAATGATCGTTGGCAGGTCCACGCCAAGCCAGCCGGGCAGGGCATACCCGATCAGCGATGAAAAAACAGCGCCGAGGGCAAGTTGACCCTCCGCGCCGATATTGAACAAGCCGCCTTTGAATGCCAGCGCCACCGCCAACCCCGCGAAAATATACGGTGTTGCCCATACGGCAGTTTCACTGATGGCTCGCTGTGATTTGACCGGACCAAGCTCGGCGGAACCGAACGAGCCTTCCAGCAACCCCTTATATGCAAGGATGGGATCGCCGCCAACCGATTTGATGATGATGCCGCCCACGATCATGGAGGTGAGGATGGCAAGCAGGGGAACCAGGATCGGGTCGATCCACTCGATAAATCGCTTCAACGACGATGTGAACTTCGATAGCGAATTTGTTTGCTTTTCTGATTGCATCCATCGCTCCAGTAAACATTGAATTTAGTTTGATTATATCAGCCCCCTCATCAAAACAAAAAGGGAAAGAGGCTCAGCCTCTTTCCCTTTCCTTCGAACGATTTAAAACTTACGGCTTGACCGGCGGAACGTCGGTCTTGACAGAGCCGTCGAGCAAAGCGGCGTTGAGTGTTTCCATCATCGCGGAAACTTCGGCAGGAACTTCGCCCGCAACATCGTGGAACGGAGCATAGCCCGCATGACCGAACACGTTACCGTAGGTGATCGAGCCATCCTTGGCGGCGGCGATCAATTCAGCCACACCCGGGGTGATCAGCTTCATCGCGCTGGAGAGCATGCGAGGAGCCGCTTCGGGCAGGGTCAGGTACTGATCGGTATCCACGCCGATGGCGTAAGAGCCAGCCTGGGCGGCGGCGGTGATGGCGCCGTTACCGGTGATGCCGCCACAACCGAAGATCGCATCCGCGCCGTTGTCCATCATGGACGTGGCGGTCTGCGCGCCCCACTCGGGGTCGGTGAAAGTCTTATCGAAACCGACATCGCTGTGATACACAACGAACACTTCGGTGGTGGTGCCGTTCATGCCATCGGCATACGCAGCGCCGGCTTTGTAGCCTTCACCAAAGCGCCAAACAGGAGGAACCACATCGGTACCGCACACGGCGCCGATCTTGTGGCTCTTGCTCATCGAAGCGGCGAGCGCGCCAACGAGGAAGCCAGCCTGATCTTCAGGGAAGTTCAGACCCGCAACGCCATCGGTCTCGGCGGCTTGGAACTGATCCACGCCGATGAAATTAACATCGGGGTAGGTCGTGGCGGCGGCAACGGTCGCTTCACCGAGCGCGAAACCAACGGTCACGATCACATCGAAGCCGGCATCGCCGAACGTGCCGATGTTCTTGGCGTAATCTTTGGCATCGGTAGTTTCGATGTATTGGACAATGTCAGCCACGCCATCGGTCTGGGATTGCAGAACGCCTTCCCAGGCAGATTGGTTGAACGACTTGTCGTTGATCTTGCCCACATCGGTGACGAGACCCACGCAGAACACTTCAGCCTTGGGGCAGTCCGCGGCGGTCGGTTCGACAACCGGCGGTTCGGTCGGAGCCGCTGTCGGAGCCTCGGTGGGGGCTTCGGTGGGCGCAGGCGCTTGCGTGGGGGCTTCGGTTGCCGGCGGAGTGCAGGCGGCAAGAACCACGGAAGCGATGACCAACAAAGCAATCATCATATTCAACTTCTTCATTGTTTCTTCTCCTCTTTCAGGGTATTGATTTGTAGGGTTTACACAAACCCTTGTCGGCGGCAAGTATACAATCACTTGAAACATTCGACAAGCGTGCTTTCCGTCACATGCCAGGCTTTGCAAAGTCGCCTGACAAACCGAGACTGTGGAACAGCGCGCGCGATCGCAGACGGGCAGGCGCGTCACTCCGCGAGTGGCGCCTGCTTCTAACCCTCCGCCTTAGCCTCCCCCCGGCGGACTCCCAACATCAGCCACAACGCGATTGCCATGAACACCGGAGAGATGATCATGATGATGTTGTAATTGTTTCCAGCGAGTTGCACCGCCCACCCGTTCAAGTTCGGACCGGCAATCGCCGAGAGCGTGGAGAATAAATAATACAACCCGGTAAATGTGCCGATGCGCGCCGCGCCGGTCAGATCCACCACCATCGGCAGGGAGTTGATGTTGACGAACGACCAGCCAATTCCGCCGAAGATCAACAGAACGCCCGCCAGCGTCAACATGCGCGCTCCGCCTTCCACGAGCGGAATTCCCACCAGCGGCAACGGCGCGATTCCCGTCAACAACGCCTCCACCGGCGTGATGTAGATCAGAATCAACATCAGGATCAGCGTGATCAAGCCGATGGAAATGGTAACCCTGCGACCAATGCGGCTTCCGAGATACCCGGCGGGGATGGCGAACAACACGAAGAATAACGGCAACACCGATAACAGTGTCGCGCTGTCCCCGACTTCCAAGCCGAGTCGATTCCTGGCATATAACGTGAAGAAAGTTTCGATGGCAGAATAACCGACGAACCAGAAGAAAATGGCAAACAAGAGGCGCGCGCCGCTTTTCTCCTCATCGGAAAACACTTCTTTCAGACTCGCAAGCAACCCCGGCTGTTGCTCCGCTTGCTCATATTCCTTCGGCTCCTCAATGAACAGATAAACCACCAATGCCGCCAATACAACTAATAGCGACCCCATCCAAAATGGGAAGTTGGGACTCATCTTGTACAACAAGCCGCCGGTCTGCAACGCAATGATGGAACCGATCCCGCCCATGAAGTTGATGATCCCATTTGCCTGTGAGCGGAACGCGGAGGGAGTGATGTCTGGCATCAACGCCACCACGGGAGTCCGCCATAATGCCGCGCTAAGAAGTGTGGTGCTTGTGCATGCCACAAACAGCGGAACGATTGACGCGAGAGGAATTAATCCAAACGCCAGCGCGGTGATCGGCGCGCCGATGATAATGAAGGGAATGCGCCGCCCAAGCGGTGTCCGTAAACGATCCGACCATGCGCCCACAGGAGGCTGGATGAACAACGCCGCGATATTATCCAGCGTCATAAAGAAGCCAATGAGGATGGGCGCGACGTTGAATTTTTCAGATAGAAAGATGGGGACGAACGCGTTGTACACCCCCCAGATGACACTGACTCCAAAAAAACCAAAGCCGAGCAAAAAGGTCTTGCCGTAGTTGAGCCGTGATGACATGTTTCTCCTCCGTAAAAAATATTATGTGCTTCGTGCCGCGTATTGCGTAACTGATGTCACGCGGTTGAGTCGGTTTGACATTCGTAACGCGACATTCATGTCGCGTATGCTCAAGCACAGCCTGAAAGGCGAGATAAATCTCGCGTTACGATCCGTACTGCATATTACGCAGTACGCAATACGCAGTACGCCCTATTCATACCCGATGCTCTTCAAAAAATTTATATCTGCTTCCGTCAAATCAGCCTTCCCCAGCATATCCGGTCGCTTTTTGAATGTGCGAAGCAGGGACTGTTCCCTCCGCCATTGATCGATCCTGGCATGATTGCCGCTTTGCAGAACTTCGGGAACTTTCCAGCCGCGAAACTCTGCCGGCTTGGTGTAATGCGGATATTCGAGCAAGCCCATCGAGTGCGAGTCATCCTCCGCGCCGGTGGGGTCGCCCAACACGCCGGGGATGAGACGCGAGATGGCGTCGATCAGAATCATCGCGGGGAGTTCGCCGCCGGTCAACACATAATCGCCAACCGAAATTTCATCGGTGACCAGATGCTCGCGGATGCGCTCATCCACGCCTTCGTAGCGTCCGCACAGGAGGGCGATGCGTTCGTGTCTGGATAATTCTTCGGCGACGCGCTGGGTGAAAACCCGCCCCTGTGGAGTCAGCAGAATGATTGGGACAGCCTCCCCCGTCGTCTGAACCGGGTTTTGTCCCAAAATAGATTCAACTGCCTCGAAGACCGGCTCGGGCTTTATCACCATTCCGCCTCCGCCGCCGTAGGGAGTATCGTCGGTGACGTGATGTTTGTCGTGTGTGTGCTCGCGGATGTTATGCGCGCCCACGCTGATCAATCCCCGCTCGCGCGCGCGTTTGAGTATGCTGGATTCTAGATAAGGAGGGAACACCTCAGGCAGAAGCGTGAAGACATCAAACTTCATGCCGCGATTTTATCATCCTCTCTCTTCTTTCATCTTTCCACTTTCAACGCCCCTCTCCATCCTTAAAGCCCCTTCATTTTTTCATGGTAATATGAATTTATGTACTTACCTCGAAGCAGTAAGTGGAGTATGAACCGCCGCAAACGCCGCCCGAACTATTTTGGCTGGATCGTTTTTTTGTTGGTGGCGGCATTCGGCTATTACTTCAATCAAATCTACCTGCCGACCCAACCAAACCCGTTCGAAGCGACGCCGACCCCGACCCGTTCCGCCGAATCGTTCGTGACCGATGCCGATCAACTCGCCGCAGAAGGCAGGTTCATCCAATCCATCGACGCGTACGAGGAGGCGATTCGCTCGTCGCCACAGGACCCGTCGTTGTATATTGCCGTCGCGCGCGTGCAAGTGCTGGCTGGCAAACCTGTCGACGCGCAAGCCAACGCCGAGAATGCCTTATTGCTCGACCCCGGCAACGCGCTGGCAATCGCAGTCCGCGCCTGGGCGGCGAACGCGCAAGGCAATACAGCCGACGCGCTTCGCTGGATCGAAGAAGCGTTGAAGATCGACCCGAACAACGGGCTGGCGCACGCGTACTATACAGAGATCCTTGTCGATTCGGGCTCGTTCGATAACATCACCAAGGCGATCGAAGAATCAAAGGTTGCCCTTGCCCTTGCGCCCGACACAATGGAAGCGCACCGCGCGCGCGGTATTTTGTTTGAGGTAACGGATAATTACGACGAAGCCATCCGCGAATTTGAACAAGCATTAACCTATAACGACAACATTTCCGATTTGCATCTGCGCATTGGGTTGAACTACCGCGCTATCAGCGCGTCTTCCCAGGCGATTGACGCGTTCACCCGCGCCGATGTGTTGAACCCTGCCGACCCATACCCCGACCTGTATATTTCGCGCACCTATGCGGGAACGGGCGAGTTGCCCAAAGCCTTGCAATATGCCGAGACCGCCGTGCAGAACAACCCAATTGACCCGCGTTTGCGCGGCAACTTTGGCGTGATGTATTATCAAAACGACCTTTGGAAGGAAGCGATCGAACAACTGCGCCTTGCCATTTTCGGCGGCGCGGCGGAAGACGGAAGCCGGATCGAAGGTCTTCCGTTGGTAGGAAACGATATCCGGCTGGCGGAGATTTATTACACGTATGGTCTCGCCCTGGCGCGCACCGGTCAATGCGGCGAGGCGTTGCAGATCGCGCAGGAGATCCAATCCAAGATTCCCACAGACGAAACGGCGACCTTCAACGCGGGCGAAATGATCCGCATCTGCGAAGAGAATCTTGCCAACCCGCCCGCGAGCACATCCACGCCGGCGAGCGCAGAGGCGACATCCGCCGCGCCTCTCACAACATCCACACCATGAACATTTCACCGCGGCGCCCGCTGTTCAATCGCAAGCCTCAGCCCAATATCTATCGCATGTTCCTGTGGGTGATCATGCTGTTGGGCGGAATTTGGATTCTGCAACAGATCAACAGCGGGGATATTCAGCCGCTCTTTCAGGAGACGCCGACCCCCACGCGTTCGCCCGCATCCTTGATTCTGGAAGGGGAGGCATTCTTCAGCGCGGGAAATGTGGACGCGGCGATTCAAGCCTACCGTGCGGCTGTGGACGTGAACCCCGGCGACGCCGACACGTGGGCAGAACTGGCGCGTATCCAGACCTATTCGTCCGCGTTCCTCATCACCAACGATCAGAAAAAAGCGCGCCTTACCGAAGCGCTCGAATCGGCGGCCAAAGCCGTGGAACTCGCGCCCGATGATAGCGCCGCGCACGCCATCCGCGCGTTCGCCTTGGATTGGAATGCCAACTCCAACTTCCGCACCACCGAAGAAGTGCAGGGCTTTCTGCGCGACGCGGAGGCTGAATCGTTAACCGCATTGCAGTTGGATAATTCCAACACGCTGGCATTGGTCTACTATGCCGAGGTGTTGCTCGACCAGCAAAAATGGGATCAGGCGGACTTGACCATCAAGCAGGCGCTTGCGCAGGATGATACGATCATGGATGTTCACCGCGTGTACGCGGCGGTGCTGGAGACTTTCGGTCAATACAACCTTGCCATCACCGAATGGGACAAGGCAATTGCTATCGAGCCAAACTTTACGTTCCTCTATATCCGCGCTGGCGCGAACTATCGAATCCTTGCGTTCGATATTGCCAGCAGACAGGGCGTCGAGGCGGCGCGTCCCACCTATGAAAAATCGTTGGAGTATTTTGATAAAGCGGTGCGCATCAATGAACAGATCGGCGTGAAAGACCCGGGTCCGCATTTGTCCATTGCGCGCACGTATTCTCAGTTAGGCGAATATTTTGCCGCCGCGCGCAACGTGCAAAAGGCGTTGAAGTATGAGCCGACAAACTCGGATATTTATGGGCAGTTGGGGATCGTGTATTTCCGTTCGCGCAATTACGAAGGCTCGATCTTTTCGTTCCAGTGCGCCACGTACGGTTGCTCCGGTGAGGATTCATGCAAAGGTCGCGGGCTGGAGCGTTGTTTCCCCGATCTTGGCGAAAACCCTGTCGATGTGCCGGGGCTTGCCATTTCACCGAACACCATTGTTTACTACTACACCTATGGATCAGTGCTATCCGCGTTGAGTCGCCCGAGGGATAATAAGTGTGGGGAGGCGATGAAGGTAATGAGCGACGTGCGGGCAGAACTTCGCAACAACCCTGACAATTACGCTGATTCGCAACAGACGATCATCAGCATCGTCCAGGCGGGAGAATCGATCTGCGCGTCGCTGGCTGACGGGGGGGTGTCGCCAGTCTCCACTGTCCCAGGTGAAGCGGTTACATCCACGCCGGGTCTGACCGTGACACCGACTCCTTAACCCCCTCCCAGCCTCCCCCATCCCGCGAATCGCGGGATGGGGGAGGCGCCGCTTCAGCGGCGGTGGGGGTCGGGGCATCAGAACTCCATAAGAATTTTTACAATCCCCTTGACTTGCCTTCTTGAAATGGGTATTATTGCGCTTAGCACTCAGTACTTGAGAGTGCTAATTTCTTGAATATGCAAAAATCAAACCCAAATCAGGAGGCAGAACGATGGCAAGCAAATTGAAGTTGAAGCCCCTTGGCGGACGCGTGATCGTTGAACCGATCGAGCAGGAAGAAATGAC
>JBGANO010000130.1:0-1081 GCA_044222305.1 Anaerolineales bacterium
TTCCCTAAAGGATCTTCAGTCGGGCCCCTACCTGATCCGCCTGGATCAGGGTGAACAAACCAAGGTGATCCGGATCGTGAAAGAATGATTATTTTAAAACGTCTTTGACGTAAAAAACCCCCAAGTTGAATCAACAAGGGGGTTTTTTATTGCCAAAACACAACCTGCTCTGAAAGAGAAGATCCCGCCTGCGCGCGGGATCTTCAGATGAGCATGAAAAACTGATAAATAACTACTATGAGAAGAAGGGGGTGCCCGAAGGCTGTACTCAGTGGTGCAAAGGTCGCAAGGCAAGGACCCAAGGCCAATACGACAAATGGATGATTTTGGGCTGCAATGTTCCGGGTTTCGAGTTCCGGGTTCCGCGTTGTCAATTGTCAATGCCTAACTAGGGTTGACAGTTGAAGGTTGAAGGTTGAAGGTTGAAGGTTGAAGGTTGAAAATTCAGGCTAGTTATCTTTCTCGCAGTTCGTCCCACGTCCCCCGTCCCTACCACTCAACCCGGAACCCGGAACAAACAACCCTTTGCTCCTGCTAGATCCGCCCGGTCTTATTCAACGCTTCGATCCTGTTCTGCACGTGCAGCTTTTCGTAGATGTTATAGATGTGTGTACGGATCGTGTTTACGCTGACGTGTAGTTTTTCGGCGATCTCTTTATTTCGGAATCCCTGTGCAAGCAGATCGAGGATTTCGTTTTCACGCGGCGTTAACAAAGCGGCTTCCGGGCTGGAGAGCGGCGCCTGGCGGAAAGAAGCCACCACTTTACGCGCGATGGAGCTGCTCATGGGCGCTCCGCCCCGATGCAATTCGCGGATCGCGTCAAGCAAATTGTCTCCGGCGGAACGTTTCAGAATATATCCACTCGCACCGGCGGAAAGCGCACGGAAGATCTTCTCGTCGTCTTCGTACACGGTACACATCATGATGTGCACCGACGGGTACTTTTCCTTGATGATCCTGGAACACGCGATACCATCCATGCCGGGAAGGTTGATATCCATCAAGACGACGTCGGGAGGCATTTCGGCAAAGGCTTCCAGCGCTTCTTCCGCAGGGCCGTAAGCACGGCAAAGGAATTCT
>JBGANO010000131.1:0-1067 GCA_044222305.1 Anaerolineales bacterium
CTGTCGCCACTGACGTTTTTTCCACGCCTGAATTTTCAACAACCGAAGAGCCGAATCCGCTGCAAACCGTAACGGAAACTTTGGAAGCATCGACTGGCTCTGATGAATGGATGAACCTGCCTGTCATCCCGGCCATCAACCCCAACATCAGCGAGATCTATCAAAAGGGACAATTGCTCGGCAATGACCCATACGCTTTTTCCATCTTTGGAGATTGTCAGAGCAGGCCCGATGAATTCTTCGGCGTATACGAAACCGACCCGGCCGTGTACAGCAGTCTTTCCCCCGATCTTCAACAGACAGTCGATAACTTTACCGGCTCCTTCAACCGCGAGAGTCCCACATCACAGGATGGCACCACGCCCGGCGGATTGCTTTGGCCCGAATGGCATCGCGGCGATTATGGCTGCAGCCTGGCAGAGACCCCCGTGGATTGCGAACTGCGCATCCACCGCCCATCGTTCGTGCTGATTCAGATCGGCACGCATTTCGAGTCACGCAATACAGAATACCTGCGAACGATCATCACACAGCTATTGGATGCCGGCGTTGTCCCGATCCTCGCCACCAAAGCGGATAACCGCGAACTGGATAACCGCATCAACCGTGACATGGCTTTGCTCTCCGCCGAATTTGATCTTCCACTCTGGAATTTTTGGGCCGTCTTAACTGGACTCCCCGACCGCGGACTGTACGTCAAGGAAGGCCGTGAAGAACAAGGCGCGGTCTATCTAAACGCCGAAGCATCCGAGCTGCACCGCACCACCGGCCTGATCATGCTGGATTCCGTTTGGCGCGTTGCCACAGGTCAATAAAAAAGGGCAGCCATTACAACTGCCCAAATTCACCTTCAGTCTTTAACTTTTAAACCTTCTCGTACACAAACACCTGAACATCCATCCCATCATTATTCAACAGATCCATCGCCGGCATAAAAGTCGCATCCTTGATGGCTTGCATATCGCCCGCAGGCGCATACACCGAAAGCCGCGCCTCCTCATCAGACATTTTCGCGACTTTCACTTCCGCGCTCACGCATACAACCTTGATCGTATCGGTCATTTGTT
>JBGANO010000132.1:0-1015 GCA_044222305.1 Anaerolineales bacterium
CCAAATAGATTGCGGTATGGATTGAAATGCAAAACACAGGTCTCGGCGAATCCGCCCGCCGCAGAGACGCGATTCTTTACAGCTGTAATTGTCCGCCCTGAACCCCACACATCATCTATGATAAGCGTCGGCCTGCCGCGCAGTTTGTCTTCCGAAGGGAATTGAATGAACTCAGGCCAGACCATCAGGCTGGATCTTTGGGTCTTGGACTGCGCGGGGAAATCCACAGCCGCTGTCAGGATATGGGTAATGTTCATCGCTTCGGCCAGCATTCCGCCGGGGATAATTCCTCCGCGCGTGATCATGACCATTGCGGTGAATTCACGATGGAATTGCGGCAACAGGTGATCAATTAATTTATCCACTTCTTCCCAGGTGATCATTTCGCGGCGAGGTTCAGCAGGTTGCATGGAAATCCTTTTTAAATAGACCCTAAAGGTTTTCAAAAACCTTTAGGGTCTCATAGTTAATTACGCCAACGCCGCCGCCAATGGAGCAGGGGCCGAAACTGGTATCGAACTACCTTGAGCGTTCGCAGTTTCCACATCCCGCGCCCAGATATACAGGCAGGTGTGATACGCGGTATTTGTATACGAACTGAAAATGCTTGCCACCATCACGAACGCGAAGAATATGATCGCGCCGATGACAATGCCAACCACGGAGACCGCCGTACTTCCGCCGGAGATGAAACTCAAACCGCCGCCGATCACAAACGCGATCACAAAACCAATTGCGCTAAACACAAAACTGATCAGCCCGGTAACAAAGCGTACACCGACTGTGCTGATACCGATCAGCAGAAGATTTTGCTTTGTAATATCCCACACACGCTGTAAACTGTTTTTGAGATTTAGATCATCAATGACCATGGCAGGCAGGATTAAATAAGCCGCTTCCGTCCACAAGGTTTCGAGCAGACTTGTTGCTGAGCGCATCAAGCCCGCAATAACATTGTTCTTTCGGTTGCGCTGCGCCGCGCTCTTCAACATATTCACCGCAGTGGAGGCCGCCG
>JBGANO010000013.1:0-70460 GCA_044222305.1 Anaerolineales bacterium
CTAAACTTTCTTGAACTACGGATAATCAAAAACGGACAGCCTACTGGCTGTCCGTTTTTGATTCGTAATTCGTTACTACGGTGTGGCTGTTTCCGTCGGGCTTGGCACAAGGATGGTCGGCGTTAGGGTTGGGTTTGGCGCGACGATGGTCGGCGTCAGGGTTGGGTTTGGCAATGCCCCATTCTGCGCCGCCGCCAGACCGAGGTGGATCGCCTCGTAGTCGAGGAACGCGTCGCCGTTCGCGTTGTTGGATTTCAAGAGGATGCGCATCTCGCCGCTGGATGAGATATAGCGTGAAAGATACGGCAGTGTCATTAACTGCTTGCGCCACTCCACCGAACTATCCACATTGGTGGCGCCGATCGTGAGCCATTTCTTCGACCTCCAATCGTACAGCGCGATGGTCCAGACCTGCGCAGAGGGTCCCGGAGATTTGTAGTTGAGTTCCAAGACCATGCCGGTCACCTGCGAGCGGTTCACATCTGCCGGGATAAAGAACGACTGATACCCGTTGTAGATGGTGTCCGGCGTCTGGAAGGCGACATACGCCTGGGGATTGTTATCCTTTCCCTTTTGGTCGAACAGGCTCAGGCTGGCGAGCGAACCGGTAACCGATCCATTGCTGGTCGTCCATGCGGTGGGGAAGATCGTGCGGATCAACGACGAACCGGGGTTGGAGGTGTTCGTCGGCAACGGGCTGACCTGTGTGAATGTGTTCGTTGGCACAGACACTGGCGTGTTCGTGTTCACCGGCGGATTCGTCACTCCTATAACAGGAGTATTTGTGATCGTTGGCAGACTCGTCGCCGGGGGCAACGGGGTGTTCGTAACCGTCGCGCTGGGGAGCGTTATGCTCGTGGCAGTTGCCGTATTCGAGACAACGGTGGTCGGCGTGGATGTGAACGTGCTGGTCACTGAGACGGATGGCGTGTTCGTGGAGGTTGCCACGAAAGTTGGAGTCACGTTCGGGCCCGCCGTTGCGGTTGGTCCGCCCGTGCCGTTTGCCGCCTCAGCCCGCGCGATGACTTCGATCTCGCCGAGGGCGGCGGCATTGCCGCTCACCGAATTGAACTGAACGCGCACAACGCGGGTGAACACTTCGGGGAAGTCGACATTCGTGCCCGTGTCGGTCAACGGACCTGAGTTTTTATTGGCAACTTCAACGGTGCCTGCCGCATCGCTATACAAGCGGACGGTGGCATCCAACACTTTATTCGATGAGTCGAAACTGGCAGGGTTATACAAGCGCACCGTGCGGACAGTCACCGGGACGGGGAAGGTCAGCGTCACCCACTGCGCGCTGGGGTTGCCGCCGCCGCTCGACCAATAGCGCGGGGTTGCGCCATTGGGAATGCTCAACTTCACGCGGCGGTCGTTGATCCCCGATGGAGAGCCACTGCCTGTGGAGGAAACCGCCACGGTCGCGCCGGTGGCGAGGTTGGTCCATTTGGCGGCTTCCGCGTTGGGCACATCGATCATGGTGTGCCCGGCGTGACAACCGACACATGACGTGACGGCTCCGGGGCGACCATAGTTTTCACCCGCCACGTGCGCCGCGCCGGAGGATTCAAAATAGAACTTGTTATTTCCAACCAGCGGAACTTCATAGCCCGGCTGACCGGAACGGATCTGCTCGAACAGCGGCACGTTGGCAGGGCTTTGCGCCGTGACAGAACCATCCGGGTTGATTTGTATTTCTTCGAGCAGGATGGGCCAGTCGAAGGCTTCGATGGAGCCGGTCTGTTGCGAGCGCTGATGGTCGATGAAAAAACGGATGGTATTCGCCGAACCGACAGGCATGGCGTTGAGGATATTCACATCCACCGGCGCATTGAAATATACGTTCAACGCCTGGAAGGTGAACGTTCCGTCGGTGTTGTAGGGGCCTTGCGCCAGCGGGGGGAGTTGGCTGGGGTTTTGGGTGATCTTGTCGGCAACGACCGGGGCAGAACGAGAGCGGATGGCGCGCGCCCGCAGTTCGGTGGTGCCGGCGTTATCGTATAGTTTGGTCAAGCCACTGCCATCGGCATTGATGATATACAAGCCGTAATCCTGTGTCGCATCCTGCGCCCACGAGATGATCACGCGTCCATCCGGCAAGACATCCGGCTCGCCGGCGTAATTCCCGACGTACACGCCGTACGAGTTGGGGTTCGTCTTTACGAACTGCTGAACGCTCTCATCACGAGTGGTGATGCCGATGATGTGAGAATACCCATTCGGTCCGCGTTGGTAGCGGCGGATACCGCCAAAGCCCGCGGCTTCCGTCCCGTTTGCCATCGGGAAGAAGGTGGTGTAAATGGAACCGTCCGGCGCGATCGACCCGCCGTAGGCATGGTTGATATTACTTCCGTTGAACGTGGTGTTGGATTGTCCTGCAAACTGTTCAAGGTCGGTGCCATCGGGGTTGATGGAGGCAAGGAACCAGGAGTTGCGTTCCATGTTGAACTTGCCACCGGGCTCGAAACAGCGCGCGCCGGAACTATTGAGGGCGCACAAGCCGTCTTTCATGATGTATCCGCCGCGCGGGTCGGGGATGGTGCCCATGTCGTTCGTGGCGACGTGGTGGTTACGCCACCAGCGTGAGAAAACGATCTTCCCGGTCAACGGGTCGACGAGCGGACGATCCGCGCCGTTTCGTTCGGAGGTGATGCGATGGAGATTGGACCCATCTCCGTTGACAACATACAAGTTGCTGGTGCGCGCCGCGCCGTACATACCGAACGAGGGCCAGCGCGTCGATGAGAACACCACGCGCCCATCCGGAAGCCAGGCAGGATCGGTATCGTCATAGCGTGAGAGCGAGGAAGCCACACCGCCGAACTGCGACATGTTCAAGTTTTGATCTGCAAAGGTGAGTTGCCTCAGCCCGGTGCCATCCACATTGATAACGTAGAGTCGCCAGGCGCCCGGGTTATTCATCGGATTTGACGAATAGGATCCGTTTGCCAGGCCGGCGAACACGATCTTCGTCCCGTCGAATGAAACATCCGGCGCATTGACGTCGATCAGGTTCATCGAAGCGGCGGTTGGGGCGGCGCCGTCGATCAAGGCGCGCGTGGCTCCGCTCGCCTCACGGACGATCAACTTGCCCGGGGCGGCAACTTGAAAACGGCTGTATGGCATCACGCCCGGCATCGATCCGCCGGCGGGATAGTATACGCTTCCGTTCGTCGGGATCTTGCGCGAAACGAACACAATCGCGTAACTGAGCGATTGCTCACTGGCGCTTGCTTTCGCTGGCGCCACTGCTCCAAACCCTGTGGAGAGAAACATGAGAAGGAGTAAGCCGAAATTCACGGCTCTCTTCGCGATCTTCATCGGGATTGTAGACATTGTAGACATGGTACCTCCATAAAAATTGAATGCCCCACACGCGGGCAAACCCTTTTTGAACAGGGCGTGCCTAAAGGTTACATGCCAAACACATGCGTGGATAGTTTCGCTAAGTAAATGTTACAAACATTTTTGTAAGAGTCTTCTGAACGAAAGTACTGGGCAGACCAGAGTACCGGCGCGCCTCGTTTGAACCGCCTAACAATCATGCAAAGTGGAAAAAACTCTCTGATTCCCGGAAAAAAAGACCTCAAAACCGTTCCGCCGAGAGTGGCGTCAAATCCAATGGTGACGCCTCTCCCCTCGCCAACTGTGAAACCAACTTGCCGGTGATCGGCCCCAGCGACATGCCGAGCATGGCGTGCCCCGCCGCGACGATCACATTTTCAAGTTTCTTCACGCGCGAAACGATCGGCAAACCATCGGGTGCGCAAGGTCGAAGCCCGCGCCAAATCTCGATGACTTTTGCCTCCGCCAACCGGGGCAGATACTCTGCTGAAGCGTTCTGCATTGCCGCCACCCGCCGGGGATTGAACGAAAAATCCATGCCGGCGAGCTCAAGCGTCCCTGCGATGCGAAGCGCGTGACCTAGCGGGTTAATCACCACACGCGCCTCCGAAAACAACAGGGGCAGGCGCGGCGTCACCGGCGGATTTTCCACAGTCACACTGTACCCCTTGGCGGGTTGAATCGGGACGCGTAACTTCAACGCGCGCGCCACTTGCGGCGACCACGAACCGCTCGCCAGGATGATCTGATCGGCAGTGAACTCGCCGCGCGTGGTGTGGATTTTCGTCACGCGCCCGCTGTTGGATTCAAACCCAATCGCCTCTGTCTTTGTGTGGAGTTGCGCCCCCAACCCTGACGCCTTCTCTGCCAACCCAACGACGAAACGTCGGGGGTCGATGCGCCCATCGCGCGGATAATACACGCCGCCCATAATTGAGGGCAAAAGCGCTGGCTCGAGTTCGAGCGCTTCGTCGCGGTTCACCATGCTGACGGGAATCTTGAACTCTTCGAAGAGGCGCGTTTCACGCCGTTCTTTTTCGAGCGCTTGTCTTGTAAGGCAGACCAGCAGTGAGCCTTTGCCTTCGAATCCGAATTCAAAGCCGGCAGTTTTAGCGAGTTCTTCATACAACGCGCGGCTGGCAAACAACAGATCGCGCAACACCGGCAGGGATTTCAACATCTGCCCTTCGCGGCTCGCCCACACAAAGCGAGCCAGCCAGCGCATCAACTCCGCGTCCATGCGCGGCTTAATGTAAAACGGACTTTCCGGGTCGAACAGCCAGCGCAACCCATCTCCCAACGCGCCCGGAGAAGCCAGCGGCACGGCATGGCTGGGCGCGATCAGCCCGCCGTTGCCGTACGAACAGCCCGACGCGATCTCGTCCTTTTCGAGGAGAGTGACCCGCGCGCCGTGTTGCGCCAGGAAGTACGCGGAGCATACGCCAATCACTCCCCCGCCAATGATGAGGATGTCTGTCTTGGAATCCATAAAGCCATTATAGCAAACCGTTCAACGCATCCGATCAGAGAAGTTCGCTCGTATTACAAAACAATATCGAACGGTTACTTAACAGGATCGAGCGCCAATCTCCCTCAAAAAGCGATTATCATTATCGAAGTCCGCAGGCGGGAACGACTCCCCATCGCCTGAAAACAGGTCTCACATGCTCAACAGCATCAAAAAGACGTACCACGGGTTTCCTTCGCTTTTTTGGGTCATTGTCTTTACCTCGTTCATTGATTCCATCGGAAGCACGCTCCTCTTTCCCTTCTTCGCGCTCTACATCACGGAAAAATTCGGCGTCGGCATGACGCAGGCGGGAATCCTTATCGGCATGTCATCGCTCGCGGGCATCATCGGTTCCACCATCGGCGGCGCGTTGACAGACCGCTTCGGCCGCCGCAGGTTGATCCTCTTCGGCTTGATCTTCAGCGCAATAAGCAGTCTCTCCTTTGGGTTGGCAAACGATATCAACCTGCTATATTTCCTCGTCATCCTTGTGGGATTGCTCTCCCGCGTCGCCGCGCCCGCCCAAGACGCGATGATGGCAGACATCCTGCCGGAGAACAAACGCCAGGAGGGGTTCGGCATCACGCGCGTGGTCTTCAATTTTTCGTGGATCATCGGCACAGCCATCGGCGGATTGATGGCAGAAAAATCCTTTTTCGCCCTCTTCCTGACCGACGCGATCCTCAGCGGTCTCGTCGCGCTTATCCTGTATTTCAAACTGCCTGAAACCCAACCCGCGCATCATAAAGAGGCAAAGAAAAACGAGCCGTTGCAAAAAACCTTTGCCGATTACCGAATTGTCCTGCGCGACGCCGGCTACATCTCGTTCACCGTGGCGGGAATCCTTTCATTACTGGTGTACCAACAGCAATACAGTTCCCTGCCCGTCTATCTGCGCGACATGCACAACATCAGCCCGAAATATTACGGAGAAATGATCGCCCTCACCGGGCTGGAGGTGGTACTGCTCCAGTTTTGGATCAGTCGAAAAATTCGGAAATTCAACCCATTTCTTACCATGACCATCGGCGTGATGTTCTTCATGGCGGGCTTCACCCTCATCGGACTTGTCCGCGATCTTCGAATGTTTTACCTCGTCATGATCATCATCACCTTCGGCGAGATGATCGTCTTCCCCACCAACCGGGTCATCGCCACCGGCTTCGCCCCCGAAGACATGCGCGGACGCTACATGGCAATCTATGACCTCGGCTGGACTCTACCCGCAACAATCGGTCCTGCCGCGGCGGGGTTAATTCTCGATCACTACGACCCAAATTACTTATGGTATATCGGCGGGGCGTTTTGCGCGCTTTCCGCAATTTGGTATTACATTCTTCATCTAAGGCTGGGGACTGAGCCTCGCTTCCGACCCGCCGGGGACGAGTAGCCGGGTAAAACGTAGGGCAATCGTATTTGGGCTTTTATCCGCTAATCTGCGCCAATCTCCGCGAAATTTCCTGAAAAGATTAGGATGCAACTTTCAAGCCTTTGAGAGCCTCCATAGAGTCTTTGAGAGACTCGCGCGGCTATGCTGGGAGAAACTTCAACCGGAGGCGTCTCATGAAAACCATTTCCCTGTTTCTCGCATTGATCAATTCCATCGTGGCGGGATTATTGCTCGCCCTCACCCTACCCACTGTGGGGATTCGAGCCGGAGAGATCCCCTGGTTTGTAGCAAAGTTCCTCGCGGGAGCGAGTGTCATCTTCATCGGCATATTCACGTGGGTCGCGTGCGCCCGAACCGTCACGCCGGGCATTCTTCCCACCACCGGGCTATGCCTCGTCATCCTCGGCACAGCCACCCTCGTGTGGACGTTCCAACGCGGGCTGTTTACCGGCGCCATGGAATACTCCATGGTTTTCTTTGGCGGCAGTCTCCTCATTCAAGGCATAACCTCCTTGCTCGGCATTGCCAGTGACTCGAGAAGCATGGCGGCATTGTAGCAATTAGGTACAATTTGTGGATGAATATCAAGCATCTCTTCATCATCATCTTCATTCTGACATCCTCCTGCGCTCCGAGTCCATTGGGGCAAACCGCATCACCCGCCCGCACATCGGTGGGCTCTCCCCCGGCGACTCCCGCCGCCCCAACCTTCACCGCCCTGCCAACCTCCACAGACACCCCGTTACCCACAGATACGCCGCTCCCAACGGATACGCCCACACTGACTCCACTTCCCACCGTGGAAAATCTCCCCGCCAAAGTGATCGCGGATAAGTTAAGTTGTCGTTACGGTCCCGGCGCTGAATATCTATATCTGTTCGCGTTCAATGCCACCACGAAGGTGAAATTAATCGGGCGCACAGACGCCAACAATTGGGTATGGGTGGCAAACAAAAACCAAAACAACCGCGACAACAACTGCTGGGTAAACGCAAAATTCCTCGAGATCCAAGGCGACCCGGAACAACTGCCCATTGTGTACCCCGGCTTGAAACTGCCGGTCTCGCCGTATTACCCCGGTCCAGCGTGGGCAACCGCCGAACGCAGGCAGGATGGCAAGGTTGTCATTACGTGGGAGCCGGTGCCCATCAGCCCGGGGAAATATGAGGATGAGAACATGCAACAATACATCATCGAAGTGTGGCGATGCGAAAGCGGGCAGATCGTCTTCGAAACACTCGGCACAAATTTCCCCTTCATCACCGTGGACGTGGATGAGCCGGGATGCAGTATCGCATCGCATGGGCGCGTATTCGTGCAGGAAAAACACGGCTATGGCGGACCGGTTGTCATTCCGTGGCCCCCGGCAGTGCCGCCCTAGTCTCGCCTACAATACGAGAATCAAAAGATGGATGTGTCATAAGCGCGTCCATCTTTTGATTCCGCTCGCTTTCTAAAACCGATCCGAGTCGCTCACTCGTGTTGCAAGGATTCACTGGGAATGTCCAATAAAACAGGCTGATATTTTCTGGCTCTATCGTTTTTAACGGGAAAGCCAAAAACCTCAGCCACGGATACTTCGACAGGCTCAGTACAAGTTTCACGGATTCGCACGGATTGGTTTAAAAAATCGTGACGCCGCGCCAAGCAGCGGCAGTCCGTGTCAATTTGTGGCAAAGAATCTTTGTACGCGTTGTAATCCCGCCCAAAACGGGAGAACCTATTTTCTTTTACCACAGAGAGCACGGAGATTCTGACCCCGCGTGATTCGCCAAGCAAATCACGTTCGGGCAGGTGGAAAAAACCTGAGGTCTCTGCGTGTTCTGCGGCTAAGCTCACGGAATTAGACACTTCCAATTCACCCCAATCGACTCCAAATAGAACACACGTGCTATAATCTGCCTCCACACAAAAGGACACCCATGTTTTCCCAACTCAAGAACACCTATCGCGAATTCCCATCCCAATTTTGGATCATCGTGCTTGCCCGTTTTATCGACGGCATAGGCAACACGTTACTGTTTCCGTTTTTCGCCTTGTACATCACCCAAAGATTCGAGGTCGGCATGACGCAAGCAGGCATCATGCTCGGCTTGAGTTCCCTGGCGGGGCTTTTCGGCAATATGCTCGGCGGCGCTCTGGCAGATAAATTCGGGCGGCGCAGTATCATCATCTACGGTTTGGTCTTCAGCGCCATCAGCGCCATTTCGCTGGGACTGGTCAATGACCTGTCGGTGATGTATGTCGTGTCGATCCTCGTCGGGTTGATCGGCAGTATCGGTCATCCTGCGCACGGCGCCATGGTTGCCGATATTCTACCGGAGGATAAACGCCAGGAAGGATTCGGTCTCCTCCGCATCGTGGGCAATATGGCTTGGTTGGTCGGACCAACCATAGGCGGGTTTGTCGCGTCCAAATCCTTTTTAGCCCTGTTCATCGCGGATGCCGTCTTCAGTTGCATTGTGGCGGGCATCGTCTTCCTCTTCCTGCCTGAAAGCAAACCCCAACCGCACCCCAACGAGGAACCTGATACCTTGCTTAAAACCATCAGTGGCTATGGGACCGTCATGCGCAATTTTGCTTTTATGGCTTTCATCGTTGCCTCCATCCTGATGACGACGGTGTACCAGCAGATGTACAACTCGCTCTCGGTGTATCTGCGTGACAACCATGGGATCGATCCGCAAGGCTATGGTTTGTTATTGTCGACCAGCGCCATCACCGTGATCCTTTTTCAACTCTTTGTCACAAAACTCATCAAACGCCAGCCGCCATTCATCATGATGGGGTTGGGCGCGATCTTTTATTCCATTGGGTTTATGCTGTTTGGAGTCGTCGCGCAATTCGCCCTCTTTGCGATGAACATTTTTATCATCACGATCGGCGAGATGATCATCATGCCGGTCAGCCAGGCATTGGTCGCCAGTTTTGCTCCCGCCGAAATGCGCGGACGCTACATGGCATTCTCTGGCATGACCTGGTTGATCCCCGCCACACTGGGTCCCGGGTTGGCAGGCTACATCCTTGACAACTACAACCCCAACCTGCTTTGGTACCTCGGGGGTATTTTGTGCATTGTTGCGGCGTCAAGTTTCTATTTGCTTCACATACGCATCGGCGCGCGAGAGCAATTCATTTCACAGAAGCAGGAAGCCTCAACAGCATAATTTCACAGAAAAACAACAGGCTGGCGGATTCTGTTTCCGCCAGCCTGTTTAATCCATCGCACTGATTCAAAAAAATCTGCGTGATCTGCGTTTGTCTGCGTCCAACATATAAAGCTTAGTGATGGTGATGCCCTTCTTCGTGGACGTGCCCATGCTCAAGCTCTTCCTCGTTCGGCTCGCGCAATTTGACAACCTTCACGTAAAAGTGCAATTCATCCCCCGCCAGAGGATGGTTGAAGTTTAGCGTAACTGTATCGCCTTCGATGCGGTCGACGCGCGCCATGCGGGCATTGTCTTCGTTGTCGCGCACCGTCAACTCTACGCCTTCCTCAAACTTCATATCTTTTGGGAATTGGTCGCGCGGCACTTCCATGAACGCGTCCTCTTCGAATTCGCCATATCCATCCACCGGCTGAACGACCACCTTCTTGCTGTCGCCGATCTTCATCCCCATCATCTCATTCTCCAGCCCAGGGATGATATTTCCATAGCCGACCAAAAACTGCAACGGACCCTGCCCATCCGAACTATCCAGCAACTCGCCGTCCACATGCAGGGTGTATTCCATCGACACGACGACGCCGTCTTGCACAGAATCTTTGTTCATGATTAATCCTTTGATTGAATTGTTTTGCTGATTGTACCAGCGGGAGGGATACAAGTACACACGGAGGCGGGTAGACACGTAAACAGGTAGACAGGTAAACAAGGAAACAGGTAGACACGCAAACAAGTAGACACGTATCACACGTAACTCGTAACCCGTAACTTGTACCTCGCTTCTTGCATCCCACACCTTGCCCCCTTCATCCTTCCTCCTTTACAATTCCCCCATGCATTACGACATCTGCCTGCCGTGGTATTGGGAATACGATATTGATTTTGTTCACTTCGTCGAAAAAGCCTGCAACGAACACGGGCTGACGCTCTGGCAGATCACTCCTGATAACCTGCTCGAGTCGGTCAACGCGCTTTACAAAGGCGAACACAACTTCCACACCTTGCTGGACCGTTCGCAAGGCGAGGATCGTTTCCTCCCAATCAACAACTGGGCAAAAGAACAGGACAAAAAGCGGATCAACCCTGTCGAACTTTCTGTATGGTCTGAAGACAAAACCACGATGCACCTCGAACTCATCACCGCGGGCGTCACCACGCCCTACACTATTTTGCTTCCGCCGTTTCTCGAACAGCCGGTTCTCCCTGAAGTAGACCTGAACCTACTTGGAACTCAATTCGTGATCAAGCCCTCCAACGAAGGCGGCGGCGACGGGGTCGTTCTGGGCGCCTCTTCCCTTGAACAGGTTCTGCGCGCACGTATGCAATTCCCCAAGCAGAAATACCTGCTTCAAGCCACTGTCATCCCCCGCACCATTCAAGGACGCCCCGCCTGGTTCCGAGTTTTCTACGCGGTCGGAAAGACATATCCCTGCTGGTGGCATCCGCTTACGCACGTGTATGACGATGTGACAGTGGCGGAGGAAAATCGATACGGACTCACCGCGTTACACGACCTCACCCAACGCATCGCTTCACTCTGCCGTTTAGATTGGTTCACCACTGAGATCGCTCTCACCCTTGATGATTTTGTCGTCGTGGATTACGTCAACGACCAGATCGATACCCGCATCCAATCGAAAGCGGTCGACGGCGCGCCGGATGAAATTATGCAGGATGTTGCGAAGCAATTGGTTGGGCTGGCGAAGGGGAGTTAGTAAGTAGTGAGCAGTGAATAGTTATCAGTTATCAGTGAGCGATCGTACTGCGTAATGCGTACTACGTAATTTGTACCTCGTATCTCGCAACTCAAAAACCATCTTCACAACACACAGAGGTCTATATGAAAAAGAACCGCGCGCGCGATTTAGGGATTCCATTTGAGGGGAACACGGGAAAATACAACGCCATCACCGATGTTGCAGGCATCGAAGTCGGTTACTCAACCATCATCGCAGGCGAGTCGGCGCGGACGGGAGTCACCATCCTCCACCCGCGTGGGAAGTCGAACCATGACCCGGTCTTTGCGGCGTGGTTTCCATTCAATGGCAACGGCGAAATGACCGGCGCGGCATGGGTGGAGGAGGGCGGCTTTCTCGAAGGACCCATCGGCATCACGAATACGCACTCGGTGGGAATTGTGCGCGATACGATCATCGAATGGCAGGCGGAGAACAATGCCCTGTTCCAAAAGTGGTCATGCCCGGTGGTGGCAGAGACCGCCGATGGCTGGCTCAACAACATGAACGGATTCTTCGTCAAGTCGCATCACGTGCGAGAAGCGCTGGGGAAAGCCGAATCAGGTCCAATCGAGGAGGGAAGCGTGGGCGGCGGGACGGGCATGATGAGTTATGAGTTCAAAGGTGGGAGCGGGACAGCCTCCAGAAAACTTCCTGAACAATTGGGCGGGTGGACGGTCGGCGCGTTCGTGCAATCCAATTTTGGAGTGCGCTATCAATTGACGATCGCGGGCGTGCCGGTGGGACAATACCTCACCGAACATTGCGCGTGGACGAAGGGCGAGAACCCATACAAGCGAGAGATGGGATCGTTGATCGTGGTGATCGCCACCGACGCGCCCGTGTTGCCGCACCAACTCAAGCGGATCGCAAAACGCGTATCGCTGGGCATGGCAAGAACAGGATCATTAGGCGGCAACGGCTCAGGCGATATCTTTCTCGCATTCTCAACGGCGAACCCCAACGCGGCGCTGGCAGGAGAGAGAAGCATTGTTGAATTAAAAGCGCTCGATAACGAACAACTTAATCCGCTCTTTCATGCAACGGTCTTTGCGACGGAGGAAGCCATCATCAACTCGATGATCGCGGCGGAAGATATGACCGGGCATAATGGGTTTGCGGTGAAAGCGTTGCCGCATGAGGAGTTGAAGAGGGTGATGAAAATAAATTAGCAACGCTCGTTGCAAATCAGGCTGGATCGGGCAATTGGTTACATTTGCCTTGCCTTTTTATTTCGCTTCATCTAAAATGGGCGGGCGGGGAAATGAAATGATTTGGCTCGATTGTGATCGACATGAGGAGGTGCTTGCGTTCGTAAAAACCGAACTTCACAACCGACCAGCCTTTGAGGCATGTTTGCATATACCAACCCACCCATATTTTCTGAGGAGAAACGTATGAAAAGGTACTTACCCAAATTGTTTTCTGTCAGTCTGATCCTGGCGCTGATGTTGAGCGGAGTATCAACCGCCAACGTTGCCCAAGCGGCGCCACGCTCGTTTTCAAACCCCACTTCCACGATCTTCATCAATGAAATCCATTACGACAACGCCGGCACCGATGCCGGCGAGTCTATTGAGGTTGCCGGTCCTGCGGGCACCGACCTGACCGGCTGGAGCATTGTTCTTTACAATGCGTCCGGCGGAGTGACCTACGACACCGATGCGTTAAGTGGAACGATCCCGAATCAACAAGGTGGTTATGGGACTGTCTTCCTCTCTTATCCGTCGAATGGAATTCAAAACGGCGCGCCGGACGGTCTTGCGCTGGTGAATGCCGGCAGTACTGTCGTTCAGTTTCTAAGTTATGAGGGGAGTTTTACAGCCACGAACGGACCAGCCAATGGAATGACCAGCACAGATATTGGGGTCACGCAGGCGGGTTCGGATATCGTAGGTTCGTCTCTGCAATTGACCGGTAGCGGCGACGCATACGGCGATTTCACGTGGACATCCACAGCCGCCCACACGTTTGGCAACCCCAACACCGGGCAGACGTTTGTTGTGGCTGGTCCCACCAATCCAATCGGCGCAGGCTCTGCCTCCCCAGCGAGCGTTGCTCCGGGCGACCCCAGCCTGCTCGCGGTCACTGTCACCCCCGGCACGAACCCTGCCAGCACAGGCTTGGCAGTGAGTTGCGACCTTTCATCCATCGGCGGGAGCGCCACACAGGCATTCCTTGATGATGGCTTGAACGGTGACGTAGCCGCCGGCGATAACATCTTCTCGTTCTCCGCCACGGTGGATAGCGGCACAAGCGAAGGCGTCAAGACCCTGGCTTGTTCCATCACAGATGCCGAACTGCGCGCAGCAAATACTTCGATTGCATTAACCGTGCAAAACCCTGTCGCCATCGTCATCAATGAAATCCTTGCCGACCCCGATGCCATCAACGGCGACGCGAACGGCGATGGCTCCTCCAACGCCACGCAGGATGAATTTGTCGAGATCGTCAACAACGAGCCGACAAGTTTGGATATTAGCGGTTGGACGTTGAGCGATGGGAACAGCGCGCGCCACACCTTCCCTGCCAGCACCGTGATCCCTGCCAGTTGTTCGATTGTTGTGTTCGCAGGCGGCACACCTACCGGCACATTCGGTTTTAGTCTCGTGCAAACCGCTTCCGCCGGGCAATTGGGCTTGAACAACACGGGCGATACCGTCACATTGAATAACGGCGCGGTTGACGTGGCAAGTTACACGTTCGGCGCGGCAGGCGGCGATAATCAGTCCCTGACGCGCGACCCAGACGTAACGGGGGCAGAACCGCTCGTCAAACATTCAGTCGCCACCGGCTCGGGCGGATCGTTATTCTCCCCCGGCAAGAAAGTGGACGGCAGTCAGTTTGGCGGCTGTCCTTCAGAAAATAAGATCCACGATATTCAAGGCAACGGCGCGTCCTCCCCAGTGGCTGGGCAGACCGTGGTCGTTCAGGGTATCGTCGTCGGCGATTTCCAGGATGGCGCCAGCGGCACGAACGGAGACTTCAACGGCTTCCACGTGCAAGAAGAGGATGCCGATGTGGATGCCGACCCGCTGACCTCGGAAGGTATCTTTATCTTCGATGGAAATTCCCCGGCAGTCAATGTGGCGCTCGGCGACCTCGTGCAAGTTGTGGGTGTCGTATCCGAATTCAACACGCTGACCGAGATCACCTCCTTCACAGGCGTGACCGTGCTCAGCAGTGGCAACCCACTCCCCACCGCCGCAACCGTGACTCTGCCGGTCAGCGCCGTGTCAGATTTCGAATCCTATGAAGGCATGCGCGTGACCTTCCCGCAGGCTTTGGTCATTTCCGAATACTTTAACTTCGACCGCTTCAACGAAGTCGTATTAACTTCGGAACGCCACCTCACGCCGACCGCCGAATTCGAACCCGGTTCGTCACAGGTGACGCAAGCCGTGCAAGACTTCCTGCTCGATAAGATCACGCTCGACGACGGTCGCTCAACGCAAAACTCGAACCCAGCCATCCACCCCAACGGAAGCCCCTTCGACCTCTCGAACCTCTTCCGTGGCGGCGATACGGTCACAAACGTGACCGGCATCATGGACTTCGCGGCTGGCGCATATCGCATCCAACCGACACAGGGCGCATCGTACACCAGCGTAAACGCGCGTCCGGTCACACCGGAAGATGTTGGCGGTAGCGTCAAAGTTGCCTCGATGAACACGCTCAACTTCTTCCTGACGCTCGACACCACCAACAGTGACAGCGGACCCGGCCCCTGCGGCGCGAATCAAAACCTCGACTGCCGTGGCGCCGACGCCAGCCAACCGTTGGAATTCCAACGCCAGCGCAGTAAATTGCTCGCCGCGCTGACCGGCTTGAACGCCGACGTGATCGGCTTGAACGAGTTGGAAAACACCCCCGGCGTCAGCCCGCTCGGCGACCCCACCAACGGAATCGTTGCCGGACTTAACGCAACCTTCGGAGCCGGCACCTACTCCTTCATCGACACCGGCGTGATTGGCGGCGATGCGATCCGCGTGGGCTTCATCTACAAGACAACCACGATCGTACCGGTTGGAAACTTCGCCGTCCTCGATTCGTCAGTTGACCCGCGCTTCAACGAAAGCAAGAGCCGCCCCGCGCTGGCGCAAACCTTCGAAGAGATCGCCACCGGCGCGCGCTTCACTGTCGTCATCAACCACCTCAAATCCAAAGGCTCCGCCTGCAACGACGTTGGCGACCCGGACATTGGCGATGGTCAGGGCAACTGCAACCAAACCCGCAAAGCCGCCGCGCAAGCCATCGTCGACTGGCTCGCCACCGACCCGACGGACAGCAACGACGCGGACTTCCTCATCATCGGCGATCTCAACTCCTACGATAAAGAAGACCCGATCGACGCCATCAAGGCTGGCTCAGACGATACCGCCGGCACCAGCGACGATTACACCGACCTTGCCTATCACTTCCAGGGTGAGGATGCCTACTCGTACGTGTTCGACGGGCAAACCGGCTACCTCGATTACGGCTTGGCGAACAGCTCGCTCTTCCGCCAGGTTACCGGCATGGCAGACTGGCACATCAACTCTGATGAAGCCGACCTGATCGACTACGACACATCCTTCAAACAAGCCGCGCAGGATGCCATCTACGCGCCGGATGCCTACCGCTCATCGGATCATGACCCGGTTCTCATCGGATTGGAACTTGATCCGCCCTTCCCAGGCACTTCCGTGCTCGACAACTTCAACCGCCCCGGCTCCGCCCTCGGACCAAACTGGCGCGGCACGATCAGCGCCTACCGTATCGTCGGCAACCAACAGGTGGATGTGCGCAACAACGGACCCATCTACTGGCGGAACGCGTTCGGCGTGAACCAGGAAGTTTTCGTGACCCTCACCGATGTCGATGAGGATGGGATTGAACAAAACCTGTTGTTGAAAGTTCAGGGTTCGGTTCTCCCCAACTGGGGCGCCGGTGTGATCGAAGTGCTGTACGATGCCAATAGCAACACGGTCACCGTCTGGACGTACCGCCCGGATACGCTTGCGTGGTATGGCTATAGCCCAATCCCCGTCACCTTCGCGGATGGCGATCAGTTCGGCGCGCGCGCCCTCTCCAACGGCTTGGTGCTGATCTACAAGAACGGCGTCGAAGTTGGCGCTGTCACACTCAATGCCGGCGACCAGGCGTTCTTCAACCCCAAAGGCGGCCGCATCGGTCTCTGGTTCATCAACGCCAAAGATGCCTTCTTCGATGACTTCGGCGGCGGGAATATAGTCCCGTAAGCAGATTCAACACACTTGACTCGGATCGATAGTCAAGTGGATACAAAAAACAGCCCCGCGAAAATCGCGGGGCTGTTTTTGATTTGTATAACGCACACAGTTGGCTGGCAGTTCGATTTGCTTGGCAAATCGTGCCGCTGTCATAGTGCAACTTCAACGAAACAGGCTCAACTGCGTAACTCCTTATTTGAAAAAAGCGCCACAATCACCCTCCCGCGATCTTGACCTTGTACCCCAACTTCAACAACAACACCGCAATCCGCTCACGATGCTCGCCTTGGATTTCGATCACGCCATCCTTCACCGTTCCGCCAGTGCCGCACTCCTGCTTGAGCCTCTTCGCCAGCGACTTCATCTCCTCCGCCGACAATACCAGATTCTTCACCAACGTCACCGCCTTGCCGCCACGCCCAGCGGATTCGCGGTGGAGGTAGATGGTTTGTTGTTGAGAAGGAAGACTTCCTCTCTCTTTGGGAGAGGGCTGGGGTGAGAGCGTCTTTCGCAAGTCACCCTGCTCCGAAGACCAGACTGTTTTGTTGTTTGGCATAATAAATTCAGATTTTATTATAAGCGTGATGAATCATCAAACCCCTGTTGACACCTGCTTCTATTCCCGATAAACTATACGCAATATAAAACAGATAGAACACAGGAGATGTCATGCCTGAGAAACTTGCCTCACACCTAAACCAGAACACACCGCTTGTCACCGCGATCAACTCGTGGGAGATGTTCCTTACGGATCAAGGACGCTCGCCACACACAATCAAAGCCTTCCTTTCGGATGTGCGCCTGCTCACCGCGTTCCTGCCTGAAGATGTGACGCTCGGCAAAGTCACCACCAAGGAACTCAACCGTTATTTTGAATGGATGGAAAAAGAGCGCGACGTGCCGTGCAGTCCCAAAACGCTGGCGCGGCGCATCACTGCCGCCAAGTCTTTGTTTCGCTGGTTGCACAAATTCGGCGCCCTGGTCGTTGACCCCGCCGAAAAGGTTGCGCAACGTTCCGCCATCAGCCCCATCCCCACCGTGCTGACGCCAAAAGAATACGACGAAGCGCTCCTCGCCGCGGACCGTCACCGCCGCGCGTCCAAACCCGACGCGCGTCCGTACGCGCTGGTGTATTTGTTGTTGTCAACGGGGATCAAAAAGAGTGAGACTCTCGGAATCAAACTTGAACATCTCGAATTGGACACCCCCAATGGACCGCAGATATTCATCAAATATGCGACTCCCGCGAATCGCTACAAAGAACGGAAGATCACCCTGCCCGAAGATTGGATTCCCGCTTACGAGGAATATGTCGCTCAATACAAGCCAGAAGAGAAACTCTTCCCCTGGTCACAGCGGCGGCTGGAATATCTGCTTGAAGATGTTAGCAACGAGGCGGGACTCAACAAACACCTCTCCTTCGACATGTGCCGCTGGACGTGCGCGCTGAACGATTATCGCGCCGGCGTGGAACCGGATGCAATACGCCAAAAACTCGGCGTATCCAAGATCCAATGGCGCGAGTTGTTCATCAAGTTGCAAAAGTTGGCGGGGAATAAATAATAGACTCTATCGGAAATAGGTTTGGGACGCAGAGGAACGCTGACTCACGCAGATTCAAAGAAAGAAAACTCTGCGTTTTCTGCGTTTTTCAGAGTCCAACATGGGTTTTAGCTTATTACCGATAAAGTCTAATGTCGTTGCGCGGAAGCCCGAAGGGCTGACGAAGTAATCTCATCTATGCATCCTAACAATTGTTTGGCAGGTCGAGGAGATTGCTTCGTCGTCGCGGAGTTTATGCTGAGTTTGTCGAAGCGCTCCTCCTCGCAACGATATTAGTCGCGAGTTAACGAAAAATAGACTGCCTGCCTGGTTGATTCCGTCAAACGGAACGGATGCGCCGGACGATAGCCGGGCACCCACACCACGCGCTCTCCCATGCACAGCAGTGGCCATCGGTCGCGCGCCCGTTGCGGCAATTTCACATTGATAAAGAAATCGGATAGCTTCGACACGTGCCCGTCCATGCCGAGAGGCTCGAAGCGGTCGCCATCCTGCCTCGCGCGGAGTTCCAACTTGTCAGAAAGTTCGCCCGCATCCAACCACACTTGAAACGGATCGTCGTTCGCGCGCGCCTGTTCGATCGCCAGCGAGGGGATATTCCAGCGTTCGCAACTGAACTTCCACCCTCCCGATAACTCCACCTGGTCGGGAACCTGCAATGGGACGATCTTCGCTTCTGCCGGAAGTTGGGGCCAGCGTTCGATGGGTAACGTGATGTGACCCTCTACAACGTAGATCACCGATCCTTCGCGCAGTAAATGCAAGCCTTTCGCCAGGTCCATGCGCGCGGGCCGTGCGGGGTCGGTGATGAAATACGCGGCGCGTTCGAGGGTGGCGTAGCTCGCGTCGAGGTTGTCGGGGTGGAGATGCTCCATGGCGCGGCGAATCAGGTTCCGTTGGAGTCCGAGGCGTTGTTGGGTCAGCGCGGAAATATCGAAAGCGACGAAGTTCGCCGTTTCCTGGGCAACAACCTCCTTCCATGCGTCATCCAGCGCAGTTAACAGGATTTCATGATCGCCCGCCAGCGATTTCGATGTGCGCCAGATCGTCTCACGAAAGCGCGGGTTGTACGACTCAAGCGTGGGGATGAGCAGGTGCCGCAAGCGGTTGCGGAAAAAATCGAGCGAGGCATTGCTCGGGTCGTGCCGCGGGCGAAACCCGTTTGCCGCGCAATATACGACGGTCTCCTCGCGCCACACATCCAGCAAGGGACGCACGATGGGGATTTCGGCATCGAACATGTGGATGATCACGCGATGACTCATGCCTTTCAAGCCAGCCAAGCCCGCGCCGCGCACAAAGTGCATGAGCACTGTTTCGACCTGGTCGTCTGCCGTGTGACCGACCGCCACTGCTTGCGCGTTGTAGCGGTGAGCTTGTTTCATCAGGAAGCGATAACGCAAGATCCGCGCGGCTTCTTCAATGGATAGCTTTTCTGTATCGGCAAAGGCGCGCACATCGCCATTTTCGATCACCCACTTGAGGTTGAGCCGTCCCGCGGCTTGCTCGACCGTGTTGGCATCCGCGTCGGAATCGGGACGCAGTTTGTGGTTGAAGTGCGCCACAACGACTCGATACCCCGCTGTGCGGAGCACATTCATTAAACACAAACTGTCGGGCCCGCCGGAAACGCCCGCAATGATGGGTTTGTCTTTATTCAATCCGCATTGTTCGCGGAGGGTGGAGGTGATGTGATCCAGCATAATTTTTTTAAACACCAAGGACACGATGCGCACAAAGGTTTTAAATCTTTTCCTTCGTGACCTTTGTGTCCTTCGATAAGCTAAGTAGCCTTCTTGCATAAGTCTATAACATTGATGCACAATCAAATTCTTTGCCACGGATTTCACGAATTCGCACGGATATTTAAATAAATCAGTGAAAATCTGTGAAATCCGTGGCTGAAAAGCACTTTCGCAAGAGGTCTAGTATAAGCCTTCGGGGTAAAAATTACTTGCCTCTTTCGCCTCGGATGTACGGAACGCCCAACGCGGCGGGCGCGCCAAGCCGTTTGCGGGTCGATTCGCGCGATCCGATCACCAGCACGATGACCGTGAACGCGTAGGGAATCATTTGCAAAAAGAAACCGAGGTAGGCGTTGTAGTAAAAGGGATTGTCGAACCCTAATAAGGTGAGCGGACCTTGAATGTCGAGGATGAGACGGCGGAGCGCGCCGAACGCGTACGAGCCGATCGCCGCGCGGATCGGATCCCACTGCGCGAAGATGACGAGTCCCACGGCGATCCAGCCCTGCCCGCCGGTAGTCAACTCGCTAAACCAGCCGGGCGCGACTGCCAGACTGATGGTTGCGCCGCCCAGCCCTGCGAGCATTCCGCCCACAAAGACGTACGCGTATCGCAAACGGAACACATTAATGCCGAGCGCATCCGCCGCGGAGGGATACTCGCCGACGGCGCGAAGATGTAACCCCGGGCGGGTGTGGTTGATGTAATACCACGCCAGGGGCGTCATCAAATAACCGATATAGACCAATACGCTGTGGTTGGTAAAGAAGATCGGACCAAGTATCGGGATAAGTGAAAGCAAGGGGATGGAAAAACTTGGCATGAGCGCAACCGTCCCCGCTTTGCTCAAGCCTTCGCCTAACACGAGGCTGATGCCCGCGCCCACCAGGGTAAGCGCGAGCCCGCTCACAACTTGATCCGCGTGCAGGGTGATGGCAATGAACGCATGGATCTGACTGAGCAAGCCCGCCGCGAGCATGGCGGCAAGCACGCCGATCCACGGGTTGCCGGTGGCGATGGTGACGCTGAAAGCGGTCATCGCGCCGATCAGCAAAGCGCGCTAAGTGCGCCAAGAAAACCTTTTAAAAAACCTTAGCGCTCTTCGCGTTCTTAACGGTTAAAAAGATTATTCCTCTTCGCCTCTCACAAAACGCACGCGATAGCGCAACAGAAAATCGCTCGCGATCAAACACACAAGGATGATCCCCTGAATCATCTTCGGGATGCCCGAGGGCTGAATCTCACGTCCTGCCAGGATCAACGCGCCGAACAGAATCGAAACGACGATAATTGCCAGTGGATTTAATTTCGCCAGCCACGCCACGATGATGCCGGTGAAGCCGTATCCCGCGTTGATGGGGGCGGTCTGCAACCGGCGGACAACGCCCGACACTTCGCTCATGCCGCCCAAGCCAGCCAGCGCGCCCGAAAGCGCCATCACCAGAATTGTGTTCTTCACAATATTCACCCCGGCGTATTTCGCCGCATGAGGGTTATCGCCGATCAAACGGATCTCGTACCCCCAACGACTTCGATACACGATGAACCACAAGATGATCGCCGCCGCAACGCCAAACAGCAAACCCGCATGTGTGGTAAGCCCGCGCAAAAAAGGAATGCTCGCGGCATAATCCGACAAGCGCGGCAGGGATGCGCCAACGGGGAACTTCGGGCTCATCTGAAAACCTCCCTCGCTCCACACGCCGAAGATCCAGTAATTCACCCACGAGACCGCGATGTAGTTCAACATCAACGAACTGATGATCTCGTTCACATTGAACTTTGCCTTGAGATAACCGGGGACCAACCCCCACAACGCGCCCATGCCCATCCCCGCCAAAGCCATCAACGGGATGAACATCCAGCGCGGCGATTCGGGCGCGAGTACCGGCGCCAGCACGATCGCGCTCGCCCCCCACGCGCCCATGATGAACTGCCCCTCCGCGCCGATATTCCACAGCTTCATGCGGAAAGCAATCGTGCAAGCCAGCGCGGTCAGAATGATCGGCGTTGCCTTCACGATCGTATCCGAAAGCACGCCGACACTCCCAAACGCGGCGCGCGCAATATGCAGGTACGACGCGAACGGATTGCCTCCAACAACAGCGATCACCACGCCGCCCAAAATCAACGCCACTGCCACCGCGCCGAGCGAGATCAACAGCGATTCTTTTCCACTGGGTTCGTCGAGCCGCGGTTCGATCTTGACGCGCAACCTGCCGCCTGATTTTTTCAAAGACGACTCAGCCATGTTTCTCCGCTCCCTCGCTCTGGAGTTGTTCCAACGGCGTGCCGGTCATCATCAGACCAATCGCTTCGATCAACCTTTCTTCTGGTTCGCCAGCGGCGACTTTTACCTCGCCCATGATTTTTCCCTCGTAGATCACGTAGACGCGGTCACTCAACGCGAGCAGTTCCTCCAACTCTTCAGAAATGAGTAGAACTGCCGCATCCGCTTCACGCTGGGTGAGCAAAAGACGATGGACTCCCTCGATGGCGCCCACATCCAGCCCGCGCGTGGGTTGAACCGCCACCATGAAGTTGGGATGCCCCGAAATCTCGCGCGCCAGGATGACGCGTTGAAGGTTGCCACCGGAGAGCAGGCGCACGGGCGTATTGACCGTCGGCACGATGATGTCGTACGCTTCCTTGAGTTGTTGCGCAAATTTTGACGCCGCGTTCATGTCGATCATCGAACCTTTCGAGATGGGCGCTTTGCGATAATTCTTCATGATGACGTTATCGGTCACGCTCAGGTTGGGCGAACTGCCGACGTGCGTGCGGTCTTCCGGCACGTACGACATGCCGTGCTGAATTCCATACAAAGTGTCGCGGTTGCTAACCTTATCGCCATCCAATTCCACATCGCCTTGTTTGCATTTGCGCAGACCGGCGATCACCTGCGAAAGTTCGATCTGCCCATTCCCTGCAACACCGGCTAAACCTACGATCTCGCCCGCGCGCACATGCAGGGACAATCCGCGCAACGCAGGCAAGCCTTTGTCATTCTCCGCATGGACATCCTTCACATCGAGGATGACTTTGCCTGCGTCCTTCGGCTTTTTATCCACGAACAGCGCCACCTCGCGCCCCACCATCATGCTGGCGAGTTCCTGCTTGCTCACGCCTTTGGCAGGGACTCCCGAAGCCGTCACCTTGCCGCGCCGCAACACACTGACACGGTCTGCAATGGATGAGACCTCATTCAATTTGTGGCTGATAAAGATTACTGATTTGCCTTGCGCCACCATCGAGCGTAAGGTCTCGAACAACCCGTCAATTTCCTGCGGCGCAAGAACGGCTGTCGGCTCGTCCATGACAAGCACGTCCGCGCCGCGATAAAGCATCTTCAATAATTCCACCCGCTGTTGCTCACCGACCGATAACTGCCAGATCTTCGCGCGCGGGTCAACTTTCAATCCATACGTATCACCCAAGTCCGCGATTCTTTTATCGTATTCATTCAGACGCATGAGAAAGCGAGGTTCATCAAGCCCAAGCAAAATATTTTCAGTAACGGTCTGAGAAGGGACAAGCATGAAATGCTGATGCACCATCCCGATCCCCGCTTTGATGGCGTCGCGCGGAGATGCAAATTCCAGTATTTTGCCTTTTACTTTGATCGTGCCGGCATCCTGTTTGTATAACCCCGCCAGCACGTTCATCAACGTGCTTTTGCCCGCTCCGTTCTCTCCCAACAAGGCATGGATCTCCCCCGCCCGCAATTCAAAATCCACATGGTCGTTGGCAAGCACGCCGGGAAAACGCTTGACAATGCCGCGCATTTCGATCACGAGAGGAGACTGAGTCAATTCGGTTATTGGGTTTGCGATCACAATTGCTCCTCAGGAAGATGTAGACAGGTAAACAAGGAAACACGTACACACGTGTCTACCTGTCTACGTGTCTACCTGTCCACCTACAAAAAACGGGGCAGAACCTCACAGCTCTGCCCCATTCATCAAACTACACTTACTCCGGCAATTCAGCGGTGACGCCTTCTGCCCACCACTTCATGCACACGTCGATACTGCATGGCAGACCGAACTCAGGGAACGCGTCGAGGTCAACCTGCTCGAGGCTCTGACCCGCAGGCAAAACAACGTTGCCCTTGTTGTCGTTAATCGGTCCCTTGAACACATCGAAGCGGGTAAACTCGCCCGCCAGCATCTGCGCAAGGATATCGCGCACTTCCTGAATCACAGCCGGGTCGAGACTGGCGACACCGGGAGTAAGTTCCTGCCCGTCCATAAACCCGTACAAGCCGAGCGCGCCGGTTTCCGCATCAAAGTAATCGTAGCCAGGCACGTAGGTACCGGCAATCACACCCTCGGCAATGCGGGCATATTCAGTGCCCCACAACCAATAAGGGGCGGTGAGACAGGCATCCACTTTGCATGAACCGTACCAATCGTAGGTCACGCCGTATTTGCCTTTTTCCTGCGCCACATCGGCAACCGCCGGGGTATCCGCGCCGGTGAACACGACATACGCGCCCGCATCGAACAAAGACGCCGCGGCTTCTTTTTCGATCACAGGGTCATGCCAGGTGCTGAGCCAGCGGACATCCAACGTGCACTCGGGGCAGGTCTTCCGCATACCCAGCGCGATCGCGTTCCCCAAACGGATCTCTTCAGGAATGGGGAAGGTGGCCATATAGCCGAGTTTAGTCTCGCCATCCGCCTTGGCGCGCGCGCCAGCCAGCATACCGGCGAGATACTTCATATCTTCCATCGCGCCCATCAGGTTGCCAAAGTTTGTGAAATTGGACTTGATACCGGTGAGATGAATGAACATCGAATCCGGGAACTCGCCCGCCACGATCTCCATCGGGTCGCCAAAGCCGAAGGATGTGCCGATGATCAGGTCGAAACCTTTGCGCGCCAACGCACGGAACACTTGCTCCGAATCAGCGCCTTCCGGCACGTTCTCGACGTAGGCTACATGTGTGTTCGGGACATTCTCCTCCACATACAACAAGCCTTCATAATGCGCCTGCGACCAGCCGCCGTCGTCATGCGGTCCGATCAGGACCATCCCGATGTTGAACTTGCCTTTCTCGACAGCGGGAATCTGAAACCCGCCCACCTCTTCGACGGCAGGGGCGCATGCCGCCAGAACCAACGAAAGAACCATCAACAAACTGAACACCTGCAAAAGTGACTTACGCATGTTCTTCTTCTCCTTATTAATTGATTGACGCATCATAGGACAGTAGACTTGCGAATGACGTTCCCGCGCGCCTCCTTTCATACTTTGTCATACAAATCGCAGGTGAAACTAACGTCGGCATATTGTAGAGCCAAACAAGGATTTAAAGCAAGTGTGATTCTTACGGATTGCAAGCGATGAACGTCCGTACTGCGGATAACGCTTCGCTTCGTTCGACGGTTGGGGCTGTCTCAGCCGCGACGCGTTCCCACAACCGACAAAGGGGTGGACTCATCAACTCCGATTCGTTAACCGATTGCTTGGACAGTTCAACCGCGCGATCCCACTCCCCCACATGAGCATACCCTTCGATAAATACAAATCGTTCCGCAGGGTCAGCAGGTTGCAAACCTTCATCGAACGCGGCGTCTCCCAACGATATAACCTCATCCCATTCCCCGAATTGACGCGCCAAGTCTGCTTTTTGGAAGTAATAGCACCATCCATGCTCTGGTTCGGGATAATACGGTTTCGGCATCTGTGACATTGACTCAGGCGAGATCAACTCGTAATTTGTCAACCGCGAAGCAAAGCGCATCAAACTTTGTTCAGGAATCGAACGATTGACACGATCCACTTCGGGGTCAAGGATACGCATACAACCGGGCGGCATGAAATAGATTGCCAGGACTCGCGATGTGTTTCCATGAAATTGCCCCGCCAGATATTCAGTGAATATCGGCAGATCCGGTTCGAGTTTGGGGAGCGCGTCAGTGCGCAAGCGCGTGGTGGGATAGAGCAACACGTAATCAATATCTTCGCCGCGTTTCTCTGGCGCGTACACCCAGTTGACAACAGGACTCAAAGAATTATCGGCGTAGTAGTCCAGCGCGCCTTCGTTCATGATGATGGCAGTATCGGGTTGTATCCCCGGCGCGCGCCACGTCAGTTGCCAGAATAAATCTTTTTGCGTTTGCCAATCTTGCTTGTAGTTGTTCGCCAACAAAAATTGATAGCCAACGGTGAGACCAATTAATGAAACAAGCACAGCAATGCGAACCCGCTCCCGCGGAATCAAGTAGATGACACCAGCAAAGATCAAGCTGACACCGAACATGAACGGAAGCGTGAAGCGGCTCGCGGGCCACGCCAGCGACGGGACGAATCCCACCAGCCAGAAGGGCCAGCCTGAAAGCAGGAGCGCGAAGATTCCCAAGGCGATCATCCATAATGAATCTTTGCTATTTTTTTGAAGCGCTTTCTCCTCTTCTCGTGAAGTGAACAAGAAACCTGCGATCAAAACAAGAACCGCCAACGCAACGACGATGTAATATGAACTGAGAATGGATTCTGCCGATACGATGTTTGGCAACTGCGTCACTTGTATCCACGCGTCACGCAGGACGATAGTCAATGTGAAGTGGATGTTTCGCGCAAGGTTGACTAACGTTTCCAGCGGCGCGGATTTCAATTGGCCGCCTAAGCCAATTCCATAGACTTGATTGTTGAAGATAAACAGCCGCGAGAGGACCGCCAGAATGAAAACGATCAAATAGGGAAGCCAGAGTTTGAATGTTTTTATCACTCGTTCGCGCAGGCTCATGGTCTCGCCGCGCAAGGCGGTGAGGATGACTCCCACGCGCATGAGTTCCAGCACGTAGAAATATTCCATCATCCACAAGTTGAGCGCGGAAAAGACCAGCCCGAACGCGGTCAATCGCCAATAGCGATTCGGTTCTGCCATGGCGCGCAACAACAGCAGATAGGAGAATAAGAAGAAAAACAGCACGATGAAGAAGTGGCTGTATAAAAACGCCGACCATTGCTGAGTGAACCCGGGGTAAACCAAAAAGAGAAGCGCGACTCCCAACGCAAGGCGCGGCTTTCCTCGCCACAGTTTTTCGACGATGGCGAACACGATCACCGCGCCGAGCCATCGCCAAAATAACGCGAAAACTTGCCAATAGATCGGCTCATCGGGAAGGATGCGCGTTGTGACCTGATACAAAACTCCCCACACGGGACGGTTGGTTGAGAAATAGCGCGTCAACGCTTCGGAGCCGAGTTGATAGCGGATCCACGAGATGGGCAAGTCGTCCCAATAAAAGCCGAGTTGAGGGATGAGCAATCCATAGGCAAGGATGGCGACAACGAGGAGAATGAAATGTGGAAGATATCGCTTCATTGACCGCAACTCGTCAACTCGGATATTTCATTCACAGCAACCTTTTGTTGTTCAGTCGATTCTGTCTCAACTTGAATGCGTTTCCACAACTTGCATAACAACGGGTCAACGTAACTTTTAGAGACTTGACGCGCTTCTCGCGATAATTGAATCGCTTCATCCCAATCGCCCGCGTGAGCGTAACCTTCGATGAAAACAAACAATTCAACAGGATTGTTGAAATGCTCATCCAAACTGAACGCATCTTTGGCGAGGCGGTTCACTTCGTCCCATTCGCCGAATTGACGCGCCAACTCCGCTTTCTGGAAGTAGTAACACCATCCATGCGGAGGTTCTGCGCCGTAGAACGCGGGCATGGACGCGGGCGGCTCGCGCAGAATCCGCTGGGGGTTGGATAATGCCGCCGCCTGGCGCATCAGGCTGTCGTCGGGGATGAAGCGGTTGTTTTTATCCAGATCAGAGTCCAGCAGGCGAAGACAATACGGCGGGTCATAATAAAACGCGAGAGTATCAGACGTGTCCCCGTTAAATTCGCCCGCGATATAACTGTAGCGAATGGGCGTGTTCGGCTCGAGAGATATGAGCGAGCCATTCAAACGGTTGCTCGGATAAAAGATGACGTACTGGATATCGTCCGCGCTTGCGTTGGCATCATAGATCCAATTCAAACCCGCGCTGATGGAATTATCGGCATAATACGCAAGCTGTTCATTCATCAGCACGAGCGTATCGGGTTGGAGCGCGGGCGCGCGCCAGCGCATTTGCCAGAACAGGTTTTTCTGTGATTGCCAGTCCCGCAAAAACGAATCGCCGATCATCACCTGCCTGCCAGCCGAAAGCGCGACAATTGTTGCGACGAACACGACGCGAAGTTTTACCGGGATCAACTCGAAGAGACCCGCGATCAGCAAACACGCGCCGAGCATGAACGACATGGTAAAACGACTCGCGGGAAACGACAGGCTGATATCGAGAGACGCCAGCCAATACGGACCGCCCCCGAGAAGCATGGCGATCAGTCCAATTCCGATCGCCCAATACGCCGAACGTTTTTCTGTTTGCGCGTCGGCGTTCCTGAAAAAGATAAAAACCAACGCGCCGACGAGGATCACCACCGCGAGATACATCAGCGTTGTCAGGGGACCGTCGAGCGCGGCATTTGGAAATATGAAAATCGCTCCGAACGCTTGCGCGGAGGCGAGCCAAATATCCGCCGCGATATTTTTTATCAAAGCGAGGATTGCCTGGAAAGGACTCGAGCGCAATTCAGAGAAGAATACATTTTGATACGCCACGTTCGTAAACACGAACACGCGATACAGAATATTCGCAAGAAAAACGAGCAGATAAGGAAGCCAGTGTAAAAACGCGCGCCGCGCCGTTTGAACTATTTTTTCTCCCCGCCTGCTCTGCCGCAACGCGTAAAAAATGATCACCACGCGGACCAGTTCGAGCGAGTAAAAATATTCGAGCATCCACAAATTCAGCGCGGAGAGGATCATCGCAAGGCTGGTGAACAGCCAATACCGCGAGGGCGAGTTCATCGCGCGCAATGTCAACAACCATGACGCGAAAAAGAAACAGACCACGATCCAAAAATGCGTGGTGAGGAAAGAGGCGTACTGTAAATTGAAACCAGGATAAAGCAAAAATAACAGCCCCGCCAGCGCCGCCATCTTTTCGCGGTCGCGCCACAGTTCGCGGACGATTTGCCACAACAACACCACGCCCAGCCAGCGCCACAGGATCGAAAAAATTTGCCACGCCATTGGCACGGGCGGCAGGAAAGTCGTCGTCACCTGATACAACACCGCCCACACGGGCCGCGCCGTCGAAAAATATTTCGCCATCGCTTCGCGCCCCAACTCGTAGCGGATCCACGTCATCGGCAGGTCGTCCCAATAAAAACCGTGACGCCAAAACAACAAGCCATACGCAAATAACGCGACAATCAAAAATAGCCACGGCGCGTGACGCGGCGCGGCAAGCGATTCGATCTTGCGAAGCAGTACTTTCATTTGAGAATCAATTCCATGCGATGACGATTGAACGCGCCTTCTGTATGCGAATGCATCACGCGAAAACCTGCCCTAGTATACAATGCAATCGCGGCGGCGTTCTTGGCTTCCACGCTCAACTCCACCGACGAAAATCCCCTTTCGCGCGCGGCTTCGATGAACGCGCCCAACAAGTCACGCCCCAATCCTTTTTTCCGCGCGGATTCGTCCACGCCGATATACGTCAACTCGACCGCGCCAGGCTTCATCGCAACAGACGCCGACCGCGAGGAAACAACAGCCTGCCAAATCGTTTTTGGATTTGCGACCAACACCCTCAACAGTTGGATGATGAACCACCCCCGCGCCTCGCTCATCCGACGGGCGACCTGCCCCGGCTGTGGCGAGCCCACCGCCCACCCCAGCGGATTCCCCTCCGCGCCCAACGCGCACATCCCAATCACCGACGAATCCGCGCGGGCAAGTTGATAGTAGCGTTCGAGGAACGGCGCGCCAAGATCGGCCAACAATGAATGCAGGGCGCGGTGATGCAGGAAAGCCAGCTTTTCTGTTTGGTCAGCGTTGAGTTGTGCAAGCGCAATCATGCTGTAATTCATTGTTGGGTTGTTATAACATAATTAATCGCAAATATCATGCCATGAAGAACAGCCGACCCGTAAGCAGGTCGGCTGTGCGAAGATGTGTCGGACGTCGTCACACCCATGGACTATGAGGACGAACGCAGATTTTTAAATCTATGCCACTCCAGAAGAATCAGGAGGGATCATTATTTCCCATACCCCATACGCGCGAGCAAGTTATCCTTGATGAACAACTGGTGATAGAACGCCGCGCCAACATGCAGAAGGATAAACAGGAAGAGCGCGGGCGCAATGAAACCGTGCATGGCGCGCGCCGCAAAGTCAAAGAAATCGGCGGGCAACGAGCCAACGCCGCCAAAGACAATTTGCGGAAGTCCCGCCTGCATCGAAAGCGCCATCCCGCTGACCGCCATCAGGAAGACCAGCAGGTAGAGGGCGTTATGCGCGAACTTGCCGAGACCGTCGAGGAAGGCGTTGCCTGTGGAAGCGTAAGCGGGATGCGGGGTCTTCGTCCGCGCAACGAAGCGGACGACGATCACTACCAGCATTGTGATTCCCAACATCATATGAATCGCCAGCGGCGCGAGTTTGGAAGTGTCGTGGTTCGGCAGGCGACTCATGTTTTTGCCAACGATGAACGCGGCAAAGACGAGGATGGCGGTCAGCCAGTGAAGCGTGACCATCATGGGGCTATAGCGGGCAGGCGTGGACTGTGACATGAATGTCTCCTTGTGTGTATTGCAAGAATTATAAAGCGACACTGTGAACTGTTTATGAAGATATGATGAAGCCGACCTTCCACGTTACCTTCTGAACCGCAACAGCGCGAAGATAACAATCCACACGATCACGCGGAACGACATCGCGCCGATGCTTTGGGTTGCCACCTGTCCGCGAAAGAAGGCGAGCAGGAGAACGAGAATAATCGCGTGCAGGGCGAAGATCACGATGGAGGCGGCGGTGGCGTAGCGGTTGTCGACCCAGAGCAGATACGCGGGGATGAGAGTCAGCAAGCCAACGGCGAAGTTGTAAACCGGGAGCCACGAGAGAACGTTGTAGCCAGGTTGCCAGCCGCGCAAGACCATTCCGCCCGCGAGGATGGACATCGTGCCGACGAGAAAGGCGAGGATGGAGGGGAGTTTGGCGAGGAGGGTGTTCATAGGATTTTCGTACCGCAAGATTTATCTTGCCCCTCGCAAAATAAATTTTGCGGTACTCTTGTTACGCGGTCTCGATTTTCCTGAACCCATCGCGGACGATCTCGAACAGTTCTTTGACGGGGGGAATCATCGCCAGCGCGTAGAGGGCGAAGCCGATACCGTACAACACGCCGCGCGCGTCCACGAGGAAGATGCTGACCCAAACGAGGACGCCTCCGAGAGCGATGCCCGCCAGGCTGAACCAACTGCCGCCGAGTTGAGGAGTTTCCTGCTTGAGGAAGAAACGACGCGCAATGTATGGGATGAGGGCAATGCCGAATTGGAGGATCCAGCCGTAAATCAGGGGTTGAGGCGCAATCGATTCGACGGGTCCGCCCGCGATGACGTGAGTCAGAATCAGCGGCGCGACGAGGACGGGGAGGAGAATCCACGCGTAGGATGCGAGCAAGTGCCAGCCGCCCGGCGTCGAGAGATGACCGCTGGCTTTGAGGGCGCGTCCCGCCAGAACAATCAACAGGATCGTCGCCGAGAGGTGCAGGATCAACCCCGTGACGGTCGGAGGAAGCGAGCCGCCAAGCCAGGGTCCGAGCACGAGACCGAACGCCCCGAGCGTCATCCCCCAAAAAATGTAGGCGACCGCGTTCTTGGCGCCGAGAGGGCGACCCGTGATCATGGGGATGAAATCCACGAACAGACCCGCGAAGACCAGCGACATGAAGCCCCACGAGTTGGCGTGGATGTGCACTTCAAGCGGGACCTTGATATATAGCGCTTCGCTCCAGTTGAGCCACAAACCCGTGCCGACGATGATGCCGACGAATAAGTAAAACACGCCCGCGATGTAAAACTTGATTGAGGCGGGAGCATTGCCGCCGCGCGCGTTCCAGAGTTGAATGAACAGAAGCGTTGCGGCGATGAAGATCAGCGTGCCGCCCGCGAAAATCATCGGATGGTTGACGCCCGTGAATCCCGCCACGAGCGCCACGAAGCCCGCGTTGAGAGTCAACCAGATATCCCAGCGAAAGGCGGGTTTTGGTTTTTTGGCAAGCGACGCGACGAGAACGGGAAGCAAGCCGAAGATGACCTGCGAGAGGACGCCGAGCGTGATGAAGTGCGCGCGCACCCAGCGCAACGCGGGGAATGCGCTGGCGAGGTTGAGGCTGACGAGTGACGCGTCTGCCGCGGCGAAGAGGGCGACGAAGATGTAAAGCAGGGTGGTGAGGAGATAAGGGATGGGCATGAGAGTTTCCTTTGGTGGATTTTTCAGTACGACAAGGTTCACCTTGTCGATTTTCGCAAAGTGAACTTTGCAGTACGACAAGGTTCACCTTGTTCACGTTCGCAAAGTGAACTTTGCGGTACTATGACGCGCCCTTCGAGCCGAGGAAGATCACGCGCGTTTTGGCATTAATGCCGCGCTTCGATCCGCTGGGCGCGATGACAGTCACGCCGGGTTTGATGGCGAACGTTTCATCGTCCACGGTCATCAGCCCTTCGCCTTCGAGGAAGTGGTACATCGCCGCTTCGGCGGGATGAATGGGAAGTTGCTGTCCCGCCTCCAGCCCCACCACCAGCGCCTTGAACTGCGGCGCGTCGAGCAGGAACTGCGGCTTGGGACCCTCTGCCGAAAAAACGGCTTTTGATTTTGTGTCTGTGAAATAGATTTCGGGCATGTCGTCTCCTTGTATGCCCGAACTTTACTCCTTATCCCCGCTTCGCGCCCCGACTTTTGTCGGGTAAATCAAATACTTTTTAAACACAAAGGTCACGAAGGAACACAAAGGAAATACCTTTTTGCCTTTCCCCTTCGTGTACTTTATGTCACTTCGACAGGCTCAGCGCAAGCCTTTGTGGTTAAGGTTTTTCTTCTCCTGTTGCACGCGCAGATAATCCAGCCCGATCCAAAATGCGGATGGATTGTTTGTCCATCTCGATCAGCCCCGCTTTGGTCAATTCGCGGATGACGCGACTCAACACATCGGGGACGGTGCCGAGTCGCGCCGCCAGTTCGGTCTGATTCGTCCAGCGGCGGCGTTCGATCACATCCCCTTCGGCGGAGTCCAGCAACAACTTGGCGAAACGCGCCTCGACCGTTTTCAGCGACAAGTCTGCGGCGAGAGTGACCAGCCCGATGATCTTGTCTGCCATGTTTTCGATGATCTGCAACGCCACTTGCGGATGTTCCAACAGAATCTTGTCCAACGCGTGACGCGGGAGAAGCCACACACCCGATTCTTCCAGCGCGATGGCTGTGGCGGGATTCGGCTTCCTCGCCAACGCGCCGACTTCATTGAACACTTCGCCTGCATAGAGAAATCGCAGAACCTGTTCGCGCCCGTCGGGTGATGTCTTCATCGCTTTGAGCGAGCCGTATTGCAGGAAGTACAAACTTGATTCGTTATCCCCTTCCCAAAAGATGACCGCGTTGGGCGGGTAGACTTTCCAAGCCGCGCTCTCGGCGATCTGCGTCAACGCGCCCTCGTCCAACCCGCGCAGGAATTCGGAGGCGCGCAGGCGTTTGAGGAACAGGTCGGTGTTGGTGGTCATGGATCGCGCCTGAGCAAATCTTCCACGGTCTCTCTGCTCTGAATCAATCTCACATTTCCGTTTTCCAGCAACACAACCGCTGGTTTTCGCGCGCCGTTGTAATTAGACGACATGCTCAAATGATACGCGCCCGCCACAGGGATGGCGATCAACTCGCCCTCTTTCAATTCAGGCATTGGTAAATCTTCGATGACTACATCCCCCGATTCACAATACGGTCCCGCAATCGAAACCTTTGCGTTGATTTCACGATCCAGCCCCTCGACGGGCAAGCAAGAATACCTCGCGCCATACAACGCAAAGCGCGGATTATCCGCCATGCCGCCGTCGGTGAGGATCCATGTTTTATCGCCGCGCTGTTTGATCGCGCCGACGCGATAGATCGCCACGCCAGCGCGCGCCACGAGACTGCGACCCGGTTCGAGATGCAAAATAGGGAGGTCGAGTCCGCGCTGTTTGCACCCTTCGATCACCGCTTCGGCGATTCCGCGCGCATAACTTTCAATGGATGGGTTCGGCAATTCATCTTCGTGATACGCCACGCCCCATCCGCCGCCGGGACAGAAATGCCACGCGTCTGAAAATCCGATCTCTTTGGCGATGTCGAGGGCGAGGTCAATGGCGGGAATCAACGGTTCGGGGTCGCGGAAGTTCGAGCCTTGATGAAAGTGAATCCCACGCAAAGGCAAATCATTTTCTTTGCAGAATTTTGCCGCTTCAAGAATCTCGTCGCGGGTCATGCCAAACTTGCTGTCGTGCTGACCCGTTTGCGTGTGAGCATGGTGCGTCTTCACCGCCAATCCCGGCGTTAATCTCAACCACAGCGAAACTTGCGCGCTCGTAATCCTGTTCACCTGTGTGCGTGTGTACGTGTGAACGTGTTTACCTGTGTCCCCGTCTACCTGTGTACGGATTCTCTCCAACTCCGTCAAATTATCCACAACAATCGTCCCCGCATGTTGGAACGCGGACTTCAAGTCCGCCAATGATTTATTCACTCCATGCACAAGTATCTTTTCACGCGGCACACCGCCCGCGACGGCGATTCCAATTTCGCCTTCGCCGGTGCAATCCACCATCAGGTTGTGTTGTTGAGTCCACGCCGCGATGGCTTTGCACAGGAAGGCTTTCCCCGCGTAGGTGACGTGTGACTCGCCCGGATAATACGCGCGCAACGCGGATTGATATTCCGCCACAGCGAGGTCGAGGGTGGCGCGATCATATACGTAAAGCGGAGTCAGGTGTCCATCCGCGAGAGAGGCGAGGGAATGTCCCGCGAGGAAGAGCAAGTCGCCGCGCGCGCGAGTCGATTCGGGGAAGAGCGCGAGTCGGTCTGTCATCCAAAAAGGATTAGTGTTCACCAAAGAACAATTCCCACCAGGTTTGGACGTTCGTCATTTGGGTTGGCGCGGGCGCCGGCGCGCTGAGTTCGATGGGCGCGGCGCCGGGCTGACCGATCGGCACGATTGGCAGATCGCCCTCTTGAACATAATGGCCGTCGGTGCGCGCCCATGCGTCCACCGCGCCATCCGAAGCGGCAAAAGCCACCTGCGTTTGCAACACGGCTTGGGTCTGCACCGCCTGCGTGGCTTGCTGTTGCACAAGCTCATATTGCTTGTTGAGCAAATTCATTTCCTCGAGGCGGCGGTTGAACTCCAGCACGATGAACACCAGCGCGATGACGCCGATGATCGTTGCGACGCGACGGGCATTGAAAGGAAGGGCGGGCATGCCTCTATCTTAATCGCTCTCTGATTCTCTGGCAAGCAGATATAATGAGACTTAAGTCTTGATAAAAAAATTAACCGCGAAGGGCGCAAAGAGCGCGAAGATTTTTAAAAGGTTTTCTTGGCGACCTTCGCGTGCTTAGCGGTTCAATGCTCTTATTGGAGAGTCTAATGCCTCACGTAAAACAGATCAACCACGTCGCTGTTGTTGTAGACGACATGGAGAAAGCCCTCTCGTTCTGGCGCGACGCGCTGGGGATGGAACTGCGCGAACTGCGCGATGCGCCCGCCGAGAAATCACAGGTCGCATTCCTTCCGCTTCAAGGCTCGGAAGTGGAACTGGTCCAACCCACCTCAGATGATTCGGGCATTGCGAAGTACCTCGCCAAGCGCGGACCCGGCATGCACCACATCTGTTTGGAAGTGGATGATATCGAAGGCATGCTATCGCAGTTGAAAACAAAGGGCGTGCGCCTCATCAACGAAGAACCGCGCGCCGCCGCGGATGGAAAAAAGTATGCCTTCATCCATCCCGAAAGCACATCGGGAGTGTTGGTTGAACTGTATCAGATCTGATTCCTTCGCAAGAGGCGCGAAGTCACCCGAAAAGGGTCAGGTAACATCCTTTTCATACTTTGTATCCTTCGTGTTCAAAAAAAATGACAACTTGGCAACACTACCTCAAACCCAAGACACTCGCCGAAGCCATGGACGCGTTCGCCAACGCGCCGCGTCCCCTCATCCCCATCGCCGGCGGCACCGATCTTTTACTCGACCTCGAACAGGGACGCCATGCCCCCGTCCAAACGTTGGTGGATGTGACTTCCATCGCCGAACTGACTCTCCTCGAGCAACGCGGGGATGAACTCTTCATCGGCGCCGCCGTCCCGGTCAACCGCGTCGCTCTCGACCCTCTAACTGTTCGCCACGCCCAAGCATTGACCGAAGCCTGCAACTTGATCGCCGGTCCGCAAGTCCGCAATGTTGCCACTCTCGGAGGCAACGTCGCTCACGCCCTCCCCGCCGCGGATGGGACGATTGCCTTGCTCGCGTTGGATGCTCAAGCGGAGATTGCTGGTCGAGTAGTTCCGAGCCGCCGCGCTGAGCCTGTCGAAGCGGCTAGCGAAGGGCGTATCGAAACCAGACGCATTCCATTCAAAGATTTATTCCTCGGTCCCGGCAAATCCTCCCTCAAACATGGCGAAGAACTCATCGTTGGTTTCTATGTCAAGACCTCCGAGTTCTCGCAGAACTCGGAGGTCTCACGGGTTTCCTCCTGCTTCCAACGCATCATGCGTCCGCAAGGCGTCGCGCTTCCCATTCTCAACTGCGCCGTCTGGCTCGAACGCGAAAGCGACACCATCAAAGATATTCGCATCGCTGTCGGTCCCGGCGGCGGGACTCCCTTCCGCGCCACGCAAGCCGAAGATATTTTACGTGGGCAATCTCTCAACAAAGCGACATTTGAATCGGCGCTCGAAGCGTTGCTCGCCCAAGCCCATTTCCGCACGAGTGCGAGGAGAGCGGGGGCGGATTATCGCAGGCATATTGTCAGTGGTTTGTTCAGGGATACGCTAGAGTCTGCGTGGTTGAGAGCAGAAGTGAAAACCACTGAGACACGGAAACACTGAGAAAACAAAATAAGGACTCAGTGTCTCCGTGGTTCAAAAATTTAGGAAGTGATACATGAACAATCAACTCTCCCTCACCATCAACGGGCATCAGCACACCCTCGAAGCCAAGCCGAATGAAACCTTGTCGGATTTGCTTCGGTATCGCCTGCGCCTCACAGGGACAAAGATCGGCTGTGACGAAGCCGAGTGTGGCGCGTGTACCGTCCTTGTGGATGGCGAGCCTGTGGTTTCGTGCATCTATCCTGCCGAGCGTGCGGAGGGGAAATCGGTGTTGACGATTGAAGGGCTGGCGGGAGAAATTACCGCTAAGAGCGCAAAGAACGCAAAGCCTGCACTGAGCGAAGCCGAAGTGGAAAAACAATTAAATCTTAGCGACCTTGGCGGTCTTAGCGGTTCAAACGCTCTTCACCCATTACAACAAGCCTTTGTGGAGCATGGCGCGGTGCAGTGTGGATTTTGCATCCCTGGGCAGATCATGACGGCGTACGCGTTGCTCGAGCGGAATCCGAACCCGACGAGGGATGAGGTGCGGTTTGCGTTGAAAGATACGCTGTGTCGTTGCGCGGGGTATCCGACGATTGAGAATTCCATTCTCGCCGCGGCAGAGTCGTTGCGGACGGATGAACCTGTCCGTAAGCCGATTGTGCCTGATTCGATTCATGTCCACAAATCTGTGGGACATACGCATCTTCGTCCCGATGGAATCGAAAAGGTCAATGGTAAAGCGATTTACACCGACGACCTTGTGTTCGATAACATGTTATTTGCAAAAGTTAAACGAGCGATGATCCCGCATGGGTTCTTGACGAAACTTGATATTTCAAAAGCAAAAGAGTTGAAAGGCGTTGTTGCGGTGTTAACCGCTGATGATATTCCTGCCGAGAAAAATCATGGACTGATCATCTACGACTGGCCCGTGATGGTGGGAGTTGGGGAACGCGTCCGCTATGTGGGGGATGCGATCGCGGTCGTAGCGGCGGAAACGCTTGAGATTGCGAATCAGGCGTCGGCGTTGATCGAAGCGGAGTTCGACCTCCAGCCTGTGATCACGAATCCCGTCATGGCGCGCGAGGAGGGAGTCCCGCAAATCCATGAAAAAGGAAATTTGCTCAAGCACATCAAAGTCCGCAAGGGCGATATGGAAAAAGGATTCGCCGAGTCGGATGTGATTTTAGAGCATACGTTTCATACTCCGATTTACGATCATGCTTTTATCGAACCTGAATGTAGTATCGGCGTGCCGCTGGCGGATGGTCGCATGGAAATTTATTGCGGCACACAAATTCCGTATCAAGATCGAACGCAAGTAGCGCGTGCGATGGGCTGGGATGAGTCGCGCGTGCGCGTTGTCGGGCAGTTGATGGGCGGCGGCTTCGGCGGCAAGGAAGATGTGATGGGACAGATCCATGTGGCGATGCTTGCCAATGTCACGCAACGCCCTGTGAAATTATTGTTTGACCGACATGAGAGTTTGATCGTGCATCCGAAGCGGCACGCTACGCAGATCCGAATCAAGATCGGCGCGAAAAAAGACGGGCGCATCGTGGCGTCTGAGTCTGAGTTGTATGGTGACACGGGCGCGTACGCGTCGCTCGGCGAAAAGGTGATGACCCGCGCTACAACACATTCGGCGGGTCCGTATAATGTGCCGAATGTGCGCGCCGATTGTTACGCCATGTACACCAACAATCCGCCCGCGGGCGCGTTCCGTGGATTTGGCGTCACGCAATCGGCGTTTGCGGTCGAGTCCATGATTGATATGCTCGCTGAAAAATTGAACATCGAGCCTGTTGAATTGCGCCGCATCAACGCGTTGCACGTCGGGAGTATCACGAATACGGGACAGGAGTTGCGCGAGTCGGTGGGGTTGATGGAATGTATTGATAGGGCTTCAAGCGCCATGTGTCAGGTGTCAGGTTTGCCTGAGAAAGATTTGTTCAAGCCGCGAGTTGTTTCTGACTCCAAATTAACCGCTAAGCACGCTAAGAGCGCCAAGAAAAGCAAAAAGAATCTTAGCGAACTTCGCGGTCTTAGCGGTTCAAAAGATTCTCCTCTCGTGAGGGCATGGGGTTTTGCCGCGGCGTATAAAAACACTGGGCTCGGCGGCGGCGCGCCTGATATTTCCAACGCGGAGGTGGAGCTATACGACGACGGCACATTCCAAGTGCGGAGTTCGTCCGCTGAAATGGGGCAGGGGCTTGTCTCTGTTATGCAGTTGACTGTCGCAGAAGAGATGGCGGTTCAACCGAATCAAGTACGCGTGCTGGTGATGGATACTGACTTAACCCCGAATGGTGGACCCACAACGGCATCACGTCAAACGTATGTAACGGGAAATGCCTCACGTTATGCGGCGAAGACTCTGCGCGACGCCATCACTGCGACTCTTGCTGAAAAATATGATGTGCGCCCTGAACAGATTCGATTTGAAAATGGAATCATCCACGCCAACGGACATTCCATGACTTATGCCGAAGTCGCCAAAGAAATGAAATCGCTGGGACAACATCCGCGCGCGTTGTATGAATACGAAGCGCCGAAGACTCAACCGCTCGGCACAGGCGGCGACATGCACTTCGCCTTCTCCTTCGGAGCGCAAGCCGCCGAGGTGGAAGTGAACAAGTTGACGGGCGAAGTGAGTGTGCTGAGGGTTATTTCCGCTAATGATGTGGGCATGGCGGTCAATCCGCTGGGTTTGCAGGGACAGGTCGAAGGTGGTGTGATGATGGGACTCGGCAACGCCCTCACCGAAGAATTTCTTATGGATAATGGCTATGTAGTCAGTGACCGTCTGGCGCGTTATCGCATCCCTGGGATTATGCTCACACCTGAGATCACGTCCATTATTGTGGAGCATCCCACTGCGGATGGTCCTTACGGCGCAAAGGGAGTCGGTGAGATATGCAGTATCCCCACCACGCCCGCGATCACGAATGCCATTTACAACGCGGTGGGTGTGAGAATTGATAAGTTGCCTGTGGATCAGGAGTCCATTGCGCGGGAGATTTGGGAGAGGGAAGAACGGCAAGGATGAATGCAGAAGGATGAATGATGAAAAAAGGACTCTCAAGGTTTCAAGCCTGAGAGTCCGTTTGGTTAAGAGACCTGACAGGTCTTATTATTGTCGTTGTTCATCGAGGCTTGCGCGTGGACATGGACGCGAGTCCGTTGTGCTTCTGCGGAGACCTGTCAGGTCTTTTGCCTGTATCGGGTAAAATCTATCCATGTCCAAATTTCTCGGCTACCGTTGCTCGTTGTGCGGCACGGAATATTCACCCACCGAAGTTGCCTACACTTGTCCCAAAGACGGCGGCAATTTGGATGTGACGCTCGACTACGATTCCATCAAGACCAAGTATCAGCCCGAAGACCTGCTCTCGCGCAACGATCCCTCGTTGTGGCGATATTTGCCTCTCCTGCCGGTGGGCGAACCCGAAGGCGATTCGACCCCGCTTCACGCGGCGGGCGGGACGCCTGTTTTCAACCTGGCATCCCTCGCAAAAAAATACGGATTGAAAAACTTGTGGCTGAAAGACGAGTCACGCAACCCCACGGCTTCATTCAAGGATCGCGCCAGCGCCATCGTGGTGACGCGCGCACATGAGATCGGAGCGGAGATCGTGGTCACCGCTTCGACGGGGAACGCCGGCGCGGCTCTCGCAGGGATGTCTGCCGCGGTTGGGCAAAAAGCCATCATCTTTGCGCCCAAGTCTGCCCCGCAGGCGAAGGTGGCGCAACTGCTTATCTTTGGCGCGAAAGTGATTTTGGTGGATGGATCGTACGACGACGCGTTCGACCTCACCGTGAAATGCGCGGAGGAGTTCGGCTGGTATTGCCGCAACACGGGCTACAATCCGTTCACCGCGGAGGGGAAAAAGACCGCCGCCTTCGAGATTTGGGAATGGTGGCAGGATGCGCACGCGAAACTACACGATGAATTCGGCGAGGGGTTGGATCATCCCTCGTTGACCGTTTTCGTTTCGGTAGGCGATGGAAACATCATTGCAGGAATCCACAAGGGATTCAAAGACCTCGTTCAACTTGGCTGGATGCCGCGCGTGCCGCGCATCATCGGCGTGCAAGCGGAAGGCTCTGCCGCGATCTCGAATGCCTTCCATGCGAACACAGAAACCATCACGCCCGTTTCAGCAACCACCATTGCCGACTCGATCTCTGTGGATCTGCCGCGGGATGGCGTGCGCGCCGTCCGCGCCGCGAAGGAAACCGGCGGGGCGTACGTTAATGTATCGGATGAAGAGATTCTCAAAGCCATTGCGGAACTCGGCAAGGTTGGCGTGTTTGCCGAACCAGCTGGGGCGGCGGCGTACGCCGGAATGGTGAAGGCATCAGCCTCCCACGTGGTCGGAAGCGAGGATCCCATCCTGGTTATCAATACAGGCAGTGGGCTCAAAGACATCCGCGCCGCGATGAGCGCGGTCGGTCCCGCGCCAGTCATCGAACCCACACTGGATGCCGTGAAAAAACTTTTATGAAACATGAAACACCGTGGAGCCTGTCCTTCCGATACACAGCGGGGATCCTTTTTTTTCTCGCCTTTGTAGCATTTCTTTTTTATGCGCGCGACACCGCGCGGAACCTTGTGATCGCCGCGTTCATCGCGTACTTGATCAACCCGGCGGTCGTGTACCTTGCCAATAACACCCGAATGTCGCGCAGTGCGGCGGTGAATATCGTTTATTTCTCGTCGTTGATCCTGCTCGTAGGCGTGCCTGCCACGCTCGCGCCGATCTTCTACGATGAAGCGAAGGTGGTCTTCGAAGATTTACTCGACCTCACGAGTCAGTTGAGCGCAACGTTGATGCAACCCGTGCAAGCGGGCAACCTGGTTTTTCATCTCGAGGAATGGGGGCAGAGCCTGGCGCAATTGCAAGGCGCGATCACCAAGCCGTTACCGAAGGATGCCTTGCATTTGCTCGAAACGACCTCTGTGGGCGTATTATGGTTTCTCGTCATCCTCGTGGCGGTCTACCTGTTTTTATCCGAATGGACAGGCTTGCGTGAAAGACTGTTCGCCTTCGCCCTGCCGCCCTACCGCGCGGAGATTCAAGAGTTGTATCGCCGCATCCGCCGCATTTGGATGGCATACCTGCGCGGGCAGATCGTGTTGATGATTATCGTCGGGGTTGTGTTTACGGTAACGTGGCTCATCCTCGGCATTCCCGGCGCGCTGGCATTGGGCTTGATCGCCGGCTTATTCACGCTCGTGCCGGATGTGGGACCCTTCCTCGCCGCAATCATCGCCGCAAGTGTTGCCCTGCTCGAAGGCTCCACCTGGATTCCCCTGCCGAACTTTTGGGTGGCGGTGATTCTCCTTGTTGTTTTTTTCGTATTGATGACCCTGAAAAATCTCCTCCTGCGCCCGCTCATCATGGGACGAAGCGTGCACATGCACGAGGGCATCGTCTTCATCGCCATCATCGCGGCGACCGTGCTCGAGGGCATTCTCGGCGCGTTGCTCGTGGTGCCCGTGCTGGCAACAGTCATCATCGTTGCAGGATACCTCCAACGAAGGATTCTGGGCTTGTCCCCCTTCGAAAATGACGGCGACACTCAATTCGTCGCTCCGCCAGAAAAAGTGAACCCGCCCCGGCGCGGGTCGCGAAAATTCAAACTCCTGGATAAAGCCCGCGCATCCTCCGCCCATACATCTGAATCCCCCACCCCAACCGACTCGACCCGTGGGAAAAAAACCAACCGAAAGAAAACATCTCCATGAATATCGTATTCTCGATCATTGCCCCCATCTTCAACGAAAAAGACAACCTGCCCGAACTATATCGCCGCGTCAAAGAAGTGATGGAAAAAACGCGCAAGCCGTGGGAATTGATCCTGATCGACGACGGCTCCTCCGACGGTTCAAGCGACATGATCCGCGCGCTTGCGAAAAAAGATAAGCGCGTGCGCCCGGTCATCTTCGCGCGCAACTTCGGTCATCAAGTGGCAGTGACCGCTGGACTCGATTACTCGCGCGGCGATGCTGTTGTGATCATCGACGCGGACTTGCAAGACCCGCCTGAATTGATTCATGAGATGGCGAAGAAATGGCAGGAGGGTTACGAAGTGGTCTTTGCCGTCCGCGCCGAACGCGAAGGCGAATCGTGGTTCAAGTTGTGGACCGCTTCGCTGTTCTATCGCGTGATCTATCGCATCACCGACGTGAAAATTCCGCTCGACACCGGCGACTTCCGCCTGATGGATCGCAAAGTGGTCAACGTGATGAACCAGATGCGTGAACGGCATCGCTTCTTGCGCGGCATGAGCGCGTGGGTTGGATTCAAACAAATCGGCGTGGAATATAAACGCGCCGCGCGCACGGCAGGCGAGACGAAATATCCGTTCCGTAAGATGCTCCGCCTTGCCATCAATGCCGTGACGGGCTTTTCGTATTTCCCATTACAAGTAGCCACGTTCTTCGGTTTCGCGTCGGCGGGGCTTGCCATCATCGCCATCCCTGTCGTTGCCATCCTGCGCCTGGCAGGGACTCACTTCTTTGAAGGGCAAACGACCACGTTGATCTTCGTGCTATTCTTGGGCGGGGTTCAACTGATCTCGCTCGGCATCCTCGGCGAATACATCGGGCGGTTGTACGACGAAGCCAAGGGCAGACCGCTCTACATCGTAAGAGAAGCGCCGGAAGACAGGTAAATAAGCCCCGCGAGCATTTGAATACTCACCAATGACATGTTACAGGACACGAGTTACATACACACATCGCATAATTTGTAACTCGTATCCCGCATCCCGTAGCCGACCTTCATCCTTCATAATTCATCCTTCGTGATTTCCCATGACCTTCCTCAAAGATAAAGATTTCATCCGCGCCGCGTTAGCCCTCGCTGTGCCGGTTGCCTTTCAACAACTGATCACCGCCGGGCTTAACATGATAGACGTGTTGATGGTCGGACAATTAGGCGAGACATCCGTTGCCGCGCTTGGGCTGGCAAACCAGATCTTCTTCCTGCTCGTCCTGTTCGTCTTTGGCATAACGAGCGGCATGTCCATTTTCACCGCGCAGTTTTGGGGGAAAGGCGATGTGGAAAGCATCCGCAAAGTGCTGGGGATTTGTCTCGTCGTCGCGGTTACTGTCGCAATGATGTTTACACTCGCGGCTGTATTCATCCCTGAAACACTGATGTCGTTTTATACCGAAGACGCCGAGGTCATCAAACTCGGAAGCGATTACCTCCGCATTGTGGGGCTGAGTTACGTATTGATGGCGGTCTCGTTCTCATACATTTCGATCCTGCGAAGCATCACGCAAGTGACGTTGACCGTCGTAGTGTCTGTGCTGGCATTGACTCTAAAAACTGCCCTCGGATACTCTCTCATCTTCGGGCATTTTGGTTTACCCGCCCTGGGTGTGCGCGGCGCGGCAATTGGCACCGCCACCGGCTGGGCGTTTGAATGCGTGCTTCTGCTTGTCCTCGTTTATGCCCGTAAAACTCCGCTCGCCGCTAATCCGCTTAACTTCTTTCACTTCGAACGTCCGTTTCTGTTCACTGTGTTGCGCACGTCCATGCCTGCCGCGCTCAACGAAGTGATCTGGTCGTTCGGCATCACCTTCTACTACGCGGTCTATGCGCGCATTGGCACCGACGCCATCGCGGCGATCAACATCAACGCCACCATCGAAGAACTCATGTTTGTATTATTCATCGGCTTAGGCAATGCCTGCTCGGTGATGGTCGGCAACAAGATCGGCGAAAAAGAAAAAGAGACCGCCTTTGAGTACAGCCGGCGTTTCACTATCGTCACTGTGGTGTTTTCGATGGTAGGCGGCGTGATCGTGTTCTATTCACGAGGCTTGATCGCGGGTCTATATCAAGTCTCCGATACCGCCATATTCGACCTGATGAACATCATGATGGTCTACGCGTTCTCCGCGTGGCTTCGCGCCTACAACTTCATGCTCTTCATCGGCGCATTGCGGGCGGGCGGCGACACGCGCTTTGCCATGTTCACCGAACTCTTTTCGATCTGGCTCATCGGCGTGCCTGCCGCGCTCATCGGCGGATTTGTCCTCCATCTCCCCGTCTACCATGTGTACGCGCTAGTCCTGGTGGAAGAAATTGTCAAGGCGATCATCATCACGCGGCGGTACCTCTCGCGCAAATGGATTCACGACCTCGTCAATGCGGCGGCGGATTGACTCCCGCTTCTTTCCACGAGTGAACCTGATTCTGCTACCCGGCATTTATCCACGCTGGAGGTTTGTGACTATAATTCGGACAGCGTTCTTGCTGTTTTTACTCGTTGGATGTAATCCAACAAATCCACCCGCGCTCGATTCAGGAGATGATGATATGTCCGTTGTCCGTTACCTAGCCCTCGGCGATTCCTACACCATCGGCGAAAGCGTGGACGAATCTGAACGCTGGCCCATGCAACTTGCCTCACTGATCGAATCGTCCCACCAAATTGCGGAGCAGTTTGAAGGGAGGCAGATCGAAGTCACCATCATCGCCCGCACAGGCTGGACAACCGACGAACTCTGGAACGGCATTCAAGCGCGTGAGATTCAATCACCGTACGATTTGGTCTCCCTGCTCATCGGCGTCAACGACCAATATCGCGGACGCGACATCGAAGAATATCGCAAGCAATTCGTTTTCCTGCTGAACAAATCCATCGAATACGCAGGCGGGGATGCGAACCGCGTCATTGTATTATCCATCCCTGATTGGGGCGTGACCCCTTTTGCAGGAGACCGCGATAGTAAGAAAATAGCGAACGAGATCAACCAATATAATGCAGTCAACCGCGCAGAGACCGAAAAAGCAGGCGCGCATTACATAGACATCACCCCCATCTCGCGTGAAGCCGTCAATGATCCCTCGTTGATTGCAGGCGACGGCTTGCACCCCTCTGGCAAAATGTACGCCGAATGGGCGAGGCTTGCCTTGCCGGTTGTCTTGGAAATTTTAGTAAAGTAAACAGGTAAACAAGTAGACACGCACACACGTCTCACCTGTTTACCTGTCTACCTGTCTACTTGTATACTTGTCTACATACCCCCCAAGGAGCCTCCCATGCCCGAAATCAACTACGACACATTGCAAGACTATCTCACCTCCCTAGTGCCGCCGCGGAACGCGGAAATGCAAAAGATGGAGGAATACGCCGAGAAAAATAATTTCCCCGCCCTCGGCGCGGCGTGCGGATATTATTGCTATCAACTCGCGCGCATGATCCGCGCCACATCCGTGTTTGAGCTTGGCTCAGGCTACGGATATTCCACAGCATGGTTTGCGAAAGCCGTGACCGAAAATGGCGGCGGGGTCGTCCATCACACGGTTTGGGACGATAAACTGTCCGCGATGGCGAAGGATCACCTCACCAAACTCGGCTACGCTGATTTGGTCAAATTTCACAATGCTGAAGCAGTTGAAACGCTGCGAAAAACAACGGGTCCCTTCGATATCATCTTCAACGACATTGACAAAGAAGGCTACCCCGATTCGCTCCCCGTCATCAAAGAGAAACTCCGCTCAGGCGGACTGCTCATCATTGACAACATGATCTGGCACGGACAGATACTCGACCCCAACGACCACGAGGAAACCACTGAAGCCATCCGCCGCTTCACTCGTGACGTGACGACTGATCCCGATTGGATCGTTTCCCTCACCCCCATCCGCGATGGGATGATCGTGGCGTATAAGAAATAACTACTGCTTATTGCGTACTGCGTATCTTTGACCGTAGACACTGATAGCTGTTCACTGATAACTTGTAACTCGTAACTTGTATCTTGTAACTTTCCCCACCACTTCCCCCAAGGACTCCCTATGCCCATCAACTTCGATTCCACTCCAAACCGCCGCGACCCCAACGTAAAAAACAAATGGACGTGGTATCCCAACGACGTGCTTCCCATGTGGGTGGCAGACATGGACTTCCCCGCGCCGAAACCTATCTTGAAAGAACTTCACAAGGTTATAGATCAGGGTGTGCTTGGATATGAAATGCCGTCCCAATCGTTACAAGAAACTGTCGCAAAACGGATGGATCGGCTCTATCACTGGAAGGTAAAACCCGAATCTGTTGTGGCTGTCACCGGCATTGTCAGCGGATTCACCGTGGCGGCGCGCGCGTTTGGCTCGAAGAAAAAAGGCGTGCTTGTCCAAACGCCTGTCTACAACGAATTTCACGAAGTGAAAAACAATGTAGGCATTCCGCAAGTCAACGCGCCTTTGGTCGAGCGGGTGAACGGTAATATTCTGAGTTACGAAATAGACTGGGATGTTTTCAAAAAGCAAGTGAAAAAGGCGGGCATTTTCCTGCTTTGCAATCCACACAATCCGCTGGGGATTATCTTCTCGCGGAAAGACTTGTTGCAGATGGCGAAGATATGTATTGAAAATAATGTATTGATCGTCTCCGACGAGATCCATTCTGAGTTATTACTGGACGATCATAAATTTACCCCAATGGCAAAACTTTCATCCGAGATCGCGGAGCACACCATCACATTGATCGCGCCTTCAAAAACATTCAACGTGGCAGGTTTATTCTGTGGGTTTGCAATTATCCCGAACGAAAAGTTGCGCCTCCGCTACGATAAAGAGGTTAATCATTTGCGGTTACATGTAAACAGCCTGGGCTTGCACGCCGCGCGAATCGCGTACTCCGGTCAATGCGACGGCTGGTTGAAGGACTTGCGCCGTTACCTCACAGGCAACCGTGATTTTCTTGTAGAGTACGTTACAAAATACATGCCCGGCGTGCGGACAACGATTCCCGATGCCACGTATCTTGGCTGGCTCGATTTTACGCAAACCAATATAAAAGGTTCGGCGTTTGATTTCTTTTTGAAAGAAGCCAAAGTTGCTTTGAGCGACGGAAAAATTTTCGGGGTGGAAAACGATAGCTATGTGCGCATCAATTTCGGCACGTCGCGTAAACTCCTCAAACAGGGGCTTGATCGGATGCGTAAAGCGTTGAAATAAAAATCTACCCACCCCGTCATTGCGAGCCACGAAGTGGCGAAGCAATCCCCAACACCGTCAGGAGATTGCTTCGCTATCGCTCGCAATGACGATGGAGAAATAAAAGGACGGATGGGGATCACCCATCCGTCTGAAAATCTAGAACCCGGTAAGGAGTGGGGGAATTGCCTCTTTCTTTTTCGTTCGGAGAACGTCTGGAACAACAGCCAAAGGCTATCGCCAGTTTATGGCATCCCATTCCTTCCTTCTATTGAATTGTCAGGCGGTGTCTCTATGGCTACCTCCTTTCACTTGAACACATCGTACTCCCCAATACTTTGATTTATATTAAAAGCAACATACGCTTCCATTAAAATTTGATTCTTGAAACAGATGTACGAAATTAATATCACAAGCGCTCAAGCCGCCGTCCCCGGCGGCGGTCATATCACGAGAACAGAATTGACATCTTGCGAAAGTCTCTTCGCCGCAGAGAAAAAAAGAGATTTTCTCAAAGGTCTCAGTGGACTCTGTGGCTAAGCAAAACTTACTTATGCAAGAGGTCTAATAATTTATGTTCGCTTCTTCATCCGATTGACCAGTCCGGCAACCAGCGCGCCTGCAGGCGCGGCGAATACAAATGCAAGTACTCCCGTTAGTATCAACCCAGCGACTGTGACGATGCCGATCCAAAGAAAAGCAAAGCCAACAGGGTCTTCCTTCACGACATCGCCGTTTACATCCACACATTCAAGCACGTACGTTGTGGATGGACCACTTCCATACGTTGCGAAGCTGCGAACTTCGGGGGTCGTATTGTCGGGGCAAACGATTGCGCCTGTCTGCTTGACCGCAAAATCGCTGGTGATTGTGAACATACTACCTACAAATGAAATCGGCAGGATGCAGAGACTGATCACCACAAACGCAAGGATCCACACGAGACAACTGGAAACCGTGCCTGTCGTTGCTTGTTTCATAGAGGCTCCTTTTGTGCGGCGAGTATAATACAACAAACAAATTTTTCAGGAGTGACCAATGACTACCATTGATCTGACAATTCAAAAAGACCGCCGCGCGCGCGCCATTCAACGAGCCAAAGAAAAAAATATTATTATCCCCACCTACGCGCAGATGAAAGACCCGTCGAAGATTCCCGCAAAGGTGAAGGATGAGTTGAAGGGCATCGGACTCTGGGATATTCATCCGCGCAACCTCTTCCGGATCAACTGGCACAATCAACCCACCGCTTCAGGCGGGATCCATTCGATCCTTCGACAGGCTCAGGACGCCGCTTCGCTCAGGACAGGCTTCGGCGGAATCAACTACCTCGAGCTGCCCTCCTCTTTGACGGGCGTTCCCGCCCGAATCATCGCCATCGTGGGGAAGTGGTTCCCAACGGGGGCGCACAAGGTTGGGGCGGCGTTTAGCTGTCTCGTGCCGCGGCTGGTCACAGGTCAGTTTGACCCGACGACGCAGAAAGCCGTCTGGCCCTCCACAGGGAATTACTGTCGCGGCGGCGCGTATGACTCCGCATTGTTAGGATGCGAGTCCATCGCGATCTTGCCCGAAGGGATGTCGAGAGAACGGTTTGAATGGTTGGAAAAGGTCGCGGGAGAAATCATCAGAACGCCCGGGTCCGAATCGAACGTCAAAGAAATTTTCGACAAATGCTGGGAGTTGAAAAAGTCGGGTCAGGATCTGATGATCTTCAATCAATTTGAAGAGTTTGGAAATTATCTCTGGCATTTTGAAGTGACGGGCCACGCAATTGAAGAAGTGTTCAAACAAGTTGCTGGCAAACACGGACGCTATCGCGGCATGGCGTCCGCAACGGGTTCAGGGGGAACGATTGCCAGCGGCGATTACATGAAAAAATTGTTCCCCGATTCAAAGATCGTCGCGAGTGAGGCATTGCAATGCCCCACACTTCTTGAGAACGGATTCGGCGCGCATCGCATCGAAGGCATCGGCGATAAACATGTGCCGTGGGTTCATAATGTAAAGAACACGGATGTTGTCACCGCGATTGACGATAACGCCGTCGTCAACCTTGCGCGCCTGTTCAACGAAGAATCAGGACGGCAATATCTCGTAGAACAAGGCATCTCCGAATCTCTAGTCTCCAGTCTCGATCTCTTGGGTTTTTCAGGAATCTCAAATGTTCTCTCCTGTATCAAAACTGCGAAGTATTACGAAATGGACGAGAACGACGTGATGATCACCATCCTCACCGACTCGATGGAGTTGTATCGCTCGCGTATGCACGAAATGCACCAGGAGTTCGGCGAATACACCGAGCGCAATGCCGCCGCGGACTTCGCCCGCTACCTTCATGGACAATCCACCGACAACATGCTCGAACTCCGCTACACCGACCGCCGCCGCGTGCACAACCTCAAATATTACACATGGGTCGAACAACAGGGACGAACCTACGAAGAGATTCAACAGCAGTGGTATGAACCCAATTATTGGACAGATGTGCAAAAACAAGCCGATGAGATTGATGAGTTGATTGTCGAGTTCAACAGGGAAGTTGGATTGGCATAACTGTTATGACTCACTTTAGGCATTCGAATCCTTTAGCCACGGATTTCACTGATTTCACGGAATTACGAACTGATGTTACTCAGCCTAGCCACGGAGACGCGGCGTCGCAGAGAAAAATAGAGAGATTTTCTCAGTGTCTCTGTGACTCTGTGGCTGGGTTTTTGCCTTTGATGCTACAATCACCCAATCCCTTTCACGGAGGTTGACCCATGGCGCTGATTCAATTCACCCGTAACTATCGCGACCTGAGCACAGATGCAGGCTTTCAATTCGAGTTTTACTGCGACCGTTGCGGCAACGGCTACCAGACCGAGTTTCAAGCCTCGGCGTTGGGAACCGCGACCAATGTTTTAGATGCCGCGAGCAACCTCTTCGGCGGTGTGCTTGGGAAAGCCGCGAACGTGGCGCGCGGAGTCCGCTCGGCGGGATGGGAGAAGGCGCATGATAACGCCTTTGCCGAGGCAGTGGAGGAAGCCAAGCCGCATTTTCACAAGTGCAAACGATGCGGTAAATGGGTGGATGATGATTGCTGGAACAACCAGCGTTCCCTCTGCAAGGATTGCGCGCCTGACATGCAGGAAGAAATGTCATCTATTCAAGCGGAAGCCGCGATTACTGACGCGCGCGAAAAAGCCCAAACAGTTGATTATGTTTCCGCCGATACGTTCAAGCAAACCATCGTGACGACTTGTCCGCATTGCGGTGCAAAAGCAGGGAGCGGAAAATTCTGTCAGGAATGTGGCAAGCCGCTCGCCGCCGAAAAATTCTGCAAGAACTGCGGCGCAAAAATGGAAGCAGGCGCCAAGTTCTGCGCCGAGTGCGGCACGAAACAATAGATCTTCTGCACAACCAAAATCATTTGTGGAATGCGGAAAGCATGCCCTGAGTTTAGTCGAAGGGTAGAGAGTAGAATCTACCCACCACTTTCCACATTTCGACTCTACTCAATGCATGCTTTCCATTTCACCCTCAATCCTCCAATCCTCTAATCCTCTAATTCTCTAATTCTCTAATTCTCTAATTCTCTAATTCTCTAATTCTCTAATTCTCTAATTCTCTAATTCTCTAATTCTCCAATTCTCTAATGCCCCAATCTCCAATCTCTAATCTCTAATCTCTAATCTCTCCTCCTCATGCCCCTCTCTCCCACTTCTCTAATTCTCGTTTGTCTTTTACCCACCCCACGCGACCTCGAAATCGCGCGCCTGCTCGGCTGGTATCGCATCCCGCTTCGCACCGCGCCGAAAGTTGTGGCAGTGGATTATCTCGCGTTCTACCAGCCTTCCACCTTCGGCGATCACAGCGGACAAATTGAATTCATCGCGCAAGTGAAGGGACACGAACTCACCACGCGCGGCGAATTGCTCAAAGAGGAAGCAAATCATCCGCGCGCGAAAGAGGAATATTTCAAAATTCAACTCGGCGGGCTCGAGAAATTGAAAGAACCCATCCATTCCGATAAATGGAAACGTCTCACCTTCCTCTACACAACGGGCGAATATTTGCTCAACGCAAAATTGCTCAACGATCTCGTCGTCCAAAGCGAAGAGCGCGATTTGCTGTGGAAGAGTCTACGCGAACGCGCCGAGAACGAGCAACTCTACAAAGTTGATCTGCCCGAAACGGATATTCCTCCCGAAATGTTGTTGGCTTTATTGGGAATCAAAGAAGCGCAGGAATCTTATGGCGACGCTGATTAAGAACGGGACTCTCGTCACTGCCGAAAAAACATATCAAGCCGATATTTTGATTCAGGATGAAAAGATCGCCCGCATCGCTCCGACCATTCAGGCTGATTCAGCGTTGACGATTGACGCGTCGGGCAAGCTGATCCTTCCCGGCGGCGTAGACCCGCACGTTCACCTCGACCTGCCGATGTTCGACACCGTCTCCTCTGACGATCATTACACCGGTCACAAAGCCGCCGCATTCGGCGGCACAACCACCGTGATGGATTTTGTTCCGCTAGACTCCCCGCCTCTCGCGCTGAGCGGAGAGACGAGTGGAGCGAGGAACGCAGACGAAGCGCGCTTCGCGGGAGATTTCGCTTATTCAATTGACCTCTGGCTCAAAAAAGCGCAAAAAGCCGCCATTGATTACTCCTTCCACATGAACCTCACGCAGTTCAACGACAAGATCGCCAAACAGATTCCATCCCTGCGCGAGATGGGAATCCAAACCCTAAAAGTATTTACTGCCTATAACGGACGCCTCCGCCTCGATGATGGCAGTATCTTCAAAGCGTTGCAAATAGCTAAAGAACATGGAATGCTCGTGATGGCGCACTGCGAAAACGGAGATGTGATCGAAACGCTCGTCGCGCAAGCATTAGCGGCTGGACACACCCCCCCCGAATGGCACGCGCTAACCCGTCCCGCGTGGGGGGTGATAGAGTCTACATTGAGAGTGGCAAGCATGGCGTCGAGCGCGGACGCGAGTGTTTACATCGTCCACATGAATGCCGGTGGCGAAGTGGACATGCTCAAGTATGCCCGCGAGCGCGGCGTCAAAGTGATGGGGGAGACCTGTCCGCAATATTTATTTTTCACGATTGATAACTTGCGTCAACCCGATGGCGCGAAATGGATTTGCTCCCCGCCGATGCGAACTGCTGAAGATAACGCCCGACTGTGGGAAGGATTGACCGAAGGAATTCTGCAAACCATCGGCACGGATCATTGCCCGTTCTTCTTCGACGGGACGGAGCCGATCATCTATGAAGGCAAACCGATCGCCATCCCCGGCAAGGAACTGGGCAAGGACGATTTCACAAAGATTCCGAATGGTTTGCCCGGTATTCAAGATCGTATGCCGGTGTTGTGGACAACTGGCGTCGGCGCTGGAAAAATCACCGCGAATCAATTTGTCGCGTACATGAGCACAAACCCCGCAAAGATTTTCGGGTTGTATCCGCGCAAAGGCGCGTTGCTCGAAGGTTCGGATGCGGACATTGTGATCTGGGACCCCGAAAAGAAAGTGAAATACGGAGTCGCCCTGTCACATCAGCGCACGGACTATAACTTGTACGAAGACTGGGAATTAATTGGCTACCCTGAAAAAGTTTTCCTGCGCGGACGCTTGATCGTGGATGGAGACGCGTGGATGGGCAAGGCAGGCGACGGTCAGTTTTTGAAGCGCGGCGAGGGTAAGTTTATTTAGTAGGACTTTCGCTCGCAGGCGGTTTGCGACCGCCGTATTTGCCTGCGGCTCAGTGCAGGCAGACCGTCTTAGCCCAGTAACAGCGAATGTCCTGTTTAGATGAAGTTGCCATACCAACAGGTAAAACCTGCAAGGGCATAACTCTCGAAGATTTCATCTCTTTGGGTGGTGCAGACGATCCGTCGCCTCTTCGGTGAGCGGAATATAGACTTGAATTCTCGCGCCCTTGCCTGGCGCCGAATCGATATTGAGCAAGCCGCTCACCAGTTCCGTCCGTTCGCGCAGGTTAACCATGCCCAGACTGCCGCGCTTATCGTAGGAACGGTTCACCGATTCCACATCAAAGCCCAAGCCATCGTCCTCGATCTCCAGCAATGCGATCCCTGTTTCGAACGGTCTCAATCGCACCCAGATGTGCACCGCGTTGGCGTGTTTGCGGGCGTTGTTCGTCGCCTCTTCGATGATGTAGAAGATCACGCCCTGCTTGCCCATCTCCATGTTCTCGAGGATCTTCTCGTCCACGTTGATGATGACGTTCTGTTGAAACGTTTCGCGCATCTTTTCCGCCATTGCTTCGAGCGCGGCAGTGAGGCCCTGGCTCTCGAGGATGAGCGGGCGCAGGGTGAACAGCATGTGGCGGATTTCCTTGGTGGTGCGATGCGCCAGCTCCTCGATCTTCTTCAACTCATCCACCGCATCGTCCACATTCTTTGTCATCATGCGCCGCGCAATGTTGATGCGCATCGCCATCGCCGCGACGGATTGCGTCGGTCCATCGTGCAGGTCGCGCGCCAGTTTTTTACGCGCCTCTTCCTGCACTTCGATCATCCGCTCTTTTTCCTCCACCAGGTCCTGGTACAGCCGCGCATTCTGCACAGCGATCACCGCCTGCCTGCCAATGATATCGAGCAAGCCGCGGCGCTCCGGCGTGAAATAATTCTGGTCGGGGTGGGCGAAGAGCATCATGCCATACACATTGAAGCCACTGCGCAGGGGAAAGCAATACGCGGCAGTGCAAGACCGCAGGGCAATGATTCGCCCAAGTTCGGGATCATACCCCACGTCGGCGGAAAGAAGCGGCTCGCCCTCATCGAAAATTTTCTTGAGAATACCCTCATTGCCATGCAAGTTGACGCGCATATCCGCGTTTGTGTATCGCCGCGCCGAACCAACGCGTAATTCATCCCCGCGGAATAAATAGACCGCGCTCACCAATCGCTCGTCCAGTTCGGGTTCATCCGGGTCGGCAGTGGGATTCAAGGCCGTGTACCCAAGATCGAGCGCGGAGTCGAGTACGCGCTTGTAACTAAGGGTGGCGGTCAGTGTGGAGGTCAATTCATAGATGGCGCGCAGGCGCTCACTTTCCATGTTACTGCGGCGTTCTTCAGTATCCAGCCGGGTGCGGCGCTGGAAGCGTAATCTCCGCATCAACATCCGCCCCCCCACCCCGCACACCAACGTAAACAGCACAGTGAGCGTCAGTCCGCTCGAAATGGAAATGGTAAATCCCTCGGCAAGCGACGCGCGCGAAACCAGCATCTGCCACGCGATGAACAAGGCGCCCGCCACCAACGATCCCAGCAACTCAAAATACACCGCGCCGGTGAGGATCGGGTACAACCCGGTCCATACCGAGGCATTGCCAAGCCCGCCCTGCAAATAGAAAAAAAATGCGGCGAGCAGAAAGTCCACTGCCAGCACAATAAATCGATGGAAACGGAGGCGCAAGTTCATCCCCGCCAGCACGCTCATGCCAATGTTCCACAACGCCATCAACAAGACAAGGGTCAGCGACACCGCGTTGATCAGGTCGCGCAAACCCAACGAGATAAGCAACCCCATCAGCGTCACCCAACGCAGGGATACTGCCAGCCAGTCTGCCACATACGGCGTTTCAAATTTGCGCATGTTTCCAATGATACTCGAAAAGTATCGCCTATATTTCAGCCCGGGCTTGCAGGTAATTTACGAACTACGCCTCGTACCCCATGCGCGACAAATACGCGCCCATCTTTTCTTTCAAAATTGTCTGCTGTTCGGCAGAATAGGATTCGCGGAAGCGGCCGATTCGTCCCTTGAAAAAATGCAGACCCTGCTGCCCTTCGCCTTTTTCTGGACGAAAAGCCTCGGTCACTTTTCGGACATCAGCCTGGTCCGCCCGTAGTTGAAGGAACTCAACCAGACGCGTTACCTCGCTGTCGTAATTCGTGAGCAGGTCTTCGTAACGCGCGATCAGCACATTCTTCTCGCGCGTCCACTTCTCCCAAATGCGGACGTAGTCCATGATGAACGCGAGACTCTTGTCGAAATCGGTGAGATGCGAGAAGGCGTTGGGTCGTCCCTTTTGTAACGCGCGTTGACCGAAATCAAATGCCGAGAGCATGGCGTCGCGGGGGTCGCGATAAATGTAGGTGATGTGAAGCAAGCCGAGGCGTTGAAAGAGGCGGCTCGTCGTCGTCGGTCCCGCGTGCGCTTTGATGACAAACGTGTTCCCCATCAACGCGGGAATCGCCACCATCCCCAACCGCCGCGCGGAGAGGACACCGATGTTGCAATTCACTTCGGTCAATATTTTTTGTAATCTGTATTTTTCGCGGATGTCGCGCGCGTCGGCGCAACCTGTGGTTTTCATCAGGTCGTGGATGAGGTTGAAGTGCCAACCCGAGCCCGCGCGCGGCATACCAACGGAAAGGACGATCATGAATTCTCCAAAAACAAGTTCTTGACGCAGTTGCACTGCGTCAAGACAGGCGGCGGCAGTACAACTGCCGCCCAATCTATCGATACTTTGATTCTAACGCAAACGCCGTCACACCCGCAAGAATTCCGAGGTTGATCCAGATATTCGGCGTGGCGAATGAATCTTGTGTGGCGTTGTACATGGCGATGGCGATCCACGAGAACAAGCCCGCGATGGCGAGATAACGCGCGTAAGAATTTTTGTGTTGCAACGCGCTCAACGAATCGGCGAGCAGTGAAAATAAAAACGCAACGAACAGGATAAACCCGATCAATCCCGTTTCGGCAAGCAAACGCGCGTACATATTTTTTGGGTTCGGATACAGTTTACTTTCAGGGTTGAGTTGTTTTGCAATTTCTGGCACGACCGTCAACGCCCAATCGGGGAGATGATCGTACATGTAAAATCCGCTCGCGCCCAAGCCCACGCCAAAAACGGGACTCTCCTCGTATACGCCCAGCGCGCTGACCAGATACGCCGAGCGCGCGCCCGCCGAATTTTCGACGACGAATTCCTCCACGCTTTCCGCATCCGATTCAAACAAGCGGACGATGTATCCTTTTTGCGCGAGGAACAAACTCGCGCCGATGGTTGCTCCAATGGCAAGAGTCAAAACTCCAACGCGTAGAATCCAATTTTTGGAAACGAACCAATTCCATGTGGCGCGAAGTTCGGCGCGACCGACGAGTAGAAATGTCAACGCGGTTGCCGCGCCCGCGGTAAGCAATCCGCCGCGTGAATAGGTGGCGAGAATTAATAGACCTGCGAATCCCAACAAAATAATTTCAAGCCATTTGAAGCGCGTAACGCGCACGCCTGTGAGCAACGACGCGAACAGCCACGGCAAATACACGGTCGCAATTTGCCCCGCGAGCCAGGCGGGTTCGTATGCCATGCCTGAGATTCGATTCGTCTTCACCAGTTCGCGCATCGAGAACGCAAGTTGCCAGTGCGTGACTGTCACCTTCGGAAGGATCGGCGTGTAAAACGCGAGCGCTTGTATGCCGCTCCATGCCAAGTCCAACGCGAAGCCAGCCAGAATCCATCTCACGGAAAATTTCAGATCGTCTTCATTGCGATTCATCCACACGGCGGCGATGAAAAAAGATATGCCGATGACGAGCGTCGCCCACGCGCGGATGACGCGCCCAAAATAGTCCTGTCCGCGCAAGGGAATCGGATCAAGCCACGCCCCGAAACTGCTCGCCGCCAAAACGAACAGCACAAACCCCGCAAGCGGAGTCAACGCCCCCGCGCGTGGAAAAGTCGTTTTGCCGCGAAACCATTGAACGATCAGCAACGGCAGCAACAGCGCAATTGGGTAAAACGCCAGCGGACGGACGAGAGCCCCTTCGCCCATGCCAGGGAAGTAACGAAAACTCGTGACGGGCAACGCGATCAACGCCGCGCCCCAGAGGAGGCGCGTTAACTCTGCCACAGAGACTCCATGCGTACTGCGACATTCATGTCGCATTTGCCATACAACGTAGTAGCGACTTCAGTCGCTTTTACCGCAATGGGACGACTGAAGTCGTCACTACGGGTTTGCCATTCATTGGTAGTGTGAATATGGCGACATAAATGTCGCGTTACGAGTATTTTCATTTTGCTTTGCTGAAAAATAAAACCCCAAACGCGCTGACAGCGAGGAAACCAATTGCCCCGATCAACAAATACGTGCTTAATGGCAGGCTCCGCTCTGTCGGTAAATTTTCCACTTGCGCTGTCTCAACACGAATGAACGGATTCAACCCATCGGAAGCGGCGACCCGCTTGTTCACTTCATCTGTGAACAACCGCGCCCACGTGGAGGCAATCTGCACCGCCTGTCGCACGTTTCGATCTGTGGCATAAAAATGCCAGCCGCCCTCCGCGGGTTGACTCAATTCCAATTTGCCGCCGCGCAATTCCTCAACGGGAATTCCAAACTCAGACGAAAGTTGATCCATCACTTCATCCGACAACGCAATCTCTTCAAGTTTGCGCGTCTCGCGTTCGAGATAATAGAAATATTGACGGTCCGTTTCCTGTGGAAACGCTTCTTCCAAATTGAAATCCACAACCACCGTCGCGCGCGCGCGATACGGCGGAGGCGCGACAAAATAAACCGCCGCGCCGATCACCGCGCCAAGGATCGCGCCAAGAACCCAAAAGCGCCAGGCTTTCAGTAATCGAAACAGGTCGTCAAGAGAAGGGGATGAAAAAATTGTTTGCATGGTTGGTAATCATACTTCGTATTGCGTACTACGTAATACGAAATACGCAGTACGCAGTACGTAATACTTCATTTCATACATCACCCTAACATCCTTCGCCGCCGCCAATTCCAAATCGGCGCGATCAGTTTGCGGAGGTAGTATTTTGCCACGATCGTTGAAAAGAACGAGCCGCCGTCGCGGTAATGCACGCGGATCATTTCGGGCCAGCAACGGTCATCGGCAACGATGGTTTTGCCCGACGTGTGCAAGCGAAAATTCGCCCACGTCTGCGGGACGTATTGTATCTGCGAACGAGCCGCGATGCGCGTCCATAGATCATAATCCATCGCGAAGTAAAACGACGGGTCAAGCGGACCGACCTGCCGCCACAAGTCCGCGCGGAAGAACGCGGTCTGTTGCGGGATGTGGACGTATCCCTGCCGAAGCAGACGATCATCCGTTTGCGCCGAGTTGAATTTGCCGATCACGCCTCCGCTTTCGTTGATGAAGTTGCAGTCACCGTAGACCATGCCCACGTTGGGATGTTCCAACAAAAATTCCACCGCCGCGCTGACCGCGCCTAATTCATACGTGTCATCGGAGTTGATCCACGCAAGGATATCGCCCTGCGCGCGCGCAAATCCCTTATTGATCGCGTCGGTCTGACCTTTGTCTGGTTCGCTCACCCACGAGGAAATCGTACGATTTTGTAGGGGCGAGGTTCTCTCGCCCTTACCCTCATATTTTTTGATGACTTCCACCGTTCCATCCGTGGACGCCCCGTCCACGATGATGTATTCGATGCGCGGATAATCCTGCCCAAGCACGGATTGAATCGTCGCTTCAATGTAGCGCGCTTGATTGAACGAGGGAGTGATGATGGAGACGAGAGGGAGGGAGTTAGCAGTCATCAGTAATCAGTGAGCAGTAATTGGTAATTGGTAATTGGTAATTGGTAATTTGGTTACCAGTTGATGTCGGGATAAAAAAGGCGGGTGGAGTCTTCTGTGATTTCTCGGATGCGGTTTATCTCATCTGCGGTTAGTTTCGTTCTCCAACTGTCCACGTGGGCGCGGCTGTCGAGTTTAACCGAATGAGTTTTGTTACGCGAGAGTTCTCTGGGATTTTCGGAACTGCTGGAGTTGCGGATTATCTCCTCCGCGTGATGTGTGAAGTCTAATCCCAGCGCGGCGTACAGGTCGCGGAAGCCGCTGACGGGATCACGCGAAAGGTCTTCGTGGCGGACGATGATGAGGCGCCGATTCAGCTGTCCCGTAGTGTGAACCGTTCGGTAGATCATCGTCCACAACAGGCTGGCTTGACCGATGACGTCATCCGCTTTGACGGCTTGCATTTGTCCACGATATTGTTCAAGATGATCGCGCATCAGCAAAGGTTGATCGAGCAGGTCGTTGAAATCGAAATTCCAGCCGAGGCGTTTGAGACTGCTCGCAAACGCGGCAGGGTGACGAACCGTGACGACGGCTTTGAAATTGAATCGTTTTGCGAACCACGGAATCGAAAACACCGCGAACGGATCTTTGAGCAATGCGCGTTGACCGTGTTCGAGCGCGTCGTAAAAAATTTTGAAGTCGCGCCCCATGCGCAAAAAATCTTTGAGCGAACGAATGGATTTGATCTCGCCCCACGTGTGATAGCGATAATCGAGCAATTCTTCGAACGGCGCGAGATAATCGGCTTCGTTATCGTCGCAAACATATTGATACCAATGCTTCACCTTCGCGCGCAAAACGCCGGGACGATGCAACACATTCAAAGGCTCGCTGATGTACGCCACTTGCGAACCCGCGAGCATTTTGCCAACCCACGTGGTGCCACTGCGATGCGCGCCAGCGACGAGGATGGGTTGAGTGGTTGAGTCTTGCGAATCGGTCTTCATGTGATTCATGGCGCGATGATCGAATTCAAACCGTAGAACCGCGCCACACAACGGTTGATCCAATCTTTGGGGTTGCCCTTGTATTCTCCGATGCCACCGGGCGCATCCAATTGAACGACGACAAGATCGGTCTCGCCGTTCGCAACGGCTTGTTGAATGAGCGCGTGACGGTCATCCCATTGTTGCGCAAAGTTTTGATATTGATAATGAAGCGCATACACTTGCGGCGTCGCGCGGATCGGATGAACGATCAACGCAACGAGCAAAAGCGCAACCGCAACCTGAACCCATTTCAAGTTAACAACCGAACGCGCCTGCACCGCCAAAATTCCCAGCACGCCGCCTTCGATTATTAATCCAAGCATGAACACAAAATGAGATGCATAACGCGCCCGCGCCGCGGGGAAGGTCCGCACGAACGCGCTGGGCGCATAACTAAATCCGATGACGATGAAAACGACAATCGGGATGATCAGCAACGCCGTTCGCAAATAAGAAGTTGGGATTGACGATTCTTCATTTTGGCTCGTTGCAAGTGCGAGATACACAACACCAAATGAAACCGCGAGCGCGACAACCATTAGCGTCGGATACGATTTGACAGTTTCAAAAAGAAATTGAGAGGTAAAAAGAATCACATCGTCAGCCAGCTCTATCGGATTATAGATCGGCTCTTGGCGCATGATCCTGCCCAAGCGATTCGAGGTCCCTGGCGACGCCGCCGTGATCGAAATGGCGATTATCGCAGTGACCAGTCCCGCAGTTAAAAACACCAGCACGTCACGGCGTTGATGGTGTCGCTTCGTCCACCAAGTTAGCGCAACCGCAACAAACATGATTCCCACCAACATCCCCGATGTCGTTTCGCTCAGTCCGCCCGCGAAGAAAATCAAAATGGTAAAAAGAATTCCAAACCAAACGGCGCGCGATTTCTCGTACGGCTTTTCAACATAACGAAGAAAATATGCCGCGATCCCGATGAACCACAACAGCGGCAGTGAATATGGAATCACCCCCGTGCGCCAAAATAAAATTTGATATAACGCCGAAGTTTGATACAGACTCAAGACGATCATCATGCACGCCAGCCATACATACCCAACCTTCGGCATTTGAATCCGCAAAAGTTTTCCCAACTCGACAAACATCCACGCGAGCAACAGCGCCCAGATCACAAGTTCCACGCCCGCCATCACGCGGATGCCGTTCACGCCTCCCAATTCGATCAATTGCGAAAACATCAAGCGCGAATAACTGTTCCCCCACAACGAATACGCCCGCAACGTGGCTTCCACAATATTTTGCGACGTGTACAAATATGTGGACGCGCAATAATCGTCAGCGAGATAGCGCGAAAAAGTTCCCAACCACGCATACACGGCCAATGGCACACACGCGCTCAACGCCCCGATGAAAAATAAAAACGATACCCAGCCATTTTTTTTCGTCAAACTCATTCGTTCGTTAACCTCATGGAATTTTGCGAGTCAGTATAACATACCTCCCCGCTGGCTATTTTTTCACTCAAAGCCACAGAGCGCACAGAGATTCTGAGATTTTTCTCAATGATCTCGGTGTTCTCTGTGGCTAAGGAATTTTCTCATTCACTCTACGTGATCGTCGCGACAAAAATGATTCGCGTACAAAATCAAGCCCCATAAGATTCAACAAAGCGGATACCAAAATATTCAACCGCGCCAACGCCGTCGGTGGGTGGATGAAGAACGCGCGCATCCACGCTTTCAACGCCGAGGCGGATTTGCCGCCGTCGAGCAGATACCGCGCGTCGACTCGATGCGCCGATGCGCGCGCGCGTCTTCCCACGGGTCGAATTGATTCAGCCAACCCAGCCTGCCCCTCCGCCCAAGCCAAAATGCGGAAGGCTTCGCGTCCAAACTCCGCCGCTTTGGCGCGGTTCTTCGCCTCCGCGTGGTAGCGCGCCGCCGCCCACGTTTGATCCACGTGCAGGATTTTTCCATGTTGCGCGATTCGAATCCAGAGGTGATGGTCGAGTAGAAAGTGGAAAGTGGAATCGAGCATTCCCGTTTTTTCTAATACTGAACGTCGAAAAAACACCGCGGGCTGACCGATGATCTGAAAACATAACAAATCCTGCAAAGACAGTTGCTTGTACGTCAACGTGTTGAAAGAATTGCCATGTTCATCCACCGCGAGCATGTTTCCATACACCAACACAACATCAGGGTTTTCCTCAAACACTTTCACAGCCGCAGAAACCGCGCCTGGCAAATAATAATCATCCGAGTTCAACCATGCGACGATCTCGCCCGTTGCGCGAGCCAGTCCCTTATTGATGGCTTCCGCCTGACCCGCATCCTTTTCACTCACCCAGAAGGAAATCGTGCGGGCCTGTAGGGGCGAGGTTCTCTCGCCCGTGTTGGGCGGGGTGACCCCGCCCCTACCCTCATATTTCTTGATGATCTCCACCGACCCATCCGTAGACGCGCCGTCCACGACGATGTATTCGACGCGCTGATAATCCTGCCCCAACACAGATTGTATCGTCTGCTCGAGGTAGCGAGCTTGGTTGAAGGAGGGGGTGATGATGGAGATGAGGGACATGGGAGGGGCATTACTGCGTACTGCGTATTACGTAATCTAAAATAGAGAGTGGTAATCTACTTTCGGAAAGATTGTTAATTTGCCGCCGACTGTAGCATCAACAACTTCGCGTCCTGCACGATGATATGCCTCACGTGCAAGGGCATACCCGATTTCGGAGGTATCCAAGTCTGGCAATTGCCATTTGACTCCCTTGCCAAAATAATTTGGCATGAAGTGATTCGGGTCGTCGCCTTGCGAAACGATGGTTTTATTCGCCTCGCCCTTGTCGGCAAAGTTGTGATCCACGCCGATGAGGATGGCTTTTTCAATACCCATGTGAAAGGCGAGTTGCAACGCAAGATTCGTGACTGTGGCACCCTCCCATACTCGTCCGCGGACATCGGTGGAGAATTTTGGTCCTGTGTAGGTGGTGTAGATGAAGGTGGGGAGGGATAATTGAGGAGAATTAGAGATTAGAGAATTAGAGATTAGAGAATTAGAGATTGGAGACTGGAGACTGGAAACTTCTCGAGAGGTTTGAGAATTGGAGAATTGGGGGATGAAGTGGCGATGGGAACGCCAGGCGATGAATTTTGGAATTGGAAGGGCGGTGATGTCGGCCACGAATTGCTCGACGACGAGGTCGTTTGTGACGCAGAGGTAGGATGTTGTGAAGCCCCATTCGGGGAATGCGAGATAAATTCGGTTCATGCCGAAGGTGATCTCGTTCTTCAATTTGCTCGTGTCGGTCTGCTTCAGACTGGGGCCATTCCCGATGATGAAGGCACGTTTGCCTTTGTGAATATTCTTCAACGCGGCGAGGCGACGAACGCTCTGCCGCCGCCACGGATGAAAATACGCGGCGGGCAATTCAGGCAGGCGTCGGAGTGAATCGTACGCGTCGCGGCTGAATTGCCAAAGCGGATTTGGTATCAACGATTTGAGGGTTTGTTTCATGGGAAAGAAGAAAGTTTGTCCTGAACAGTCGAGGAGAAGAAAGATACGTGAAAGATGTCGGTTTTTCTTTCATCCTTCAAAATTCATCCTTTATCCTTTCTGCAAAGTTATTCCGTACTCAATCTCGCCGTCGCTCCCCCATCCACAACCAGCGCTTGACCAGTCATAAAAGAGGACTGTTCATTGTCTGCGAGAAAATAAATCGCGTGAGCAATCTCTTCAGGCTTGCCGACTTTTCCGCTGACCGTCTTACGCGCCAGATTATCGAGCCGCTGTTCCACATCGCCATGACCGACATGTCCGCGACCAAGCCCCGCGCGGAGCATGGGCGTATCCACTGCGCCAGGAAGGATGGCGTTGACGCGGATATTATCAGGCGCAAACTCGATTGCCATCGCGCGAGTCAATGCCAGCAATCCGCCTTTCGACGCGGCGTAGGCGGCAATATTCGCCGATGTTTGAATCGCGTGCACAGACGAAACATTCACCACCGCGCCACCGTTTTTCTTCAACAACGGATACGCCAACTTGACTCCCAAAAACACTGAACGCAAGTTGGAAGCCATAACAGCGTCCCACTCTTCGACAGTTGTTTCAATAATTGGCTTTGCAACTTGAACAGCCGCGTTATTCACCAATGCGTCAAGCGATTCTGTGAACTTATGAGCCTTCTCAAAGATGGCTTGCATATCTTCGGGATGTGAAATATCCGATTCAATGAACAAGCCATTCTTTGGAAAATCATTTCCAAAATCCGACCTGTCCACGCCGATGACTCGCCAGCCTTTTTCAGAAAATAAATTAACAGACGCGCGACCAATTCCACCTGCCGCGCCTGTAATCAAAACCGTTTTTGTCATGGAGTAATCTCTTTGTACACGGATAACACGGATTTCACGGAAACGAAATAGTTTCTACGGATTCTTCGTCCAGGATAAAGTCCCTTTGCGAGGGTTGTCATAGATTTTACGATGGAATTGCGCCTCGCGACCAAAGTTCAATAAAAGACCAACTTCGATTTCCGTAGCTTTCAAATAATCAATACCTCACGAAAGTTCAGGTGACAGTTCGATTTGCTCGGCAAATCGTGTCGTCTGCCTTGACGCAGTGCAACTGCGTCAAGAACCTATTTTTGAATTTTTTCTTTGTCTCCATAACTCAGCTCCGTTATTTTAAGTTTTTTTCCGTGTCGTCCGCGAAATCCGTGTACGAAAACGGAATCCCCAACCCCTCCACCAAATTTCTAATCGTATTCCAATGCACGCGTTCCCACGCGGCGGGGCTGGAGTTGGAGTTGTGCGGGGCGAGCATGACGTTATCCATTTTCAGCAACGGACTATCCAGCGGAAGCGGTTCGACCTCGAAAACATCCAACGCGGCGCCTGCCAGACGATTTGCCTGCAACGCGGCGACCAACGCTTTCTCTTCGACGATGGGTCCGCGCGCGGCGTTGATCAGTACTGCGGTTGGTTTCATCAATGCAAAGGTATCAGCGTTCATCAAGTGACGAGAGGTTGGATTGAGATCGCAATTGATCGAGACGAAATCGGAATTGGAAAGTAGAGAGTGGAGACTGGTCATTTCGATTCCAGTTTCGGTGATGAAGACGTGGTCAACGTCCACGATGTCGTTGCCGTAGACTTTCATGCCGAAGGCTTTTGCGCGGCGAGTCACGGCTTTGCCGATGTTGCCGACGCCGATCACGCCCAATGTACATTCGCTCAGCGATTTACCAGGAATCTTTTCCCACTTGCCGCGTTTCATTTCCGCGTCCATCCATGGCTGGCGGCGGGCGAACGCGAGCATGTAGCCGAGGACCGTATCCGCTACGGGAGTGGTGAAGGCGTTGGGGGTGCGTCCAATCCTCACCGAATGTCTGAGGCAGGCTTCCCCGTCGAGAGAATCGATGCCCGTCCCCCACTTCGAGATCACCTTGAGGCGCGGCGCGCAGGCTTCGATGACGCGCGCGGTGTAGCGGTCATCCCCGCAGATCGCGCCGTCGAATTGACCCGCGTACTTGAGCAAGTCTTCCTCTTCCATGCGTTCGCGCACATCTGGCACGATCAACTCGATGTTGTATTTGTCGAAGACGGGTTTGAAACGATCCACAAACGGAATCATGTAAGGCGCGGTGAACAGGACGGTGTATTTCATTTGCAATTGTTTTTTACTTCTGAAAACTCATAGAGGTTTGGAACGGGTGAAAAATAACTAACGTTCGGAAGCATATCATAGTTCCCGCCGAAGTAGGAGTTGAAGATGATGCGAAAAGTGTTTACGGGCGAAATTTTAGAAAACAATTCATCTTGATGATCGGGCAAATAATACGCGTTCAGAATCCACATGCGCCGATCGCGCGGTTGAAGCCACGGACCATGATCGCCTTGCAAGATGATGATCGGCGGCGTTTCGGATTCGGCAAACAACGTGTCTATCGCTTCCAGAATTTCTTTGTTTAAAAAAGTCAATTGGTTTTTATAACCCTGCGCGTACAAATCGGCAGGATATTGTTTTTTCTCGTTCCAAAAATCAGCAGGGTTTGTGTGTTCGCCATTGCCATCAAACACAAATGGTGGGTGAGGCGAAATTACATGGATATATGCAAATGTTGGCTCAGGCATCTGCGCAATATCATCCAGTGAATCAAATACCAACAATGTACGGTCGCGGAAATTTTGTCCCGTGATCGCGTCGGCATCCACCCAGCCAAGGTCTTGCGTATAACGCGCAAGGGTCGTCTGCATGAACAGTGTTTCAAACTCGGTCATGCCCGCAGAAAATGGCGGCGGCGTGTAAAACACATCGGTATCGTCGAGTTCATTCCACGCAAAGCCCGTTGCAAATGAAATCGTTTTATAACCAAGCGTTTCAAAGTTATAGCGAACCGCGCTGTGTTGGTATGAGTCCCACAAGACGCGCCGCTTGATGCTATCGGGTGTGAACGACGAATCCAAATCCTGCAAATACGACATGTTCAACGATGATCCCACCGAAAGTTCAGTGCGTACATAATTTGCCTGACTGCACTGCGCCACATAAAATCCGCGCTCGCGCAATCCTTCGATGAACGCGCTGTTATCGTAGTCATACGCTTTTTTCAACAAGTCTTCACGCGCATACGAATCGAGGATGAAATAATACACATCGGGCGGATTTTCGGGACGCGTGAGATTCTCATCCACGGGGGCATTCTCCGCGCCGACGCGATGCGCGCCTCCTTTCTGGACCCCCGAACTGGTCTGCCATAAGGAGGTGACTACCAGCCCCAGCGCGATCACGTTCAGAGCGAGTGGCGAGGCTGGAGATTTTCTAACAGCCCAAACGATAAAGAGAACGGCAAGCGCGAGCCATGCGATGAGCAACCATTTTTCAAAATCGAAGTCTTTTACTTTTTCGGTCAAGGTGATGTAGACGTGTCCATACGAAAAGAACAACGCCATCCACAACGCGGACAGAAACGCGGCGCGATTCCAATCGCGGAGGATGAGGCGTAATAAAGTGAAAAGTATCCCCGCGAAGAGGATGCAAACAATTAGAGGACGCCATCCCGCCTCGAGTTTGATCTGTCCCACATTGACTGCCATCAATGCCAGCACAGGATATGCGCCGAACAGGATGGGATACCACGGGATGGAGAACCATCTGCTCAATGTTTGTTTCAAATTTTTCCAGCGATTCATCATTCCTCTTGCAAAAGTATGTCATGCCGAGCGAAGCGAAGCATCTCTCCTCCCACAAGAAATCTTCATGGGGTGACAGAGATTCTTCGTCGCTCCGCTCCTCAGAATGACATGTTCCGATGTTCTCTAGTGTCCGCTTTTTATATCTTGCTTTCTCTTCAACAGGAAATCGCAGATCGCAAAATCGAGTTCTTCGTCAATATCCCACGCTTCGTCGGCGTCAATGGCGAACATGAGCGGTTTGTCGCTGATGCGGTGTCGCTTCGCCAGAAGGTTCTCGCGCGTGAAAATGTAGATGCAAGAATTTTCTTCGTAGACGGGAGGTAAATCCTGAGTCTGGATCAATTCCTTCGGGTTGTGGTTCAGCGCGTTGCCGTCTTTGTCGTAGAGGCGGGTTTGGAGGCGGGTGACGGAAAATAAGGAATCGTAATTGGGGTAATTGGTAAGTAGTAATTGGATGGCTTTGGAGATTGATTCGGGTTTCAGCAAGGGATTCGTGCTGTGCGTTTGCAAATAAAAATCGGCGGGGAATAAACCTGTATCGTGGATCAAAATCTCGTTCATCGGCGTATCGTCTGCACGGAGGGATTCGGGGCGGTTGATGATGTTCACGGATGGGAAATGTTGTTTCAAGCCGTCCATCACTTCGTTCGAGTCCGTGTCCACGACGATCTGGTTGATTTGAGGTACAGCGAGTAGCGTCTCGATGATGTGATGAAACAGCGGCTTGCCAGCCAGCGGACGATAATTCTTGCCTGGCACGCGTTGGGAGTGATGGCGCATGGGGACGAGCGCAACAATGTTCATGGGAGTATGACCTGTAATTTGATGTGATAGTAATCGGCAGCGCAGAGGGTGATCCAATATCCCTTTTTATCGGGCGGGTCGAAGTCGCGGATGCCGTTGACGGGCGCGCCGTCTATGGCAATGACTTCGACGCGCTCTTGATTATTTTCAATTGCAGAAAGGATGGTCGCTTCGCGTTCATCCCAAAGTTGGGCGCGTTGACTGTAAACGGGAATATATTTTGATGAATTATAAATAGTGAACATTGGAAAAATAAGTGCAATTAGTAAAGCAACTCTCGCCGTAGTCTGCAACCAAGTCGGCGCGTACAACTGACGGAGGGAATATCCACCGACCCAGCCTAGCGCGACGAAGGCGAAGACCATGATGTGACGCGGAATGATCTGCGTGCGGAGGATGGGGAGTCCACGCTCGATGTAGGCGCTGGGAGTCAATGACGCAGCGACGAGGAGAGTCGCCAAAGCGAAGATACCTAGTCCGAGACCGAGCATTTTTGGGATGTTGATGTTTCTTTCTTTCGAGGTCAACACAAAGCCGAGTAAACCTGCGAGCGCGAGGACGAGAAGTTGTTGATAATCTTTGAGTGACAGAGTCACAAACTCGCGGGTGAAATTGAACACCAAGGTTATCAGTTCAAGCAGACTCGCTGGTTCGCCGTATCTATCCGCGCGGAGTTGAGTTGTCGGTGCGAAGACGAGGAGTGCCATAGCAATGATGGCAAAAATCAAAGCCACGAGTGCGGGAGTGAAAGTCTTTTGCGCCCAAAGTTTTTTGGAGCGTGAACCGATGAAGGCAATGACTGTGTACAAAGCCAAAATGGGAACAAGCACAGTGTTGCTTGCTTCGGAGAATCCACCTGCGAGGAGGGAGAGCAAGGCAACGAGGATTAATTTTGTTTTGGATGTGTTTTGGTTGGTAACGAGGGTTAACACCCATGGGAGCAACACAAGAGGAAAAGTATACGTGAAGAAGCCAGTGTTCCAATATATGGATTGATACAAATGCGGCGCGAGGTAAATGGAAAAGTAAACGATGATGAGGGAAAGCAAGATTGCGTGGAAAGTGGAAAGTGGATAACCTGAAAGGACGGAAAAGTTCTGGAAAAGGCGAACCAGTCCCCACGTCCAGAGAAGAAGCGAGATTGGGGTGAGGAGTTTAAGTCCAAGCACGCCAAGCGGGTAGAAGAGTCCCGCGAGAATCGTCACGGAGTAGCGGCTCGGTGTGTACGTCACGTTGTAGGCGTATCCGCGCAGGGTTTCGAGAAATCCCAAATTGCGGAAGTCCGCGTTGTAGCACCAGTCGTCTGCCCAGTAGCGGAAGTGGACGCCGAGGTAGGCGAAGATGCCCAAGCCGATGACGAAGATCGCGAGCGGAATGTATGAGAAACGTTTTTGATCGAAACGCATAACGGGAAGATTATACCGAATATTGAATTGACATTCCCGCACTGCCGTGTTATAAAACGCAAACAATTTACGGATATGCTCATCCAGAGAAGCTGAGGGACCGACCCGTTGACGCTTCGGCAACCGGTGTTAGAGAATAGAGAGCGGAGAGTAGAGACTAGTCCCTACTCCCTAATCATCTACTCTCATAAGAAACGGTGCCAACTTCGGCGCATGATTTTTGATCGTGCGGGAGATGAGAGATGATATGCGCTTCGCGTGTCGCCTCTCACTATGAGAGGCGTTTTTGTTGTGAGGTAATTAACCGCTAAGAGCGCAAAGTTCGCGAAGAAAAAAACAAGGTTTTCTTTGCGTTCACTTCGGCTTCGCTCAGTGCAGGCTTAGCGGGCTTCGCGGTTCAAAAGGAACTCATGGAAATCGGCGAAACAATTTATGTGACGACAAGCGACGACTTTCGCAAGTGGTTGATCAAGAATCACAAATTGAAGAAAGAGATATGGTTGATTCAATATAAGAAAGCCACGAAGAAACCGTCCATCAAGTTTCATGATGCAGTCGAAGAAGCGATGTGCTTTGGCTGGACAGAATCAATCGGCTTCAAAGGCTTGGACGCGGAACGATATGTAACTCGCTACACTCCGCGCAAACCGAAATCAAAGTGGTCTGAAAAGAATAAAGATCGCGCGAGAAGGTTGATTGCGGAAGGAAAAATGACCGCCGCAGGACGCGCGTCCTTGCCGAATGATGTGAAATAGGAATACACGATGAGCATTGACCATAGACTCGCTATCCAGGAAGTAATCGCCCGCTTCGCCAACAGTTTCGACTTGAAAGATTGGAGCGGACTACAATCCTG
>JBGANO010000014.1:0-70270 GCA_044222305.1 Anaerolineales bacterium
GGTATAATTTTGCATGGATGAATCTCCAGCCCAATTATACGGTCATGTGGCTCTTCCTCACTTAATACGAAAGAGCCTATCGAAGTGACACAGGGCCTTGCGCTGAGTTCACCAATGCGACACAAAGGGGAGGCTACGGGCGTTCTTCCTTCGTGACCTTTGTGCCCCTTGTGGTAGAAAAAGGCTTTTCTTTAAAACTGCGGTCTTGGTTATCGGTTTTCATTTTTGCAAGGCAAATGACCACGATAAAACCAACCGGCTCATGTACAATGGAAACGCACGGGAGCGAATATGGCTAAGTTAAAAGTAGAAGTTTTTCACAGCATCCACGACATCAAACCCGAAATATGGAACCGCATTGCCGCCGGGCGCGGTTTTCAAAGCCACGCCTGGTACGTGTTTGGCGAACGCGCCATGGCAGACAGCCCAGCCACCTATTTGATCGCTTGGGATGGAAAAACACCCGTTGGCGGCGCGGCGCTATTCCGCGTCACGAATGAACCGCTTCCCCTCCCAAGCATCGCCCGCAACTTCATGGCTTCCATTTTCAAGCACCGTCCTTTGTTGGTATGCCGCTCGCCGCTTGCCGACACATCCGCGTTACTACTCCCCGGCGGGGCGCTTCACGATGAAGCGCTTGTTGCCCTTTCGCAGGCGGCGCAGGAAGAATTCAAAAAACAACGTTGTTCATTCCTTGTCTTCGATTACCTGCTCACCGAACAATTGCGTTACCCGTGGCCCCACGGCTACGAACCCGTCACTGTTTCAGAACCCGGCACCTTCATGCCAATGGAATGGGAAAGTTTCGAAGCCTGTCTCGAATCCGGCAATAAAAAGGATCGACAACACTACAAAAAAAGTATAAAAGAGGCGGAGGAAGCCGGACTCGTTCTCACCAAACACCGGGCTGTTTCAGACGTGGAAACGGCTCTCACCCTCATCAAGCATGTTTCCATCTGGCACGGCTCCGCTCCTAACCCGTGGATGCGCGGCTTGCTCGAAAATTTCTCGATGATCGACGGCACCTGGCTTGATTTGCGCAAAGACGGCAAACTCGTCGGGTGCGGCGCAGTCGTGCGCGATAACAACTTCCAACTCGCCACCGCGATCGGCTTGGAAGACGATGTGCCGGGCGGATATTTTTACCTGCTCTATGCCGCCTTGCAGGAAGCCTTCGAGCACAAGGTCCGCCTCGTGCGCTTCGGAACCGGCGCCTACGATGTAAAGCGCAGGCTCGGCTTCCACCTGGAGGATACCAATCACGCCATGGTTACCATGGCGGGGTTCCTCACGCGCGCGGCAAAAAGTTAAACGCTTTATGTTCCCGGCAACGATCCAAGCGGCGATCACATTCCTCGCCATCCTGCTTTTTTACACGGTGGATTTTTTGCTCATCCGCCGCTACGACAAACAACGCGCCGCCAGCGGCACGGGTCGCGCCTGGGATTTTACATTTTTCATCTTCCTCCTCGTCGCCGTTCTGATTCTGCAACCTGTTTTCATTCCTCAATTGAGTTTTCGCGCGACCGCCGGTTGGGGATTCCTCGCTCAACTCATCGGCATCGCATTGATCCTCAACGCGCTTGCCCTCCACATTTGGTCACGCGCCCATCTCGGCAGGTTCTACGCCGAGCGCGTCGAAGTCCAACCCGATCACAAAGTCATCGACAGCGGACCCTACAAACTCATGCGACACCCGGTCATCACATCCTTTTTTGGCATTGCGGCGGGGTTGTTTTTTGTTAATCCCTCGCTCGCCACACTCGCCGCCCTGATCTACGCGATCTGGGATTTCACCCGCGCCGCAAAACAGGAAGAAGAACTGCTCGCGCAAACATTGCCCGGCTACTCCGACTACGCGCGTCGGACCCCCAGATTCCTGCCTCGGCTGTGGAGGGCTTGATGCCCACGTTCGAGGAATTCCTCCAACTCCCCACCGACGAGGTTGCCGCTCTTGTAAAAGCGAGCGGCGAAAAAGTCTGCGTGTTCCCCATCAACGGCACGCGGCGCTGGTTCATGCTCGAACATGCCGACAAGATTCAAAACGATTTTTTCCCGGCATACATGGATTTGTCGATCCGAAATCATATCGAACTCTGCGCGATGCTGTTCGAGCATGGGATCGAAACCATCCTCGCTCCGGTCTTCGGGCGCGAACTCCTGAGTCGCGGCGACGAATACACCCAGCGCGTCGGCATCGAAGGACTCATCCGCACCGCCACCGATAAAAATTACCGGGCGTTTTTCGAGCGTGTCAACGTGAAAGTCCGTTTTTATGGCGATTATCACAATGTGCTGACAGGCACCCCGCACGAAGGAGCGCTCCAATCCATGGATGAGGTGGTCGACGCGACAAAATCCAATTCAACGTTTCGGCTGTGCTTCGGCGTCTTCGCCGATGAATCTTCAGAAACCGTAGCCCGCCTTTCTGTTGAATACTTTCGCGCCGAAGGCAAGATACCCGACAAGACCGCGCTTGTAAAACAATATTACGGAGAAGACCTGCCCCCGGTAAGCCTGTTCATCGGCTTCGACAAATTCAGCGCGTTCGATATGCCCCTGCTATCCACTGGCGAGGAAGACCTATATTTCTCGCATAGCCCTTCACCCTATATGACGGCGAAGCAACTCCGCTCCATTTTGTACGACCATCTCTACACCCGCCGCACGCCTGAACCCGACTACACCAAACTCCCATCTGATGCGCTCAACGAACTTCGGGAATACTACCGCCGGCACAAAGATTTCGTGTTCGGCGTTGGAAAGCTGAAATTCGGCTTATGGTTCCCCGAATAAACCCAAACAACAAAGCAGACAACATGGCAGACAACATCACAACACTCATCAACGAAATCGGACCTGGCCACATGGCAAGCACGGCATATGATACGGCATGGGCGGCGCGCCTGGACGAGATCGCCCCATCCATCAGCGCCCACGCCCTCACCTGGCTGACAAAAAATCAATTACCCGACGGCACCTGGGGCGCGCCGGCGCCGATGTATTATCACGACCGCGTGGTTTGCACGCTCGCCGCCATGATCGCATTAACGCGCCGCGGTCACCGCGAAGCGGATAAGGAACAAGTCACCAAAGGCAAACTCGCGCTGGAACGAATCGTGAGCGAAGCGACAGGGGGGCTATCCTCCGACCCAAATGGAGCAACCGTCGGCTTCGAAATGATCACCCCCACACTGGTGGCAGAAGCCGAAAAGCTGGGCTTGATCAAAAATCAGGCAAACCGCATCCTGGGCAGGATATCCAAACAACGCGCGGTGAAACTTGCCTACTTAAAAGATAATATGATCAGCCGTCACGTCACCATGGCATTCTCTGCCGAAATGGCAGGCGTGGACGGCAAGCACATGCTCGATGTGGACAACCTGCAAGAGAGCAACGGCTCTGTGGGCGTCAGCCCCTCTGCCACCGCTTACTTTGCAGCCTATATCAAAAAAGGCGATCCAGCCGCGCTTGCTTATTTGCGCAACACCATGAAAGCAGATGGCAGTTTCCCAAATGTTGCCCCCTTCGATGTTTTTGAGATCGGATGGGCGTTGTGGAATCTGAGCCTGATCCCCGGGCTGGCGCAACACGCCAAACTCAAACCGCACCTCGATTTTCTTTCCGATGCCTGGGTCCCCAAACGCGGCGTGGGGTTTGCCGCGGGGTACACGGTCAAAGACAGCGATGATACCAGCCTGGTGTTCGACACCCTCCTCCGCTTTGGAATCGAAAAGGACCTGGGCGGCGTGCTATCGTATGAGGAGAAAGATCACTTCCGCTGTTTCGATTTGGAAGCCAACCCATCCATCAGCGCGAACATTCACGTGCTGGGCGCGCTCGGGCAGGCAGGACTGGATATGAAAAACTCGTCGGTTCAAAAAGTTGCGCGCTTTCTGCACAAGGCGCGGGGAACGAATCCGTTCTGGGCGGATAAATGGCACGCCTCGCCCTACTATGCGACCTCGCATGCGATCATCGCGTGCGCCGGCATCGCCAACGACCTGGTGGCAGAATCGGTGGATTGGATCTTGAGCGCCCAAAACAAGGATGGCTCGTGGGGAACCTACCTAAAAACGGCGGAGGAGACCGCGTATGCCGCGCAGGCGCTTTGGGTGTGGAATCAAAAAGTGGCGAGGGTGCCCAAAAACGTCCTGACGAGAGCCGCCCGCTGGCTGTCGGAAAATATGGATAAGCCTTATCCCCCGCTTTGGATCGGCAAGTGTTTATATAGCCCCAACCTGGTGATTCGGTCCGCGGTGATCAGCGCATTGGCTTTGACTGGTTGACGACATGAAAAAATTTTTCAAGCGGTTTTTTGCCTTCTCCACATCGGACCCGGAAGATACCCGCAAAAGACGGCTTCTTGGCATATTACTGGCAGGCACGGCGGGGATAGCCCTGCTCGGCGCGTTATCGTTCGTCTATTTCGCCACAACGGTAAACCCCGCGGAGGTCTATCTTCTCTTGTGGGGTAGCGCGCTCACGTTTGCAGTGGCGGCGATCGTGTATGCGATGAACTACTTTGGGTCAGGGAGAGCCGCGGCGGTTTTATTCCTCATTTTTTTATACGTTATTTTTCTCTTGAGCGATACCCCCGACCAGATTGTGGGCGGACGAACGTTATTCGCATTCACCATCCCGATCTTCATGGCAAGCATTCTCCTTACGCCGGCTTCCAGTTTTGTGTTTGCGGGAATCAGCGGCGCGGTTATTTTTTACCTGGCGATAACGCTGGGGGTTACCCCCAACATTCCCGGGATCGCCGGGTTTTTCCTGATCGCTTTCGTCTCGTGGCTGTCGGCTCGCAGTCTCGAACAGGCATTGAGCGAACTGCGCTCCATCAATTTAAACCTGGACCGCGTCGTGGCGGAACGGACGGAGGCGCTCGCAGAATCGCTTGCAAGAGAAAAGATCGAGGCGGGGCGCAACCAGGCGATCTTGAACTCCATTGCCGATGGGGTGATAGTGTTCGACAAAAAGTGGAATGCCACCATGGCGAACCCCGCCATAAAAAGCATGCTCGATATCCCCTTGCAATTGATCATTAATAAAAACTTCCGCGAACTGGTGGAACACCCCCGCCTCGCTCCCAACAGTCGCGCCCTTCTTGGCTCCATGATCGAACACGGCACCCAGCCCATCGGGTTTCGCGTTGAGTGGGGCGAGAAGACTCTCTCGGTCAGCGCGGCGCAGATCTACGACCAGCGGCGGGAGGATACCGGCACCGTCATCGTCTTCCGCGATTTTACGCGCGAAGCGGAAGTGGAGCGGCTCAAAAGCACCTTCGTGGGCATCGTATCGCATGAACTACGCACGCCGCTGAACGCAATCCTGGGTTATGCCGAGATGTTCAAAGAGGCGGTGTACGGTCCTGTCAATGAAAAACAAATCAACATGGCAGACCGTATCATGAAGAACACGCAACGCCTGCTGGCGTTGATCAACGACCTGCTTGATCAGGCGCAAATGGAAGCGGGCAAGCTCACCATCAATAACCAGACGACCAAGCCTGCTGAATTGCTCGAAACCATGCACAGCCTGATGGATAAACCCGCCGCCGACAAAGATTTGAAACTCACCAGCGAGATCGAAGACGATTTCCCCGAAACCCTGATGGGCGACCCGGCGCGCTTGCAACAAATCCTTGTGAACCTGGTTGGCAACGCCGTTAAATTCACCCATCGCGGTTTTGTGCATGTAAAATTATTTCGTCAAGACGAACGCTGGGGAATTGAGGTGACAGACTCCGGGCAGGGCATTCCCGAATTCGAAATCCCGCACATCTTCGACACCTTCCGCCAGGTGGACGAAGCCGCCACCCGCGAACATGGGGGCTTCGGACTCGGCTTGTCCATCGTCAAACAACTCGTCGGGTTGATGAACGGCGAGGTTGGCGTAAAAAGCACACTGGGCGAAGGAAGCGTGTTTCTCGTCCGCTTCCCACTCATCACCCCGAATGAATATTCCATGGAATGGAGGGCATCATGAACAAGCTGGCATTGATCATCGAAGACGACGAAGATCTCGCCAACATCTTTGCCGAAGCCCTGCGCGGGATCGGGTTCGAGGTGGAAAACGCCCTCAATGGCAGGATTGCGCGCGACCGATTGATCGATGGCGCAACGCCCTTCCTGATCCTGCTGGATATGCACCTGCCGCATGTTTCGGGAAAGGAATTACTTTTGAACGTGATGAAAAAAGACGCGCGCTTTACCAAAAGCTGGATCATGATCACCACCGCCGACGCCCGCCTCGCCGAGGAATTCCGCGACCAGGTGGACTTTGCCATGATCAAACCGATTCTGTTCGGTCAATTGCGCGATCTCGCCGCGCGGTTAAAACCCAAAGACGAACTCTAACACGCGCGCGATAAAATAACACCGGGCGAGTCGCGGAGTAAGAGAACTTTCACTATCGCCCAAAGTTAGTTAACGTCAGTAACGGATAAGCCAAACACACCACCATGTCACCCTGAGGGAGCGTGTTTTTCGCGACTGAAGGGTCTCGGATGAGCCTTTCCGAGATGCTTCGGGGCACAGTTCGCCCCTCCGCATGACACGAAATTATTATCAGCAGATTCTCTACCGTACATGAGAAGATTTTTACCGCAAAGCACGCTAAGGTCGCCAAGTTAAACAGGTTTTCTTTGCGTTCTTTGCGGGCTTAGCGGTGCAAATGTACGGTAGAGAGTCAGCAGATCACGAAAACGAGTTCTTGACGCAGTTGCACTGCGTCCAGGCAGGCGACACGATTTGCCAAGCAAATCGAACTGTCGCCTGAACTTTCGTGAAGTACTGATTATCCAGTATTCACGTTAGTTAAAACAAAACGATCCCTGCATAACCAAATGCAGGGATCGTTTTCTGAACACATGCTTGCAGGGGAGGGATAGTCTCCAGAAATTAATCGTAGATATACCCCCAACAGGATATTTCCTCGCCGCTCGGGGTCTTCACCATTGGGGGCGAATCGCTGTCTGAAATCTTGTAAGCGGCTAAATCATCTTCGATCTCAGCAAACGCGCGGTTGGCGTTGAAGGTCGAGAGATTAAATCCCTGCCAGGGGACTATCTTCTCGTCCTGATCGCGGTCATGCCAGCGGCATGCCAGCGCCGCGCCGATCTTTTCCCGCGCTAAAACAGGCAGTGAATCGTTTTGAAACCCCGCCGCCATTTCAGGCACAGCGTCGTCCGACAAATTCAGAAAATATTGCGTATCCAGTTCAACGCGCTGATTCTCGGTCGGGGTCTCTTCGGCAACTCCGCGCGCTTCACGCTGGATATTGTGCCGCACGATGAACGCGTCCACGTTCAGCAACGCGAGCGAGGCGATAAACCCCAGCGAAGCCAACAGCATGGCAAAGGCAATGTGTCTCTCCCGTTTCGTCAGTTCCAGCGCGGCGACCGCAATCAACAATGCCGCCAGCCAGAGCATGAACACGTGCGTGTGCGTCCGCAGGCGCGAGAAGCCGTACGCGTTTTCATACAGAATAAGCCGCTGGAACGCCGACACTTGCATTACGATCACCAAACCAACCAACACCACGCCAAACGTTGAGAATATGCGCCGCTGGATTTCTGTTTCGCGTTTGGTGATGCTCCCCAAGCCGAGCAACATCAACAAACTGAAGAACGCCACCGCTACGAGTTCGCCGAATCCGCGGCGCGCGTAGTCCGAATACGTGTATCCCTCGATGTTGATATTCGCCTGCCCGCCGAAAAAATATTGGAACTGAATCGCGACGAACGCGGCGAACAAGATCAACACACTGCCCAACACAATGGCTGATTCAGTGAAGCCGAGAAATGCGGGGACGCGCGCCCTGCCGTCCACACCAGCGTCGGACTTTTGCGCGGCATGAAGAACCACGCCTGCAATGGCATAGGCAAAGACCAAGATGTATACGAGCCGAAAAATATATTCAGGCAGGTTCTCGATGTTGAACAGGTCAATGAATTCCTCAAAGCGTTTCGCAAAGACGAGATCCGCCGACGACAACAATGCGCCGAAGACGGCGATGACGGGCAACGCGATGACGATCCCGCGCAGGATGGGCAGGATGGGAGAACTGCGCTTCTCACTCAGGGGCGGCTGATCTCGTTTCACCTCCGCCGCAAACCCCAGTGGACGCGCGAGCATGCTGGCGAAGAGGTTTAAGTAACCGAGGATGTAATCAATAAAGCCGTAACGAACCCAATTGCCGCCGAGGTAAGTGAGCGCGAAGACTCCCATGAGGAAGAGGGTTATCGCAACCGAGAGGAAAACTGTCCACGGCTCGCGGCGGATAAAGATCACAACGGCGAAAAACGCGATGGGAAGCAGAAGCAAACCTCCCCTGCGAGAGAGGCGAAGCCCGTCCGTTTGCAAAAGATAGAATCCCGTGACAAGACAAAGCATCACCCAGAGAAAAAAGTTGATGCCCGCGGGCTTTTCCCAGAAAAGAAAATCGAACGCCCAGCCCAGCAAGATGACGAGTAACCAGAATCGGTTTGGATTGGTTTTCATGCACAGCCTCCAGAAAAATTTTGCAAAGCATAGCCTTGCCGCGCTTGCGAAGTCTCTCAATTGCTATCAGAATTCGATTTGTGTAACCCATCGAGAATCTCGATTTGGGGGCAGAAGATTCTCAGAATGACAATTGACAGAATACCGTTCTATCATGCCCGTCGGCGTTATACCTGCCTGATTTGCCAAGCAAATCACGGGCGATGCTAGGGGAGAACGCCGACTACGCGGTAGGATCGAGAGGAAAATTACAACTTGGTAAGAGGCGGTTTTCGCCCATTGACATTAATTTTGAACTATGACATACTGCTGATATTCATTCAGGGGAACATACAATTGATCGCCATCCTTATGAAAGGAGGAGGTGATGTCTAACATGGATAGTAGTAACAAACCCAGCGCTGTGGCATCCCTCCTCAAGTAAGCAAAGGAGCCACAGCGCCCCACCAGTGCCGTCCGCAAGGGCGGCATTGTGGTTAACCTCTCCCCAGCCCTCCCCAAATACGACATGAAAGAATTGCGCGCATACAAAATTCTGTTTCGTATTTGGGGAGGGCGCCGCGTAGCGGCGGGAGGGGTCGGATTATTCGTCGCCAAATGAAACGCCCATACCGCGCGCGGTGAGGACGGCGTCATCGTTGATGTCAACCCGTTTTATTGTTGCGGCAACTTCTTCCAACGAAACATCCACGATCTGCCCGGCGCGTAGCGCAACCATGCGATCGAATTTTCCCCGCGCCGCCAGGCGAACTGCCGCCGCGCCGAAGCGCGTGGCAAGCCAGCGGTCGAACGGTGTTGGCGAGCCGCCGCGCTGTAAATGCCCGAGGACAGTGACGCGCGATTCGAACCCGTTTTTTTCAATGAAGTCGCCCACTCGCAGACCGATGCCGCCGAGTCTCGGAACATAGATTTCATCTCCACTGCGCGAAAAGACCTGCTCGCCGCCCTGTGGCTTCGCGCCTTCCGAAACGACAATAATGCTGAACAGGTATCCATCCTCCACGCGCTGACGGACTTGCGCCAGAATCGATTCGAATTTGAAGGGGATCTCGGGAATCAGAATCACATCCGCGCCGCCTGCCACGCCAGCGTGTAATGTGATAAAACCCGCGTCGCGCCCCATGAGTTCGAGCACCATCACGCGGTGATGCGCCTCGGCGGTGGTGTGAAGTTTGTCGATCGCTTCGGTGGCAGTGTTGACCGCGGTATCGAAGCCAAATGTAAATTCTGTCCCGCCGATGTCGTTGTCTATGGTTTTGGGAACGCCAATGACCGGCGCGCCTTTCTTGCAGAGTTCGTGCGCAATATGGAGAGTCCCGTCGCCGCCGAGGACCAGCAGGGCGTCCATTTCGAGGCGTTTAATCCCTTTGATGATCTCATCCGATACGTCGATCATCACTTCTTTGCCGTCGCGGATCACTTTGCGCGCGTAGGGGTTGCCGCGGTTCGCCGCGCCGAGGATCGTGCCGCCGCGCGGGAGCAGTCCGCGCACCGATTCGATGGTGAGGGGAACGATTCCGTCTGCTTCGATAAATCCGTCGTAGCCGTTGCGAATTCCCAATACTTCGCTGTCGTATTCATAAATGGCGGTTTTCACCGCCGCGCGGATGACCGCGTTGAGTCCGGGCGCGTCTCCGCCGCCTGTGAGGATTCCGATTCGTTTCATTGATTGTCTCCTAATGCGCCAATGATACTCCAGACTTCGATACGATCTTAAGAGAATGTTTCTTAAAGGTATGAAAAAGAGCCTCAGCCACAGAGAACACCGAGTTCACAGAGATTTTTAAAAGGTTTTCTCAAAGTTCTCTGTGCGCTCTCCCGAAGGACATCGGGACGATGTCTGGCAAAGAAAGAGTTAAGAAACAGTCTCTAACGCGAATTACGCAAATGGGCGAATGGCGCGAATGGCTTATTGTTGTTCGTAATATTCGCGTTAAAAATTTCTGGCTTGGCAAAATCAGGCAACACTTCTTGCAAGCATCCGTATATCCCCATATAATAAACGTCATGGAACAGGCAACGACACAACCCAAATTTCAAATTCTCCTGCGCTGGTTCATTCCCATCGCGGCATTGCTCGCATTCTCAGCGTGGTTCTTTATCGCGCCGCCCGGTCTGCTCGGCAAAGCAGACGCCATCGGATACGCAGTCTGCCATCGCATCAGCGAGCGTTCGTTCCACATAGGTGACCGTCAACTTCCGTTGTGCGCGCGTTGCACGGGCGAATTCAACGCGGCGGCGATCTCGCTGGTCTTTTTTGCTTTTGCCAGCGGAAAGAAAAGCGGATTCCCCGGCTGGAAACTCGGCGCGCCGCTCATCCTTTTCTTCCTCGCCTTTGGATTGGATGGATCGAACTCGTATCTTTATTTGCTCAAACAGACCTCCCCTGATGCGTTCAAAAATATTCCCAACTTGTACACGCCAAACGCCACCCTGCGACTCTTGACCGGTAGCGGCATGGGCATCGCGCTCGCGTCCATCCTTTTCCCCGCGTTCAATCAAACCGTTTGGCAAGCATCAAGCCCCGAACGCGCGCTTGATTGGAAAAAACTCGCCGCGTTGGTCGGCATCATCTTGGTGATTGATCTGCTCATCCTCACAGAAAATTCGCTCGTTCTTTATCCCGTCGCCATCCTCAGCGCGTTGGGCGTCCTCACCTTGCTCACCATCGTCTTCACCATGACATGGCTGATGATCATGCGGCAGGAGAACGCATTCCACCGACTCAGAGAAATGTGGATGCCCTTCCTCGCCGGGCTGACGCTCGCCTTGTTGATGATCTCGGCAATTGACCTACTGCGCTTCAACCTGACGGGAACCTGGGGAGGCATCCCTTTGGGGTGAGTCTCATCTTTGGGTTTTACAACGAGCGCTACACACCTGTACTAGGAGAAACTATGGAATTACTCACTGGAATCTTTACCGCCTTTGGGCTATCTGCCAGCGCAGGACTGAACGCCTACATCCCCCTGCTTATCGTCGGGCTGGTGGCGCGTTATACGAATTTACTCAATTTGAGTCAACCCTGGGATACGCTTTCCAATCCGTGGATCATTCTCATGCTGTGCGGATTGGTCATCGTCGAGATGCTTGCGGATAAAGCGCCGGCGGTCAACCACATCAACGATGTGATCCAAACCTTCATCCGCCCCACCGCGGGAGCGATTGCCTTCGCCGCGAGCGCCAACGTGGTGACGGATGTTAGCCCCGTGTTGGCGTTGGCGGCAGGTCTGCTCGTGGCAGGGACGGTGCATGTCGCCAAAGCAGGCGCGCTCCGCCCGGCAGTGACGGCGACCACGGGCGGCGCGGGGAATGTCCCCGTTTCCATCGCGGAGGATATCATCTCCACTGTGCTGTCCATCGTCGCCATCGTCCTGCCGATCATCGTCGGGACGCTGATCATCGTCCTCGGCGCGTTCATCATCTACTGGCTGTACAGGCGCGCGAACAGGGCAACTACCTGATATAATCCGCCTAGTTATTAACTTATCTCAAATAGGAGCAGAAATCATGGACGAGCAAATGCCCACCGAGCCAAAGAAAAACAACACCACGATCATTATTGCCGCTGTTGTCGTCGTGCTTTTGTGTTGTTGCTGTATCACCGTCGGTTTACTATACCAATACGGCGATCAGATCTTCGGGACCTTCTAACCCGCATCACTCAACGACAAACCTCCGCATCACAGCGGAGGTTTGTCGTTTAAGAACAATTCCTTTAGATCGTTCAGCCCGATCAACGCGTTCTGCCTTACGCCATCGCTTAAAGCAAGGGCTTCGAATTCGTCTTCATCCAAAACGGTTTGCTTCCCATCCGCTGAAACCCACAAATCCAGCGCCAGATCAACGTACGAAACGACGCCATCCTCGATCACTGCGGGTTTGCCGATGTTGCAATACCAGCCTTTGATCTGTCCATCGTTGCCGCCGTAGATGGCGAAGATGTTGTACCAGCGATCGGTGTAATAATATTCCACGAAGCGGTCGCCTTTTTTGAAGGTCACATCTTGAAACGGCATGTCGTCGCGGTCGAATAACGCCTCAAGCACAATGGATGTGTCGTCGCGGCGCAATTCTTCTCCTTCGTATTCGTACATCACCTCGTCTGCCGGATTCTTTTTCTGAACTTTAATCCGCAGAACTGCTTCGCTTGTTCTCATCCGAGACATTCTACCTTAATTCTCACAGCAATTTGCTCGCCGACCTTTATCGCGTCTTTCAAGTAGACGCACAAACCATTATCGAGCGCGACCTTATATTTATCCCGTTGAAAGACGACATCCGCGACAATACCTTTCAAAACATTCGCTTCACTTTTGACCTCGAACGGCCTCGCCAATAAAGAAACTTTTTCTCCCTTCGAATGTTCGTGTTCGCATCCAATAACAAACTCACCCGCTTCACTTTCCACTTTCCACTCACGATTTTGGATTTTCCCTTTCACTTCGCCACCCATCACATTCCCCAACCCCAAAAACTCCGCCACATACGCGGACTGCGGATTTGCCCACACGTCGGCGGGGGTCCCTGCGCAGATGATGTTGCCATCGTGCAGAATCAACACGCGGTCGGCGATGGCAAAGGCTTCCTCTTGATCGTGCGTGACGTAGATCGCGGGGACGTTGGTCTTTTGCAAAATCGTCCGCAACTCGTTCAGCAAATCTTCGCGCAGGGTTCTATCTAATGCGCCAAGAGGTTCATCGAACATCAACAAGCGCGGACGAATCGCCAGCGCGCGCGCGAGGGCAACGCGTTGTTGTTCTCCGCCAGATAGATCACTTACACCTCTTTGTCCAAATCCTTTCAGGTTGACCAATTCCAAGGAATTGGCTACGCGCTCATTAATTTCGTCTCGTCCTATGCGGCGCATTTTTAATCCGAAGGCGACATTGTCGTTGACGTTGAGGTGGGGGAACAAGGCGTAATCTTGGAAGACCAAGCCAAAGTCGCGGAGATGAGGCGGAGTTGAGGCGAGGTCGAGTCCGCCGAAGGAGATGAGTCCCGAGTCGGGTGATTCGAGTCCAGCGATCATCCGCAAGAGGGTGGACTTGCCGCTTCCCGACGCGCCGAGCAGGCAGACCGTCTCCCCCTCCGCGACGGTGAAGGAGATGTTATCGAGGAGGGGTTTGTGGTCGTAGGATTTGGTGATGGAGGTGAGGGTGAGCATAAGTACTTCGTATTTCGTATTGCGTATTGCGTATTTAGAAATCGCTGATATTTGGGAGGCGAAATTTTTCGATGAGCAAAATGCTGGCGGTGGTGAGCGCCATGAGGATGGTCGCCATCGCCATTGCCTGACCGTAATTCAGCCCGCCAGGTTGCGAGAGGAAACGTTCGATGGCGACGGGGATGGTTGGGTATTCGGGGCGGGTGATGAGGAGGGTTGCGCCGAACTCGCCGAGGGAAATGGTGAACGCGAATGTGGCGGCGGCGAGGGTTGCGCGGCGGAGGATCGGAAGGTCAATATTTTTCCACACTTCGAGGGGCGACGCGCCAAGCGACGACGCGGCTTGACGCAATCGTTGCGGGATGGATGCGATTGCGGGTTGCAGTGTGCGAATGACGAACGGCAGAGCAACGAGCGTATGCGCGAACGGAACGAACCACGGCGATGCCAGCCATTTGCCATACGTGATGATGAATCCCAAACCAAGCATCACGGCGGATGATCCAAGAGGAAGCATGATAAGCGGGTCGAGAATTTTTTCAAGCGCAGTTGGTTTGGCAAGCGCAAACGCGGCGGGAAAGCCTAAGAGAAGTGAGAGAATTACTGTCGCAGAAGCGTAGGTGAGCGAGTTGAGAATTGCTTGTATAGGCGGAACATAAAATACCGAGCCGCGACGATTGATGAAAAGTTCTTTGTAATAATCGGTTGTGAATCCATATTGGACTTCGCCACGCTGACCGCGATCCGCTTCGAGGCGGGTGAGGGAACGGAATGGGAGGGAGGCGAGGGGGAGAGTGAAAAAGGCAGAAAGCAGAAGGCAGAGGATGGTGACGAAGAGTTTTTGGGTGAGTGTTCGAGGTTTGCGAGGGGGTGTGGGGCGAGGGTTGTACTGCGTATTGCGTACTGCGTACTTCGTATAGAGCAGGGAAACGATGAGGGTGCAGAGAAGTTGGATGATGGAGAGGAGCGCGGCGAGAGGCAGGTTGAATTGCCTGACGGCTTGGAAGTAGATTTCCGTTTCGAGTGTGGAGAGTTGCGAATTGCCTAAAAGGAGAATCACGCCGAAGGATGTGAAGTCAAAGAGGAAGACGAGGAGCGAGGCGGCGAGGATGGAGGGACGAAGAAGCGGCAGGGTTATTTTCAGCCAAACGCGGAGCGAGTCCGCGCCGAGGGTGCGGGCGGTCTGTTCGAGTTTGGGGTCGAGGTTGGAGAGCGCCGCGCCGACGATGCGGATGAGGATGGTGGTGTTGTAGAAAATGTGGGCGAGGAGGATGGCGAGGAAAGGATGAAGGGTGAAGGAGGAAGGATGAGGAAAGAAAGAGGAAAGAGGAAAGAGAGAATTAGAGAGTTGGAGAATTGAGGTGATCAGCCCGTGTGGACCGAGGAGGGAGGTGAAAGACGCGGCGACTACGACTGTTGGAAGGAGGAAGGGAACGGCGGTGAGGGCGCGGAGGAGAGTCTTGCCGCGAAAGTCGAAGCGGGCGAAGAGGATGGCAGAGGGGATTCCGAGGGTGAGAGTGAGGATGGCGGAGAGGGTTGCTTGGTAAAAAGTAAAAAGTACTACGTGTTGCGTGTTGCGCAGGTTTTCGAGGGTGAAAGTTGAAGGGAAAAGTGTGAGCGCGAGGATTTTGGAAAGGGGGAAGAAGAAGGCGAGGGTGAGGAAGGATAGGGGGAGAAGCCAGAGGGATAAAGTAGGCAAGTAGACACGCGCAAAAGTAGACACGTAGACAGGCACACACGTAGACAAGGAAAACTTGTTTACCTGTTTCCGTGTTTCCGTGTTTACTTGTTTACCTGTTTTCATATCTACTTCAACATCACACCCGCCCATGCTTGAATCCATTCGTCGCGATGCGCGGCGATGGCGGCGGGGGAAAGGGTAGCGGGCTGGGTTGGTTGTTGTGCGTATTTGACGAACGCGTCGGGAAGAACGGCATGGGGATTCACGGGATAGACGAACATTTGCAACGGCATGTCTGCTTGAAATTGTTGGCTCAGCATGAAGTCAACAAACTTTTCAGCGAGGGCGCGATTCTTTGTCTCTGTGAGGATGCCGACAAATTCGATCTGACGGAAGCAGGTATCGGGTGCGATCACTGAGGCGGTAGGAGAATCGTCTAGTGGAGTCTCTGCGAAGATCACTTCCGCGGCAGGTGATGACGCGTACGAAACGACCATCGGTTGCGATCCATGTCCTGAAGATCCGCTGAAGTTGGTATAGTAGGCGGTCTCCCAACCATCCACGACAACGACACCGTTGTCTTTCAACACCTGCCAATATTCGGTGAACGAATCGCCGTAGTGTGCGACGGTGGCGAGCAGGAAGGCGAGTCCTGTTGACGAGGTGGCGGGATTTTCCACGACCAGCAAGCCATCGTATTCGGGCTTCGTCAAGTCTTCGAGGTTTTGCGGCACTGCCAGATTATTTTCGGCAAAATAGTTTTTGTCGTAATTGATGCAAACATCGCCATAGTCAACAGGTGTCGCGCGATTGGAAGGATCGAGTTTGAACTCGTCGGGAATGTTTTGCAATTCAGGCGAGGCATACGATGCAAAAATATCTTCATCGAGCGCGCGTGAAAGGAAGGTGTTGTCCACGCCGAACATCACGTCGGCGAGCGGCGCGTCTTTAGTGAGGATGGCTTTGTTGAGCATCGCGCCCGCGTCGCCGCTGGGGAGGAAAACGACTTTTACGTTGTTTGTATCTTCAAACGCGGTCACAACAGTTTCACTTACCGTGAAGGAGTCGTGGGTCATGATGGTGAGGGTGGCGGAGGATTGAGGCGCGCAGGAGGAAAAAAGAAAGAGGAAAGTGGCGAGGAGGAGGGCGAGGCGGTTCATGGGTGTGCTTTCGAGGAGTGGAGAATTAGAGGATTGGAGAATTGGTGATTGGAGATTGGAGATTGGCGGTGGTGGATGATGAGTAATAAGCCTGATTCAATTTTGATGGAGGCGGTATCTGAAATCATTTCGTTGCTGATGCCGCGTGTTTTTTCGGGATATAAAGTTTCAATATCGAGTTGCCATTTCAAATTTTCTGTTTGGACTCCGTGAACGGGATTGCCCCAGGGAATCAGCGAGACGATGTCTCCGCTTCGTCCGCGGACTTCGGCTTGGGTGCGGCAAAATTGGAGGCGTTCGGTGCCGTCATCCAGTTGAAGGTTGAAGGTCGAAAGTCGAAGGTCGGAGACGAGGGCGATATTGGCGAGGGTGTGATCCATGCGACCGCCAAGGGCAGCGATGACGATGATCTCGTTTGAATTCATCTCGATGGCTTTGTTGATGGCGAGTTCGAGGTCGGTTTCGTTTTTGTCGCGCGGGAAAAGCTCGATGGGAATATTTTTTTCTTCGAGTCTTTTCCATTCGGCGGTATCAATCGAATCCATGTCGCCGATGATGAGGTTGGGAGTCAAGCCAAGAGCCAGCGCGTGACGCGTGCCGCCGTCCGCGCAAAGGATGAAGTCGTCATCCCGCAGAATGGCGCGGGCTTGTTCGAGGTCGGGTAGTTCGCCGTTGGCGAAGATGATGATGCGATTCAAAAGAAAACATCCTCTCGGCGGAGGATGTTTGGTTGAATAGTGAAGTCCCTCCGCCAGCATGATCTGGATCAGGTAATTCGGGTTGAGCGCGGCTCGCTCGTCTCAGTCCCGCATCGTGGGACGCCCCGTTCAGTTGTTGAAGTTGTTATAACGCGGATGGGGTCAGTTTGTCAACATAAAAACAGGAATTGAGGTTTCGAACGTAAGGGTAACGACTGAAGTCGTTACTACGTGTTGTTGTTCGTTCAGCGGTTGAACTGCTGAACGAACTTTAGAGTTGCCAGGAGATTGCTTGGTCGCTTCGCTCCTCGCAACGACATATCAGCGAACCCTGCGCTTCCATTCCTCTTTCAACTGGAGTTCGCTCGGGCTGGCTCCCGATTCGAGGGCGAGAAAGTCGGTCAACAGGCGGTTGAATCTGACCGCCTCATCGAGCATGGGAAAATGTCCTGAACTTTCAAGAACGATCTGGTGGATCAACGTGGATGTCACCGCGCTTTCCTCCGGCACGCTGATGGCGGGGTCGGTTTCGCCATACACAAACAACGCGGGGATATTGAGGATGCGGAAGTTCGGGTAGAGGTTGTCGGCTTGGAGCCCCTTCATGGAGGCGGTAACAGCCTGCAGGTTGGCTTTCGAGGCGTCTGCAAGGGCGGCTGACGATTCCGCTGTGCGATTCGACAGCCAGTCGACCAAGTCGCCGGGGGAGGAAGTCTGCAAGCGTTGGTTTACGCCTTCGATGGTGGGCGGGCAACTGATCGTCATCACCCGGTCCACACTGCCGGGAAAATTGATGGCATAGCACAACGCCACCAACCCGCCCAAGCCGTGCCCCACCAGCGCAACTTTGCCGATCCCCATTTCGATCAGGAAGCGGTCGATCAACGAAGCCTGTTGGGTCAGCGTGAAGTTTGCCTCAACATGCGCGGTATCGCCAAACCCCCACAGATCCATTGCGTAGGCGCGATACGAGGTGGATGCGACCTGCATGGAGGAGATCCAATACTTCCATGAGCCCACCCAACCGTGCAGAAAGATGACCGGGCGTCCGCGCCCGAGCACCTCGTAATGCACAATCGAACCGTCAAGAAGAATCGCGCTCAAATTATTTTCCGAACTTTGCCAGAATGACTTTCACACGCTCGGTCAGTTGATCGGGCGCGAACGGTTTGAGCAGGTATTCCTCGGCGCCCACTCCCAACCCTTGTTGAATTTCAGATTCCTGCCCGCGCGCGGTGAGGAAGACCACCGGAACATCCTTGATGCCGGGCATGGTCTTCATGATCTTGCACGCTTCATACCCGGTCATGCGCGGCATGCGCACATCCATGAGGATCAGGTCGGGGTTGATCTTGGGCGCAAGTTCCACCGCCTCCTCCCCATTAGTGGCGGCGATCACTTCGTGACCCGCAAACCGCAGGGTAAAGGCAACCAAGTCACGTATATCGCGCTCGTCTTCTGCAATTAGTATCTTCGCCATTCAAGCCTCATTAATTCTTGAATACCGGAAGGGTGAAGGAGAACGTGCTCCCTTCGCCGTCCAGCCCCGCGCTTTGCACCCAAATTCGTCCCTTGTGCATTTCCACAAGTTCTTTGACGATGGACAAGCCCAGTCCGGTTCCCGGTGTTGCCAATACCAGCGGATGTTCGCCGCGATAAAAACGCTCAAAGACCCGCGCTTGATCGCCCAGCGCGATTCCCACGCCGTTATCTTTGATGTCAACCTGCACTTCGCTTCCCCCGTCAGACGGGTGGAGTTGGACGAGGATCGTCCCATTCTCGGGAGTGTAGTGATAGGCGTTATCCACAAGGTTGGCAACGATCTGACGCACGCGTTCCGCGTCGCCGTATACGTACGGCAGCTTTTTAGGCGCGTCCAATGAAAGCGCAATAGGCTTATTCTCTTCCTGCGAGCGCCGCAACACATCGCCGATGACATCCTCCGCCACTTCGCGCAGGTCGAGCGCCTGGGGCGAGAGGGTGACACGTCCCGATTCGAGGCGGGAAATATCCAGCAGGTCGTTGACGAGAATGTTGAGACGTTCGGTGTTGCCTTTCACGATCTTTAGGAAGTGCGTCTGGTTCTCGTTCAGCGCGCCCGCCGCCCCCATCAGTAAAACGTCGACATACCCGCGAATGGAGGTCATGGGCGTGCGTAATTCGTGACTGACCGTGGCAACGAACTCGGATTTCAAGCGGTCCACTTCCACTTCATGCGTAATGTCGCGGAAGATGGAGACCGTTCCCAGAAAATCGTTCTGCAGGATCACCGGCGCCAGATGCACCAAAACGATCAAGCCGTTTTCGAGCGCCAATTGCTCGGCAAATGTTTCGCCCGCGCGGTACGAGGAGGGCGATTCGGACCAGGTGTTGATGGTTTGCATCCATGAGGCGGCAGATTTGCCAAACAAGCCCCCGAACACATCCAGCGTTTGCCCGATCACTTTGCCAGATTCCAAACTCAAAATATCCTCGGCAGATTTATTGAGGAAGGAAATACGATTGTTCGGGTCAGTTACCAGCACGCCATCTGCCACCGCTTCGAGGATGGCTTGCGAGCGGCTCGCGTCCTCTTGCTCGCGCCGTAACATACTCCCAAGTCGTTCCGCCTGGTCGCGGATCAATTCATATAAGCGGGCATTGTTGATGGCAACCGCCACCTGCCCCGCGATGGCTTTTACCAAACTCAGTATTTCGGCGCTGAAGAAATTGGGCTTGCGGTGATAGACCATAAGCACGCCGATCACATCTTCAGCGACGAGGAGCGGCATGGCAATGGCGCTGCGATGCTCTCGAGCGGTGGTGGCAGTTTTTACCCAACGGTCATCCAGCAACAGGTCGTTGATGAGGGCGGGTTCGCGATTCTTGACGATCCAACCTGCCAAGCCTTCGCCGATCTTCAAGGTAAAGCCGCGTCCCTCCGCTGTTACGCGGTCAGACAGGTATCCATACCCGGCGCGGTAATGCAACAGGTTGTCCTCGGCGCTGACCAGCATGATGGTGCCTTGTTCCGCGCCAACGGCATCGTTGAGCAGGGCAAGCGTTCGGTTCAGCGCCCGATCCAGATCGAGGCTGGAGGAAACCTCGGTGAGAATTCGCAAAAGCGTTTCGGTGCTTTGTTGTTCGCGTTGCAACTGCGCGGTACGATCGACCACGCGGAGTTCAAGTTCCTCCGCCAGGCGTTGCGTCTCTTTGAATAAACGCCCGTTCTGGATGGCAACCACAGCCTGATTTGCCAGAGTGCTGAGGATCTGCAAATCCTCTTCGGTATAGACGTTCGGCTGGTAACTTTGCGCCGACAGCATCCCCACGGTCTTACCGCCGAGTGTCATCGGCACGGCGAGCACCGAGACGGGTATCTCGGATTTTCCCAGAATCACCGCGCCCAGTTCTTCCACACTCTCCCTGCCGTGCAATAACAGAGGCAAGCCGGTAGAGATGACGTGACCGCTTAACCCCTCCGTGCGAGACAGGCGGATGGACGGCGCCCGGGTGTTTCCATCGATCAGGTACGCGCCCTCGATGTCGTTCGTTTCCACATCCAACAGGCTGATCGCGAACGATTCGACCGGCATCAACTGTTGCGCGGCTTTATACACTGCGGTGTAGATTTGTTCGGTGTCGAGGCTTGCACCAACTTCGTAACTGGCTTTATTGAGAATCGAGAACCGTTCCGCTGTAAGGACTGTGGATTGGAACAAGCGGGCATTCTCGAGGGCAATGGACGCCTGGTTAGTCAACGTGCGCGCCAACTCCATCTCAGTCACGCTGAATCGGATCGTCTCCCCCTGGTGCACAAACACCAACGCCCGCAGGTTTGCTCCGCTCACCAGTGGAAGGATCAGCAACGCTTTGGTCCGCGAGCCGAGAAAACCGCTCAAGGGAGCCAGGTCGGACTCGCTTTCGACCGAATCGGTTGTGAACACGCCCAGCGATTCCTTCAAGCGCTGGAAGATCGGCGCATCCGGAAGTTTGGCTGGCAGTTTCGATTTCGAACGAGGCAGATCATACTTCAAGACTGCGTTCCCGCGTTCGAAGGTCACAACCGAAACGCGAGGCGTCAACATGGCGCCCAGCAATTCTTCGGCGGTTAATTGGAAGATTCTGCCTTCATCGAGCAATCCGCTCAAGGCGGAGGAGAAGCGGTTCAGCAAGCCCAAGCGTTCGGAACGCTCGTCCAGTTCGGTGGCGCGGCTGATGCTTTCCTCGAACAGGCGGGCATTTTCCAGCGCGACGGCGGCTTGCGAGGAAAATGTTTTGCCAACCTGCATATGATCGCGCGTGTAGTAATACGCCTGCCATTTTTCAAGCGCGAGCACGCCGATAACTTCGTTCTTCGAGATCAGGGGCAGTCCCAGCCAGGAGAGGCGCGGAGCTTCGAGCGCCGGGAAGCGCGCATCTTGCCGCACGTCGCCGACCAAAATTCCCTGCCCGGTGCGAATCATTTCTTTGAACAACGCGCTGTCTTCCACTGCCACGGTCAACCCGAGGCGGCGCTCGGTATCCGGGAAGCCTTGCGCCGCCGCGACGGTAAGCTTATCCCTTTCCTTTAGCCACAGCGCGGCGGTATCGTAGGGAATGACCGGTTCGAGTTGGTGGAGAAGCGACGCGATCAACTCGTTGCGTTGCAGACTTGAGGCAAGGGATGTGGCGGCATCGGTGAGCGCCCCGAGTTGCGCGGCTCGTTCCTGCGTGGTGCGCACCAACCGCACGTTTTGGAGAGACAGCCCCACTTGTTGAGAGAGCGAGAGGAGTAAGGCTTCGTCTTCAGGCGTGAAAGCGGCGGGCGTATTGAAATTATCCAACACGAGCACGCCCACAGGCTGGTCGCCGGATTGGACCGGGATAAACAGGCTGGAGACCGGCAAGCGACCGCCGGTCGCCTGGCGATAGAGAAGTTGGCTTTCGGTGGAGAATAAATAATCCCGCGTGAATTGAATTTCATCCACGCGCAACGCTTTTCGCGACTCAAACACCTGCCCGGGCAGGGATTCGCCGGGGTGATACAAAATGCGCTTCATCGTGTCGTTGTCCGCGTAGCCGGAAACCGCGTGCGGGTACAGTTGGTTGGTTTGCTCGTCCCAAACAAGCACTACGCCGGCATGTGCCGAGGGCAACGCGCGGCGGGCGCTATCGAGCAGGGCGCGGACGATCCGGTCAGATTCCAAGCCGCGCAACTGGCGGCTGAAATCGAGGAGCAGGTTCACTTCTTGCAGGCGTTTGCGCGTCTCGTTGAGCAGGGAAATGTTTTGAAGGATGACCGAGGTCTGCCGCGCGATCTGGTTATACACTTGCCGGTCTTCACTCGTGAAGGCTGGCATGGGCTCGCGGCTAACCGCCAACATCGCGGCAACGGCGCGTTTATCGATCTTGATCGGGAGGCAAATTGCGGATTTTGCCTGCAAGGCAGTGAGGAGCGGCGTTTCGCGCCACTCGATGTTTTCATCGACGTTGGGGATTAAGATCGTCTCGCCGGTTTGCAGGCAGGCGCGAAGCGGGTTTCGTTGCCCAAACAAGGCTTCCGGGTTCGTGGAGCGTGTCACATTTCCGAGAACGCTCATCAACCGCGGGCCTTCGTTCGCCGCCTCGGCAATCATGGCGACAGACATGCCCAACTGCGTGAGGGTTTCACGCCCCAGCGCCTGGAGGGCAGACGACGCGTCAAGCTGGCGGCTGACCGCCTCGGTGATCGCCAACCCGGCGCGGACGCGCTGTCCGCGATGGTCGAGGTTGTGAATGGCGATGGTTTGATCGAGGTCTTTGCGCAGGAGGATCGGAAGGTCTTTTTGCGTCAGGTTGATGAACCGCTCCTGACGATCAAGCCCAGACTTGAGCGAGTCTACTTTTTCGCGCAGTTCGGTAAATCGCCCGTAATTCAGGATGGCTATGGATGCCTGAGTCGCAAAAATCTCCAACGATTCGATCGTGGCTCGGTCGGGGCGCAGTCCGTTGCGCGGTGAGTCAAGGCTGATGATGCCCAATATGTTTCCTGTTTCATCCACGAGAGGCACAATCAAAAGATCGTCGGGGTCCCATGCGTTTGCGGTTTTCTCCACACCCGAGCCGGGGTTGACCGTCACCAGGAGAACATCGCTCGGGATGATCGGCGCCTGATCGACAGGGATGAAATAAGACCGGCCGATCAAGAACTGAGGCTTCAACATTTGTTGCAGGCTTACAAGCGGCTGTTTGCGCGCCATCAGATCGTTGAGCATTTCTGGCGTGAACCCAACGCCGGTAACGCGCCTCAACAACCCAACCTCCGGCTCGAGCACGCTGATGAGCGCCGTTGCGAACGGGGTCGCATCGCACATGCTGGTTAGGATGGCTCGCAGGGTTTGGTCGAGCGGGTTTTCGAAATTCATGCCACCCGCCACTTCGGTCAGGCGGGAAAGGGTTTCAGCGCGGCGTCGCAGAAGTTCCACGCTTTCGCGTTGTTTTTGGAATCGCTCCACATTGCCGATCGCCACGGCGGCTTGCGAGGCAAGAGTCTGGGCAATCTCGAGGGATGACGCGTCGAAGAAGGAGGATTGTCCGGAATGGAGATGCATCAACCCGACGGTCTTTTCCTGATTGAGAATTGGCACAATCAGCGCGGAGACAACGCCATCGTGGATGGGGTTCTTCCCGTTCTCGGTGTAATCCTCGACCAGTTGCGGTTTGCCAGTCTCGATCACCGTTTGCTCAATGTGCGGGAATGTCGAAGGGAGCGGACAGCCGATGGATAGCGAAATAGACGGAGGGAAGGATGAAACGCTCGAGTCGAAGAGCAGGATGGTGCCGCACTCGGCATGAGTGACTCGCAAAGATTCGTCCCGGATCACTTCCAGCAGGAGTTTGAGATCCCGCGTGGTATTCAGTTCGCGGCTGACGCGGGCGAGCGAGGAAAGTTGTTCCACCCGGCGGCGCAGGTTCTCGTCGGTTTGTGTGGAGCGTGAGTCGTCTTCAATCGCGTCTGCCAATTGACCCGCGGCGGCAAGGGCGATTTCAAGGTCGTAATTGCCAAAGAAATCGGTCTTGCGGCTACCGAGAATCAATTCGCCCAGGCTTTTCTCGCGCACTGCCACAGGGACGATGAGAACGGATTCCATTTGAAGCCGGGAGAATAGGGGCAGATACCCCGACGAAATATTTCGCTCGAGGCTTAACCGCCCGGTCGTGATCGGCTTCCGAGTGCCGGCTACCGTGGCGCGATAAGGAACACCTTCGGCATGTAGCCTCAATAACGGGCTTTTTGCCTCCGTGGAAATACCGACAACCGAATTTTCATGGAGTTGCAAGCCGCCGGTCTTTTGGTCTTCGAGGAAAAGCGCCACCAGGTCGCACCGAAGCAGGCGCGCCAATTCATCGATGGATAACTGAACGATCTCATCCAGCCCCGCAGTGGATGTGGAGATGTTGGCAATGCGCCGCAAACCATCGGAGCGGATCGCTCGCTGACGGGTGCGCTCCACCAAAAAGGAGTTTTGAATAATTCCCGCCGCCTGGCTGGCTACTGTTTCGACCAGGCGTAATTCCGATTCAGAGAATTCAACGGACGCCTGCTTGTGATTGGAGATCTGCACGAAGCCGACAAATTGATCGCCCGCCACCATCGGCGCCAGCGCCGACTCGCGCAAACTGGCGGCTTGCGCGATCGTTTGAAGACCAAGATCGTTCCACGTCCGGTCATCGGCGGCGTTGCGCGTGGAGATCAGCCTGCCCTCGCGAATCACCTTTTCCGCCGGGCTATCGGGCTGAATGGTTGTCCGATAAATTTCGACAATATGGCGCGGCAGACCTTGAAAGGGAACTTGCCCTTCAAGTGTCCGCTTGTTGGCGTCGTAGAGAAGAAAACCGAGGATATCCACGGCAAACAAGGGAGAAATACTATCAATGAGACGGCTGATCAGGCTGGCATAATCCTGCGCCACACCCACAGACTGCGTCAGGTTGACCAAGCCGCTTAATTCTTTTGAGCGCCGTATTTCGCTCGCGTACTTCCGCGCGTTTTGTATCCCGAACCCCGCCTGCGATGAGACAAGTTGCAACAAGTCGAGGTCGTGTTGCCCCAACGTGCCTGCCGAGAGGTGACCGAATTCGAGCGCGCCGATCAGTTCATTATTTGCGAACAACGGCAAGCCGATGTACGACAATACGGCAGACTTTTCACCCAATTGCTCCAACTCAGGGTTTGTAGAGCGGATATCGGAGAGCAGGATTGGCATACGCTTCGAAACCAGGGTCTCGGTCAGCGCGCCAAATTGCGATGCGTAAGCGCGAATCGTTTTCGACGTCCCGGAGGGATCGAGGGTGTAGATGTCGAATGATTTACGCAGTGAGTCCCAAATCTTGATCTCCATCACATCTGCCGGGACAAGATGAGATAGATTCAACAAAATGGAATAGATCGTGTTATCGAGATCAAGGCTTTCGGTTACGCCCCTGCCAAAATCCGAGATGACTTTCAGCATGGAAGAATCAGGGAGCGTCGCATCGGCGCTCGCCGCCAGGCTAACCCCCCGCATGGTGATGAACATCAACGGATATGGACCCGGCACCTGATACGATGTCGCTTCCACCAACCTGCCGCCCACAGACAGCCGCTTTTGACCGTGCGCCGCGCAAAGATTGAGAAAATCCTCCGCGGGTCTTGCCTTGCGAATCAATTTTTCGAGTTCGGGGAGTTCGTCGGCTCGCAAGCCGAACCAATCGCGCGCAAGATCATTAAGATAATCCACCCGCCCGCCTGGCTGGATGGTCACGATCGCTTCGGTTAAACTTGTAGAAGATGGGATTTCAACCGCAGGATTTTGCAACCCGCCCACTTGCACGTTCCCCGGCAATCGGCGAAACCAGAGCACCACCAGCACCAGCGCCAGCAGTACCATGGCAATCGTGATCAACCAAAAACTGACATCTAACCCGACAAGCATAGTCCGCCCGGTGTCTTACGCAGATTCCTGCCGGCGCGCTTCCGCCGCCAGTTCGGTAATTTCACGGATATCCGCAAACGATTGTCCGCTCGGCGAAACGACTCCCACAGAGATGGTCATGAACGGCACCTGAATCGTGGAGCCATCTGCCGCGGGGGCTTGCACGAATCCCTGCTGGCGGTCGATGAAGTTATAGTGCGTTTGCACTTCCTTATTAAAGCGTTCTTTGAGGCGCGCTTTGAGGAGCGGCGCTTTTTCCTCGCGCGTGATGATAATGAAGTTGTCTCCGCCCGCATGACCGATGAAATCGGTGGTGGTGCCGATCTCATCCACCACTTCGCCGATCAACATGGCGGTAAAACGGAGCACATCATCGCCCGCCACAAAGCCATACACATCCTTGAACGGCTCGAACTCATTGACGCGCGCATCCAACAGCGCCCACCCCTTCTCGCGGATGATTTCGCGCAGTCGATTCTCGATCAGCCGCCCCGCCGGGAGACCCGAGCGCGGGTCGGTGAGACTCTCACGTTCCGCGCGGCGAATGGCGCCCTGCACGCGCAGTTTGAGCTCCTCGATGTCGAACGGCTTGGTGATGTAATCGTCCGCGCCGAGTTCAAGTCCCTGCAGTTTGTCACTGCGCTCATCTTTCTGCGTGAGAAAAATGACGGGGATGTGACTGGTGCGCATGTTCGTGCGCAGGTTGCGACACACCTCATAGCCGTCGATATCCGGCAACATGATATCCAGCACGATCAAATGCGGCAGGACATTTTTGGTCTTCTCCAGCGCATCTGAGCCGCGCACGGCAACATCGACTTCGAAATCCATGCCGGCGAAGAAGATCTTCAGCATGTTCCCAATGTCGATATCGTCTTCCACGATCAACAGGCGGGCTTTTCCCATAAAGCAGCCTCCAAATTACGGGTGCGCCGCGAGCAATTTGCGAACGCGTTTCGCATTGCGGCGCACGGTCTCGATTTGTGCCTCAGTGACTTCCTTTTCGAAAGAGCGGAACCCGCTCACACGGAAGCCATGTTTTTTACAGATCGCGTCGATCTCTTCCACGCGTTCCCTCGTGAGGTGTTTTCCAAGCGTGTAATCCTCGAAGCGACCTTCCAACGCCAGGGCAATCGTCTCTGCCATACAGGCATACGCCTTGCCCGGTGGAAACCCAAAATTAAAATGGAAATCAACGGGTCCTGGCACGTCTACCATTCCTCCGTCTATGACTAATATATCATCTCTCGCCGAGGCGACCATTGCAGAAACATCACGAGGGCGCGCCACATCGCACACCACGCTACCCGGTTGCAAATGTTCGGGGCGGATCACATCATGCACCGCGCTCGTCACCGTGAGAATTAATTGCGATTCTGCAAGGGCATCCATCGTGAGACTGACCACGATCTCGCTTCGATACTTCGATTGTAGCCTGTCTCGCAACCCCTCGAGCTTTTCGCGACTCCTGCCGATCAACACCAGGCGCTCCACTTCACCCGCCAGCAGTTCCGCGCACACACTGCCGATCGCGCCCGTCGCGCCCACCACCGCCGCAGTGGCGCCCGAAAGCGGAATCTCCATCACCCGCGCCGCTTCGCGGATCGCATCCACAGCCACCATCACCGTGTACGAGTCGCCTGTGGTCACCGGCACATCCAGCGCCTTTGCAATGGTAATGCCCCCATCCCCCACCACAGATGTGAACGCGCCCAAGCCAAGCATCTGCGCGCCGAGCTTTTCCGCCAGACGCCCGGTTTGGATGATCTTGTTGTACGCCATATTCTCCGGCAGTTCCATCATGCGCCGAGGCGTGTACGGGCAGGCAATGAACCAGCCTTTGATTTCTTTGCCTGTCGCCTGCGAGGTGATGCCGGTGATCTCCGAAACATACACCGGCGGGAAGAACGTGGAAAAAAAGTCGATCTGTTTTTCGCTCAGCATTCTTCCAAGAAATGGATATTTTCGACTGACATCCCTTTTTGGGTCAATCGGATGGATGATAAACGCAAAAGTGTCCAAGCAGTTACCAGGATTCTGAAGTTGCTTCGCCAGGGCGGGGATACATTCGCTTGTGCAGGTTGGAAAATTTCAATTTGTGATGATCCGAATCTTCGTAGCGCACATCCTTATCGATCACGCGCCGTTCCTTCGAAGCGAACAACACCACATCCGATTCGATCGTGCGCGCCGGGTAGACCACCATCCCCGAACCCAGCCGGCAATTATGCCCAACCGCGCTACCGATCACCGGGCGGTTCGAGTAATTGAGTTTTCCTTTACCATCCAACGCGCGGAGCGGCGCGGGGATCAGGTTGTAATCGGTGAATGTGGAGCCTGCGCCGATGAAGGTGTTGCGCCCGACAACGCACATTTGCAAACAAGTGTTTTGCGCGACCATGCTGTTGTCCATGATGGTGGTCATGAACAGCGCGGCGCGGAACGGAAGGAACGCCCCATCCCCCACCACCGAGAGCATCAACTGCACATCCTGCGAAATATTGACATTGTTGCCGATGATGCAGTTTTCGATGACAGACCCGGCGTTGATCGTCACATTATCGCCAATGGTCGTCGGTCCGTGGATGATGGCATCGGGGTCGATGACGCAGTTTTTACCAACCGTTACGAGTTCGGAGGATTGAAGGATCTGCCTGCCCTCGTACAGCGCTGTGCCAAGAATTTTTAGTTTGAAAGCAACGTCTTCCGCAAGCCGCTTTTCGAAACGCGCGCCGCGAGAGAACAATCCATACACCACATCGGCGATGAACACATGCACCCACGAATCGATCGCAATACAGGCGCGAAGCGGCACTTGAAAGGTGAGGTCGCCGCTTTGGTCTGCCATATAGGTTGGCACATGGTAATAACCGACCTCGCGCGCTTCCAAATCGATGATGAGCGGTTCCACATCCGCGACGGGACCGCGCGGGTAATACCACAGATCGGCGAGGAAGACGCTACCCGCCGGGGAATATGAAGAGGACAGCGGCAGGGCGTGCTCGCGAAAGGCCGGGTCTTCGGCAGAAAACGCGGCGCGGACAGGTCGTCCCTTTTTACGGGCGGTGGCAAGGAACGCCTTGATATACGCCTCATCGAAAAATAAATTATCGCGATACACGATAGTCTCTTCGCGCTCGAGCGGCATCCGCTGGCCAGGCGCCAGTTCGATCTCGCGCGTGGTATACGGCGCAAGCACGTTTCGCTGATGCAACCAGAGCGGCACATTTTGAATGCGCAGGTCGCGCGCCGGCTCGTTGAACGGCGTGATGGGTGTCTTTTCGGTGAAAATGATCTTGAGCATACCGAAGGCAATTATTCCACAGAATTGCAAAAATCGGGGCGCGCTGTCCCTCTCCCTTCGTTACAAGATTGTTTGGAAAATTAAGGCTCCCGTTATTTATTTGACCTCTTCCATAAGTATCTCCCACTCAGCCACAGAGCGCGCAGAGACCCTTGAGAAATGCTCTTTTTCTCCATGCTCTCTGTGGCAATAAAGACTTTCGCAAAAGGTCTGTCCAGCCTTTCAAAAATAATCGCGCAACAAACCAAAACACCCGGGACGCGGAGAAAAGCAAATACAAAGAGGGGGTGTAATAATTTCATTGCGCGTTTTTTATCGAAGTTCCTGTTTGGTACAATCCCTCGCATGATTCGCCGCGTAAAACAACTCATGTACCTGTTACTAATTACTTCTCTCCTCTACTCCTGTTCCCCATCTGCAATCACACCCTACCCCACCTACGATCCCTTCGCGCCGGTGACCGGGCAGGCATTCACGCCCGCGCCGATCCAACCCGGCGAGATCATCCAACCCACAAAAACACCATCAGGACCCACACCCACGCGCGCGCCAATTTCAGTGACGATTCCCACGCGCAACCCAAACTCATCTTTCACCGCGCCAACGCCAGACGCGCCTCACCCGCTCCCACCGCCGCGTGAATTTGTCGATCAATACACGGTTCAAGCCGGAGACTCGCTGGGAAGTATCTCCCAAACATACGGCATCTCGCTCGAGGCTTTGATGCAGGCAAATGGGTTGAATGAAACAACGGTGTTATCTGTCGGGCAGGTGGTCAACATCCCGCCGGTTGTCACAGATCCGATCCCCGGTTCAGGGTTCAAATTGATCCCCGACTCAGAATTGATCTACGGGCCCGCCGCCGTTGCATTCGACCTCGATACCTACCTCAAAAGCAAAGGCGGCTACCTCGGCAATTATGTGCAAGACGTCAACGGCACATACCTAAGCGGCTCGCAGATCATCCTGCGCATTGCGCAAAATTATTCCGTCAACCCGCGCCTGCTTGTGGCGCTCCTCGAATATCGAAGCGGATGGGTCACCAACCCCGTGCCTACCAACGTCGATTACCCACTGGGCAATTATGATGAATATTATGCGGGGCTATATCGGCAAACCGCCTGGGCGGCGGATAACTTAAATCGCGGCTATTACTCATGGCGCGTCAACGCGCTCGGCACACTGCCGCTCAACGACGGAACCTACGCGCCCATGGACCCAACCATCAACGCGGGCACAGCCGCCATGCAATATTTTTTCTCGCTCTTCAACGATCGCGCCACATGGGATTTCGACGTAAGCCAGCTTGGCTTTTATCAAACGTACAACCGGTTATTCGGCTTTCCCTTCGACTACGCTATCGCTTCGCTCCTCCCAGTGAATTTGATTCAGCCACCCATGCAACTCCCCTTCACCCCCGGCGCGACGTGGTCATTCACCGGCGGACCGCACGGCGGCTGGGACAGCGGCTCGGCCTGGGGCGCGCTGGACTTTGCCCCGCCGGGTGAAGCCGCGGGATGCGCGCAAAGCGAGGCATGGGTTGTGGCAGTTGCGGATGGATTCATCGCCCGAGCGGCGGATGGCGCAGTGGTACAGGATCTGGATAACGACGGCTACGAACAAACCGGGTGGACGGTACTCTACATGCACATCGAAACACGCGACCGTGTTCACCCCGGCGCGTACGTGTACGCCGGCGAGATCATCGGGCATCCATCCTGCGAAGGCGGCATCTCGAACGCGACTCACCTCCACCTTGCGCGGCGTTACAACGGCGAATGGATTCCCGCCGATGGGAATCTCCCGTTCAACCTCGAGGGTTGGGTCTCCAGCGGCGATGGCATTTTATACAACGGCTGGCTCACGCGCGGCACAACCGTCCTGCAAGCGGAAGAGGGTGTCTTCGCTGGCGTGAATCAGATTTCGAGGTAATCCCCCAAGTACCGCAACCTTCAGATTGCTCCGATCAGCAAAATATTTTTCGCGCAGTTGCATTGGGCTGAATGAAATACGCATTCTTAGGGCGATTTAACCATCAAAGGTATAATCCCCAACGTGAAACGTGTACTGATCGTTCTAACCCTTACAACCGTTATTCTTTCGTCATGCCGGGGAAACTCCTCAACACTCTGGGGGCAATACCAGACTCCCACCCCCATCGGCGGGACAACCACCGATCATGCGCCGGTCTTTGAATCCCTGCCCACGCCAACAACAATCCCAACGACCCCGCCTCCCGCATTGACCGCAACGCCGACCTCCCTGCTAAGCTCGTTCGTCACGCAGTCCGTAGCCACCTCCACACCGACTACATTTTTAACTCCCACACAAGCGGGCGCGACCATTTTGTATTACTCCCAGAATGGCGATTGGCTCCCCGCTGTGGCGAGCAGATATAAGGTGGAAGTGAACGAGATCACATCCCCGAAAATCCTTCCCGCAAGCGGAATCCTCGACACCGGCACTTTGCTCATCATCCCAGACCGCCGCGATACAACGATGCAATACACATCGCAAGCGCAACTCATCCCCGATAGTGAAATTATATTTTCGATCAGCGCCGTGGATTTTGATGTCGCCAGGTATGTGCAGAGCGCCGGCGGATATTTATCCACCTATCGCGAGTATCTCGGCTCGACCGGGTGGATGACCGGTGCCGCCGCCCTCAAACGCTCGGCGCTTGAAAATTCGATCAACCCGCGCCTCCTGCTTGCCATTCTCGATTATGAGGCGCAATGGGTGCGCGGCGCGCCGCCAGATGACTTCCACAAATCCTACCCGCTTGGCTACGAAAATTTTCGCAACAAAGGCATGTTCCTGCAATTTGGCTGGGCGATCAATCAACTTTCCGTGGGCTACTACGGCTGGCGGAATGGGAAACTCACGCAGATCACCTTCAACGATGGAACCAGGTACCAACTCGATCCGTCTTTGAACGCCGGCACGGTCGCCATCATGTATTATTTCTCGAAACAGCACAGCCTCAACGAGTGGCTAAGGATCATGGATCCGAACAGCGGGTTCGCTTCGTTCTACGCCAATATGTTTGGCGACCCATGGTCGCGCTCCGCGGGCGCGGGAGCGATCTTCCCGCCCAACCTCTCACAGCCGGTGATGACCCTGCCTTTTGAACTGAACACCGAATGGGCATACACCGGCGGACCGCATAGCGCATGGGGCGATGAGGGCGCGCTTGCGGCGGTCGACTTCGCCCCCTCCACCGCCAAAAGCGGGTGCGCCATGTCTGACTCGTGGGTGCTTGCGATGGCGCCGGGCTTGGTCGTGCGCTCGGGGAACGGGATTGTCGTCATCGACCTCGACGGCGATGGGCACGAACAAACCGGCTGGAACATCATGTACCTGCACGTGGCAAACAAGGGACGGGTGGCATTGGGCACGTGGGTAGATCAAAACGACCACATCGGTCACCCTTCGTGCGAAGGCGGCATCTCGACCGGCACGCATACCCACGTGGCAAGAAAATACAACGGCGAATGGGTCATTGCCGATGGTGGTATTCCCTGGGTATTGAGCGGCTGGACGGTGATCGCCGGCGATAAAGCCTACCTCGGCAAACTCATCAACGGCAATCGCGTCGTCACTGCGGATGTATACGGTCAATCGAAATCGCTGATTGTTCGTGAAGATGATGATAATTAAGAACGTTCTTAAACACAAAAGACACAACGGGCACAAAGGGAATCTGGGGAAAAATATCTTGCTCATCATTCGCCCAACCTTAGAGTACTTCGTGACCTTCGTGTTTAAAGCAGGTTTAATTCTCGCAATTCTCCTAACCTCCTGCGTCCCGCGCGAACCGAACACTGCCATTCAAAACATCATCACCCCGCTCGCGCCGACGACGATCCCCTTGCCGACATCCGGCAGGCCCCAATATCAACCCGGCGAACTGGTGAATTACCTCGCCCAAAACGGAGACACCCTTCCCGCGTTGGCGAAGCGCTTCAACACAACGGTGGATGAAATCTTCGACGCGAATCCCATCATCCCGCGCGACGCGACCACCATGCCCGTCGGCCTGCCGATGAATATTCCCATTTACTATCTTCCATTATGGGGAACCGAATTTCAAAGCCTCCCAGACCATGCCTTTGTGAACGGACCCGCGCAGATCGGATTCAGCGCCAGCGCGTTCGTGTCTGCCACCAACGGCTGGCTCAAAGAATATCGCGCCTACGCGGGCGGCAAGAATCGCACCGGCGCCGAAATGGTGGAGTACGTCGCTGTCAATTACAGCATCAGCCCGCGCTTACTGCTTGCCCTGCTCGAATATCAAGCCGGCGCGCTCACCCAACCCGAACCGCCCGACGAAAAATATCTGCTCGGGTTTCGCCGCGCGTTTTACGATACGCCGTATCTGCAACTCGTCATCGCGGCAAATATCCTCAACAACGGCTATTACGGCTGGCGCAACGGCTCGCTCGTTGAGTTTGAACTGACAGATCAATCGCTCACGCGACCCGACCCCTGGCAAAACGCGGGATCAGTGGCGCTTCAATATTATTTTTCACGGTTGCAATCCGGGGACGCCTACCTCGCTTCCGTCGGACGGGACGGTCTGGCTCGCGCCTATCAAACTTTTTTCGGCAACCCCTGGCTCGACTCGCCCATCGTCATCCCCGGCAGTCTTCACCAACCGGAGTTGCGATTCCCGTTCCTGGCCGGTCACGTGTGGGCATACACCAGCGGACCGCACACCGGCTGGGGCACCGGCCAACCCTTCGCCGCGCTCGACTTCGCGCCGGCATCGGATACCTCCGGCTGTTACACCGTTGCGCGAGACATCCATGCCACGGCAATGGCAGATGGGCTCATCGTCCGCGCGGATGTGGATGGCGTGATCATCGATCTCGACAAAGACGGCGATGAACGCACAGGCTGGGCTTTGTATTACCTGCACACCGCCACCGATTCGCGAGTGACCGTAGGGACAGAAGTGCAAGCAGGCGACCCGATCGGTTATCCATCCTGCGAAGGCGGCTCGTCCACCGGGACTCACGTGCACGTTGCGCGAAAATACAACGGCGAATGGATCTCCGCCAGCGGCACGCTGGCGTTCAACCTCGAAGGCTGGGTCGCCGGCGGAAAGGAACGCGAAGGCACGCTTACTCGCGGCGGCGCAACCATCACGGCTTGCGAATGTTCCGATTTTAGGACGAGGGTGGAATCGGGCGTGAGGTGAGTCAATCCACCAACATGGTGTTTTGCCACACTCCCTGATAGATCAACCGCTTCTCTTCCCCCGCGTCTTCATAAATTTCATACTTCAATTCCATCGGGAATACCTGTTCGAGCATCGCGCTGGCGGGGCAATATTTGGTGGCGGTCAATTCAATCGAACGAATGACGGCGGCTTCATCAACCTGATGTCCCACAACAATAAAGGTGATCTCAGCGCGGGTAAACACTTTTGGAAAATCAGGCGAACGCGGACCGTCGAACTTCACTTCAAACGCGGTGATGTGTTGGCGCTTCTTCTGCAACACGGAAATAATATCCATCGCCTGGCAACCGATCAACCCCAACGCGATCATCTCCATCGGGCGGACTCCGCTGTCACTGCCGCCCAACGCCGACTCAGCGTCCAGGTGAATCGGAAAGCCCGAAGGACCCAAGCCGGTAAATTTCATTACGCCTTCCCAATTGACCGAAGCCTTCATTTATTCCTCCGCGATGATCGGGGTGATATATTTTTCAAGCGCGCGCTTCTCGATGCCGCCCAGCCACTGCAAGCGGACTGTGCCGTTACGGTCGATGACATACGATGAGGGAAGCCCAAGCGTTTTGAATGCCTGCTCGGTGGCGATATACGTTGGGTCGAGCCAAACGGGAAACGTCAATCCGAAATCTTTCACAAACTGAAGCACATCTTCGGTCGGGTCGCCATCGTTGACCGCGATAATGGTGAAGCCTTTATCCTTATTCTTTTCATAGAACGCTTGAAGCGCCGGCATTTCCTCTTTGCAGGGCTCACACCAGGTTGCCCACAAGTTGACCAGCACAACTTGTCCGCGATACTCAGCTAGCGAATGGGAAATGCCGTCAAGGTCGGTGAGAGTCAATTCGGGGGCGGGATAATTTACCACAGCCGGGACAACCGTAAGGTCGGCACGAGGCGCGAGATTTCGATACAGATAAAAAGCGGAAGCAGTGATGAGGGCGAGTCCCAATCCGATAAGGAGGAAGGGAATGGTCTGTTGAAAATTTCGTGAAGATTGAATCTCGGTCATGATTTCGGCAAGTATACCCTGCCGACCAGAGCCAGAAACAAATTCAGGAAGAATGTCATGCAAAATATGATTTTTGCCACTGGAAAGGACACGTTCCCCCTGATTAATATGTTTGGATGGATTTTGACTTTCAGCGCCTGCCGGTATTTGATAACCTGCGCGAGGAAAACTTCAAGTTATTGGAGTCGCTCATCGAAACGATCACTTGCCCCTCCGGGGATTTCGTCATTCGACAGGATACGCCTGCCGAGTATTTGTATATCCTGCTCAGCGGCAAAGTTCAGATCTCCTTCAAGCCGTACGATGGGATGCCCATTACCGTTTCGCACGTGGAACCTGGCGGGTTGTTCGGCTGGTCAGCGTTGATCGGAAGCGAGAAATACACTTCGTCGGTGATCGTCATCGAACCTTTGAAGGCGTTGCGGATACGCGGGGACGAGTTAAGGAAATTAACAAAGAAAAACCCCGAAGCAGGGCAGGAAATTTTGAACAGTCTTGCCGATGCCATTTCGACGCGCTGGAAGGATGCGCGCGAGCAAGTTAAGTTGATGCTTGAAAACGGGATGAGGTAGGGCGGGATAGTTACGCCGGGTTCCTGAAAAACTTCAACACGAAGTATCCGCCGAGGAGGATCAACACGGCGGGCCAGAGATATTCCAACCAGCCTATCGCATCCGCGCTGAGGAACGAGCCGAAGACTAGCAACGCGATGCCGGGGAAGAATGCCCAACTGCGTCCGCTTCCGCCGGGGAGGATGGCGACGAGGATGAAGGTGAGTCCCAGCCCGAGGAAGAGGAATCCGCCGTTATCCATGCCAGAGATTTCATCGAACACGTCGATCGCGCCCAGTGTGAGCATCACGCCCGCAGGGATGATCGCCCACCAGCGACTCGTATCTGTGGCGTAGACCCAGATAAAAGCGAGGCTGATGCCGGCAAAGAACACCAAACCTTCGAAGGCTTCCAGCGAGTTCGGCAAAAACGACGAGACGGCAAGCCCGAGCAATGTAAACGCGGGGAACGCCGCCCACCAGTTACTGCGGTCTCTGACGAGCAGATAGAGGAAGAACGCGCCCACCAGCCCCAAAATCGCTCCCCAGAAAATGCCGCTGACATTCGAGATGATGTTCAAGTTTTGGAGAAAGATCAGCACACCGCCGAACACCATCAAGATTCCGATCCATAAACGAGGGTCGTATTTTTTCATTTGATTATCCTTTGTCAACGCCATGTCATTCTGAGCCCCGAAGGGGCGAAGAATCTTCTACACGCGAGATGAGACTCTTCGCTATCACTCAGAGTGACATGTATTGATTATTTTACCGTCACCGCACCCAACCCGCCTTCGAAGTTAATTTCAGCGCGATTGGTTGCCGAATCAAAATCGGGGGATTGATAAAAGCCCGAATCAATTTTGGGGAAGCGGTTCGTGTCCACATTCATCGAGTTCATGCCGCCCTCTAAGCGGATGCGCGCCGCGACGCCGTCGGGGACGCGAATGTCGAACGAAGCCGCGCCAGCATTCACGTCGAGAAGAGACGCGCCGCGCGCGGGCATGGTCAAAGTCACACTGCTGGCTCCCGTCGAGAGTTCGATGCGCGTTGCAAGCACATCCTTCAGATCAACATCCAGACTGCTCGCGCCCGCGTTGATCTCCAGCGTGACGGGGACTTCCCGCGTGATTTGATAACGCCAGACGCCGGACGAGGGCCCGATGAAGGGAATCATCGAAGGACCCGCGCCAATCTCGACTGTCAGCCTGTCTCCGTCCATGCGGCTTTCGGTGTTCATCCCAACCGCGGACGAGCCGACAACTGCCTGCCCAGCCGGTGCGCCGCCGCGGATTTGAATCTGACCCGCGCCATGCGAGAATTCATAGTGGACACTTTTCGCGGATTGCAGTGCGAACGAAAACGTGTCGTCGTCGGTGAGGTCAGGCTTCCAAAACACGTTGAGGATGATCCAGCCGCCGAGGAGGATCAGCGCGAGGGGAAAGATGAAATTGAAAACGTTCGTGATGATGCCCCGCGCTTGCAGAAAGAACAACACGCCGAGCAGGATGATGAACGAACCCCAGAAAAGGTTACCCCGTCTCATTGCGCCCTCCGCTTCGCCAAAAGCCGCGCGCGAGAACGAACAATCCAAGCAAGATCAAGAGGATCGCCACGCCATATTCGCCGAGGAAATTGAGGTCGCCGAGGAATGTGCCGAAGACGAGGAACAGCACCGCGCTGAAACCAATCGTTCGAAGCCCGCCGCTTATGTTGCGTCTCGTGTTTTCTCCGAGCAATCCAGCAAGGATCGTGCCAACGCCCACGAAGCCGGGGATGAGAGTCCACATGTACGACCATGAGGAATAATCGTTCATGCGCTCTTGATACAACAGGATTCCGCCGATGCCCGCGACGATGGAGGCAGGGACTGCCATGCCAGGCGCGCCGGTGAGCAAGCCGATGACAAGGATCAACACGCCCGCCGCGATGGTCCACATGGCGCCGGTCATATTTTCGGTGAAGCCTTGCAGTGAAGGGACTTGTTTCGTGGCAACTAACCATCCACCGATGGCAATGAGCAGGATGCCGAGAAATAGATTGGAACGGTTTTTCATGGTTTCATTCTCCTTTGTAAGTAAACACTCTGAGTTGATTTACGTTATTGGCATTTGGAAGTTTCAAAGATTTGTCCGCTAATCTCCGCGAATCCAATAAATCACCTGACGCACTTTTGTCGCCCTGAGCGATAGCGAAGGGTCTCTACGGCAATGTTAGAGATTCTTCGCTTCGCTCAGAATGACATCATTCGGTTAATTTTTTCACCGCCAACCACTTCCCTTTTTGTTTGGGATGTTCGGATTCGACAATAAATTTCTTTTGAACAAGTCCAGCAATCGCTCGCGCGAGCAATTCTTTATTCCAGCCGAAAAGTTTTGCCGCGTCGGATTCTGTCGCCGCACCGAGGGATTCGAAGTAGAGTTCGAGCAATTTTGTGCGCGCCGCGTTTTCGCCAATTTTACGCGCTTGCTCAGGCAATTTAGGAAAATGGCGTGGGACGATCTCGTAGATGTGCGAATATTTCCACGCGCCCGCTTGCGCTACGCCGACGGGAAGGACCTTGAAATCGGCTTGCAAAACTTCGAGCGCTTTGTTGAACTCGGAATCTTTTGCGTTCGATAATTTCGCGGCTTTGCGAAGATCGAGCGTGTTCATCGCTCCCTCGTTCAACAACGTTTCGTACACTTGCTTTGCGGATTGAGTCAACCTCCCTTCTTCGTAGGCAAGCAGATAATCTTCCTCGGGCGAGCCGTAATTTTCGGAGAGCGCGTAAAAATATGGCGCGATGTCGAGCGAGATCATCGTCGCTTTTTTGCGGAGAATTTTTGCGTAGTACCAAATCTTTTTATCGAGCGCGTTATCTTTCCATCCCCACGTGATGTGACCGGGGTCATCGTGCTTGTCGGCGACGGGACGATTGCCCGCGACGCCTGTCCACAATGAGGGCAGGTCAATGCCTTTGATGGGCCAGAAGTAGACGAAGCCGCGCGCGTCCACGAACTTCAATGCTGAGGCGGGAGAGGCAAGCCTCCGCTGGGGAGGCAGGTTGAACGTCCGCGTGCGATGCGTTTGTAGTTTTTTCAAATCCAAAATGGACATGATGTAATTGTAGTCCATCTCTTTTGATATGTCGTTGCGAGCCGCCGCTCTTGGTCTTTGGCGGCGAAGCAATCTCCTCGCAAGCCAGGAGATTGCTTCGCTTCGCTCGCAACGACATACGGTTGTATAATCCTCGACATGAAAGTCTTATTTATTTTTCTCGATGGGATCGGATTGGGCGAGAACAATCCTGAAACGAATCCGTTTGCGCGGGCGAAGATGCCGAACTTGAACGCGCTATTGGGCGGACGTTCGCTCGTCAAAGATTCCGCGCCGTTCGACGGGGAACACGCTTCGCTTCGCGCGATTGATGCTGGTGTGGGCGTGGACGGTTTGCCGCAGTCTGCGACGGGGCAGGCGATGTTGTTGACAGGGAAAAATATTTCGGCTGAACTCGGCTATCACTACGGACCAAAACCGAATCCCGAGGTCGCGGCGTATTTGGAGGGCGAGACGTTGTTTTCAAAATGCGTCGCGGCAGGGAAGCGCGCCGCACTGCTCAACGCGTATCCGCCGCGCTATTTTCAGGGAATCGATTCGGGCAAGAGGCTGTACTCGTCCATTCCGCTGGCGGTGACGAACGCCGGGCTGGCGTTGTTCAAGTACGAAGATTTAGTTGCGAGGCGCGGGCTTTCAGCCGATTTCACCGGCGAGGGCTGGCGGACAATGCTCGGCTTCCCCGACGCGCCGGTGATGGAACCGCGCGAAGCCGGGCGAAAACTCATCTCGCTGGCGATGGATTATGATTTTTCATTCTTCGAATATTGGGCGAGCGATTACGCTGGGCATAAGCAACAAATGGAAACGGCGGTGGGGTTGATGGAAACGTTTGATGGGGTGATTGGGGGGATGATGGAGGAATTGGAGGTCAAAGGTCAAAGGTCAAAGGTCGAAGAAGGAAGGATGAAGGATGAATTACTCGTCTTGGTGACTTCGGATCATGGGAACATGGAGGATGTGTCCACGCGCAAGCACACGGATGCGGATGTGCCGTTGATCGTGATCGGGAGCAAGTCCGCGCGGGAGGAATTCACGCGCGGGATGACGGATCTAACCCACGTCGCGCCGGGGGTTTGGAGGATGGTGGAGAGTTTCTAAGTAAAGGTGATGGCATGATACATGAAATTATAGATACAGCCGTACATGGTATTAAACCAACTATCAAATTCTTTAAAAATAAACATCCTGATGAAACTGTCGTTTTTGCTTTTCCGACAAAGTTTAGCGAATTTAGAAGTAGCTCTAATATAGGATTTGTACGACAGGGAGTCTTGATACTTTCAGAAAATAGCCTGTTTTTCAAAACGGTTTCAATATCTATCAATTCCGTTCTGTTTGTTTTGGCAACATTATCTTTCGTAGCCATATTTATAAAATCACTATCTCTTATCTCTTTACTTGTCTTAGCAATAATCATCTCCACAACAACCCAATGGTTTCCTCTCGAAAGGTACACGGTTCTCAGTGAAATTAAAGAAGCAAATTTGGAGTTAATTTCGAGACCTGGGATTTTTCTGAGCAGTGAGAATACTTTTTACATGTTAGCCATCATTGTTGAAGATAAGAAAATGTTCTTTAAGTTGACAAAGAACCTGCCTGATGAAATCCAACTAAAATTCAGTAAATTACTCAGACTCACCCCAAAATAAGCCTTGAGATAACAAATACAAAACCTATTTTAAGTTAATCACACAAACCTCATAAACACCTGATTGGCGAAAAGCCCTCACCCTGCCCTCTCCCAAAGGGAGAGGGGGATGCGCCTCAATCTACAACTTTTCCCATTCTTCGCGTGAGATGCCCGCTTGTTTCAAGATTCTCGAAAGTAAATCCCTGCCGATCTCTCCCTGATGCGGATTCGGGAGGGTTAAACGCAAATCCCCCTTCACCATAAATTCGTGTTTGCCGCCGGCGTGCGGTCCCTCAAAGCCAGCCTGTTTCAATGCACGGATCAGGTCTTTCCGTTTGACCGGACCGAACGACGGCATTAGCCCGCCTCCGCTGGGATGAGGTTAATCCCTGCAACAACGGGGAGTTCATGTCCCATGCGCAAGCCCAAGACCAGCCAATCCTCCAGCACACTTTGCAATTCCTCGCGGCAGGCATCCAGCGAGTCCGCGTTTGCCCATACACCCTTGAAGCCGGGGAGTTCGCCGTAATAAGTTTTATCTTCAAGGATTTCGTATTTTGCGAGCCGCATCGCTTCACGAATGTAGGAAGTCAACATGTTCGTTTCCTTTCATTGTCAATCGGGATTATACCTCTCTACACAAACCTCATAAACACCTGATTGGCAAGCAGGCGGGCGCGAGGGGTGAGCCTTAAGACCTCCGAGTTTTTGAAAAACTCGGAGGTCTTGGATTCAACCAGCCCCAACTTCAACAATTCATCAATCAGAACGACGCAGTTTTCATTTTCACTTTCGTTCTCGAAAATTTCGGAATGACTATGTCAATGAAGCAATGGTGAAGCGGTATTTGGCTTTATAATCGCATCAATCAGGAGAAACCCATGACCAAAGAAAACGAAGCCGTCATTTTATCTGCCGCGCGAACGCCAGTCGGAAAATTTCAGGGCGCGTTGAGTTCCGTCCCTGCGACGCAACTCGGCGCGATTGCGGTGAAAGCCGCAGTGGAACGCGCGGGCATCAATGCCGAAGAGATCGAGGAAGTCATCATGGGCAACGTGGTGCAGGCGGGCGAGGGTCAGGCTCCCGCGCGGCAATCGGGAATTTTGGGCGGCATCCCTGCGACGGTCAGCGCGACCACGATCAACAAAGTCTGTGGGTCGGGGTTAAAAGCCGCGATGATGGCGAGTCAGGCTGTTCGGGCGGGAGATGCGTCGCTCTTCGTCGCAGGCGGATTTGAGTCCATGAGTCGCGCTCCGTTTCTCGTCACAGGTCGTTCAGGCGAATTAAAATTTGGAGATCAGCCGCTCACCGACGCGCTTCTCAAAGATGGCTTGTGGGATCCGTTTGAAAATTGGAGCATGGGCAACGCGGCTGAATTTATTGCGGATGAATACGAGGTGACGCGCGAGGCGATGGACAACTTTGCGCTTCGCTCGCACAGGAAGGCTGTTGAGGCGCAAGCGGCAGGCAGATTCGCGTCTGAAATCGTCCCCGTCCGAATCGAATCGCGTAAAGGCGACGTGGTTGTGGACACTGACGAGGGTCCGCGCAAAGATTCGACTCTCGAGGCGTTATCAAAACTCAAGCCCGCCTTCAAAGCGAACGGAAAAGTGACTCCAGGAAATTCATCCCCGATGAACGACGGCGGCGCGGCGGTTGTGATTTCGTCGCGCGCGTATGCTGAAAAAAATAAATTGAAACCGATGGCGCGCGTGGTGGGTTACGCCCAAGCCGCACTCGAACCAAAATATTTGTTCGCCGCGCCCGCGTATGCGATTCCGAAGTTATTGAAAAAGATTGATTGGAAATTATCCGACGTGGACTTGATAGAGCTCAACGAAGCCTTCGCCGCGCAAGTCCTTGCAGATGGTTACGCGTTGGCAGACCAAGGCTGGGATTGGGACAAGGTCAACGTCAACGGCGGCGCGATCGCGTTGGGGCATCCGCTGGGCGCAAGCGGCGCGCGTGTGTTGACGACGTTGCTCTACGCCTTGAAGGATCGCGGGTTGAAAAGAGGAATCGCTTCGTTGTGTTTGGGTGGCGGTGAAGCAGTGGCGATGGCGGTGGAGATGGAGTAGACACGTATACAAGTAGACAGGGAAACACGTAGACAAGTAGACACGTGTGTACCTGTGTACGTGTTTCCGTGTTTACAAGTCGGAGACCACATGGACAAACAAGAACGCAACGACAAGATTGAACTCTATGGCAAGGGCTACGACATGCTCATGGAAACATTGAAAGACATCCCACGCGAGATATGGAAGTTTAAGCCTGAGCCGAAGGAGTGGAGCGTGCATGAAGTACTCGTCCATCTCGCGGACTCTGAAACCAATGCCGCGTTACGCGCTCGCAAATTAATCGTCGAGCCAGGCGGCGCATTTATGGGATATGACCAAGACAAGTGGGCTATCGAACTTGATTATCACGATCAAAGTTGGGAAGACGCGTTAGAAACGCTGAAGCTTGTCCGCAAGACGACGTATGAACTGCTCAAGAAACAACCCGATGAAGTGTTTGAACATACGGGGAAACATCCGCAATATGACGAGCCGTATACGTTTGAGAAGTGGTTGAATATTTATTCAGGGCATATTCCAGGTCACATCGAGCAGATTCGGAATAATTATTTGATCTGGCGGGATCGGCAGGGATAGTACACAGGTAAACACGTAGACAAGTAGACACGTGTGTACATGTGTACGTGTTTACTTGTTTACCCCCACGGAGACCACATGACCATCAAACACATCTTCGTCATCGGCGCAGGGACTATGGGCAACGGCATCGCGCAGGTCGCGGCGACATCGGGCTACCAAGTCACCTGCATGGATGTTCAGTCCGCCGCGCTGGAGAAAGCCAAGGCGGCGATCACCAAATCCACAAGCAAATTGCTCGAAAAAGGAACGATCACCGCTGAAGGCAAAGCCTCAGCAGATGCGATTCAATACGTGGTGAACATGGACACAATGAAAGACGCGGACTTTGTCATCGAAGCCGCGACGGAAAACCCCGAACTCAAATTCAAAATTTTCAGAGACATGGACGCGAATGCGCGCGAGGGCGTGATTTTGGCAAGCAATACATCCTCCATTTCGATCACGAAGATCGCCGCGCAGACCAGCCGTCCCGATAGGGTGATCGGGATGCACTTCATGAATCCTGTCCCGTTGATGAAACTGGTGGAAGTGATCAAAGGACTCGCCACCAGCGAAGAGACTCTCGCATCCACTCTTGAACTGTGCAAGGTGATGGGTAAAGAAGCGTGGGAAGCGAATGATTCTCCTGGCTTCATCTCGAATCGCATTTTGTGCCCGATGATCAACGAAGCGATCTTTGCGCTTCAAGAAGGCGTCGGCACAAAAGAGGCGATTGACGCGGTGATGAAACTCGGCATGAATCACCCGATGGGTCCGCTCACGCTCGCGGACTTGATCGGGCTGGATGTTGTATTGTTCATTATGGAAGTGCTACACCGCGACCTCGGCGAAGACAAGTACCGCCCCGCGCCGTTGTTGAGAAAGATGGTGGATGCGGGATATTTGGGGAGGAAATCGGGGAGAGGGTTTTATACGTATTCGTAGCGCTTCGTGGTATGATCGTCTGAAATTCAGAAAATCAGACTTCCGAGGCGATATGACAGAGCGAAAATCCTATTACAAAACCCGCCTGCGCGGGCGCGGACAGATCACCATCCCGCCTGAGATCCGAAAGAAATTGAAGGTCAGCGAAGGCGATGATGTGCTGTTTTTCGTCAACGAACAGGGACAGATCGTAATTGACCAGGTGCAGATCATTGACCCTGAGCAAGCCTGGTTCTGGACCGAACGCTGGCAAAAGGCAGAAATGGAATCGCGGCGCGATTACCTCAACGGCGACTTCTTCGAATTTGATGACGCGGAAAGCGCGATTCGCTTCTTAAACGAACTCGATAAGGAAGAAGCAAAGCGCAATGCCGAAAATTAAATTCAGCAAACGCTTTACAAAAGCATACCTTCGCCTTCCGTTTGAAATTCGCGCAAAAATAAAAAAAGCGCTGGCATTGCTTGAAGAGAACCCGCGTCACCCCTCCCTGCAAACCAAGCCGATCAAAGGCGCGCATGGATTTTACGAAGCCCGCGTAGACATCAACTATCGCATGACCTACATCCGCCTGTCCGACGATACGGTTGAGTTGAGCAATGTGGACAAGCATGATGAGGCGTTGAAGAATCCATAGGTTACCAAGAACTCCGAGTTCCCAGAGAACTCGGAGTTCTGCTATCATGCGACTCTTTCAAGAGTAAAATATACCCATGAAAATTAACGTTCGACGAATTTTCACGAAGCAAAGAACTACATCGAACAAGCCCTGAAATCTGACACACTGATATCAAGTAGACAAAACGATTCATTCAATCCCTTCGCTCCGTTCACCCATCAAGGAGGCTGAATCATGTTCCGCAAAACGCTCCACCTGATTGCTCTGCTAACGCTGGCGCTCTCAGCCTGCGCGGCGGGAGGAACGTCCACACTCCCTGCCGCGTCCACGTCGGACGAGAATCCCACGCCTCTTCCCGCATCCACCTCTGAGGCGAATCCCACAACACCTGCCGCGTCCACCTCCAAGGCGAATCCTACCTCGCCCGCCGTGTCTACCTCCAAGGCGAATCCCGCAGGTTGCATCGACAGCGCGGCATTCGTATCCGATGTGACCGTGCCGGATAACACCAACTTCGATAAAAGCGAAGCGTTCGTCAAGACCTGGCGCGTGAAAAATACCGGCACCTGTGCCTGGACAGACAAATACACGCTCGTGTTCACCAGCGGCGAACAAATGGGCGCGCCGGATTCAATCCCGCTTAGCGCCACACCAGCGGGCAAAACACTGGATGTGTCTGTGAATATGACTGCACCGACGAAAGATGCCGCGTATCGAGGCGACTTCGAACTACGCAATCCCTCCGGTGAAGCGATGCCAATCGATAACGGCACATCACTATGGATCATCATCACAGTCGGGACGGCAACCACCGCGTCAGGCGGACCCGGATCTGCCTCGGCAACCTGCGCGTTTACCGTCAGTTCAACGAATGTGAGCGCGGTCGCGGATGCGATCAACGCCTACCGCGCTGACAACGGACTCCCCGCTTTGACCGTCAACCCAACCTTGACGACTGCCGCGCAAGCGCACAGCAACGACATGGCTTGTAATAGCCTGTTCGTCCACACGGGGTCAGATGGCTCCACGCCGCAATCACGCGCCACAGCCGCCGGATACCTCGGCACAGTGACCGAAAATGTATATGGGCGCAACCCGCCCCCCTCCGGGCAGGAGGTGGTCGCGTGGTGGGCGACCGATCAAACCGACCCGAGGCATGGGAAAAACCTGCTCACCACAAAATATACAGAGATCGGCGTGGGATATTCTTTTTTCAACGACTTTGGATATTACGCCGTAGTTTTCGGCGCGCCATAGACAGCGCGTCAACAATCAAAGGATGCGGAAAATATGCGTAAGGTAAATAATGAGCGCTTCACGAAGATTCAGGCGACAGCTCGATTTGCTTGGCAAATCATGTCGCTGCCTTGACGCAGTTTAACTGCGTCAAGAATCTATCTTCACATTGATCCATATCGGTTCGCGTCACACGGTACAACCGCGCCAACCAGCCAAAGGGTAACGCGTTCGGGTACAATCCATGCCGCATTGCAATAGGCACAGGAGACTGAATGATTTCCCCTCAAAAATCGATCCACTACAAAAGATACGAATTCAAAAAATGGGAACACTTCGATGCCGAGACTATCGTCGAAGCGCCGGTGTCTCTCACCGTCAACGGCGAAGTGTGGCTGACCTTCATGTGCACGCCGGTCGATCTCGAAGCGATGGCGGTCGGATTCCTGTACAACGAAAACATCATCCAGCACATGGACGAAGTTGCCGATGCGCGTTTGTGCGAGCATGGCGACAATGTGGACGTGTGGCTCAACCGAAGTGTGGAACAGCCCAAATCGTGGAGGCGAACGTCGGGTTGCGCGGGAGGGCTGACCGCCGTGGAAACCCTCGCCCGCGTGGATGTTTCATTCAATTCCAACGAACCAAAATTCGATCCCGAAAAAATTAGCGGGTTGGTGGAGAATCTCTTCGAATCGCAGGAGTTGTATCGTGAGACCGGCGGAGTCCACACCTCCGTGCTGAGTGACGGGGAAAGGGTTGTTTTCTCGGCGGAGGATATCGGCAGGCACAACACGCTCGATAAAATCGCGGGAAAATGCGTAATGAACAACGTATTCCCCGAAACAAAAATTCTCATCAGCACCGGGCGCATCAGTTCCGAGATGCTCCAAAAAGCCGCGCGGTTGGGCGCGCCGATTCTGATCTCGCGCACCTCGCCAAGCTCGCTGTCCATCGAAATGGCAGAATTATATGGGATCACGCTGATCGGTTATGCGCGACGACACAGGTTCAACGTGTATACGAATGCACAAAGGGTCAAATCGCCGCAATCGGCATGATTCGTCGTTGTTGATTTGGATTGGCGCTTGAGCACGGAAACGCAAAGCGAGCTTTGCGGCACGAGGGTGCGGCGCGCTTGTCGGCTGTGATTTATAACATCGGCGAGGGATCGATGACGATCGTGCAGGTCTGGTCTCCCGCGGCGATGCAGGTTTGCTCTTCCACGTTGAAGATCTTCCCCCCGCTCAACCAATACAACGCTTCTTGCAATAAGCCCACCGCAAGGTGACAGACCGGCTCATGCGACTGCCTGCCCCAACACAACGGACAGCGCTCGATGTGCCAGAGCAAGGTTTTCCCCTCTTCTTCGATCCGCACGCGTTGGTCGGTAAATTTGTTGAACAATTCGGCGAACGCGCGCGCGCCCGCATTTAATTTGGCAGGCAGGGGCAACAAGCGGAACGTCATTTCGGTCAACCCCATTTGCGCGCTGTATTGACGGATACCGTAATTGAAACAGGCGCGTCCGATACGAGTCGCCAGCCCGCGTCCGCCATGCGGACCGTACACCTGTTCCAACGTTCCACCCAGCGCGCTCACGGTGGAAAAGGGAAAATTCAGTTTTGTGTCATCGGCTGGGTAATTTTCGATCAGTGTCTTATGGGAGGCAAGATTCAACACCGCATTGACGCCGTTACGCCCCATCACTTCCTCCATGGATAGCAAAATGATCCGCCCCATGCGATTCGGATAATGGTAGGTGTCGATCATGTCGTTACAACGTCACCGAAGGGGATGTTTTTTGTGGGATGGGCCGGGGGGAGGTCTTCCGCGCGACGGAGGCATTGTCCTGATCGAGGAACGCTTTGAGTTTCTCGGCAAACACGCGCGGCTCCTCGAGCATGGGAAAGTGACCCAGCAGGGGAAACCGTTCGACCTGCGCGTGGGCGATTCCCTGTTGCATGGGCCGCCATTGCCTGGGGTTCACGATGATGTCGCGGTCGCCGTAGATGCCGAGGGCTGGCACTTTGATCTGGTCCAGCATGGGACGCAGGTCCGTCCGGCGAAGGGAAGCAATTGAAAGGAGGAAAGATTCGACGGTCGTCCGCGAGAGGTCGCGGTCCATCATCTCCGCAAAGCGTTTGTCACGACAGATGAACGGCGAAGCGGCTCGCACGCCAAAGCGGAAGACGCCCATCATGTTGAAGAGCATGAAGGCGATGGGTTTATATCCTGCCAGTTTCAACGGGATTGCCAGCGAGGAGCCAATGATCGGCGAGCCGACCACGACCACTTTGCTCACGCGTTCGGGATAACGGATCGCCACCGACAGGCTGACGGTGCCGCCCATGCTGTGACCGACGAGCGGCGCGTGTGAGATGCCTAACTGTTCCATGAACTGGTTGACCAGGCTGACAAAATCTTGAATGGCGTAGGTTTCGCGCTTCTTGCCTGATTCGCCAAAGCCCCAAAAGTCGAGCGCGTAGGTGCGATAGGATTTTCCGAGGTATGCCATCGTTTCCTGCCATAAGCCCCACGAGCCCAGCCAGCCATGCAGGAGGATGACGGGCTTGCCGCGCCCGAACACTTCGTAGTGAACGATCCCCTGGTCTGTAGTTATCGAAGACACAGAAAGTTATTTCAAATCCGCAAGAACGTTGGTGAGTAGTTCGACCAGCACTGTCTTGACGGTGCCTTTGTCGGTGGCGACGCACGGCAGGAGTTTTACTTTTCCATCGAGGCGCAGGGCGTGGCGCATATCTTCCAGGTCCCAGGCATCTTCCATATCCTGCTTGTTTGCGGCAACCACGTAGGGGGTCGGCGCGTACGCGCGGAATGTTTCGAGGATCGAGCGCGCTTCGCGGAAGGTTTCGGGGCGGGTGCTATCCACCATCACAATGAAGCCGAGCATGCCTTCGGAAAGAATTTCCCACATGAAGTCGAAGCGTTTTTGCCCCGGCGTGCCGAATAGATACAGCACGAGGTCGTCGTTCACGGTGATGCGGCCGAAATCCATTGCCACCGTGGTCGCTTCTTTGACGGATTTTTCCGCCGCGTTTGAAATTTTGCGTTCCGTCGAAACCACATCGATCTCGCTGACAGACTGGATGAACTCCGTCTTGCCTGCGCTGAAGGGACCGGTGACGACCATTTTGACTGTTTGCATAATGACTAATCCTTCCGCCTGTTCCTTTAAAGCGAGCGTATCCGCCCGATCAATTTATTCACCAGCGACTTCTGTTCCTCTTTATCCTGTGTCGGGAACATCTTCGGGCTTTGCTGAACAACCATCCCTTCGGGCCGGACGATCTCCACCAGCCCAGCCTGCAACAAGCCGTAGACGATACGCCGAATTTCGATGTCGTTCATCTTGTTGGTCTGCGCGATCTGCTTCATCGAGTTCTTCGGGTTGATGAACGAAACCACCCGCCATTCCTCCACGCTCAGGTTCACGTTCTTCATCGGGCGGTCGGTGAACTTCAACGCCATATCGAGGCTGGGGATCTCATCCTGCAACTGTTCCCACTCGCGCAGTTGCCGCGAGCCTTCGATTATGATGTTCTCCAAATCGAGCCGCACGTTGATGCGATCTTCGGGCGCCATCATTTCATTTTCGAAGCGGAAGAATCCCTCCACCCATGTGAACAGGCGGCGGAGCGCGTCGGTAAAATACGATTGCAGGTTGGCAAGGATTTCCTCCTGCGACAAATACCCCGCATTGATGAGCAACAATCCCAGCTCTTTGTCGTTGATCTTGCCCGCGCGCTCAACGATGGCGCGATATTGATTCACGGTCAACTTGTTGGCTTTGTGCAGAACCGCCGCGAGACTCCCATCATCCTGCCAGTTGCCGCGCAGAGCCATGGTTGCCTCAATAAAATCTCCCACCGTGGGAGATTGAAAGATTATACATGCAAGCGAGGGAACACGTCAAACAAAATGGCTGTCCTCATAATTGTCAAAAAAGAGAGGTGGAAAAGTATCCGAAAACCCAATCGATACGTGTCGCGGCTTGCGTCTCAAATGATATTCGGGGTCTGGTTACCACACACTTTCAAAATCGGGACGCTGATTCACGCTGATAACGCAGATTTTTTTCTTTCGAATCAGCAAAATCAGCGTTCTTCTGCGTTCAAAAAAGAGTTCTGTAAGCGACTGTTTCTTAACTCTTTCTTTGCCACAGAGAGCGCAGAGAACTCTGAGGAAACCCTCTATAAATCTCTGTGAACTCGGTGTTCTCTGTGACTGAGGCTTTTTTTCAGCCTTTAAGAGACGCTCTCTAAGGCAATCAGATTCGGATCAATCACGTTGGATTTCGGTGGGTATAATTCGCGTCTTATGCAACGAATAACTGGTATTCTCCTCATCGCCCTCTCTGCCGCCGCTTTTGGAACGCTTGCCATTTTCGGCCGTTACGCCTACGCCGCCGGCATGGATACGTTCACGGTTTTGTTTCTCCGCTTTTCACTGGCGGCAATCGTGATGGCAATCCTACTTATAGCGCGGCGCGAATCCCTGCCGCGCGGAAAAATACTCGCGCAACTGATTGGCATGGGGGCGCTCGGGTATGTTGGGCAATCGTTCCTGTATCTCACGGCGATCAATTACGCCTCGGCGGGACTCGTCGCGCTGTTGTTGTATTTGTATCCGTGCTTTGTGCTGATCCTTTCGGTGGTCGTGTTCCGCGAGCGCGTGACGCGGGTCAAGGTGGTTGCGCTGACGCTGGCGTTGTTCGGCACCGCGTTGACTGTCGACCCGCAAGGCGGGCAAATCATCGGCGCGTTGATGGCGATTGCCGCGGCGGCGATCTACTCGGTCTATATCATCGTCGGCACGAATGTAATGAAGCATGTTTCAGCAGTGCAGTCGTCCACGGTGATCTTTGCCTCGGCGGGCGCGGTGTTCGGGACGATGATGCTATTCAATGGCGTTCATTTCCCGGTAACGGATTCAGGCTGGCTCACTGTGGCGGGCATTGTGTTAATCGCAACCGTTATCCCGGTCGTTGCCTTTCTGGCGGGATTGGAACGAGTCGGACCGACGAACGCGGCGATGCTCTCCACCCTCGAACCTGTCGTGACCGTCGTGTTGGGGGCAAGCCTGCTCGGGGAACAACTATCTCCCCTTGGGCTCGTGGGAGGCGGATTGATCCTGCTTGCCGTCCTTCTGCTGACGAGGAGCGAAATGTCCGCGCCACCAAACGCCGAATTTGATTAAGTTGTACAATACACATGGAACTTTAATCGTCAGGTAAGGACGCTTCTGGCACAAGAAGTTCCGGAGGAAGATCATGAAGCATGGATTTTCGCGAGCGTTTCGCGCGATGGCATCAATGTTCATCGTGTTGATGCTGTTCACCCGTGAAGTTTCCCATCCACAGGCGGGAATTTCCTCCTCCAGCCAAATTTCTTTCACGGGGTTAAACCTGCAAGCCAATATCGAAACTGCGGGGGTTGTGGCAAGCGGCTCGAACCTCTCACCCTCCGCCGAACTGTTTTACCGGCAAACCGGGACGATCGACTGGCGGCGCGGGCATCCCCTCAAGCGCATCGACGACGGCCGATTGGTGGGTAGTCTATTCGGATTGTCGTCCTCCACATCGTACGATGTGCGCGTCGTTGACGGGGGCAGTGAAATCGCCGGCGTGGTTGTGACACAACCCGATGAAATCCCGTTCACACCGATTATCATTCTGCGCGTCAACGACGATGCGGCGCCCGGCGGGAACGGTTCCATTACAGCGCCGTACAGAACGATTCAAGAAGCGGTCAATGTGGCGGGTCCCGGCACGCAAATCCTGGTGGCAGATGGGGTGTATCGCGAAAACGTCCTCTTCCCCACGTCGGGAACGCCGGGGAGTTGGATTCAGGTCAAAGCGGAGGGAGGAGGCGCGGTACTCGAAGGGGCGGATAGTCTATCAGGCAGTGTGTGGACGCCGGCCGTGGGAAAATCCAACATCTGGTTTACTCAAATCGGCGGAGCCATCGGCTATCTCGCGCGGGATGGCAAACGGATGTATCAATACGAATCGATGAACGGGTTGAATAATGGCACAGGGCATAACAACGTGCCAATCTCTGAAGGCTGGTTTTTCGAATCGGCAACCTTGCGGCTTTATGTGCGCGCATCGGACGACCCATCGACTCACACATGGCAGGTGCCGCGCCTTAACCATGCCTTTGATGTGAGCGGGCGCGAATGGATCTGGATCGAAGGGTTTGAGATGCGCTTCTATGGCACGCGCACCGATGGATGCGGCGTGTGCTCTTTGAATTCATCGCATGTGGTCCTCCGCCGCAACAAGATCCATAACATGCAACTGGGCATTTTCATCAATTGGACGGGCGGTGAAAACCTCGGCAACGATACGCGCATCGAGTTCAATGAGATCTACGACACCAACGCGAGCAACTGGCAATGGGATGCCGTCAAAGGGAGCACGCATGAGGGGACGGGCATCGTCCTGCGCGGGCACAACGGCGCCATCGCGCGCGGCAATGAAATCCATCACATCTTCAACGGAATTTACACCGGCATTTCGGGGGCGTCCGGTGAAAACCCAGCCATCGCCTTCGATGCCGACATTTACAACAACCGCATTCACGACATTGCCGATGACGGCCTGGAGCCTGAAGGCGCGTGCATCAACCACCGCTTCCGCAACAATAGCATCGACCGCGCCTTCAGCGGCATCTCGCTCGCGCCGATCACAATGGGACCCGTGTGGGTGATGCGCAACACCGTCACAAACTTCACCAACAAGGCGTTCAAATGGGACCGCAACTCAGACGGCGTGGTGATGATCTATCACAACACCGCATGGACAAGTTCGCCCGACGCCAACGGCATGGATTTAATCAGCCCCGTGCGCAACACCGTCATGCGCAACAACATTTTTCAGGTAAGCGGGTTTACGTTCTCAGAAAAAACCACCGGCTCGACCAACAACGACTGGAATAACGACAACCTGTACAACACCCGCACATCCAGCAACCCGCACTTCAAATGGGAGAATGTGAACTACAACCGCATTGCCGATTTCTGCAAAGCATCGGGACTCGAATGCGCCGGTTCCGATTCACCGCCGGGGCTGGTCGACCCCACCGGCGGAAACTTCACCCTAAGCGCCTCCAGCCCGAACGTGGACCGAGGCGCGCCCATCCCCGGCATCAACGACTCGTACAACGGCTCGTCGCCAGACCGCGGCGCGTTCGAATTCGGCGCAGTGTCCACCTCCACGCCCACGCCATTCCCAACATTCACTTCAACACCGACGGCGATCATTCAAACGCTTACGCCCATATTCACCCCATCGCTCACACCATTCCCGGTCACGCAGATACCAACCACTGGACAGCCGCCGACTCAAACCGCGCCAAGCCTGACGCCGTTCCCGCTCGATTCACCCCCGACGGTGTTATCTGTTTCGCGCTTGGACGCGTCTCCCGCCGCCTCAGCCACTGTCCGCTTCCGCGTTATGTTTTCTGAGAACGTGACCGGTGTGGATTCGTTCGCGCCGATCACAGACTTCGCCCTGAATACCAGCGGAGTCACCGGCGCATCGATTACGGGAATTACGTTGGAAACCGGCGCGAGTTATGTGGTGCAAGTGAACACCGGCACAGGGAATGGAACGATACAACTGTACGTGCTGGACGATGACAGCATCCGCGACTCGATCAACCAGCCGCTTGGCGGCGCGGGCATTGGGAACGGAAATTTTTTGAACGGTGAGATATACACGATCAACAAACCCACGCCCGCGCCCCTGACCAAAATTTTCAAGTCGGTCGGCGCGAACGACGGCTGGGTTCTCGAATCACAAAAGACCAGCGAACACGGCGGGACGCGTAACGCATCGGAAACCACCTTCATCATAGGCGACGACAACCGCGACCGGCAATATATTTCCATCCTTCAATTTTCGACAGCTTCGCTACCGGATAACGCGGTTGTGACCAAAGTGACGCTGATGATCCGCAGTCAGAGTTACCTGGGAACCAATCCGTTCACCACGCACGGAAATATCGCGGTGGATATTCGAAAAGGATATTTCGGTTCCTCCGGTGTGCTGGGAGTCAACAGCCTCGACCGCGGAGATTTTCAAGCCCCAGCCAGTTTGAATTCAGCAGGCATCATCCTCAATAACCCGGTCACCGATTGGTATTGGGCAACGCTGGATGCCGCCGCGAATCAATTCATCAACCTAACCGGCGTGACCGAGTTCCGCCTGCGTTTCCAACTCCCCGATAATGCCGACCGAGGCAACGATTGGATTCGATTCTACAGCGGGAATTACTACTCTTCCACCTCACACCCGATTTTGCAGGTCGAATATTACGTGCCGTAAAAACTAATCCTCCAACGCCCCAGCGCTGACCAACACAGAAACACAGCGACCGATTGGATTCCCGCCTTCAATCGCGGCGCGGGTTTGGCGCGCCATGCCGGCAAAACAGTACAGCGCCTGACGCGTCGCATCCTCCTCAATGGAATTCAGCGCATCCAGCGTATCCGCGCCCCTGCCGCGCGCCGACGAGACCAGCGCATGGACCAGACGGCTTTCGAGCGCAACCATGCCGCCGTTCAACATGCCCTCAGTTTTGGTCAATACCTTTTCCGCTTCCGCAGCCTGCCCCTCGCCCAAATAGGCGAGCGCGAGGTGATTGCGAAGATACGTGTTGAGTTGCGGGTCTGCCTCCGCGCCGGGGAGCGCGGATGCCTCCTCCAGCCGCAGGCGAGCCTCGCCGAATTTTCCCAACCCAAGCAGGATCATCCCCAGCGTGTCGAGGTAGGAGGCGCGCCAGCGCGTCTCGCCGGTCTCTTCGGTTTGTTTGAGCAGGCGTTCCATAACTTGCCGCGCCTCTGCGGCGCGTCCGGTTCCGAGCAGAACTTGCGCGCGCTGGGTGTCGGTGGTCGCTTCGCCCTGCGCGTCGCCGATCAAGCGCTTCAATTTTTTCGCCTTGTCCAAAAGTTCCAGCGCTTCGGCTGGACGGGCTTGCAGGTGATAGACCGCCCCGAGCGCGTTCAGAATCTTTCCGAGCGTAAAGACATCGCCCAGAGCCTGCACCGCGTCGAGGATTTCCTCATACGCTTGACGGGCTTGATCAAGTTCTCCCTGATCGAAATGCAAGCCGCCGATATTGCCTCGAATCCGAAACGCGGTACGCAGATTTCCCACCAACAGCGCGGCATCTTCCGCTTTGCGCCAGTGAGCGAGCGCGGCGGGAATGTCGCGCCGGATGTGCGAGACGATTCCAAGCGTGTTATACGACATCGTCCGCACGCCCGCCGCGAGTTGAATGCGGGTATGCTCCAGCGGTTCCACGAGATCGAGCGCGCGCTGAGCCAGGTCTGCCGCCTCATCGAAGCGGGATTGGATCAGCCTCAAGGTGCAACGAACGGCGCAAATTTCGGCGAGCAGGCCGGGGTCCGGGTTTGACGCGGCGGCGATGCGCTCGGCTTCGTCGCACAGTTGGTCCGCTTCCACCGCCTTTCCGCGTTGCAACAAGAATCGGGCAAATCGCAGGGAGATTTGGATTTGTTCCCCCGGCAAAACATTCGACGATTTGGCAAGCGCTACAGCCTGACGGAAATCTGCTTCGGCTTCGACGGCTCTGCGCCCGCTCATCAACAATTGACCGCGCAGGGAAAGGAATTGCGCCTCCAGTGGAGGGGTCAAGATGGGGGTATGGCGGGTTCGGTTCAACAAGGGAGCGATCAGGTCGGCGGCGTATTCGCCCTGCCCGGTCGAATCCCAATGCAGGCGCGCAGAACGAACATGCTGAAACGCATCGGGCGCATCGTTCGCCTGCGCAAGATGATAGAGCGTTTCCAACGAATGCGACGTAACCGCGCGGAGATGTTGCGCGGCGACTTCGTGTAAAGCCTTATGCAGTTCGGGGCGCATGTTCAAGTTCGCTTCGAGGTGATCCTGCAACAGCGGATGAAGCCGCGCCTCGGAGGCGTTATCAATAAACTGTCGCTTTTGCAGGACCGCCAGCGCGTCGTCAAATGCTTCCACCAGCCCGGCGTTGCGCATACGTTGAACGAGGTCGATATCGAGCAGGTTGACCGGTTGCCTGAAAATGGAAATCAACGAAAGGACGTTCAACGCGGGCGCGGGCAGGTCTTGAAAGGCATTTTCCACAAGATAGGCGGCAAGCTCCCGTTGCGTGGAAAGATTTTGCAGAAATTGTTTTGCGCGCGCAGGTTCGCGTCGAATGGATTCGCCCGCCAACCTCAACATCATCGGGTTGCCCTGCGTACTCTCGAACAGGGAGTGGAAAACACCGTCGTCCATGGACATGTCGAGGGATTTCATCAGATCGCGCGCTTCCTTCTCATCCATCCCGGTCAACAGAATCGATTCGACCTGAGCAAGTTCAACCCGTTCGCGCGACGCGAACAGGAACTGCGAACGGCTATCAGCGATGAGGTTCTCGATCGTCGCTACCGCCCGCTCATGAGCAACCAAGTGATGGAATTCATCCACGCAGACGAAGGGTTGCATGGAACGCAACTGCTCGGCGAGCGTGGAAATCGCCGCATCCAGCGGGAACCCGCCCGGCTGAGTCAACAACGCGGCGTCATCCGCGCCGTGCGAAACCAAAAACAATGCCAGCTGGCGGATCAGCGTCTCGACCGGGGAAGGATCTGCCCGGCTGACCGTATGCCACAACACAGGTCGTTTTGCCTCGTATGCCTGCCGCAGGATCGCGCCGCAGAGCGTGCTTTTTCCGATACCGGGAAAACCATACAGCACAACCGCAGAGGTTGCGCTGAACGCGCCTTGAATGGAATTCAACACGGATTGGCGGACGATCTCCGCGCCGATGTTCGAGGGGACCGCCTCCAACACCCCCATTTCTTCGACATGCGATTCCTCCGCATCCTCCTCTTTTGAAGAGGAGCGCGCCAACTCGACGAGTCGCCCTGCCAGGTCAGGTTGATCATCCAACTCCAGCGCGGGGATGAATCGCGCGCGCACCATTTCGAGATCGGGCAGGCGATGATTGTGTTCGAGACGCGAAATTTGCGCCTCGCCATATCCAACCGCGATGCCGAGATCGCGCTGACCCAACCCGGCGCGCAGACGAAGATATTTCAGGAAGGAACCGAAATCATCGAACTGCCCCGCAAATCGGTCAGGCTGTGTCCGATTTTTCTTCATGCGGAAATTATAAACCGAAGAAAACTGGAAAATTATGTCATGTGGTTTTGCATGTGATTTGTTATTCTGAGCGTAATGCAAACGCGGCGCGTGTACCGAAGGTTGGTTCGCAAAAAGGGCGGGAGCGGCTGGCAGGTTTCGTGGATTGAATCTCCTACCGAGTTGCCCATCGCCCGTGTTGATTCTTTCAAGGAGAGCGCAACCTCCTCTTGCACGCAATACGCCGACGAACTGACCCGCATCGCCAACTCGCGCAAGTGGGGTCCCATCCCCGGCACAAGGACGACCGGCTGTCAGGCGCCATAAACAATTCGGCGAATATCTCTATCAAGGACACAAGATGAAAAAGAGAACTCTACTTTCAATATTCATGCTCCTCATTTTAGCGCTGGCTTGCGGCTTTCCCTCCGCGCCAACGTCGACATCCCCATTGACATCCTCTCCGTATGCAGATCACATCCTCGTTTCGTTGACGGAGCCTCTCGACGGGGATGCGTATCCGATCAGCGCGGGGTTGTCGATTCGCGGGGAGGCAATTTCGGACGGTTCGATCGCGCGCATGGAATTATGGGCGGATGGAAAATTATACGAAGAATACAGCGCGCCGGAAGATGGACTAGGTTTGCTCGTTCACTATTGGACGTGGTCGCCCGCGACGCTCGGATGGCACACGTTGATGATCCGCGCCTACAACGACCAGAACCAGTCCGCATTTTCGAGCGTCGTCAACGTCGAAGGGATTCCAGATACGGGGTATGTCGTGATCGCGCAAGCGGAAGATGGAGATACGGTAGCGAGCATCGCGGAACGCTTCAACGTTTCGACAGATGAGCTCTTGACAGAGAATCCGAATCTTGCAATCGCTTCGTCTCTCCAGCGCGGGCAGGAAGTGTTCGTTCATGTCGGCGCGCCTGCCATTTCATCTGTCCCGTCCGCTGGGGCGAAAGTGTGGATGAAACTCAATGAGTTCTCTGCAAATAAAGGATCGCCTCCACCCGCCGCGCCATCCGCGCCCTCGTTGACGGTGACGGGTCAGGGATGCAACGCAACGTTGGCGATCAGCGATTCTTCCGACAGCGAACAGGGATTCAATATCTACCGTCTCAACCCGGGCGCGATGGGATTCTCGAAGTTGGCGTCGTTATCCGCGCACGAAGGGACAGAGGCTCTCACACATCAAGATTCAAATCTTTATGGGATGTATCATTATTACGTCGCGGCGTTCGATGAGAGCGGCGAAGCGGCGAGCAATTTGGTGAGTCTCGATATCGTTGATGCGAACTGCGCGGGGACGCCGACGACCATCGACGATCTGGCGTCCATTCCGTCCGGTGTGGAGGAGTATTATCTGTATATCTCGCTCAACAACGGAACTTGGCGCCGCTTTCCAGCGGACGACTTCACGTACCTGAAAAAATCGCAAGGCTTGGACTTCGGCGCGGTGGCGGCGAGTCTCGCGCCGAACATGGTGGGCGATATTGCGATGCGCGGCGAAGTGTGGGGCATGGTCAATGGGGCGGCGATCATGCTTGGGACGTTTGAAAAGTCGATCAAGCCGAATCAGGCTCCCGTTAAGTTTGAACCGGCTTCTTTCCAATACCTGTTTGCGACGAAACTCGAAGCGCGCGGCATCTACGATGTCAGCAAGGGCAAATATCCCTGGCTGGTTGAAAAAGGATTCGGGTACGGCGCGGAGACGTTCCGCTTTGGCACAGACGTGGACGCGTCGTATGGCATCTGGCAAGTGTCGAGCGTTCCGTTCGAGCCGGGTGTTTCTTTCAACCCCGCGTGTTTGTTGTTATCGGGTAAAGCCAATGGCGTCGGCACGCCGGACGTTCCGTTTGTGTTCGGCATCGATTTCTCCGCGCTCAAACCGACAATCGAATCGGTGCAACTCTCGCCGTTTGAAAACATGCTCGATCAGACACCCGCATTTTTTTCGCCGTACTCGCCTGAAAAATTCGATGCTTCTCCGCAACAAACGGTGCAAGCGCCAAATTGGGGGGCGGGCGCGTTTAGCGTCGATGGCGCGGCGCCGGAGTTTGCGAGTTTCGACCCGTGCGCGCAGAACATGTCGGCCGAGGGGGTCGTGACGTATTACGCGCGACTCATCCCCATGAACAACGGACAAGCCGCCGGCGGAGCGTCCAATTCTGTGATCTTGAAATACGACCCGAACGGACAGATCAAGATCACAATTCCCGTACCGCCTGCCATGCCACAAGGCGTGTACTACGATGTGGAGATCTTGAACTTCACCGGCGCGCATGTGCCGGATTTACTGTATAAGGATTGCGTTGAGATTGTCGAGGATAATAATCCAATGACTTCCTATAAACCCGGCGACAAGGTTTGCCCGGAAACCTTTAGCGGAGGCAACAAGAACGATTTACTTGGCGCAGTCGAAGACGCCTTCAACTTCATCAGCGGACTCTATAACAAACTTTCCGATTGGGTGACCGACCTGGTGGATAAATTGAATCCGTTGTGCATTCAGGCGAAACTTGCCTCGTCCGCCGTACAAGTCGGCGAAAAGGAAGTGAAGGACGCGTGTCATTACATCGCGGTGGCGGTCGTCACCGCCGCGAAGACGTATGTGGGCTTGCCGCCTTCGCTTCCCAACTTCGACCAACTCACCGAACTGGGCAAAGAAAATCTGGTGGACATGGCGGCGCAGGAACTCGAAGCGCAGGGCATTCCCTGCCCGGAAGACTGTAAGAATGTCATTCGCAAGGGACTGGATTACAGCCTCGAACAGGCAAAACAAAACATGAGCAACTCGTCGTGTAAGAGCAAAGAGGAGGCGCATGCAAATGGTCATGAACCGCTGTGCCTGCCGCCCGGAGTCACCAGCAGACCCGACTCGCGCGGTCAACCCGCGCCCGCAGTGCTGGAGGTGAAAGTCACGCGCCTGCCCAACGCCAGCGGACCCGATTTCCCCGAACCGAAATCATGCTGGGCGTCTGCGAGCGTCTACGCCAAAAATAATGTCGTTGACAGTTACACCTCCGAGGCCGGCTTTCATTGGAGTGGCGGCGCGATCGAAGGCAGTCTGTTGAGCGGCAGCGCGGCATTCCCCAATTTGCAACCGGGCGAATCGACAACGTTTCCCATCCTCCTCGAACCGTCCTCCTTTTGGTTGGAAGGACATCAGCAATTCGTCAAAAAGGGCTGGGAACCCGAACACTTCGACGATTGGCACATCCTGTATCAGGGCGCGATGGCGACCGTCGACGCGGGCGGAGGTTGCAACTTTGAACTCCCGGAAGGCAAGGGATACTCCCCCGCTTCGATCTCGAAAGATCAAATACAGGTCGGTCCGCTCGGCGAAGCGTGGAAGCAAACCTGTCATCCCTATAACTGCCCATAGGTGAGGCGAACATGTCGCAAAAAATATTCACATTCATTACCTGTCTCATGCTTGCCGCGTGCAATCTGCCCGGCGCGCAAACGACAAGCTCACAACCGCAAGCCTGGTTCGATATGCCCCTGCCCGATACGGTTGTCTTGTCGTCCAGCCTGTGCCAGGTCATCGCGCATGGAGCCTCGCCGAACGGGATCGCGCTCTTTGAGTTATCCATCAACGGCGCGTTCGCTTCCAATATTCCTTCTTCCGATTCAAAACAGACTCTCGCTACACTGACAACCGAATGCCCTGCGCTGACCCCCGGAAAAAATCTCATCGAAGTGCGCGCGCAGGATAGCGTCGGAGGCTGGAGCAACTCGGTTCAAACGACAGTCTTCCTCGCCCAACGCGATAACCTGGATGCAACCCCCTCGCCTCTTCCGACCGATACGCCTGTCTCTGTCACCTCAACCTTTACCCCCATCCCGACCCTCACGCCCGCGCCGACCCTGACAGACACCCCCCAACCGACAGGAAGCGTCTCACTGGAACGAATCTCCACGAACCTCGTTTATATCGGCGGCACGAACTGCGGACTCACCGACGTCAGTTTTGTCGCGCGCGCCACCGCCCCAAATGGTATCGCTGTCGTTGTGTTGTTCTATCGCTTCCAGACCGGCAACTCATCCACCGATTTCCAAAGCATCGCCATGAACCCCATGGGCGGCGACCTGTACGAACGGACGCTCAACCCCACCTCCCTGCTCGGAGGCGTGATCCCGTTCGATGCGGCGACCCTGCAATACCAGATCGTCATCCAGCAAACCGACGGCGATACATCCATCCGCACGCTGGTGTTTTCCGACATCACCGCGCAGGCGTGCGGAGGCAGTTCAACCTCCGCCTGCGCGCAATACACCGACGAACGGACCTGCATCGCCAACTCATGCAATTGGGGTCCGATCTCCGGTACAAGGACGATCGGTTGTCAGGCGCCGTAGTAAACTTGTCAAAGCCGTGTTAAGGAAATCACATGAAAACCAGAGTCCTCAGCCTGTTCATTCTATGTTCGATCGTGACCTCCTGTTCCCTTCCCGGCGCAGAACCCTTAACGCCGACTCAAAATCCGTTACCTCCCACGCCAAGTTTTCCTCCCGCTTCATCCACGAGTTCCCCTACCGCTTCAGAATCAGCCGATATCATCTTCCTAAACGGCACGATCATCACCATGGAGGCAGGCAAACCAACCGCGCAAGCGATTGCCATTCGCGGGGATACCATTCTCGCAGTTGGAAGCGATTCGGAAATATCCGCTTTGCAAGACTCGCACACGCAAGTCGTTGACCTCAACGGCATGACCCTCACGCCCGGTTTTATCGATTCCCATGCGCATCGCGTCGGCGACCGCTGGCATTTCGGTGAAGTCTCCGCCGAAGAAATGATGGCAAAAGCGCTGTCACAAGGCTGGACAAGCCTGCACGAGTTGTTCGTTTTCGACCAGCGGCTGGAGGAACTGGTCAACATCGACCGCGCCAATGCCATGCCCCTGCGCGTGTCCATGTACCTGACGATGAACTTCGAATACGAGTACACTACATGGTGGCAGGTATACCAGCCATTACATCAGTACAGTCCATATTTGCAGATCGCAGGCCTCAAGATCACGCTTGACCGCGAATGGGGCGAGCAGGTCTTCTTCTCGCAAGAGCAATTCACCCAAATGGTGCTGAATGGAACACAAAGCGGATGGCAAATCGCTACACATTCGTTCAGCCCCAAGGCGAATCAGATCGTCCTGAATGGATACGAGGCGGGATTGAACGGTCAGGGCAATGACACTCTGCGACTGCGTCTCGAACATGTCGGGACAATGACAGACGAGCAACTCAGCAGGATGGCTGAACTTGGCATCATTGGCTCTGTGGGCTTAATCGGCTCCGGAGGATTGCCCGATGATGCATCCTTCAAGAAATATATCCCGGCCAATGAAGTCCAGCATACGGCGCGCTGGCGCGACCTGCTCAATGCGGGCGTTTTTCTCATCGGGAACACGGACGACCCGTGGTGCTGTACCGATTGGCGAAACAGCTTCAACGGTCCGAGTTTCGATGCGACGGTTATGCAGGCAATTCATCAGGGGGTTACGATGACCACGTTCAAAGGCAGACAACCCGAGGCGTGGCAATCCGCACAAACGGTCACCGTGCAAGAGGCATTAGAAATGCTGACGATCAACGGGGCGCACGCCGCGCATCAGGAGAATGTCATTGGAAGTCTCAAACCGGGCAAGTACGCGGATATCGTTATCCTATCCGCAAATCCGCTAGTGATACCCACTGAAGATATACCAAAGATCGTCGTAGTACTGACGATGGTGGGCGGAGACGTAAAATATTGCAACCCGAACAATGGGAGCGTGTGCGAATCAATCCCTTGAAACAACACTTCCGAAGCCAGTTGACTTCGGAAGTTTGCTTTTACACCAACATCAGCGCGGGCGTTTCCAAATTCTTCGCCAGCGCTTGCATGAACTGCGCCGCCTCCGCCCCGTCGCTGACTCGGTGGTCAACGGAGACAGTCGCTTTCATGCGCCAGCCGACTTTGATCTCGCCGTTATCCACGACAGGAACTTCACGCGCAGAACCCACTGCCAAAATCGCGGCTTCGGGCGGATTGACGATAGCGATGAAATTTTCCACATCGTACATTCCCAAATTGGAAATTGAAAATGTCGAGCCTTCGATGTCATCGGGCTTGACCTTGCCATCACGCGCGCGCGCAACTTTTTGCTTTACGTCTGCGGAAATTTGACGCAGGGGCAATTGATCAGTGTTCTTGGTAACAACTGTCAGCAGTCCGCCAGTCACTGCAACGGCGACTCCCACATTCACCGCGCCGTGACGGACGACTTTATCGCCAGCGAAGGTCGCGTTGAGGTTCGGGAATTCGCGCAAAGCCAACGCAACCGCTTTGACGATGAAATCGTTGACCGAAAGCTTTTCATTATCGGGCAAGTATTCATTGACTTGTTTCCGCATCGCCATGACCGCGTCCATTTTGTATTCGTGACTCACGTAGAAATGCGGAACCGTTGTTTTCGATTCTGCCATACGGCGCGCGATGGCTTGGCGGAGTTTTGTCAGTTGCACGACAGTGTCTTCGCGCGAAATGGTAATAGGCGATGAAGAGATTGGAGATTGGAGACTGGAGACTTTCGATATTTGACTGCCAGAAAGCGCAGACTCCACATCTTTACGAACCACGCGCCCGCCGGGACCTGTCCCTTGAAGTTGGGCGAGGTTGACGTTGTGGTCGCGGGCGATCTTCTTGGCGAGGGGCGATGCTTTGACTTCTGACGATGGACCATCGACGATGGACGATATCGCAGGCGCGGAAACTGTCGAGGAAACAGGAGCAGGCTCAGGCTTGGCAGGAACCGGTTTCTCATCCGCAGACTTTTGACCCTTCGATGAACTCAGGGCATCGCCTTCGACTTTCGACTGTCCACTGCTCACTGATAACTGCTCACTGACTTTCTCCCCCGCCGCTCCTACCACCGCAATCGGCGCATTGACTGGCACAACATCGCCTTGATTGACGATGAGTTGCAGAACAACGCCAGCCGCAGGCGACTCCACTTCAACCGTTGCTTTATCCGTTTCGATCTCGGCGAGCACATCGCCCTTGTTGATATTTTCGCCAACCTGCTTCACCCAGCGGACGAGCGTGCCTTCCGCCATGTCGAAGCCAAGTTTGGGCATGTTAATCGTTTCAGCCATTATCGCAAGACCTCCTTTGCCGCGGCGATGATGTCTGGCGCTTGCGGCAACGCGGCTTGTTCGAGCGCGCGATTGTATGGAAGCGGGACTTCTTTTTGCGCCACGCGCAAGATGGGCGCGTCAATGTAATCGAATGCTTCCTCGTACATGCGGCTGACAATTTCACTGCCAACTCCGTACGACTTCCAACCTTCTTCGACGACAATCGCGCGATTTGTTTTCTTGAACGATTCGAGCACGGGTTCCATATCGAGCGGACGCAGTGTGCGTAGGTCAACGATCTCCGCTTCGATTCCGTCTTTGGATAATTCCTCCGCCGCCTTCATGGATAACTCAAGTCCTTTGCAATACGTGACGATGGTGAGGTCTTTGCCCGCGCGTTGTATTTTGGATTTTCCGATCGGGATGAGATACTCGCCCTCGGGGACTTCGCCGCGCACTTGATACATGGTGGCGTGCTCGATGAACAAAATCGGATCATTCGACCGTATGGCTGATTTCAACAATCCTTTGGCGTCTGCCGGCGTCCCCGGCGACACGACCTTGAGACCGGGGAAGTGCGCGAAGATCGCGTCGGGTGTTTGCGAGTGCGTCGCGCCGAGTTGACGCCCACCGCCGCCGACCGCGCGAATCACCATCGGGACGGTGAACTGCCCGCCAAACATATAATGAAGTTTCGGCGCCTGATTGACGATGTAGTCCATTGCCGAGAAGGCGAAGTTGATGGTCATCAGTTCTGCAATGGGACGTTGACCCACCATCGCCGCGCCGATCGCCGCGCCGATAATCGCGTTCTCCGCAATCGGTGTGTCTTTGACTCTATCGGGTCCATATTTATCGTAAAAACCTTTGGTCACCGCGTACGTGCCGCCCCACACGCCCACCTCTTCACCCATAATAAAGACGGCGGGGTCGCGGTCCATTTCTTCCATGAGGGCTTGCGAGATTGCCTCGCGCATAGTTATCTTAGCCATTGTGTGTTCCTTGTGGGAGGTATACACGTAGACAAGTAGACACGGAAACAGGTAAACACGCGACTTGTAGACTTATGTACATGTCTACCTGTGTACCTGTTTACTTGTATACCTATTTACCTGTGTACGTCCTCCACGTAAATATTCGTAAACAATTCTTCCAACGCGGGTTCGGGGGAGGCTTCGGCGAATTCGACTGCCTTGTTCACTTCCTCTTCCACGCGGGCTTCGATCTCATCCAAACCTTTGGGAGTGGCGGTCTTCGTTTCCAAGAGATATTTGTTGAAAATACCAATGGGGTCATTTTCCTGCCACTGTTTGACCTCTTCCGCCTTGCGATACCGTTCAGGGTCGCCCATCGAATGACCGCGGAAACGATACGTGTCCACTTCGAGAAAATAGGGCTGACCTTCCTTGCGAACGTACTCGATTGCCACTTTCGCCGCTTCGTAGACCGCCATCACATCCATACCGTTGACTTCCGCATTCTTCATGGCGTAGCCTTCGGCTTTTTGGCGGATATCAGAAACTGCCGAAGCGCGTTCGACGCTAGTTCCCATGCCATATTGATTGTTCTCACACACCCATAGCACGCGCAAGCCCCAGGTCTTTGCCAAATTCAACGCTTCATGGAAGTAACCGATATTCGTCGCGCCATCGCCGAACATGCAAATGGTCACGTTGTCATTTTTTGCGTACTGGTCGCCGAGGGCAAGCCCTGCCGCGATGGGCAAATGCCCGCCGACGATGGCGTGACCGCCCCACATGTTCTTTTCCACGCTTGCCATGTGCATCGATCCACCCTTACCCTTCGACATCCCCGTCGCTTTGCCGAGCAGTTCTGCCATCACTTCATCGGCGGAGAGCCCGCAATTGATGGCGACACCGTGATCGCGATAGGCAGTGATGACGCGGTCGCGGGGTTCACGCGCCGCGATCAGCCCGGTCGAAACAGCTTCCTGCCCGATATACAGGTGCATGAAACCGCCGATCTTGCCCGCCTGGTACAGTTCAGCGCCGCGTTCTTCCACGCGACGGATTAGCACCATTTGGTGATATAGGTCTAACTTTTGTTCTTTCTTCATTGATTGTGCTCCACTGGAATAAAATCTCGCGCTTTAAGCCATACACAAAAACAACACCAGAGAGCCTCTGGCGTTGTGGTTCTCGTATTTCCGAACGGCATTATATCAGGGTTTCTTACCTTGCTTTCACTTCCGCGCGAGGGGAGGTTTTATTTTGAGATACAATCAAAATGCAGGATGATTTACAGCAAAGGAGAATCAATGAAGCGTATTCATATTTTGCTCGGCGTCCAATCTCTGCTTGCGATCTTTGTCTCGTTCAACCGCCTCACGGACTGGTTCAATGGTTACGTCCTGCCGAATGAATTCCTACGCTGGGTGGATTTGAACAACGTCTTCGTCGCGCTCGTCAGCATGGTAGCAATATATTTATTGAAGAAGACCCTCGAATATAACTCCCCCGCCCGCGAGGGACGCGCGCACACGGCATGGAATTTGGTTTTCTTCATTGGGGTATTCATCACAGCCGTAAGTTACGGCTTCCACGAACTGGGAAATTACCTGCACTTCCGCTTTTGTGTAGAGGACACAACCAGCGATCTGTGCCGCATCGTCATCTTCAACGACGACGAGTTTAGTCACTGGTTATTCTTTGCGGGCTTCATCATGGTCAACGCGGCGATTCTGTTTGTGCAAAATATCTTTCCGCATCAGGGAGAGGTCAAAGGCGGGGATGTTGCCCTGCTGTTGGTGAACTCTCTCTTTTTAGGCTTAGGCGTGATGGCGAACCTCGGCTTTGAGGAGATCGGGTTGGATTTATACATCGTTGCGTTGCTTGCCATCATTGCTACATTCCTGCTATGGAGAAGAGGCAAGCAACCCATGTTCATCTATTACACGTCGGCGTATTGGCTGGGATTGGTGGGAAGTCTGATCGCGCAGGCAATGCGGTAGTTGACATCCCTGCGCAACAACTAAAAGCGAAAACCATGAAATCTTATTTTGTAGATGCGTTCACAACTGAACCATTCAAGGGCAATCCTGCAGGCGTTTGCTTTCTCGAGCAAGCGTTGGACGAAGAAACCATGTTGAACATTGCCCAGGAATTTGGGTTTTCAGAAACGGCATTCATTCAAAAAACTGATCAAGAAAATACGTATACCATCCGTTATTTTTCCCCGAAAAAGGAAATTCCGTTATGCGGGCATGCCACTCTTGCATCAGCAAAAGTACTATTTGAAAATACAGATCTCGACGAAATTTCGTTCATTACTTCGGAGAATCTAAGGTTGGATATAAAAAAGCACAACGACGCTATCGTGATGGAATTCCCTGTGTACGACACCACGCCCGCGACAATTCCCCAAGCCACCTTAGCCGCTTTAGGTCTGGGAAAAATCATCAATTCGGTTTACAGCCCGAAGAATAAAATCATCGTTCTGGAAATCGGCGATCCGCAAACATTGGCAAAGTTAACACCCGATTTTGATGCCTTGTTAAAATCGTGCGAGGATATTAATGGGATTCTGGTTACCGCGCCGTCTGCCAACCAGGAATACGATTTTCATTACCGATATTTTTGGCCCTGGGCAGGGACAAACGAAGACCCTGTGACTGGCGGCGCGCAAGCATTTCTCGCAAAATATTGGGGAGAAAAACTTAATAAGACCGTGTTGAAAGCCTTTCAGTCGTCGCAACGCACAGGGTCTATGACTGTGGAATTGCAGGGAAACAAAGTATTGATCTTCGGGAATGCCGTAATTGTTTTGGAGGGAAATTTGGCGTATTGACTCTATTCAAACATTCGACAGAGTATGATAACGAAAAGGAAAACGACATGACAACAGACAACATTCTCCAAAACGCAACCGATGAACAACTTGGTCTGGTAGTGTTCGAGTCCAAGAGCGGATTGGTCTCCGCCAAACGAACCTCCGCATTGACCGTTATCTATGGCGAACGGATAAACTCCAAGCATCGCATCCGCCTCTTGCGTGTTCTACCTGTTGAATCTTGAGGAGAAAAAATGAACTATCTTCATATCCTATTGCGGATCATTCACATCGGCGCGGGCATATTCTGGGTGGGCGGCGTGTTGACGATGACATTCTTCATCGCCCCGACACTCGGCGCTATCGGCGAAGGTGGACCGAAATTCGTGGCGCACCTCGTGAAGAATTTAAAGTTCACCACGCGGATGTCCATCGCGGCGGGGTTGACGGCGCTGGCAGGCGCGTGGCTGTACTGGATCGATTCGAACGGATTTCAATCCGCGTGGATGATGTCCAGCGTGGGCACGGGATTCGGAATCGGTTCAGCCTTCGGGGCGGTTGGATTCGTCTTCGGAATCCTGATCGGCCGCACGACGAACGCGCTCGTGAAACTCGGCGAACAGATGCAAGGCAAGCCGTCGCCTGAAATGATCGCGCAGTTGCAAGCGCTCCAAAAACGCCAGGGAATGTATTCGCGCGTCGCATCCATATCGTTGATCCTGTCGATTCTCTTTATGGCGATGGCGCGGTTCCTCGTATTGTAGGCGCAGATGAAATCCAAAATATTCAAGGCGTTCCTGGCAATTCTCTTTGTCGCGTTCATCGCTTCGGTGATCGTGAACCCGAAGGCGCCACCCACGCGCTATTACGAGGGTGCGCCACGCACGCTCGTCATCGCGCATCAGGGCGGAGATGGCGTGTGGCCCGGCGACACGCTGTTCGCGTTTGAACACGCTGTCGAAATTGGATCAGACGTCCTTGAGATGGACGCGCACATCACGAAGGACGGTCAGATCGTGTTGATGCACGATGAAGAAGTGGATCGCACCACCGATGGCACAGGTCTCATTGAAGAGTTGACGCTTGCTGAATTGAAGCGCCTCGACGCGGCGTATGATTGGTCGATCGACGATGGGGCAACGTTTCCGTATCGCGGGCAGGGAATCCACGTGCCAACGTTGGATGAAGTTTTTCAGCGATTCCCAGACATGCGATATGTGATCGAGATCAAATTGACGCAAAACCCGATTGACCAGCCATTGTGTGATTTGATTCGCAACTATGACATGCAAGATAAAGTGTTGATCGGTTCATTCCACGATGAAGCGATGAAAAACTTCCGCGCGATCTGCCCGGAGGTGGCAACCTCCGCCTCGCGCACTGAGGTGCGGAATTATGTTTTGTTGGGAAAAGTTTTTCTGTGGGGATTTTATCTTCCGCACTTTCAAACCATCCAGCCGCCGTGGAACCCTGAAGAGTCGCTGGGCATTCAGATCATGACCGAACGATTCGTGCGCGAGTCGCACCAGAAGAACATCCGCGTCGAACCATGGACGGTGAACGACCCGCAATTGATGAAGCAGTACATCGAATGGGGCGTGGATGGTATCATTACCGACAGGCCCGACCTGCTGGTCGAAGCGCTGGGAAAATAAGAGCCACCCTACCTGGAGCCGAACATGAAAAGCATTTTCAGTTTCTTTCTCGATATTGAAAAATTGATCTACAAGATCTTGATGTGGTTCATCCTCGTCCCCAAGACGCTGGTAAAGATCACGCTCAACCCCGCGTGGGCGCCA
>JBGANO010000015.1:0-15300 GCA_044222305.1 Anaerolineales bacterium
AGAGTTTGCGACGTGTTCGCTAATCCTGTATTACCTTTCTTGGTGAAATCCTAAAATGTTTCCTGATTCTGCACTAGCTGTTCAAATTTTATCCCTCAAAGGCAGAGAACGATTACATACGGTTGGAATGGAAATAAATTTGTTGAAATAACGAATGAGTTCGAACCTCCAGAATATCGCTTTCAGGCAGTTCAAGATGCGGATGCCGCAGTCATTATTGGAAAATACGAAAAGGCGATTCAGTTGTATGATGAAGCAATCACAAGTGGAGAATTGAAATGGTGGTCGCCCGAAAGATTAATATATGAACAGCACATTGCAAATCCTGTTTATATGTTCAAAGCTACCCCTTCAATAGTTCCTACAGAAAACGCATCCGAATACCCTCGCCTCGCCGCGTATGCCTACTACCGCATCATGCTCCTCCACTTCGCGCAGGGAAATCAATCAGAAGCCCTCACAACCTACAACACCCTGCTAGAAACTTTTGGCAATGACCCATACGCTCGTCCCTACGTTGAAATGGCAACCACGTTTTGGGAGGCGTACCAATCCACACATAAAATGTATGATAGTTGCGCGGCGGCGATCCAGTACGCGGTGGAACATCCCGAAATTTTGATTCCGCTGGGGAGCGATTATCATGGGGCGCAGAGTCATATCTATGTGCCTGAGGATGTGTGTCCGTTTAGGTAAGCGCAAAGCCACCCGCCGACGTTTATGCCAACGATCCCAAGTTGATGCGCGTTACGCAGGAGAATTGTCATGAAAAAACTTACAACCGTTTTCCTCACCATAATTTTTCTCCTCTCCGCCTGCGGACAACCTGCGCCCATCCCTGTCATTGAAAATGCTACAGCAACTTCGTCCCCACTCCCAACAAACACATCTACTCCAACAGACACACTGACCGCTTCCATTACGCCTCTGCCCACCATCCCCACCTTCACGCCGACATTCGATGCTTCGACGATTGTTACAGTCACGCCCGCGTTAGCCAGAACATGTCCACAAATCAACTTAGAAACAAAACTAGACACAACCCCTTTTTATGAACATCTCAAGAAGTATTCCGACGATCAAATATTCAAAGTAATTCTTGAATATCTAAATGCTGGCGGCTCTTGGGGGACACTTACTTCTGAGTTTTCAGACAGCGACCAATATGGTCGGGTCTTGGGTCAAATTAATGAGTTAGATTTGACTAATGATGGCATAAAAGATTTTCTGGTAGAAATACCGCCCGGGTTTGGAATCTATTCCTGTAAAAATGGGGTTTATGAGTTATCTCTAAATTTGAATGGGGTTGTGGGTGAACCTGCCTCCATAACTAAAACAAAGGACATGAATCTAAATGGCATACCTGAGATTGTGGCAGGCATTACGTTTTGTTCAGGACATTGCTTTGACATTTCGATTTTTGAATGGGATGGTCAAGAATTTCAAAACTTGCTGGGTGAATGGCAAACAATCACGTCTTCAGAAGAGAAAATCGTGGATGTAAACAATGATGGGCTTTTTGAGTTGGTGATTGAAGGACCATTTCCAAGCATGGGAAGTTATATAGATTACATTCCTTTGCGCGGACAAAAAGATGTATATTTCTGGAATGGAAAAAACTATATTGTGTCTCGTTCTGAATTTTCCCCACCCGTATACCGTTTTCAGGCAATTCAGGATGGGGATGCCGAAACTTTAGACGGCAACTTTGATAAGGCTTTGATATTCTACGAGGAAACAATCTTTAGCAAAAATCTACAATGGTGGTCAATGGATCGCAGAGAGCATGAAGTCAAACTATATCTGGACATTTGGGATCCAGCAAAACCTACTCCGCCACCTGAACCGCCCGAAGATAAAACCGAATACCCTCGCCTCGCCGCGTATGCCTACTACCGCATCATGCTCCTCCACTTCGCGCAAGGAAATGAATCAGAAGCCCTCACAACCTACAACACCCTGCTAGAAACATTTGGCAACGACCCATATACTCATCCCTACGTTGAAATGGCAACCGCGTTTTGGGAGGTGTACCAATCCACACATAAAATGTACGATGGTTGCGCGGCGGCGATCCAATACGCGGTGGAACATCCCGAAATTTTGATTCCGCTGGGGAGCGATTATCACGGGGCGCAGAGTCATACCTATGTGCCAGAGGATGTATGTCCGTTTCGGTAAGTGCAAAGCCACCCGCCGACGTTTATGCCAACGATCCCAAGTTGATGCGCGTTACGCAGGAGAATTGTCATGAAAAAACTTACAACCGTTTTCCTCACCATAATTTTTCTCCTCTCCGCCTGCGGACAATCTTCACCCGTCCCTGTCATTGAAAATGCTACGTCAACCCCGTCCCCGCTCGCAGCAAACACATCTTCGCCAACCCACACACCGACCGCGTCCATCACGCTCCTGCCCACCATCCCCACTTTCACACCGACATTCGATGTTTCGACGATTGTCACGGTCACGCCTGCGCCGAAGGCGGAGTGTCCGAAACCAATTGGTTATCCTGAGAAGGATTTCAATTTAGTTGAATTCAAAGAGAACGGCAATTATCAAAATGGACAAGAGGCAGTTTTATCCTTTCTTAATAAGTATGGGGCTGAAGTTTTTGTAGGCTATGAAAGAAATGCGAGAGCAAGTGCAGAAGAAGAAATAGCTTTTCGAGATCTCACCAATGATGGAGCGCCCGAATTAGCCGTGAGACTGGCTGTTTCTATTGCGTCGACCTCTTTCGAAATCTTTGGTTGTAGAGATGGTGAATATCAAGTGTTACTATCCATTCCTTCGAATAGTTTGGGCTATGCTCCAATTCTTTTCTCAATTGAAGATAATAATAAAAACGGAATCCCTGAACTCACCATATTAGCAGGTTACTTATCTCAAGGAGGACATTCTTATGTAGCCTACGAATGGGATGGACAAAAATTCGCAAACATACTTTCTCCTTTTTATCAACATGACCCCGATTCGAAATATTTATGGGCGGAGGCAACTGGAGAAATTCATTATGATGATATTGACAACGATTTTCTTAATGAGTTGATTTTAGATAGCGGGGTTCCCGTTTGGGAAACTTATTGGTCAGGGCTGCCATGGCGAAATAAAAGAACTTATTACAAATGGAATGGTCAAAACTATGCTCCTTATAAAATTGAGTTCGCTCAACCTGAATTTAGATTTCAAGCGGTACAAGACGGGGATTTAGCTTTTTCTCAACAAGAATATGACAAGGCATTAAGCTTGTATCAAGATGGAATATTTAGTGACGGGCTAAAGGGTTATTCGCCAGAAATTCGTGACAACCTTCGAGCACAATGGGATGCTGGATACGGAACCAATCCAACTCCAACGCCATATCCTATTGCAGTAGATGAATATCCAAAATTAGCCGCGTATGCTTACTACCGCATCATGCTCCTCCATTTCGCGCAGGGAAATGAATCAGAAGCAACCGCAACTTACAAAACCCTGCAAGCAACATTTGGCAAAGACTCATACGCTCATCCCTACGTCGAATTGGCAACCGCGTTTTGGGAGGCATATCAATCCACACATAAAATGTACGATGGCTGTGCGGTGGCGATCCAGTACGCAGTGGAACATCCCGAAATTTTGATTCCGCTGGGGAGCGATTATCATGGGGCGCAGAGTCATATCTATGTGCCTGAGGATGTGTGTCCGTTTAGGTAACGCCAAAATACTGCATAAAGATATAATCATATCTACCGATGTTCAACAGGAGACATGATGAAGCCAATCACTGTTTCGCCTAGATTTCAAATAGTTCTTCCAAAGAAAGTGCGAGAACAGATGCGGATTAGGGCGGGGCAGAAATTGCACGTTATCGCTTATGACAATATCCTCACTTTAATTCCTGTCCGCCCGATACAAGAAGCGCGCGGCTCGCTTAAAAACATCAAGACGGACGTTGTGCGCGACGATGTGGACCGTGTTTGACACTTTCCATCATCTTTCTTCTTTCATCCTTCATCATTCATCCTTCATAAATGATCTACGATTTCATCATCATCGGCTCAGGCTTCGGGGGAAGTGTCTCCGCCATGCGCCTCACCGAAAAAGGCTATTCCGTTCTCGTTCTTGAAAAAGGCAAACGCTACGACGATAAAGATTTTGCCAGGACCAACTGGCAATTCTGGAAATATCTCTGGCTCCCCGCCATCCGTGCGCATGGAATTTTGCAGGTCAGCATTCTCAAAGGCGCGATGATCCTTCACGGGGCGGGCGTCGGCGGCGGCAGTTTGGGATACGCCAACGTGCTCGAAGTTCCAAGCGACGAAACGTTTGGGACTCCCGCGTGGAATCAAACTGTGAAATGGGGTGATGCGTTGCGTCCGCACTACGAGACAGTGCGGCGGATGCTCGGCGTGACGCGCAATCCCAAACTCTGGAAAGCGGATGAAGTCCTCAAACAAATTGCGGATGAACGCGGCATGGGGCACACTTTCCGCGCGACGGATGTCGGTTCATTCTTCGGGGAGGCTGGGGTCACCGTCCCTGATCCATTTTTCGGCGGCGACGGACCCGCCCGCGCAGGGTGCATCCATTGCGGCGGGTGCATGGTGGGATGTCGTCACAACGCGAAGAACACACTCCCGAAGAATTATTTGTATTTCGCGGAGAAGAATGGGGCAAAAGTAATTTCAGAATCAGAAGTGACCGACGTTCGACCTTTGACCTTTGACAATGAAGAGTCGAAAGTCGAAGGTCAAAGGTCGGATGCTCGTTACAAAATTACGTATCAATCATCAACATCGCTGTTCAAACGCAAACACACGGTCTATGCAAAGAATGTAATTTTCTCCGCTGGCGTGATGGGGACGATGAAATTGTTGCTCAACTTGCGCGATGTGAAAAAGTCATTGCCGAATCTTTCGCCGCGACTTGGCGACATGGTGCGCACAAACTCCGAAGCATTGCTCGGCTCGATCGCCCGCGGATCGGATGTGGACTTTTCACAAGGCGTTTCGATCTCATCCATTATGAACGCGGACGAAGTGACGCGCGTCGAACCTGTCCGCTACCCAAATGGATCGTCGCTGATGCGTTTTCTCGGCGCTCCGCTCGTCTCCGATGTGACGAATGTCCCCGCCCGCATCGTCCGCTCTCTCACGTGGATTCTTCGCCATCCGATAGACTACCTCCGCGCGATGATCTTCCCCAACTGGGCGCACAACGTGACCATCCTGCTCGTCATGCAACACGTAGACAATCACATGAAATTCCGCATCGGACGCAGTCCGCTCACGCTCTTCCGTCGCGGCTTGGTCGCGCAACCCGACGCGGATCACCAAATCCACGCGCGGGTGGATGCGGGTCACGATGTGACACGTGAGTTTGCAAAGCGCATCAACGGCGCGGCGCTCGGCTCCATCACCGAGAACGCGTTCAACCTCCCCACCACTGCCCACATCCTCGGTGGCGCGCCGATGGGACAAAACGCCGAAGAAGGTGTTGTGGACGAAAATTTCCAAATCCACAACTACGAAGGTATGTACATCATAGACGGCTCGATCATGCCCGCGAATCCTGGCGTCAACCCGTCGCTGACCATCACCGCGCTGGCAGAATATGCGATGAGTAAGGTGGGGAGTAAACAGGGAAACATGTAGACAGGTAAACAGGGAAACACGTAGACACGGAAACACGTAACTCGTAACTTGTATCTCGTATCTTTCCTCTTTCATCTTTCATAATTCATCCTTCATCCTTTACAATAAACACCATGCCAACCTTTTCCCCCTCCCTCTCCTTCGCCCAAGAACTCGACTCCCTCGACCCCCTCGCTTCCTACCGCGAGCAATTCGTCATCACCGACCCCGACCTGATCTACCTCGACGGCAACTCGCTGGGGCGTATGCCCAAGTCTGCGGCAGAACGCGCCAAGCAGGTGATAGACGAAGAGTGGGGGCACGACCTAATCCGCGGCTGGAACAAAGGCTGGTGGGAAGCCCCGACTCGCGTGGGCGACAAGATCGGAAAATTAATCGGCGCAGAAGCGGGTCAAGTGATCGTTACAGACACGGTTTCAAGCAACCTCTTCAAACTCGCCACCGCCGCGCTCACACACCAACCAAACAAAAAACGAATCATCACCGATACATTTAATTTCCCCTCCGATCTGTACATCCTCCAGGGGATTCAACACCTCTTATCAGACTCAATACGCAGTACGCAGCACGCAGTACACAACACGCAATACGAAGTAATCCGCATCACCGCAAGCGATAACGACATTACACCGAATATCACCGAACTTGAATCTGTAATCAATGAAAACACGGCTTTGGTTACTTTATCGCATGTTGTTTTTAAAAGCGGATATATCTATGACATGCAAAGAATCACAGAACTCGCGCACGCCAAAGGCGCATTGGTTCTTTGGGATTTGAGTCACTCCGTCGGCGCGGTTCCCATCGAACTCGACAACTGCAACGCCGACCTCGCCATCGGATGCACTTACAAATATCTCAACGGCGGTCCGGGCGCGCCCGCCTTCCTCTATGTCAACAAAAAGATTCAAGAAAAACTTACCTCGCCCATCTGGGGTTGGTGGGGACAAAAACATCCGTTCGACTTCGGTCTCGACTACGAACCCGCCGCAGGCGCGCGAAGATTTTTAGCAGGCACACAACCGATGATCTCCATGCTCACAATGGAAACCGCCCTCGAACCGACTCTGCAAGCAGGCATGGACTTCATCCGCGCCAAATCCATCTTGATGACGGACTACGCTTCTTTCCTGACGGATAGCTGGCTCGCCCCTCTCGGCTTTTCCCTCGGCTCCCCGCGTGACTCTGCCATGCGCGGCTCCCACATCTCCATCCGCCACACGGACGGCTACCGAATCAACCGCGCCCTCATCGAAGAGATGGGCGTCATCCCCGACTTCCGCGAACCCGACAACATCCGCTTAGGATTTTCATCGCTCTACACATCCTTTGTTGAAATTCGGGAAGGCTTCGATCGCATCAAGCGCGTGATGGATGAAAAGCGATACGAGAAATATCCGAAGCAAAGGTTGACCGTCACATAAACAGACGATTGACCATAGACCACAGACACTGCCTCTCATTCATCGTCTAACGTCCATCGTCAATGGTCGTCATTTCCCTCAAGGACAAAACCATGGAATCCAAACCCGACACAATCAAAGTATCAGCCAATCATAAAGAGGAAATATCCGCCAACCGCGCGGACTTGTTCGTGACCGTCAAAGGATCGTCGCTCGTCGGCGGGGACGCGGCGATGAAAAAAGCCAAAGAGGTGAGTCAACTCGTCGAAGCGGTGACCAGTCTGGGGGTGGAGTCCGAAGCGATCCACTTGCAGGGAGTCCACATCGAGACGTCGAGCGGCGCGTTGCTGAAATCATCCAGCGCGACGTATCGGTTGAAAATCCAGTGTGAAAAATTGGATTCACTCGCCGAGATACTCGATGTCGTCTCAGAGCAAAAGAACGCGACGCTGGAGCGCATTGCATGGAAATACAACGAAGACGAAGCGCATGAACGCGGCTTGCTCGCGGCGTTGGAAAAAGCCAAAAGCAAAGCGGATAAAGTGGCGAAGACGATGGGCGTGAAGATTCTTGGGGTGTACGATTTGATCGAAAACAGTTTTGATGAAGAAATGCCCTATCCGCAATTTGCCGCCATGCAGGCCGCGCCAAAGCGCTCGGTAGGTATAACACCCGAACCCAGCCTCGGCATGGACATTCAGCACAGCAAAACAGTCAACGTCAATGTAGAAATTTGGTATCGCGTGTCCCCACTTTAATGTCATTGCGAGCGAAGCGAAGCAATCTCCTCGTCGTATAAGAGATTGCTTCGTCGGGCTACGCTTCGTCTTCGTTCGCCTATCGGCGAACTCCGCTCAGCGTGAGCCCTCCTCGCAACGACATTTGTTATTTCCGCGCCAACACAATCACGGAGGCGCCATCGGCAGAAGTGATCGTCAGTGTATCGCCATTCAGCGAAAAGGTTGCGGCGCCAGCAAACACACTGAGCACGGCAGATTCTTGCACGCTTGCATTGCCGATGCAAGCCATCTTCGTTGAGATAAATTGGCTAAAGACGATGTTGCTTTCCTCCAACGTGTACCCACCATTGAATTGATTGCAACCCACATTGCCGCTGATCTTTTCAGCGTCAAACATTATGGATGTTTCAATATTCGGATCGGCGGGAGTTGGGTTGGATGCTGAACCGTACGAAACAAGTCCCCATTCCCCCGCGAGGGATGCGGACGCGGCAGGGGCGCAAGCCGCAAGCGCGAACACGGCAACGATTAACAAATAGAATTTTTTCATGATACTCCTCATATAATTGATTTCATTTTATCTGACGAAATTTTCTCACGAATGTTCCCTATTCGAGTTAACCCAAATCACCGAACAACGTAGTAGCGACTTCAGTCGCTTTTTACCGTAATTTGACGACTGAAGTCGTCACTACGCGATAGCCATTCAATGTTATTCTGAATAATGGGGCACGGCATCACCTCTAGCACTTTTGTTCTACAAATGATAAAATCGCGTCTCTCAAAGGAATAAGGGTATGACTTCAGAAACCATAATCGTTGACCAACTCAGCAAAACGTATCAAGTGCCAGAACGCGAAGGCGGATTCGGCGCGGCGGTGCGTGGCTTCTTCAAACGCAAATACAAAGATGTGAAAGCCGTGCAGGAGGTCAACTTCAAGATCGAGCAGGGAGAGATCGTCGGCTTTCTCGGTCCGAACGGCGCGGGCAAGACGACCACGCTCAAAATGCTCTCTGGTTTGCTCCACCCCACCGAAGGCAAAGCCGTTGTGCTTGGATTCACTCCGTGGGAATTGAAAGCCGATTACCTGCGCTCGATGACCCTCGTGATGGGACAACGCAACCGCCTCGCATGGGACATCCCCGCGGCGGATTCGTATTTGCTCGCCCAAGCCATTTACCGCCTTTCCGATGATGACTACAAAAAAACATACAAAGAACTCGATGAACTACTCGAACTCGAACCGTTGATGAAGAAGCCCGTCCGCAATCTTTCGCTGGGTGAACGGATGAAAGTCGAGATCGCGGCGGGATTGTTACATCGCCCCAAAGTGTTGTTCCTCGACGAACCCACAATTGGATTGGATATCACAGGTCAGGTAAAGATCCGCGAATTTTTGCGCGAGTACAACAAACGCACAGGCGCGACGATTCTGCTCACGAGTCATTACATGGCGGACGTGACCGCGTTGTGCGAGCGGATCATCATCATCCATCACGGTCAACTCAAATATGACGGCGGCATCGCCAACCTGTCGCGTCGCATCGCGCCGTTCAAGTTGATCGGCGTGCGACTTGCCCTGAGCGGAGACGAAGGGTTGGAGAAGTCGAACGGACGCGATCTGTCGCAGTATGGCGAACCAGTTCAAAATGAGGAAGACGCGGAGAAGGTCTACATCCGCGTCAAATCGGAGGATGTCACGAAAGTCACATCGCGCATGTTGTCCGAACTCCCCATCCACGATATCACGATCGCCGATCCGCCGATCGAGGATGTGATCGAGCGGGCGTTTAATGAATAAACCTTTTCACCGCGAAGCGCGCGAAGACCACAAAGAAAAAAGATTTTCCTTCGCGTTCTTGGCGGTCTTCGCGGTTAAGGAAGTTTTATGTTAAACATTTTCAAACGACTCTGGCAGGTGAACTGGGCGGAGCAGTGGCAATACCGCGCCAACCTCGCCATGTACATTTTATATTGGCTCGTTTCGCCGATCATTTATCTCTCGGTGTGGACGAGCATCGCCACCGTCAACGGCGACGTGAAGGGGCTGACCGCCAACGACTTCATCACGTATTACATGATCCTGCTCATCGTGGATCAACTCACCAGCAACATCATCATTCATAACTTCGGATACAAAGTGCAAGACGGCTCGCTCTCGGGCGAACTCATCAAACCGATTCATCCGATGCTGACGAACGCGCTGGTGAACGACATCGCCTTCAAGACGTTGAACATGATGCTGTTGATTCCGATCTGGATCGGGCTTGCGCTTCTCTTCAAGCCTCAGTTTGATTCAGTTTCCTGGAGCGGAATCGCCCTTGCGATCCCCGTCATCATGCTGGGTTACGCCATCAACTTTTTACTCTCGGGCATTATCACCTCGCTCGCCTTCTGGACGACGCGCGTGTACTCGATTCACGAATTTTATTACGCGCTGACCTTGTTATTTGCAGGCTCCTTCGTGCCGTTGCAATTAATGCCTGATGTGATTCAAAATATCGCGCGCGTTCTGCCGTTTCAATTATTTATGTACCTGCCGATTCAAATAATTCAAGGGAATCTTTCCATGAGCGAAATCACGCAAGGATATATAACAGGCATCCTCTGGTTCATCGCCGCGCTGATCGGATTCCGATTCGTCTGGCGCGAGGGAGTCAAACGATACGCCGCGGTGGGAGCGTGACAGATAAAACCATGTCATGCTGAGGAACGCCTCTCGTCCCGAAGCATCTCTCCTCGTGTTTGGAGTCTTACTGCCCTGACGCAGTGCAACTGCGTCAAGAACTTTAGAATGACAAACAATGGATAACATATGCACTCATTCAAATTAATTTCCACCTTTATCAAGATCAACATTCAAATGGCGGTAGCATACCGCGCTGACACTATCGTGAACATTTTGCTCAACTTGATGTGGCTTGGCTGGGAACTGCTCACGCTCAACATTATTTTCAGCAACACCCAAACCATCGGCGGTTGGGGATTCGGCGAATTGATCGCCCTGCTCGGAGTCTTCCGTCTCGTCAACACGATGATGTTCGCGCTGATCTGGCCCAACACCGAAAAATTCAATGCGTCCATCCGCGACGGTTCGATGGATTACACCATCCTCCAACCCGTCGACAGCATGTTCCTCGTCACATTTTCGCGCATCACCATCTGGCGGATTTGGGATCTGATCCTTGCTATCGTTTTGATCGCCATCGGCATCAACATTTCGGGAGATTTAGTTACCCCGCTCAGTATTTTACACTTCGTATTACTCGCCACCTCGGGCGTAATCATCATCTACAGTTTGTGGATCATCCTGATCGCCCTCACTTTTTGGTTCACCAAATTCGACAACAACGTGACCATCCTCCACGCCCTCATCGACGCGGGGCGCTACCCCTCAACCGTGTATCCCATGTGGTTGCAGATCATCGTCACGTTTCTCATTCCGATCGCGGTGGCGACGACGGTTCCCCTCCAGGCATTGCGCGGCGATTTGGAGGGTTGGCGCATCATCATGTTTTTTGCGATTGGGATCGCCAGTTTCATCGTCGCGTCACAGGTTTGGAAGAGGGGATTGAAGCGGTACAGCGGCGCGAGTAGTTAAAGACCTCAGCCACAGATTACACGGATTCTCACGGATTTTTATTTAAAGACCGTCTGGTGATCGAATCAAAAAGCCAACCCTCTAAGTCGGGTTGGCTTTTCTGTGTAAATCGGTGAAACTTGTGCTGACGGTTCGTCTTTCGCTCACCGTGCCGAAGTATCCGTGGCTAAAAGCTCGTATTATTTCTTCGCAAGCACAACGACCGAACTTCCATCCGCTGATGTAATCGTCAACGCGTTGCCGTTCAATTCATAGGTGGCGGTTTCGACGAATACGCCGAACAAGACCTGCTCCTGTTCACCTGCGGGACCTTCACAGAACATCAACGTTGAGAAGAGAGCGCCGAACGTGATCGTGCCGTCGCCTGTTTTATAATCGCCGCCGAAGCCGTTACAGCCAACATTTCCATTCACCTGACCGTCATCGCCGAAGATGATGGAGGTCTCCACATCGGGCGCGGCAGGCGTCGGGTTGGTTGCGTCGCCATAGGATTCGAGAGTCCACTCCCCAACGATCGAGGGGGACGCGGCGGGGGCACAGGCAGCAAGGGCAATTGCCATCATAGAAAGTAACACAAAAATCTTCTTCATCTTTATCTCCTAAAAATATTTTACTGTCCACATTCCACACATTTTGAATATGTCACCCTGAGCGATAGCGAAGGGTCTCTACGGCAACGTCAGGGATTCTTCGCTCCGCTCAGAATGACATTGCGTACGGTAAGTTACTGAATGGACGAATTTCCTACCGAAAAGTTCCCGTAAATATTTTGTGTAGAGAGCGCTCTCTAGCGCACTTTTTCAATTGACCTCTTGCGAAAGTCTCTTCGCCACAGAGAGCACAGAGAAAAAAGAGATTTTCTCAAAGGTCTCTGTGGACTCTGTGGCTAAGCAAAACGCACTTATGCAAGAGATCTAATAGATTTATCCTACGGCCTCAATCGGTTGAAATTTCTCCGCGCAAACAATGTGATCCCCGCCGCGGCAGAGACGTTCAACGACTCCACTTTTTGATTAATGGGGATACTAACCTTCAAGTTCGCGGCGTTTTCGATCTCAAGCGAGCATCCCTCTTTTTCATTGCCGAAGACAATCAGCAATCGCTCAGGGATGGATGCGATCTCATCCACCGTTTTTTCTGCGTCCGCAGATGTGACCAGCAAAGTTTGTTTGTTTTGTGCGCAATAGTCAATCAATTGACTTGTTGTCGCAGTCATTACGGGCAAAGTAAACAGATAGCCCCTGCTCGCGCGGATCAACCTGCGGTCGTAAATATCGAGCGGATCCATGTTCAGCAGGATCATCCCGCCCACGCCCAACGCCAACGACGTGCGGATGATGTTGCCGATGTTGCCCGAAATGCTCACATCTTCCAGCACAACCACATCCTTAGTGATGCTCTTCAATTTTTCCAATCCGATGGGTTTGGGAGCCTCGGCGATGGCGAAGATACGCGAGAGTTTGTCGTTCTCGAACAGTTTCTTTGTCGTCCGCTTTGCCACCTCATGGATGGTCGCGCCTGCTGTGAGTTTCTTTCGCAGGGTTTCCGAAATTACATCGTCGCCCGAAAAATAAACGGATTCAATTTCAATCCCTGCCTCGAGGGCTTGCAGGATATTTTCCTCGTCGTCAATGATGATCTGGTTGAGTTCGCGCCGTCCCTCGCGCGTGAGCAGTTTGCGGATGGGTCCCGCGAGGGGATGATTAAGGGAATCAACGAGGAAGGGGTTGTTTTCGGAGGGTTCGTTCATGGTTGAGATAATATGCGGTTACAGAGAGAGTGTCAAGAAGAAATCCCGAAGGGATGGTAGGTTTATAGAATTACGTCAAGCCAAAACACAATCCCGAAGGGATGACATGATTCCCCATTACGTTATGACACCCCTTCGGGGTTGATAAAAATCATGTCGGAATCTATAATCCTTTCACTCCTTCGGAGTTTCAATTCATGAACCTGATTTTTCAAGACAAGCACATTCTGGTTATAAACAAGCCCGCAGGGATTCCCGTCCTGCCTGACGGGTGGGAGAAGGATTCGCTGTATTTGGTGAAGATGCTGGAAGAGGAATTCGGGAACCCTTCGACAGGCTCAGGGCAACGGCTGTGGGTTGTTCACCGCTTGGACAAAATCACCAGCGGAGTGATGGTCTTTGCGCGGGAGGCGGAGAGTCACCGCGCGTTGAATATGCAGTTCGAGAATCACGAGGTGGAGAAGGTCTATCACGCGATCGTGGAGGGGAATCCAAGGTGGGAGGAGAAAACGGCGAAGCATCCGTTGCGAGTCAATGTGGGGCATAAACATCGGACGGTGGTGGACGACAGGAACGGGAAATCGTCGGAGACGCGATTCAGGCTGAGGAAACTGTATCAATCGTCGGCGTTGGTCGAAGCGATGCCGACGACGGGAAGAACGCATCAGGTGCGAGTCCATGCAAAAGCGTTGGGGCATCCGCTTGTGGGGGATGTCCTGTATGGCGCGGCGGAGTCGAAAGTCATTGGACGCCCCGCACTGCATGCGTGGTCGTTGACGTTCACGCATCCAATTACTGATGAAAGACTCACATTCAAAGCGGAATACCCGCAGGATTTTGCCACCGCGTTGAAACTTTTGTAAGTTGAAGGCGTTCGGTTTCTTGTGGTATCCTTCGCCCGATGATTCCAAACCCTTCGACTTCGCTCAGGACAGGCTTGCCCCGCCTCGATATTTTGCCCATCGAAAGTTTGATCTTGCATGAAGACCACGACGCGCAGAGGAGCGCGCCGCTGATCGAGAAGTTGCGCGGCGCGGGCGTGTTGCGAAACCCTCCGATCGTGATGCCGCTGACAGATGGCACGGAACGATACATGGTGCTGGACGGCGCGAACCGAGTCACTTCGTTGCATGAGTTGGAATTTCCACACCTCGTGGCGCAGGTGGTGGAAGCGGACGATCAAAATGTAAATTTGCAAACGTGGAACCACGTTGTCTGGGGGATGAGCGCGAAGTCGTTGATGAGCGAGCTTCGCAAACTGAAAGGCGTGGATGTTGTAAAAGTCGACCCGCATAAATCGGTGGACGCGCCGAAGTACGCGCCTGTCAACGCGCGCCTGCCCGACGGGAAATTGTATTTGCTCCTGGAAGACCCCACCGACCTTGCGAATCATATCGCCACCCTTCATGCGATTGTGAACGCGTACAAAACCTCCGCGTCGCTCGACCGCACCAGCCAGACGTTGATCGAACCGTTCCGCGAAGTACACAAAGACCTGACCGCGCTGATCATCTTTCCGCGGTTTAAGATTCGCACTTTGCTCAAACTTGCGGGGCGAAAGATCGTCCTGCCTACCGGCATCACGCGCTTCACGGTTTCGCCGCGCACGTTGCATTTGAATTATCCACTGCACGAGTTATCGAGCGGCAAGCCGATTGAATACAAAAGAGAATATCTCAAGAAGTGGGTGGACGAGCGCGTGATGAAGAAGGGCGTTCGTTTGTATGCCGAAGCGACGTTTTTGTTTGATGAGTGAAATGCAAGAGACTAGAGATTAGAGAATAGAGAATAGTGGACTAGAGAATTAGAGAACTAGAGAATTAGAGGATTTGTCGCCACGCATCGTCCCGACACCGCACCTGTGGTGGGTGCAAGTGCGCTCATTGGGAGTGAGCGCAGAGAACTTTGAGTTTTTGTCCTTGAACATCTATGACGACTCTCTTTGACCATTGAACTGTTCAACTCGGGACTTTCGCTTTTACTGCTCCAAGAGACCGTCGCTTTGCTGGCAAACACGGCGGTCACAGACGACCTGCGAGCGAAAGCCCTACAATTATCAAACTACTGAACTATCAAACTATCAAACTACCATGGATTTCTTTTTTTCCGAAGATAACTTAAAACGCATGACGCCTGTGGAGACGCGGATCACGTCGCTGACGGCGGAGC
>JBGANO010000015.1:15306-48472 GCA_044222305.1 Anaerolineales bacterium
CCATGGATTTCTTTTTTTCCGAAGATAACTTAAAACGCATGACGCCTGTGGAGACGCGGATCACGTCGCTGACGGCGGAGCCGTACCCGGATGGGTATCGTTTGCGCGTCAACCTCGAAGTCACGCCGTTTCAAAAACGCCCGCACATCGAAGTCGTGTTGAAAGATGCGAACGGCGCCGACGTTGCCTCCACGAGCATCGTCGAGCCGATGGGATGGAAACTCGAATTCACCATGCACATCCGCGATGAGGAGTTGAAGAATCCGTACACGCTGGAGGCGAAGTTGCATTATCCCGACGGTCCCGCGCAGGAACCGGTAACATTTTCCTTCGACGTGAAACCACCTCAGTCCGATTCTGGTTAATCAACAATTTCAATGCGTAAAAACTCCACCCGATTAATTTTCCTTTTTCCCCTGCTCCTGCTTCTTTCGTCGTGCCTGCAACCCATCGCGGATACATCCACGCCGCAGGCGATACCGCAACTCGCCTCCACGGCAGATTCTGCGCCGGCGATTCCTGCCGGGGCGCGGGAGGTGATCGTCTTTTCGATCGAGGAAGACGGCTACGCCCATCTCTTTGCCTACATCCCGAACCAGATGCCGCTCACGCGATTGACCGGCGACAAGTGGGACGACATCACCCCCGCCATCAGCCCGGATGGAAAGCGGATCGCGTTCGCGTCCAACCGCAGTGGAAACTGGGACCTCTACCTCTTCGAAGCCTCCAGCGGGGAGGTGACCCGCCTCACCGACACCCCCGAATATGAAGGCGCGCCAACCTGGTCGCCGGACGGTTCGTTTCTCGCTTTCGAGGCATACCTCGAAGATAGCCTTGAGGTTGTCATTGGTCCTGCAGAGAATCCGAGGGAGGGCGCGATCTTGTTGACCTCCTCCGCAACCGCAGACCATTCGCCGGCATGGTCGCCGGGCGGGCGTCAGATCGTGTTTGTGTCGGATGGCGAGATCATCCTCGCCGATCTGGATAAAACAGACGACACGCGCTACGCCAACCTGAGCAACACCACAGACGCGGCGGAATCGCACCCGCTGTGGTCGCAGGATGGGACGCGGCTGATGTGGGCGGCATCCAGCCAGAATGTGGGGCGAAGCGGAATTTACATCTGGGATTCAACGCGCAACGCGCCCGCCGTCTGGGTTGCCGATGGCGATTATCCCGCATGGAATCCGTCTGGGGATGGTTTCATCACCACGTTTAACACGCCGAACGAAACCTATCTGGCGAACTATTCATTGGATGGAAACTTGCTGGAACCTCTGACGACATTCCCCGGCGCGCTACGCGGCTTCGACTGGGCAAACCTTATTTTGGCAGAGCCTCTGCCGGCGATCGTTCAACAAAACGCGCAAATTACCCCGTCCCCGCTGTGGGTATCGAACATTGCCTCGTCATCCGAAGGCGCGGGACGCGATTCGCTCATGAGTTTGGATAACGTGCAGGCGCCGTATCCGCAACTGAGCGACCGGGTGGATGAGGCGTTCAATGGCTTGCGCAATCGCGTGATCCTTGAATCGGGTTGGGACGCGCTCGCCAGCCTCGAGAACGCGTATGTTCCGATCACCACTTCGCTCGACCCGGGTTTTGAGGAATCGTGGCTGTATACCGGGCGGGCGTTCGCGATCAATTCGTTGATGACCAACGCCGGCTGGATGGTTGCTGTGCGCGAAGATTTCGGCGCGCAAACGTATTGGCGGTTATACATCCGCGCACAGGCGCAGGATGGTTCGCTCGGCGAGCCGCTCCATTCGAATCCGTGGGACCTCTCGGCGCGTTATAACCTCGACCCGAAAGTATACGAACAAGGCGGCAAATATAGCGCCGTGCCTGCGGGGTATTGGGTGGATGTGACCTCGCTCGCCCTCCAATATGGCTGGGAACGCGTCCCGGCGCTCCCCAACTGGCGGACGTTTTATCGCGGGGCGCGCTTCACCGAATTCGCGCTGACCGATGGGCTTGATTTTTATGCGGCGCTTCTGCAACTGTATCCGCCGGATGTGTTGCTCACGCCAACGCGCCTGCTCCCGCCCACGTTCACGCCGACCGTCACCTCCACGTATACGCCGACCATCACGCTGACGCGCACACCGCGCATCACGTTGACGGCATCGTTAACGCCGACGATCACCCGAACGATTGCGCCAACGCTAACGCCAATACCGACGAATACTACGATTCCAACGGTCACGCCGCCGACGATCATTCCATGAGGAAGATTTTGAATTTGGAGTGCTTAAGGCGGCTCCTGTTTTGCTCCACACGCTGGAAGAGCAAGAGGTTGGATTTTAAGGCTCTACTGTTTTTAACGGGAGCCCGTTTTTCAAACACAAAGGACACGACGGTCACAAAGGAAAAACAGAAGGAATTTGGACTCTTTTTCCCCTTTGTGTACTTTGTGTCCTTCGTGGTTAGGCTCTTTCCCGTTAATTTCGGAAAACCCGATTTTATTTTCGGTTTGGTGATTCTGTGTTTGCTCACCTCTTGCGTTCCCGCAATGTCGGCAAGCGCGAACCCAACTCCAACGGCGGTGATCGCCGGGGAGGCGGATCAAATCCCAAGTGAGCCCGAGGCGACGCCGCGCCCGACCATTGAGCCGTTTCGATTCATCCTGCCGACGCCCGGCGCGGAACCGGTCTCAGGCTGGCGTCCGCCTCTGTACCCCATCCCCTGGGCTGTTTCACCCTATGATCATTTTTACTTCGCCCGCCCTATCGCGGCGGATAATGTCAACTGGCCCCTGGCAGAATATCGCTACGGAGGCGTGTTCTTCGCGCCGAACATCGTGCACACCGGTGTGGATATCGACGCGGCGGAGGGCGCGCCCATCCTTGCGGCGGGAGCCGGCACGGTTGTCTCTGCGGGCTGGGGCTTGTATACTGAGGTGCCCGGCAACGAATCGGACCCGTATGGTCTGGCGGTGGTGATCCGTCACGATTTTGGCTACAAGGGTCAATCCCTGTTTACGATTTACGCGCACATGAGCGCGATTACCGCCGTGGAGGGGCAACGAGTGGAAACCGGGGATGTGATTGGCTTGGTCGGAGACACCGGCGCGACCACGGGTCCCCATTTGCATTTTGAGATCCGCTTGGGGAAAAACTCGTTCTACAACACGTTCAACCCGGAATTGTGGATGGCGCCGCCCCAGGGCTGGGGTGTGTTGGTGGGGCGCGTCACCGATGAAAAAGGCAAGTTGTTGAATCAATACTCTGTCGAGGTGCGCCCGTTGCCCTCCGAAGTGCCGTTGAGAAAAGTATTGACGTACGCGGAAGGCTCGGTCAATGCCGACCCGTACTACCAGGAAAATTTGGTGTTGAGCGACCTGCCGGCTGGGATTTATAAAATCGTGATGGAATACATGGATAAGGATATGCAGTTCTTTGTGGAGATTTTCCCGGGGCAAGTGACGTACTTCACATTTACAGACAAAGATGGTTTCCAACTGACCCCGCCGCCCGTGCCGACGTTGGATTTTCTGCCCGGCACTGCGACGGTTGTGCCGTAACCTGAAACTTGGAAACTTGAAACTGATAGTGACCCTTGACGGTCAGAACATCTGTGCTATACTCTCGGCTACACATAATTTAGACCCTTACACTGTATTGGAGAAACGAACCATGTCCCCTCGAAAATCAAAAGCATCCGCCGCCGAAGAACAAGAACAACCCTCCCGCAACGTGGATGGCGCCAAGCGCGCCGTGCTCGACAAAGCGCTCGGAGACATCCTCAAACGCTACGGCGACGGCTCCATCATCCGCCTCGGCGAAGCGCAACACATGCAGACCGAGACCTTCCCCACCGGTTCGCTCTCCCTTGATATTGCCCTCGGCGTGGGCGGCATCCCGCGCGGGCGCGTGATCGAAATCTACGGACCTGAATCCTCCGGCAAGACCACCATTTGCCAGCACATCATCGCCGAAGTGCAAAAACTGGGCGGCACCGCCGCCTTCATCGACATGGAGCACGCCCTCGACCCGGTCTACGCCGCGCGCGTGGGTGTGGATATTGATAACCTGCTCGTTTCACAACCCGATACCGGCGAACAAGCCCTCGAAATCACCGAAACCCTCGTCCGCTCCGGCGGCGTGGACATCGTTGTCGTCGACTCTGTCGCCGCGCTCGTGCCCCGCTCCGAAATCGAAGGCGACATGGGCGACGCCACCATGGGTGTGCAAGCAAGGCTCATGTCACAGGCTCTCCGCAAACTCTCCGGCGCCATCAACCAGACAAAGACCGCCGTCGTTTTCACCAACCAACTCCGCTCGAAAATCGGCGTGATGTTCGGCAACCCCGAAACCACCACAGGCGGCAACGCCCTCAAGTTTTACGCCTCTGTGCGCCTCGACGTGCGCCGCATCCAAGCCATCAAAGTCGGCGACGAAGTGATCGGCAACCGCACTCGCGTCAAAGTCGTCAAGAACAAGGTCGCGCCTCCGTTCCGCACCGCCGAATTCGACATCATGTTCAACGAAGGCATCTCACGCTCGGGAGACATCCTCGACCTGGCGACCAAGTTCGAGATCGTCCAGAAGCGCGGCGCGTTCTTCTCCTATGGCGACCAGCGTCTCGGTCAGGGACGCGAAAACGCGAAGGATTTCCTCCGCTCCAATCCCGCGCTCATGGCTGAGATTGACGGCGTTGTCCGCCAGAAAGCGATGAGCGGCGAAATCGCCATGCCCATCGAAATCGGCGGAGGCGACGACGGTGGCGGCAGTTCGGACGAAGAATAAGACACGACTTGCAAGGGCGGACGGATGCGTCCGCCCTTTTTGATTTATGAATCCCTCCCGCCTCTTTCGTGTCCTCAGTCTGATTCTCCTCCCCGGCATTTTCCTCGCCTCAGCCTGCTCGCCTGCGGATACGCCCACCCCGTTCGTCCCGCCAACATCCCAATCCCTGCTCATCGAACCCACTTTCATCATCAACCCCACACAAAACATAGTCACGATACAGTCCACGCCCTTGCCAACCATCGCGCCGACATTGGATGCGGAAACCTGCGTCAACGATCTCAACTACATCGAAGACTTGACCATCCCCGACAACTCCTTCGTCACCTACGGCGCAACCATCGACAAGCAATGGCTTGTGCAAAACAGCGGCACCTGTGACTGGGACGCAGGCTATCGCTTCATCCACATCGGCGGCGCGGACCTGGGCGCGCAGAAGGAATTTTCGCTGTTCCCCGCCCGCGCTGGCGCGCAAGCCGTCATCCAAATCATCTTCACCGCGCCATTCACCGATGGCGAGTATGAATCCGCATGGCAGGCTTTCGACCCCGATGGTCTCGCGTTTGGCGACCCGCTCTATATCCGTGTGAATGTTGTTTCACCGTAAGAACAAACGTTGCTTCAGCAGTTCAACTGCTGAAGCAACAGGAGAGAAATCATGCCCGCGCGAACCGACTTCCCCATCGTCTTTGAACACCTAAAAAAGATCCTCAAACCCTACGCGCCCAAGCTCACCCTCAAAATGGATAATCAAAACGTGTTCTATCTCGACGGTCCGTACAGTGAGAAATGGAAGAAAAATCTATTCTTCGGTTCGGCGCAAGTGAAGAAGAATTACGTTTCCTTCTATCTCATGCCTGTTTACATGTATCCCGATCTATTGCAAGGCATCAGCCCCGCGTTGAAAAAACACATGCAGGGAAAATCCTGCTTCAACTTCAAACAGGTCGAGCCTGAAATATTCAAAGAGCTTGCCGCCCTAACGAAGAAGGGCTTCGAGCGATTTATGAAAGATGAAATTTCCTCTCGAATCGACGAGATGCCTGGCGCCGCTATTAAATAACCTTCCTGCGCGTCCAAATTACGAGCTGGACATTGCGCCATAAATAGGAGACTGGAACAGTTACGATGTGCACCAATCGGCTGAACGGCATGAGCGCGAACAACAGAAAGCCGGTGAGGAAATGAACTTTGTGCGCCAGCGGCAGGGCGGTGACAAATTGCGGCGCGGGCTGGAACAAAGCCAGCGAGTCCATCCAGGGTGTGGCGGTATAAATAAACCACGCCGCGCCCCAACGATAGACGAAGGCAAGGATCAGCCCGAAGAAGACCTGCGCAAATAACAGACTCAATATGACCCAGTCCACAGGCGATGTGATCGCGCGGATTTTGGAAGAAGTAAGCCGCCGATAGAGCAGGATGCCCGCGCCAACCAACGCCATGATGCCCAGAATTTTCCCAGCCAGTTCAGAGACATACAGCAATTCAGGTGTTCCATGCGCCGCCGCCATGACTCTGGGGATGGTGAAACCCGCGATGTGAATGAGCGTGGTCGGCAGGATGCCGTAATGCCAGAGCGTGGAGCCCCAAAACTGCAAGTCGTTTTCGAGGAACTGCGACGACAAACTGGTGAACGAATATTGGTTGGTCAGGTAACGATAGATCGTCCCGACGATCCCGATGGCGAGCGCCACGTAGGGGAATACGACAAAGAGCAGAATGTCAGTCATGGATCACTTCCTTTTCAAGCGTGTTGACAGTAAACAGTTGAAGCGCGGAGAGAATCCCAAAATATGGATTCTCCGATCCCTCGCCGAAGACCTTGAGCATTTTTTCCAACGAGGGCAATACGCCGTCGCTGATCAAAGCCTGCGAAAACTCGCTGTAACGGTTTTCTGAATCAAATCCAATGAAGCGCAGGATCACCGCAAGATTGTCGGGTAATTCCTGTTCAGCCGAATAGCCGATGCCGTGATAGGCTTCATTCAATTGCGCCATGAACGCGCCGCGTTTGTAACTCTCGCCATACAGATGAAACCCAACGTAGGGATAACACACAGGTTGCATATCAAAAGTTGTTGTGAACAACTCCTGCATTCGTTGCAGGGAGTTTCCTTCAACAGCGATGGCAAATTTCTCGAACACATCGGTCGCTTCGGGGTGAATGGACTTTATCAATTCCAAACATCGTTGAGTCTCTTCGCCAAAATCCGATGAGGGATATTCCAACAGCGCGGCGAACGAGTCAAATAGCGAGGCGGTTGAATCTTTGAACATGATCACAGACCTCTCTGCGGAGCCTGCCGCCTGCCGAAGCCTGTCTCTGCTTTGCGTTGTTGCGGATCGTACACTTCTTCGATGTCGCCTTCACGGCTGTAAGGCGGAATGACAAACCGATCTTGATACGTGGGGATGGACGTCAGGCGATAGATCGCCTCCGCTTCTTCCGCACCCATGCCTGCTTTTTCCAGCGCGGCATTTGCTTCCTCTTCGGTCACATCGCCGACGGTCTCATGTCGTTTGTAAATGCGGACGGCGATCATCTTGCGATAGGCTTTGATGACGAGTTCATCGTTGCCAGCCGAAAGCGTGCGCGACATGTAACGGACTGGCACGCGCGCTTTTTCCAGCGAAGAGAACAAGTCCGTTTCGACGCGTTGCGTGCCGTTTTCCTGAGTCGCATTGAGGACGGGCAGAAGCGGCGGGACGTAGAATAACATCGGCAGTGTGCGATATTCGGGATGCAGGGGCAGAGCCAACTCCCATTCTTTGACGTAGCGATAGACAGGAGAATTTTGCGCCGCCGCAATCACGCCGTCGGGGACGCCGCTTTCTTTCGCGGCCGCGACAACTTTCGGGTCGAACGGATCGAGGATCATCTCCCGCTGACGCTGGACGAGTTGCTCATCTGGCACTTTGAGCGCGTCGGGAATCTGATCGGCATCGTACAGCAAAACTCCCAAATAGCGGATGCGTCCCACGCACGAATGAAAACATGCAGGGGCTTGTCCCGTTTCGAGGCGCGGGTAGCAGAGGATGCATTTTTCCGATTTGCCAGTTGACCAGTTGTAGTAGGTCTTTTTGTACGGGCAGGCAGAGACGCACATGCGCCAGCCGCGACATTTATCTTGATTGATCAGCACCACGCCGTCTTCGGCGCGTTTATAAATTGCGCCCGATGGACACGCGCCCACGCACGCCGCGTTCAAACAATGGTTGCAGATGCGCGGCATGTAAAAGTAAAAAAGTTGCTCGATGGAAAAGAGACGCTGACGATCCTCGGGGTTCATGTCTGCCAACAGCGGATCTTTCACCGCATAAATGTTGGAACCGCCGAGGTCATCGTCCCAGTTGGGACCCGCTTTGATGTCAATCGGATTGCCGTCAATGCGCGAGATGGGACGCGCGGTTGGCTGGTCGGGACCAAGCGGAGAATTGAACAAATCGCTGTAGTTGTAGGTCCACGGCTCGTAGTAATCGTCCATGGTGGGCATGGCGGGGTTGGAAAATAAATTACCGAATGTTTGTAATCGGTTCTGGAGTTTTAATTTCAACTCAGGATTCTTCGGCTTGTCTTCCAGTTCCCATCCGCCGTGATATTTCTCCTGATCTTCCCATTGCGTCGGGAAGCCGACGCCAGGTTTTGTCTCGACGTTGTTCCACCACATGTACTCCGCGCCTGGGCGGTCGGTCCAAATATTTTTGCAGGCGATACTGCATGTGTGACAGCCGATACATTTATCGAGATGGAATACCATTGAAACTTGCGATCTGATTTTCATAATGTTATGTCCTTTTTCGCTACGAAGAAAAAAAACTTTTTTACCACAAAGGTCACTAAGGAGCACGAAGGAAGAGCTTTTCTTTTTTTCTCCACAGAAGGTCACGAAGATTCACAGAGTAAAAGTTTTAGGTTTCCTTTGTGACACTTCGTGCCCTTCGTGGTAAAAGGTTTTAGAACTCAGGCTCGCCAGGCAACTTGCGCACCAAAATAAATGTGTCGCGGTTCACACCCGTCGGACCCCAGTAATTGAAGCCATAGGTGAATTGACCATAGCCGCCGACCATCAACATGGATTTGAGGCGGATGCGCGTGGGGCTGTTGTGTCCGCCCGCGCGTTTGTTGCCGCGCATCGGAGACTTGGGCACGCTCACGGTTCGTTCGGGCGCGTGATAGATGATGCAGATTCCAGGCGGGATGCGCGCGCTGACGATGGCGCGTGTGACGGTCGTGCCGTGATCGTTGTATGCCTCCACCCAGTCGTTATCCACGATGCCGATCTCTTTCGCATCCTTTTCGCTAATCCAGAGCGGTTCGAGTCCGCGCGAGAGAGTCAACATGCGGTCGTTATCGAAATAGTTTGAGTGGATGTGCCACTTGGCATGAGGCGTGAGGTAATTCAACTGCACGGTCTTGCCTTCTTTATGACTCTTATCCAAATCGCCGAAAGCGATGTGGTCGGGTCGCGGCTTATACGTTGGCAAGTGTTCGCCATGCGCCAGATACCCTTCGTGGTCGAGATAAAAATGCTGGCGACCAGTGAGCGTGCGCCACGGGACGAGTCTGTCCACGTTGAGGGTGTAAGCGGAGTACGGTCGTCCATCGGTCATAATGCCTGACCAGATCGGACTGTTGAGCAAGCGGCGCGGTTGTTGAGTCAAGTCGTTGAAAGACACACGAGATGCTCGAGTCGGTTCGGCGAGGTCGGTGAGTTTGAGTCCCATGCGTTCTTCTTCGGCTTGGAAGGCGCGATACGCCACCTCACCGTTGGTTTCAGGAGCGAGATGCAAAATGACGTTTGCCGCATCGCGCGCAACTGCAAGCGAAGGATAGGTCTGTCCGTTCCATGAAGTCGTCGGCTTGCTGTCCAGCAATTCTTGATACAAATCATCCGCCGCCCAATGAATGCCGTGAATGGCGAGTCCTTCTTTTTGCAGTTTGGGTCCGAGTGAAATAAATCGCTTGCCTAAGTTGACGTAATCGCGTTCGGTCAATACGAAGTTCGGCATCGTCACGCCAGGGATGGGTTCACATTCGCCCTTGCCCCAATCGCGGATGTGCGGTTGCGCCATCTCGGCGGGCGTGTCGTGTTGAAGCGGCATGGCAACCAAGTCGCGCACGGGTTCGGGCAAATGAGTCTCTGCCAGTTCGCTGACCTTGCCCGCCAGAATTTTGAAAATATCCCAATCCGTTTTCGATTCCCAAGAGGGCGGCACCGCGGCAGACAGCGGATGAATGAACGAGTGCATGTCGGTTGTGTTCAAGTCATCTTTTTCATACCAACTCGCCGTCGGCAGAACGATATCAGAATACAACGCCGAGGTGTCCATGCGGAAGTTGATGTCCACCACCAAGTCAAATTTTCCTTCGGGCGCATCCTCACGATACGTCACTTCTTTGAAAGTGTTCTTATCCACTTCCTCCGAGATGAGTTGATTGTGCGTGCCGAGATAATGCTTGAAGAAATATTCCTGTCCCTTCGCGCTGGCATTCAGCGCATTGCCGCGCCAGATGAACCACAAGCGGGGCCAGTTTTCTGGAGCATCAGGATCTTGTACCGCAAACTTAAGTTTGCCGTACTTAAGCTGTTCAACCACCCACTGACGAATCTCCGCATCCGTCTTCGCCCCAGCCTGCTCTGCCATCTTGACGATTTCCAGCGAGCTGACGTTGAACTGCGGATACGACGGGAGCCATCCCATCCGCACTGCGCGGACTTGCGCGTCGAGCGTGTGCTCTTGAGTCATGTCGCGGTGGCGCTCGCCCTCAGGTCGAGAAACAGGTTGAGGGTCCGTAAAGATGCGTTCGTATCTCCATTGATCGCTGTTCACATAATGGAACGAAGGCGAGTTCATTTGGCGCGGCGGCTTCTGCCAATCCAAAGCAAAAGCGATCGAAGCCCACGGTGCCATCGGAGCGAGTTTTTCCTGACCGACATAATGATTCAATCCGCCGCCGTTGCGACCAACGCAACCCGTGAGCATCAACGCGCCGATGCAGGCGCGATAAATTAAATTGTTGTGATACCAATGGTTGACGCCCGCGCCGATGATGACCGTGCATTTGCCTTCGGTTTTTTCGGCGGTGGTCGCCCACTCGCGCGCAAATTGGATCACGGTCTGGCGGTCAATGCCTGTGTAGCGTTCCTGCCATGCGGGCGTGTACGATAAATTTTCATCGTCGTAGTCGGCGGGATAATCGCCTTCGAGTCCGCGACCCACGCCGTATTGCGCCATCAACAGATCGTAGATGGTTACGACAGCCTTTTTGCCGCTTGCAGTTTCGATATAACGCACAGGCATATTGCGCTGAAAAGTTTTACCCTCGCCAAACTCAGCAAACGAAACAGATAACTGCTCGCTCGATTCGCTGAAGAACGTCAACTGCGGACGAATCTCGCTTCCATCCAAACCGTCTTTCGGTTCCAGATTCCATTGACCCTTCTGTTGTTGCCAGCGGAATCCGAGAGTGCCTTGCGGCATTCGCGGCGCGTTGCTGATCTCATCCCACACTAAAAATTTCCATTCGCCGTTTTCCACGTTACGCGTGCGTTCCACATGCGCGGCGCGGATCATTTGCCCAGGCACAAACTTCCCATCCACTTCATTGAGTTCAACAAGGAACGGCGCGTCGGAATATTGACGCAGGTAATTTAAAAAGTAGGGAGTCGGATTTTTATAGTGGAACTCGTTCATGATGACGTGATTGACCGCCATCCAAAACGCGCCATCCTGCCCCGCATGGATCGGCACCCACCAATCGGCATATTTAGCAACCTGACTGAAGTCGGGCGCAAACACAACCAACTTGGTCCCGTTGTGACGCGCCTCCGCGGCGAAATGCACATCGGGCGTGCGCGTCATGCTCATGTTCGATCCCACCGACGCGATGAACTTCGAGTTGTACCAATCCGCGCTTTCCGCCACATCCGTTTGTTCGCCCCACACTTCGGGACTGGCTGGCGGCAGGTCGGAGTACCAATCGTAAAAACTCATGCTCACCGCGCCTAGCATTTGCATGAAGCGGCTCCCGCCCGCATAACTCAACATGGACATGGCGGGAATCGGCGAGAAACCGATGATGCGGTCGGGTCCATATTTTTTGATGGTGTAAATAGTTGAAGCGGCGATGACTTCCAACGCTTCTTCCCACTTGACGCGGCGGAATCCGCCTTTGCCGCGCGCCTGATGGAAGGACTTACGCCCCGCTTCATTCTCCACGACGGCTGTCCACGCCTCGACGGGATCTTTGTGCTCCTCTTTGGCTTTTTGATACAAGTCCATCAGCACGCCGCGCATGTAGGGATACTTCACGCGGATCGGGCTGTACTGATACCACGAGAACGAAATCCCACGCTGACAACCGCGCGGCTCATACGGCGGGATGCCAGGTTGCAAGATGGGATAATCCAACGCTTGCATCTCCCAGGTGACGATACCGTCTTTCACATAGATCATCCACGAACAACTGCCTGTGCAGTTCACGCCGTGCGTGCTTCTCACCACGCGGTCATGTTGCCAGCGATTGCGATAAAACTCCTCCCACTGCCGCGCCTGCGGGTTTGAAATTTCCTTGATCCAGTTCATAACAACTCCTTTTCCGCTTCCTCAACCATCGTCGCGCGAATTCTTCGCAGACGATTCCGATACACAAACCCAATTACTATTGCCGCGCCAATTGTCGCAAGGATGCTGATGCCCAACACCAACCATTCCTTGTCTGCCTGTGGTTCCCCGGCAGATGATTTCATGAAAGCGATCAGATCCGCTTGTTCGCTTTCCGTCAGCGGATGTTGGTTGTAGATCGGCTCCATCACGGGTGATTTGGTCCATCGGTTATTGGAGAGTACCGAGGCAAGTTCAATATCGCTCCGTTCGCTCGATACGTTTGTCAGGTCGGGTCCCAATGCCCCGCCGCCGAGAATCCCATATTCGCCCAAGTTATGACATCCCATGCAGGGCGGTCCCTCGTTTTCGAAATGCTTATAACCCATGAACAACTTCCGCCCGTTTTCGACATTCCCTTCCGCAATTGCCTGAACGGAAGCGGGTTGGGGAGGTTCGTGTTGAGAGTTTTGGCCGCATCCGAAAAGTAAAAACATAAGGAACGAAATAAGCAAGGGCGCTATTCGCTTCTGAAACGTGCCGCTTCTAGTATTCATTGGTTCGCTAACTCCTGGCTGTTTTCTGAATCATCGGGCTCGCTTGATGTTTGTGTTCGGGCGATACAACTATGGATCGTTTCAAGCAGACGATCGCCCCGGGCAGGCAAGGTGTGCGTGGAAACGATTCGAAAGACGTTCTCGTCCAACGAGGCGCGGATCATGGATATTTCCGGGTGTTTTTCGATGATGGTCGTTATCAACTCAGCCGTGTACTTGCTCTGCAGGCGTTCATCGGCAATGACGACTACAGATGGGCGCGCTTCCACCAGCCGCTCGAAAATATCCTGGTCGCCCAGATTCCACGGACCAATCAACTCCACGTCTTCCTCCGCGCGCAGGATCGCCTCCATGCTTTCACCGAAGAGATATTGGGAACAGAGCAACAGAACGCGCGGTTTTGACATAATCGTATATGGCATATAGCACAAAGCCTGCCTCAAGGTTACTTGAATTCACGAAGTAATCCTATCCTCCCCCACCCCACCTTTGGAATGAAAAAAGAGTGATTTGGAATCACTCTTTTTTGAAAAAGAATTAGTTCCTTCCTCCCGGCCTGCATAATCCTGCTTGCTTTCTGTGAAAAAGGAACAGCAATGCGCCTTCACCGTCGCTAGAGTTTTTCGAACTCGCTAATTCTTGGTCCATCTATGAGGTTTCCTCTGCGGCAGGCTCAGCAACGATGCCATTGTTTATGTGTTGTGCAAACAAAGGATAGACCTCCGCATGGTTTGCGGTTTTGGAGAGTTTATTTATGCGCGAACATAAATCTCGCAAAACGTTGGCTTTGATATTGCTCGTTGCGACAATTCTTGCGTGCAACGTGCCGGGCTCGCAAGCGACTCCGCTTCCCCCAACCCAATCGCTCGCAACCGCCTTGACGGTTCCTACCGCGACGGTCCCGGTTGCCCCGCCGACTGAAACCCCGATCCAGCATCAGGTCATTCCCGTATCCCTGCCTCCAGACCGGAGTAGTCACGCGGGAGACCAGGATTCATCCAACACTGCGAGCCAGAAAATGTCTAACGGGGGAGACCGATTCACGTTCGAACGCTTTGAACGCCCGTTCAGCGCCATGACGATGGATACCTACTTCCCCGAGTTGGACATCATCGACACATTTGTCTATCAAGACGATACATGGGCGTATGGCACCATCCAGGTGGTGAATCGCGCCGCGGCAAACGGGTCGCCGTTCCGCTTCGCCATGCAGTTGGATATCACATTGGACGGCAAAGGCGATTGGCTGGTGATCGCCGATAATCCCGCCTCCACAGAATGGACTACGGATGGCGTTCAGGTGTATTTCGATACCAACGGCGATGTGGGCGATGCCGCCCCGGTGATGTCAGACGAAAATGCGGCAAACGGAAACGGGTTTGAGGCATTGGTTTTTGATCAGGGAATTGGCAACGACCCGGATTCCGCCTGGGTGCGCGTATCGCCATTGGATGCGAATATCGTCGAATTAGCCATGAAGCGATCTCTGATGGAAAATACGCCGGAGTATTTGGTCAACATGTGGACGGGGCGCAGTTGCCTGGATCCGGCCCTATTCGATTTCAGCGACCATTACACCCACGAACAGGCTGGCGCGGCTGACCCGGAATTCCCAAACTTCTATCCGATCCAGTCTGTTTTTGAATTGGATAACACCTGCCGCATGGCGGTGGGTTTCAAACCAACCGGCAGTGAGCCGGGGTTATGTCAGGTACGCGTGCCTGCGGGTCCCTCTGACCCTGCTGAACCGGGTTGTCAACTGAACGACGCGATTTGCGCCCGGCAGGGACCCGGTTATTATTTCGATCCTGCCGCATGTTCGTGTTACTACTTTGGTTGATCGACGCGATAGAGCTGAGCCAGCCCCTCTTGTATCGTCCTACATTACATCAGCCCCTTGGTTTTCGCCACCTTTGCCGCCTCGCGTCGCGTGGTTACGTGTAACTTCGATAAAATATTTCGTATGTGCGTTTTGACCGTATTCAGGCTGATCGTCAACGCTTCGGCGATTTCTTTATCGGTTGCGCCTTGCGACACCTCGATCAATACCTGATGTTCGCGTTCCGTTAGACCGCTATCGCTTTCAGTCGCCGCTCCGTATTTGCTCATGCGACGGAATTCCGCCAGCACGCGCCCAGCCAGAGAAGGGGAAAGAGCCGCCTCGCCGCGTTTCGCGCCGCGCAACATTTCCAATAGATCCTGTGAACGGATCTCTTTCAACAAATATCCTTGGGCGCCATGCTTGAGGGCTTCGAAGAGTATCTCATCGTCGCCGCGAACGGTGAGCATCACAATGATCGTATCCGGCAGGGTTAGTTTGATTTGCCGCACCGCCTCGATGCCGTCCATGCCGGGCATTTGCACATCCATCAAGATCAGGTCCGGTTTGAGTTCCTGCGCCTTCACAAAGGCTTCGAGTCCATCGTTTGCTTCGCCCACCACTTCCATGTCGGGTTGTGAGGCGATGATGCCAGCCAGTCCCTCTCGAAAGAGGGCGTGATCGTCAGCCAGTAACACGCGGATTTGTTTCATCTTGTTTACTCTCTCTCCTCCGAGGACCACGTCAGCGTGACGCGCGCGCCTTGCCCCAATTCGGATTGAAATTTGACCCGTCCGCCGATGTGTTTGGCGCGCGCCTGCATGATCTGCAAACCGAAATGCCCGCCTGGCGCGGGTTGGGAGGTGTCGAATCCTTTGCCGTCGTCTTCGATGGTCACAAAATAAAATTCATCTCGTTGCCCCGCTTGCACGCTGATCTGTTTTGCATTTGCATGTTGCGCCGCGTTGACCAGCGCCTCGCGCGTGATGTTGTATATCTGCTCCGCTACCTGCGGCGAAGGCTCGGGCGTAGAATCGGCGTCCGATTGCCAGACCAGTTTCAGGCGGTGTTGTGAAGCGATTTCGTCCGCTGTGTCATGCAAGCGAGTCCATACATCCTTTTTGGCGGGCGAGTCATCCATTAATTTGTTAATCGCGCGGCGCATGTCGCTGGTCGCCTTGCCGATCGTCTCGCGCGTTTTTGTCAGGCGGTCCAGTGCGGCGCCTTGCTTGCCATCCGAAAGAAACTCCACCACTTGATCGGTCATCACTCCAAGATAACTAAGCGTTTGTCCCAAGCCATCGTGCATCTCTGCGGCGACACGGCGTCGCTCTTCAAGCGTTGCCGCGCGCTCGACTTGCGCGAACAGACGCGCATTCTCCAACGCGATCGCGGCGACGTTTGCCAACTTGGTCAACATATTCGCAGACTCGGCGGCGAATTGATTTTGCGCGGGGCTTCCCACGCACAACGCGCCGATGACGCGATCTCCAATGCGAAGCGGCGCCGCCAGATGACTCGCGCGATATTCATCCGAGAGCATACGGCACCCGCCGCGACAGCCGCCCACGCCGCAGATCATCGCCTGTTCGTCTTCGAATACGGCATTGGTAAAGTCTGCATGGGCGGGCATCGTGTCGCCGACAATTGCGCGTCGCGGTCCGCTGACTGCCTGGAGTTTCAGCCAGTGCTGGTTGGTATCCACGAGGCATAGCGAGGCGATGTCGCCGCCAAGCAGTGAGCGCGCTTTCTCTGTGACAGAGTCTAACACTTGTTGAATATCGAGGCGCGAGGAAATTTCACGGCTGACTTCGTTGAGTCTTTCCAATTCCTGCGTGCGTTGCGTAACGCGTTGCTCCAACATGCCATTCCATTGGATGAGTTCCACGCGCGCGGATTGAAGTTGGACGCGCATCTCGTTGATCGCCTGCGATAACTCCCGCAGTTCTTGCGGACCTTCGACTTGAATCGGCTCGCTGAGTTGATTCTCCCCGAATCGTTTTGCCGCTGAGGTGATTGCTTGAAGCGGAGTCAGCAATGAGCGGCGCATGATCCATGCGCTGATGATCAACAGCGCCAACGCGCAACATAGCAATATGATTTGAACGACGCGCAGATGCTCCGCCGTTTGCGCCGCGTTCTCAAATCCTTGTTGCGAGGAAGCGATCCGCGTATCCCAGGTTGCGATTCCGATAGAGGCGAGCGCGAGCAGGGCAAGCGCAACTAACAGGATAACAAACCGAACGTGCAGACGTTTGAACATGAGCTTTTGGATTATAACATTCTGATCGAGGCGGGCATGCTCCTGTTCATATAGAGAGTGGTGAAGTAATGAATGCGACGCTTCACTTCAAAATTTGCTCAAAAAAGTTCACAATGAGTTGCGAAATCTCTATACGCGAAGGGCTGATCTCTCCGCCCACAGGCTTGAAGCCATGTCCCGCGTTCGCCACCGGCACAAGTTCCGCTGATACACCCACCGCCTGCAACGCGGCGAGCAAAGCCTCCGATTGTTCAATAGGCACGAGCGCATCCTGCTCGCCGTGCAGGATCAAAAACGGAGGATCGTCCGCTGTCACGTAAGTCACTGGGCTGGCGAGCGCGAGATCAAAATCGCCGAACGCGCGGCGGACGGTGTCGCCGCCGCCTTCAAAGTCAACCGTCAGGTCGGCGGGACCGAACATATCCACCACGGCTTGCACGCGGCTGGAATATTCCAAGTATTCGCCCGCATCGAAGCCCGCGCTTTCATCCGTTGTGCCGAGCATGGAAACTAAATGTCCGCCCGCGCTTCCGCCAAACACGCCGATTCGATTCGGGTCGAGGTTGTACAGATCCGCATGAGCGCGTAACGAACGGACGGCGCACTTCACATCTTCGATCATCGCGGGAAATTCATATTCAGGCGCAAGACGATAATTGACCGACACAACCAAAAAGCCAGCCTGTTGCAATTCGGAAAACTCCGTCTCGCCCGCCCCGCCTCCTTTATCGCCCTTTTGCCAGCCGCCGCCATGCACATACATCGTCACAGCAAAGCGCCCGTTGTTTTCAAACGGATAATACACATCCATCTTCAACTCGACTCCATCCACCGCGCAATACGTGACGTCTTTTTCGACCGTGCCAAGTTTGGATGGATCGAACTCGGCGGATGAAGTCCCCGCTTCATTCTCGACGGGCAGGCTGGTCGCTGTTTCTGCGGGCTGAGTCGCCACCGATGGCTGACTCTGACTCGCATTGCAAGCCATTGAGGCGACCACCAACAGCGTAAGAAATAAAGTAAATCGTTTCATCTTTGTCCTTTTGTACCGCAAAGTTCACTTTGCGCATCAATCGCAAAATAAATTTTGCGGCACGTGTTTTACTTGATCGTAAACGTGTACACATTCGCCGAGGTCAAATAGCCGACATGGATTTGATTCCGCGCGGGGTTGTAGGCGAAGTTGGGTAAATAGGAAGCAGGCTCAGGCAATGGCTGGCTGAAGCGCGCGGAGAGAGTCTCGCGGTCTATGGCGAGGATGGCGCTAGTAGCGGAATCAAACGCCCAGTAGGTATTCGAAGCGGAATCCATGCCGAAGATTTTGTCGCCCGCGCTCAACGTCCGCCCTGTCGGTTGACCCGTGACCGCATCCAGTTCGAGCCCGCCGAGGTAGAGGCGATTCGCCAGCGCGTCGAAGAAGAAGAGGTCGGCGCCAGCCGTATCGAGAGAATCGGAAGCGTCGCGCAGATTCACCCTGCCCAGCGGAGCAAATTGATTCGCGGCGTCGAAGATCAAGATTTGGTAAGACGCTCCATCGTAGATGAAGACGCGATTCTCCGCTTCATTGATCGCCACCTGCAATTGACCAGGTCCGCCGCCAGTGTCGCCAGTTTTGAGCCCATCAATCGAAATCGTCGCGACGGGTTGCATCGTTTCCCAGTTGACCACCGCCACCGTAGCAAATTCGGGATAAGCGGCGTAGGCGAGTTTATGAGTCGAATCAATGGCGAGGTCGGGCAAACGGTCGGTGGAGCCTGCGGGAATGCCAAGTGGAATCGTGCCGAGCAAAGTTTGGTTGGGGTTGATCGAATAAACGGAAAGCGCGCTGTCCCAGATGTTGAGCGCGAAGAGATGTTCGCCGCTCGCGTCGCGCCGAAGCGGGAGGGGCCACGTGCCAGACGTGAACGATTCGAACGCGCCGCTGTCCTGATTGTATTTGCCGATATAACTGCCGCCCAAACGGCTGGCAAGATATAAAACGCTTCCATCGCCAGAGGGGACAATTTGCTCGACGCTGTCGCCAAGATGGATGGAGACGGCTTGCGAGGGCGCGCGCGTGTCTATGCTCCAGATCACTGCCGCGTCGCCGTTCGGGATGTAGAGATGTCCGTTCGCCGAGTTGAGACTCATGTGATATGGCTTGCGTCCAAAATCAAAACTGGATTTCAAATTTCCCGAAAGGTCATATACATCCATGTGAGCGCCGATCGCGGCGACCTGCCCATCGTGCGGAGGAGTAATTGAACGAACAAAGACTTGTTTCGTAGCGGGGTCGTACAGCATATCTTCAACTGTGCGCTCGCTTGCGAGCAAGAACGAGCCAGTTTCATTTCCATTCACATCAAAGAGGTGAATGGAACGGTCAAAGCCGACGATGAAAGATTGAGCGGCGGAGTCGAAGAACATCCAGCGCGCGCGCCCTGCCTGTTGAGCGGCGTATTGAATCGTCCCAGTCACTTGTCCATTTTCGGGGGAGAGGACGAAGATGCTTTGGTTATCTTCTTGATTCGCGGAGCCAAGCAGGTAGATGACATCTTTGGCTGAGTCGTAAACCAGCGGTCCCACGCGCTTGCCGATGCCGTTCACGGTGTAGAGTTCTTCAAGCGTGCGACCATCGAAAGCGGTTAATCCTTTGGCTGTAGTGAGATACAAACGAGTGCGGACTTCATCCACGAGCGCGGGCTGACCGAAAGCGCCCTCCGCTAATGAAACGGGACCGACGATCTCGCCGCTAGTCACATCCACGCGGCGTAATTCCTTACGACCCGCGTCGTAGATATAAAGATATTGCACGGTTGAATCGAAGTAAATGTATTTGATGCTTCGCTCTTCCAATCCTGTTTTTACTGTCCCGATCCAAGTCTCGGTTGCGCCATCCAGAACGGCGATGTCGAGAGTCAAAATTCCAGCCACGTACACGCGGTTATTTTTCTCGTCCACCGCGGCGGAGAATAACTTGAGCACGTTTTCATCCAGACTGCGATTTTGCAGTTCGACCAGCGAAAATGAATCGGTGAGGCAGAGCGTCTCGGCGCAATCGGCTTGGACGGTGGGCACAGTTTGCAGAGCGGAATCAATCGTTGGGGCGGGAGCGCTGGTTGAAACAGAATCAGTCGTCGGGACGGATTGAGGCGGCTGACTCTGACTCGCATTGCACGCCAATGAGGCGACAACCAATAGTGTGATGAATAAAGATAATCGTTTCATTTTTTTCCTTTTGTACCGCAAAATTTATTTTGCGCTTGATATGCAAAGTGAACTTCTTGTACCGCAAAATTCATTTTGCGCTTGATTCGCAAAGTGAACTTCTTGTACCGCAAAATTCATTTTGCGCTTGATTCGCAAAGTGAACTTTGCGGTACACGGCTTTGCGGCATGCTACTTCGCCATCTCCAGAATATCTTCCGAGGTGACGACGGTCAGATGCGCGGCGGCGTAGGCGACCAGTTCTTCATACGCGGCGAAGATGGCGGCTTTGTCTGCCTCTGTGCGCGGCGTGGATGGGTCGGGCGCGGATAGATCATACGGCGGTGAAAGCGGATCGCCCTTCTTGGCGCCGTCCATTTCGTAGTAAAACGATTTCCAGCCTTCGGGTCCACTGCGATAGAAGTTGTTCTCGTGAATCAGCGCGGTGATGAACGGCGCGCGGCTTGGGGACAAACTGGAAGTTTGTCGTACCCATTCTGTCAATTGATCTTGCAGCATCTTCGTCGGGTTGTAGGTCGCCGCGTCGGGACTCGTCACGAAGTTCCACCAGAATCTGTCGCTCTCATCCACCGAGGTGACGCGCGTCACGCTGAAGTCGCTGGGGCGCACGAGCAGACCGTTGACGAATTCAAACGACTGTTCGAGGTTTGTGCCTTCTTCGTGATACAGCAAGGTCATCTGCGCGCCGAGCGAAGCATAGACTTTTTGCGCCGCGTCTTTGAGATTGCCGCCGTTGGGCGCGGGGGCGACGATGGGATTGCGCCCGAAGATTTGCGCCACGTAGGTATAACCGCCAGGTTGCGACCTATCGAGTTCGCCCGTTTCGAGATTCAACGCGTAGGTCTCGTAATCGAGCAGAGTTTGATACAACTCGTCGTCGCTCAATCCATTCAAGCGCGAGTCGAATCCTGTGTACAGCGGGTGCGGCGGGCGGACGTGGTAACTGATGGTCATGTTCGAGTTTTTGAAGCGTTCGATGACTTCGGGATGATTCTCCGCCAGTTCGCGCGTGATCTCCGCGGTGAAGTAGAAATCTCCGCGCACGTTGTATTTCTCGAACAGGTCAACCAGTGTCAAGAGGACGTCGGCGCTTTCGTCGGGGTGAGTCCAATCGTGGACGTTAACAATGAACGAGATGTAGGCTGGGGTTTCAAGTTCCACGTGCGGAGTTTCAGGTGTCAGGGGCGAGGATTCGGTCGAGGAAACTGAATCAGGTTGAGGCTGAGTAAGAGGCGTTGCCTGGGCGCAGGCGGAGGTCAGCAGGGCGAGGCAAGTCAGGGCGAGGAGGAGTCGTTTCATGGCGTCATCCTTGTTTACGTGTCTACATGTTTACGTGTCTACATGTCTACATGTTTACATGTTTACGTGTTTACGCGTCTACGGTTCCAACTCCGCGTAAGCATCCGCCATCTCGGAATAGGTCGCCCATTGGAGTTGCCCGCTGGCGACGAGAGGATCAACCACTTCGGTCAAAAATTTTTCGATCACGCCGAAGGGGTCTTGCGGGTCGCCGAGAAATTCGCCAGGATGAACGGTGAAATGAAAGACGTTGACCTTGCCCGCTTGCGCGGCTGAGAGCGAGGCATAGAGACTCTCTTTGAGAAATTCAAAGTAGGCTTCATCTCCGCCCGCATCATCGCTTCGGCGCATGGACGCGAAATTCGTCTTGTCGTATTGACCTTCGGGAAGGAAGACGATTGCGCCATTGGGGTCGTGTTGCGTGAAGAGCGCGAAGTCGCTCCCATCAGTTCCGCCTGCGGGGCGCCAGGGGTTCACGCCGATCAGCGAACTATCTGTGGACTGCGTTTCGGGACTCTTCCAATCGCTGTTCACGTCCAAGCCCGCGCATTCGGCGGCTTCATACAGGTTGACGTATAAATTGCCGCCGCTCCAATAGCGGATGTCTGCCACGCCGCTCGCCTGCGTGATGTAATCCATCTCTTCCTTCATCACATCGCACCACTGCTGAACCGAAAGCGGCTCGGGGTTTTTCCCGAGATGCGCATCCTCGTGGAAGTGCAGGGCAATCTCGTGTCCGCGCGCGGCGAGGTCGGCGAGAATTGTGTTTCCCGATTCAATCGCAACCGTCGTAAACGGACTCTGCGCCTGAATCGTTATGCGTCCGCCGTGCGCCTCGACGATTTGGGCGAGGGTCAGCATATCCGCTACATGTCTCTCGAAAAACTGCGGGTTGTGATAATCAGACTTCTTGTTGGCATACCCTTGCGCCGTCTCGCCCATTGGTTCGATGTGCATACCGATATCGAAGAGCAGGACAGCTCCGCCCGCTTCATTTTCGACGGGGGGCTGGGTCGCCGCTTCGGCGGGCTGAGTCTCCGCTGACGGTTGGGTCGCTGGCGCGGCAGGCAAACCGCACGCCAGCGACGCGAGCATGAGAATGGCAACGGAAAGTGAAATTCGTTTGAGTGTGTTCATGAGAGTATCTCCTTTAGACATGTTGTAGTTTCTCGGCAAAGAAAAGAGAATCAACCTCGTCGTGCTTTTCCTCTATTTTCCATGACGCTTGTAACCAAAGTATTACCTGGATGTAAAAAAGCAACGCGCCGCCCTTCAAAATCGTTAACTCAATCCTGCCAGACAACCTCGAGCATTTTTGTTTGGGAGTGGCGAAATCCATGTGTGCAAATTTCTTTGCCACACATCGTCCCGATGCCCTTCGGGAGAGAGCGCTGAGACCATAGGGAGAAAATCTCAAAATCTCTGCGCGCTCTGCGGCTTTACACACCAGAATAGTCACTTCCTTTTGTTTTATGGAATGCCCATCACGGGTATACTTCCCCCATGCCCTCCCCCGCCTCGATCCTCAAAGAGACTTTCGGATACGATACCTTTCGCCCGCTTCAAAGTGAGGTGATCGAAAACGTGCTGGCGCGCAAAGACACGCTCGCGGTCATGCCGACGGGCGGAGGCAAGTCGCTTTGTTATCAAATCCCATCGCTGATATTTGAAGGACTCACGGTTGTCGTCTCGCCGCTGATCTCGTTGATGAAAGATCAAGTGGAGCAGTTGCGCGCGTTCGGTGTGCCGTCGCTGTTTATCAACAGCACCCTTTCGCCGCAGGCATATCAGGAAAGCATGGAGCATGTGCGGCGCGGTGAAGTGAAGTTGTTATACGTCGCGCCTGAGACGCTTCTCACACAGCGCATCCTCTCGCTTCTTGACTCCGTCCAAGTGGACTGCCTCACCATTGACGAAGCGCACTGCATCTCGGAGTGGGGACACGACTTCCGCCCTGAATATCGTCAACTTGTTGAAGTGAGGAAAAGATTTCCAAAAGCGGTGTGTCTGGCATTAACTGCAACTGCAACTTCAAGAGTTCGGCAGGATATTCGCAACACGCTCAAGTTTTCAACCACGAATGAATTTGTCGCCAGTTTCAATCGTGAAAATCTCTACGTCGAAGTCTTCCCCAAGCGCGAACCAGTTGGTCAGGTAATTGAATTGCTCGAACGCTACAAAGATCAATCGGGCATCATCTATTGTTTCTCGCGCAAACAGGTGGATGAACTCGCCGCGTACCTCGCCTCTAAAAAATATTCCGTCCGCCCGTATCATGCGGGGCTGGAAGATACTGAACGAAAAAATAATCAAGAGGCATTCATCCGCGATGATGTGCAAATTATTGTCGCCACCGTTGCGTTTGGCATGGGCATCAACAAGCCCAACGTGCGCTTCGTCATTCATTTCGATCTGCCCAAAAGCGTCGAAAGTTATTATCAAGAGATAGGGCGCGCGGGACGCGACGGTCTGCCCGCGTTTTGCACACTGCTCTACAATTATTCAGATGTCGTCAAGATCAACTATTTCATCGACCAAAAAGAAGGCGACGAAAAACGAGTTGCCATCGAGCATTTGAATGCCATCGTCCGTTTTGCGGAGGATGAACGGATCTGCCGCCGCAAGCCGCTCCTCAACTACTTCGGCGAAACCTACGAAGCCGACAACTGCTCCAACTGCGACAACTGCACCTCCGCCCCGACCCCGCTCACCGACATCACCCTGTACGCGCAGAAATTCCTCTCCTGCGTCAAACGCGCCGACGAGAAATTTGGCGCGGGTCATATTGCCGATATTTTGCTCGGCTCGAAAAATGAGAAGGTGATGCGTTGGGAACACGACAAACTTTCCACGTATGGCATCGGCGAAGAATTGACCAAGAAGCAATGGATGCACATCGCCCGTCAACTGTTGAGCATGGGCTACCTCAAGCAGGAAGGCGAGTATCACACGCTGAGTCTCACATCGCGGGCGTTGGAGTCGTTGAAGAAAAGAGAACCAGTTTTCGGCGTCGTGCAGGAAGCGGAGAGGGCGAAGAAAGACGGAAAGAGGAAAGAGGGCGTTGAATACAATCATGCGTTGTTTGCATTGCTACGTCAAAAGAGAAAGGACATGGCAGATGCGGAGGGAGTTCCGCCGTATGTGATTTTCTCCGATCGGACGTTGACGGAGATGGCGGCGTATTATCCGCAATCGCGCGAGAGTTTGTTGAAAATTTCGGGCGTGGGGCAGGTGAAGTTGAGTCAATATGGCGAGGCGTTTTTGGAACTCATCAAAGGTTATTGCGTGAAGCATGGATTTGAAGAACGCGCGCGCGCCCTCGCCACCAGCCCCTCTCTCAAAGGGAGAGGAGAGTCGGAGTTCGGCGAGCGGACTCGCATCGTTGGCGAAACATTTTACGAGGGCGCGACGATACAATCGTTGGTGGAACGCCAAGGCGTGACAAGGGCAACGATTCTCGACCACTTGACCAAGTATGCGATGGCGGGTAACCCGCTTCGCAACGGCGGCAATTTGCAGGCGGCAACCTCTGCCACGCCCGAACAGCAACACACAGCATTCGCCGTCTTCGACGAGCAGGGGACGATGTATCTCAAGCCCGTGTTCGACAAGTTGAACGGCGCGTTGAATTATGATGAGTTGAAGATTCTGCGGTTGATCTATCTGGTTGCGCGGCAGGGGTGAGTCGCTAACCCAGACTTTCGCGTGGAGTGGCGCAGGGTGACGGATAAAAAATCCAACTGCGGCTGTTCTCATCACCCTGTCGCTACGGGGAGAGTGAAAATTTCGGTGTGATATAATTGCCCCATCTTATAAAAGGTCGAGCGTGTTCATGCCACCGTCAACCCAAATAATAGGGTTGGCGGTTTACTCATTAATGACCAAAAAGGAGCGCGTAATGGAAGCAAAGTTGTATGTCGGAAACTTGTCGTTTGAAACCACAGAACAAGGTCTGCTCGAACTGTTCATGCAGGCTGGGAATGTGGTTTCCGCCACGTTGATCAAGGATCGCGATACAAACCGCTCGAAGGGCTTCGGTTTTGTGGAAATGAGCACCCAGGCTGAGGCGCAAAAGGCGATCAGCATGTTCAATAGCTACACCTTGAACGACCGTCAGTTGACCGTAAACGTCGCCCGTCCGCGCGAGGAACGCGGCGGTTTTCGTCAGGATCGCGGCGGGCCACGGAAACGGGACAATAACAATCGCCGCCGCTATTAACCCTGCAATGATATTCACAATCGGCGATAAGGTTGTTCATCCTCAGCATGGCGTGGGGCAGATCGTCAAACTGGAAGACAAGGAATTCGAGTCTGGGGTGATTCGGCAGTATTACGAGATTTCCATGTTGGGGGGCAGTACGGTCTGGGCTCCTGTGGATTTGAGTACGGTTGGGTTGCGGAAACCGGCAAAGAGAAGTGACATTGCCCAGTGCCGCAGAATCCTGACGTCTGTCTCCGCGCCTCTTCCTGAAGACCTGCGGACCCGGCAATCGAGCCTGTTAGCCCGTCTCAAGCAAGGGACCATCGTCACGTTTTGCGAAGTGGTGCGAGACTTGTACGCCTACGGCGAACACAAATCCTTGTATGGGACGATCGCGGGATTCTTTCGCGTAACCAAAGATGTGCTTGCTCAGGAATGGTCGCTGGTGGAAGGGATAACGCTTTTAGACGCCATGGAGGAGATCAATTCCCTGCTTGCCAAAGGCAGGGAAGCCATGAACGCAAAGAAGCGATAGCGGGGCGGTCTTGCCGCACATTCGCACCGCGAAGCGCGCAAAGAAAACCTTTTTAACTTGGCGACCTTAGCGCGCTTGGCGGTAAAAATCTTCTGATGTAGGTAGAGAAGTGGGGGAGTGATTGCAAGTATCAAGGCGAGATGAAGATGCCGAACGGGGGCAGCGCGGTTAGCTATCTTCTAATTTCGCTTTGAGATTTCGAAACGCTCTCTTCATAGACGGATTGCCAACCAGCGGGTAAACAAAGAATGTAAACCCAAACGCAATGAAAGGATTGACATTCAGTCTCATCGCGCGGGTGACTACCACGTTGTTGTTTTTTTCCAAAAACGTAAAAGTGTGGAACACATCTCCAAAATCTGGATCATTGGCAGCAAAACCAAATTTGCGCGGGGACTCAAATTCAGTGATCTTGAGTTTGTTCGGTCGATCCTTTTGAATCGCCACCTCGCCCTTGGAAACATATTCTTTCCCCACTTGAATCGGCTCGGATGAAACGGCTTCGATCTTCAACTCCCCGCCACTCCATTCGGGATGTTTGGTCAGGTCAGAGACGTAATCAAACGCGGTTTGGAGATTTGTGTTGATAAGGGTTTGAATGGAGCGGGTTATTGAAATCATGGGGGTTATTATAAGCCGTGACCAAGTTGACATCCTCCTCACTTTCCGCTAAACTTCAAGTTGTCAGACAACTTTCGTCTAGTCCACTTGGTCTCGATACGCCCCTCTAAAACCATTCGGGGCTACTCGACCACCAATCTCTAGTCTCCAGTCTCTAATCTCTATTCCCCAATTCTCCACTCCTCCAATTCTCTCTTCCTCCCTCAATTACCAATTACTTCCCTCCCCCATGCCCACCCTCCTCATCAAAAACGCCCACCTCCTCACCATGGACGACCACCACACCGAAATCCCAGATGGTGGTCTTTTTATCCGCGACGGCTTCATCGAACAAGTAGGACAAACTTCCAGTTTGTCCAGCGACGCCGACGAAACCCTCGACCTCAAAGGTCACGTCCTCCTCCCTGGTCTCGTCAACACGCATCATCATTTCTACCAGACCCTCACGCGCGCCGTCCCTGCCGCGCAAGATGCCAACCTCTTCAACTGGCTCAAAACCCTCTACCCGATCTGGGCTCGCCTCACGCCCCACGATATTTTTACCTCGACTCAAACTGCTCTCGCGGAACTTGCCCTGTCTGGATGCACGACGGCTTCCGACCATCTCTACCTTTACCCAAACGGTTCAAAACTCGACGATGAGATTGCCGCGGCCGCGGAGGTCGGACTCCGCCTCCACGCCTCGCGCGGCTCCATGTCGCTGGGCGAATCGAAAGGCGGTCTCCCGCCCGACAGCGTGGTGGATGATGAAGACTCCATTCTCAAAGACTCACAACGTCTCATCCAAAAATATCACGACTCAAAGCCCGGCTCGATGGTGCAGATCGTCCTCGCGCCATGTTCACCGTTCAGCGTGACGGGCGAACTGATGAAACAATCCGCCAAGCTCGCGCGTGAATATGGAGTGCATCTCCACACGCATCTCGCCGAGACCGAAGACGAAGAACAATTTTGTTTGGAGAAATTTGGTCATCGTCCCGTCGGGTACATGCAAGAAGTGGACTGGGTCGGCGACGATGTCTGGTTCGCGCACGCAGTGTGGGTCAACGACGAAGAAATCAAAGTCTTCGCCAAACACAACTGCGGCGTGGCGCACTGTCCCACCTCCAACATGCGACTCGCCTCTGGCATTGCACCGATCAAGGAATATCGCGCGGCTGGCGTCAACGTCGGTCTTGGCGTAGACGGCTCCGCCTCCAACGACGGCTCGCACCTCCTAGCCGAAGTCCGCAATGCGATGTTGCTCTCGCGCGTGAAAGAAGGAATCACAGGTTTTTCAGCCAGTCCATCCCCCTCTCCCAGCGAGAGAGGGGCTAGGGGTGAGGGCGAGAGCAAACTGATGACCGCCCGCGAAGCCCTCCACCTCGGCACACGCGGCGGCGCGGCAGTTCTTGGTCGCAAAGACATCGGCTCGCTCGAAGTTGGCAAATGCGCCGACTTCTTCGCCGTCAAACTCGATAAGCTTGGTTTCGCTGGAATGCACGATCCCGTTTCAGCAATCGTCTTCGGTCAACCCGTCAACGCCGATTACACCGTCGTCGGCGGAAAGTTCATCGTCAAAGAAGGTCAACTCGTCACAGTGGACGAACACAAACTTGTTGAGAAACACAACCAAGCGGCAAAAAGATTACTTTCCTAATGTAGTTGCGAGGGCGAAGCCCGAAGCAATCTCAACGAACCTGCAAACGATCTGATACATGAAAAGCAGTGGTTTCAATATACATCGTTCCTATATCCCGTTTCTCCCGCAGTTGAACTGCGAGAGAACAGTACGTAGTACGCAATACGAAGTACGGAGTACAAATGCCCTCCTCCACCAAACTAACCCGTTCCCTCGTTGATACCGCCATGGGACGCGTCCCTGCCGACCTCCTGATTCGCAACGGTCAGTGGGTTAGCGTCCAATCGGGCGAGATCATTCCTCATACCGATATTGCGATTAAAGACGGGCACATAGCCTTCGTTGGAAACGACGCGAGTCACGCCATCGGCAAGAAAACAAAAATCATCGAAGCAAACGGACGCTACCTCGTCCCCGGTTTGCTCGACGCGCACATGCACGTTGAATCAGGGATGGTGACTGTCACCGAATTTGTTCGCGCCGTCGCAGTCCGCGGCACGACGGGTATGTTCATTGATCCGCATGAGATCGCCAACGTGTTCGGTTTGCGCGGCGTCAAGTTGATGGTGAACGAGGCGCAGAAACAACCCATCCATGTGTGGGTGCAGATGCCGTCGTGTGTGCCGTCTGCGCCGGGGCTTGAAACTCCCGGCGCATCCATCGGACCGAAAGAAGTAGCGACTGCGATGAAATGGAAAGGCATCATCGGCTTGGGTGAGATGATGAACTTCCCCGGCGTATTCATGGGCGATAAAAAGATGCTCGATGAAATGTCGCTCACCCACGCGGCGGGCAAAACCATCGGCGGACATTATGCCTCGCCCGATCTTGGAATCCCGTTTCATGGATACGTCGCAGGCGGCGCGGAGGATGACCACGAAGGCACGCGACTCGAAGACGCGGTTGCTCGTGTTCGTCAGGGAATGAAAGCCATGCTGAGATATGGTTCGGCATGGTTCGACGTTGAGTCGCAAGTGGGAGCCATCACCGAAAAGAAACTCGATCCGCGTCACTTTATTTTATGCACAGACGATTCACACGCAGGGACATTGACCACCGAAGGTCACATGGATCGCGTTCTGCGCCACGCCATCGAGCAGGGACTTCCGCCGATCACCGCGATTCAAATGATGACCATCAATACCGCCGAGCATTTCGGCGTGAGCAAAGAATTGGGCATGATCGCCCCAGGCCGCTGGGCAGATGTGGTGTTGGTGGAAGATTTGAAAAACTTCAAGGCGGATGTGGTCGTTGCAAAAGGGGTTGTGATCGCAGAGAGTGGAAAGTGGAAAGTGAACTTGCCGAAGACTTCGTATCCCGCGTGGGTGAAGAACTCGGTCAAGTTGAAGAGGAAGTTGAAGGCAGAAGACTTTAAATTACAAGTCACAAGTCAAAGGTCACAGGTCAAAGCCAATGTAATTGGCATCATTGAAAACCATGCAGGCACGCGACATTTGACCTTTGACCTTCAACCTGAGAACGGCGAGATCAAAGCCGACATCACGCGCGACCTCGCCAAGATCGCCATCGTCGAACGCCACAAAGGGACGGGTGGAATCACACTGGGACTCGTCAGCGGATTTGGCTTCACCGCGAAATGCGCGATTGCATCCACGGTGGCGCACGACTCGCATCACATGATCGTCGTCGGCGCCGATGACGCGTCTATGGCGGTGGCAGGCAACACCTTGGCGCGAAGCGGGGGCGGTCAGGTTGTCGTCCGCAATGGGGAGGTGATTGGTCAAGTCGAGTTGCGAATCGCGGGATTGATGTCCACCGAAAAAGCGGACATCGTCGCGCGCAAAGCCGAATCCATTTTGGAAGGATTCAAAATGTGCGGGTGCGAATTGAATAACCCGAACATGCAATTGAGTTTGCTCGCGCTGGTGGTCATCCCCGAATTGCGAATCTCGGATAAAGGTTTGGTGGATGTGACGAAGTTCGAATTCATTTCTGTATTGGAGTCGTGATGGCAAATTTTCCGTTTCAACGATTGCAAGCCGATCTTGCAAAACTGATCGCCAAGACGCCCGCAGGTCAGCGATTGATTTCTGAACCCGAACTCGCAAAACAACTCGGCGTTTCGCGCGCCACGTTGCGCGAAGCGATGCGCACGTTTGAAACGCAAGGCGTGATTCGGCGGCGTCAGGGTTCTGGCACGTATGTGGTCGGCATAGTGCCTGTAATTGACGCGGGGCTTGAAAAACTCGAAAGTATCGAGACGTTGGCGCGCCGCATGAATTTGGAGATCACGGTCAGCGATTTGAATATCGAGCAATTCGAAGCGGATGCCGACTCTGCAAAAGGACTCGCCGTCGCGGAAAAGACCCGCCTCACGCGCATCCGACGCGTGATTCGCGCCGACCGACGTCCCGCCGCGTATTTGGTGGACATCCTGCCTGAGTCGATTCTCAAGCCGTCTGATCTCCCCGCTAATTTCAGCGGTTCCGTCCTCGACTTTCTGATTGCGCGCGGCGACAAACTCGGAATCTCGCGCGCCGTCGTCGGCGCGACAAACGCTCATACCGACGTGGCGAAGCCGCTAGAAATTCAACGCGATGATGTGTTACTGATGTTCGAGTCGCAGTTGCTCGATCTCAAGAACAATATCGTGGATTATTCAGTGAGTTATTTTATCCCTGGCTATTTCCATTTCCACGTGAATCGCCGCGTGGGAAGTGGGTAAATTTGCCACAGAGCGCACAGAGATTTTGAGATTTAATGAGTGATGAGTTTGTAGGTTGCTTGTAGATTTTGGTGATGGAAGGAGCAATATGGTCGTAAGAAATTTTCCAGAGAAAAAGCCTGTTCAGCAGGACGATCCCTTAACTCGAAGGATCATTGCCTGTGCGATTGAAGTTCACAGGAAACTTGGTCCTGGTTTGTTGGAGAAATTGTACAAAGAAGCAATGGTTGTTGAAATGGAACTTGATGGTTTGAAAGTTGAAAAGAATGTGAAAATTCCTGTTGAATATAAAGGAAAGCCGATTGGCGACTATTTTATTGACCTGCTGGTCGAAGACGCTGTAATCCTTGAGCTGAAAAGTGTGGAGCGGCACGACCCAATTTTTGAGGCTCAAATTCTGTCATACATGAAATTGACTGGTAAGAAGGTCGGTCTGCTCATCAACTTCAACTCAAAAATGGTCAAAGACGGAATCAAACGTTTCGTTCTCTAAATCTCAAAAGACATCTTGCGAAAGTCATTTAGCCACAGAGAACACACAAAAAAAGAGGTTTTCTCAAAGGTCTCAGTGGTCTCTGTGGCTAAGAAAAAGGATTAACTATGTCAAATAAACTACAAGAAATTCAAAGTCGTGTAAACGCCTCGCGCGAAGAAATGATTCAGTTCATGCTTGAAATATGTGAGATTCCAAGTATGGATTCCAAGATCGGTCCTGTTGGCGAGCGCGTACAAGCAGAAATGAAGAAGTTGGGTTTCGATGAAGTCCGCTTTGACAAGATGGGCAACACGATTGGTCGCATTGGCAATGGCAAACGGGTGATGGTATACGACTCGCACATTGATACAGTTGGGATCGGCGATCCTTCCATGTGGCAGTGGGATCCGTTCAAAGGAAAGATCGAAGATGGTGTGCTTTATGCGCGCGGCGCGTGTGATGAAAAAGGTTCGACGCCTGGCATGATCTATGGGTTAAAGATCGCGCAAAATTTGGGCTTGTTAGAAGGCTGGACTGTTTATTATTTCGGCAATATGGAGGAATGGGCTGACGGTATCGCGCCCAACACGTTCGTTGAAGTTGATCCAAAAATCAAGCCCGATTTTGTCGTCATCGGCGAGCCGACGAAGATGCTCACGTATCGCGGTCACAAGGGACGCCTCGAAATGAAGATCACATCGAAGGGACGAAGCGCGCATGCCGCGTCGAATCATCTCGGAGATAACGCGATCTATAAATTGCTTCCCATCATTGCGGGCATCCGCGATCTCGAACCGCAACTCGGCGACCACGAATTTCTCGGGCATGGCAAGATTACCGTCAGCGACATGCACGTGAAAACGCCGTCCATCAACGCGGTGCCTGATGAAGCCGTCATCTTCATTGACCGCCGCATGACGTTCGGTGAAACGAAAGAACAGGTGCGGGCGCAGGTCGAGGCGTTGATTCCCAAAGAGTTCAAAGACAGCGTAAAACTCGAGGAACTTTTTTACGACGAGCCGTCCTATACGGGATTCGTTTTCCCTGTGGATAAATATTTCCCCGCGTGGGCATTAGAGGACGATCATCCGCTCGTTCGCGCGGGACAGCTGGCGCGTGAACAAATTGGCTTGCCCGCCGCCCCCAGTGGCAAGTGGAACTTCTCCACGAACGGAATCTACTGGGCGGGCAAAGCAGGCATCCCGTCGATCGGATTCGGTCCGGGCGACGAAGAGACCGCCCACACCGTGAACGACTCTGTCTCGCTCGAAGATATGGTCAAGGCGACTGAGTTCTACGCGATATTGCCGTCGTTGATAAAGTAGACAGGTACACAGGTAGACACGTACACAAGTACACACGTGTTTCCCTGTTTCCTTGTCTACTTGTGTACGTATTTACATTCCAAAGGAGACTAACTTATGCAAACCAACTTCAGAGGCCGCGATTTCATCGGCGACCTCGAATACACACAAGAGGAAGACGTAACCGTAATAGACTAGGCGTGGCATTTGAAACGCAAGCGCGAG
>JBGANO010000015.1:48482-69024 GCA_044222305.1 Anaerolineales bacterium
ATGCTGTTCTTTTTCACGTCCACACGCACGCGCGGATCGTTCGAAGCGGGCATGGCGCAACTCGGAGGTCATGCCGCGTTCATTGACAGCGAGACCACGCAAATCTCACACGGCGACACTGCGAAAGAGATCGGCGAAATTTTTGGACGCTACTTCGATGGCATCGCCATCCGTCAATGCGATTGGCAATATGGCAATCAATATATCAACGAGGTTGCCAAAGCCAGCCGCGCGCCGATCCTCAACATGCAATGCGATGTGTATCATCCCTTCCAATGTTTGGCAGACATTATGACCGTCATCGAAAAGAAGGGACGCGACTTGAAGAAAAAGAAAGTCGTTGTCTCGTGGGCGTATGCCGCGTCGTACAGCAAGCCGATCTCGGTGCCTCAATCTCTGATCCTGCAAATGACCCGCTTCGGCTGTGACGTGGTGCTGGCGCACCCGCCTGAGTTCAAACTCATGCCCGACATCATGCAACAGGCAAAAGATAACGCGAAGAAATACGGTGTCGGTTTCGACGTCACTGACAACATGGATGAAGCCTTCAAGGATGCGGATGTGGTTTATCCCAAATCGTGGGGACCCCTCCTTACAACGACTGGTAAAGAAGAGGGTAAGGCGTTGATCGACAAATACAAGAGTTGGATTACCGACGAACGCCGCATGGGACTCACCAAAGAAGACTCGATCTACATGCACTGTCTCCCCGCCGACCGCGGACTCGAAGTCACCGACGGCGTGATCGACGGAAAACATTCGGTCGTCTACGATGAAGCCGAGAACCGCCTCCACGCGCAGAAAGCTGTGATGGCGCTTACTATGTCGTAGACAGGTAGACACGGAAACACGTAAACACGTATACAAGTAGACAAGTAGACACGTACATAAGGAAACAAGGAAGGAGGCAGGTGTGAGTGAGAGGAAGCCTTTGTATCAATCGCCTGGCGAAAAAGGCAAGCGCGGATTTGAAGATTTGGAATGTTATCAACTCGCGCTGGAAGTGATGGCGAAGGTACACGCTTTCTCGAAAAGCCTGCCTCCTGATGAAAAATTCGATCTTTATGTTCAAATACGTCGGTCTGCCAAAGGCGTGACTGGAAACATCGGTGAAGCCTATGGGCGTTATCACTATCTCGACAGCTTGCGGTTTTACTCCATTGCTCGCGGCGAACTCAATGAAACGCTTGCGCGATTAATCGACGCGAAAGTTCTAGGATATATTCAACAACCAGAATTTGAAGAGTTGTACAAATTGATTCGGCAAGCGGAACAAACCCTGAACGGATACATGAACTACGTCCGTCGTCAACGCGCAGGGTCACAAGAATTCGGCGATAAAGCCGTTCACGAAGACCAAGCAGATTACGATTCTACAGATTACAACCATAACAACAAAGAATAAACTCTATAGCCATGTATACCCATATCCGTGTGTACTTATTTACCTGTTTACCTGTCTACATGTCTACCTGTTTACCCCCAAGGAGCCCCCATGCCAAACAAACTCGCAGTCGTCGCCATCGGCGGTAACGCCCTCATCAAAGACGACAAACGCGTCACGGTGGAGGATCAAGAAATTGCGTTGCGCGAAACAGCCGTCCACCTCGCGGATATGATCGAGGCGGGCTGGGACCTCGCCATCGGTCACGGAAATGGTCCGCAAGTTGGGTTCATCCTGCGCCGTTCCGAGATCGCCGCGAAAGTGGAGGGGATGCACGAAGTCCCGCTCGATGTCTGCGGCGCGGACTCCCAGGGCGCGATCGGCTACGAATTACAGCAAGCGTTGCGTAATGAATTTTTCAAACGCGATATCAATAAAAAAGCCTGCACAATTGTCACGCAGGTCTTAGTAGATAAAGAAGATTCCGCGTTCAAAAAGCCAACGAAGCCCATCGGCTCGTTCATGGATGAAGCCGAGGCGCGGAGAAGAGAATCAGAGATGGGCTGGTCGGTGGTGGAAGATGCAGGCAGAGGCTGGAGACGAGTCGTCGCGTCCCCGATGCCGAAAGAGATCGTCGAGTTGGACGCGGTGCGGACGCTTCTTTCCGCAGGGCAGGTTGTCATCACGGTGGGCGGCGGGGGCGTCCCCGTGATCGATCGCGGCGACGGCGAACTCGTCGGCACAGCCGCAGTGATTGACAAAGATTTTGCATCATCGTTATTAGCCAGCTCGATCAACGCTGAAATTTTCATCGTCGCAACTGCGGTTGAAAAAGTGGCCATCAACTTTGGCAAGCCTGATCAACAATGGCTCGACAAAATGACTCGCGCCGAAGCGCAGGCGTATCTCGACGAGGGCAAGCATTTCGCCAAAGGTTCGATGGCGCCGAAAGTGCAAGCCGCGATTCGATATTTGGAAAACGGCGGTGGGGCGGCGATCATCACCAATCCCGAAAATATCGGGCGCGCGCTCAAAGGAGAAACAGGGACGTGGATCGTTCGGTAGTTTGTTAGTTCGGTAGTCGAATAGTTTGATAGTCAGGTGGTTGGGTAGTTGTTCAATGCGTTGGCGAGCAACTGCCCAACCGTTTCGTTTAGAGCAGCGCCAATTGGTTTACCGTAGTAACGACTTCAGTCGTTTGTTTTGCGGCGAAAAAGCGACTGAAGTCGCCACTACGACGCCAGGCAATTATGGTTGCTCGGAATAAATCGTGCAGTACAATTATTTCAAATGAGCATTTCCCCCCGCGTTTTATTGAGCATAGATTACGAACCCGTCTTCGCGTTGTTTCGCCACTACGATCACATCCGCGACAAAGCGCTTCGCCGCGACATGGACGGCGGATTTACCTCCCGCGCCATTGATTCGATCCTCGATCAACTCGGCGATTCCAAAGCCAGCGTCTATCTCGTCGGTGAAATTGCGGAGTGGTATCCCGATGTGCCGCAAAAAATCGTTGACGCGGGTCACGAGCTCGGATTGCATTGCCAATTCCATCGTCCGCTTGTGAAAGTGGATCAACTTGCGGATGATTTGCGTGATTCGCAAATATGGCGCGAACAATACGACGTGCAAGGCTATCGCGCGCCAATGGTCGGCATCAGCGAAGAGGCATATCCGCTTCTCGAATCGTTCGGCTTCACATACAGTTCGTCCATTTACGCGCCCGCGGGCACGCTGTTGAAAAAGGGGAGCATGTGGGAGATTCCCGTCAGCACGTGGCGCGCAAGAGATGCGCACGAAGACCTCGTCGCCCCACGTGATTTCTCGTTCAAACTTTTGTTGGGCGGTGAGTTTCCCTACGGCTCGAGTTTCAGCATTGGACTCATGGCGCGCCGAATCCTTTCCATCATCGAAGAAGAACTCAAGCGCGGACATTCTCCCGTCATCATCATGCACCCCTATGAATTGGTGAACTCTGGCTCCTCATCCCGCCTCACGCGCGACCTGATTCGGAATCCGCACCTCGTCCCTTTCCTCTGGGACAAGTCCCCGTTCTTGCGCGATTTGCTCCAGAGTTTCCCAACATCGTCGTTGAAATCTTATCTTGATGAGACGGTGGCATTGTCTGAAAAATAAGGCGGACGTTAGAGAACGTCCGCCTACACAAGATATTATTGTGTGTAGCGTGCGCTCTCTAGCGCACGATAACGCACAATTGGCGAGAAATTAAGTGACTGACTTTGAAATCAGAAAGTTACCTCCCGAAACTCCTCTGCGCGTGCCAATGTCGCTTTCATTTCCTGCGACCTTCACCGCCCTTGATTCGTGGACTCAACTCGTAAAAGAAATCTACGGCTACGAAACCTATCGCCTTGAAGCGATGCAAAATAATGAAGTGACAGGTATTCTTGCTCTCACGCACGTTCGTCATCCCATTTTTGGGAATTATCTATCGACTTCCCCGTTCGGGTCCTTTGGCGGATTTGTATTCTCCTCCACCGAAGCGCGCGATGGACTTTTGAAAGAAGCGCAGAAACTAGCAGACGAATTGAAGGTTGACTATGCCGTTGTTCGTTTTATGGAAGATAACAACGCGCCTCCCTCAGCATGGTTGCAAAACCCAATTTACTCCACGTACTTAATTGATCTCCCGCCGAACCCCGAAGACTTGATGAAAGAGTTCGGTCATCAACACCGCAAACACACGCGACAGTCTTTGAGGAAAGGATTCAAAGTCCAGTTTGGTCATCTCGACTTGCTGGACGAAACTTACGAGGCGTTAGCGCGGAGTATGCACGAACTCGGCTCGCCGTATCATTCAAAGAAGTATTTGCAAAAGATGGCAGATTTGCTTGGTAACAATCTTGAATTTGTCGTGATAAAAAACACGGACGATTCTCTCGTCGGGAGCGCGGTACTTGCTTATCACGACGATACTGCTACAAATTTACACGCGAACATCCTGCACAAATACCGCGCGGAGTATGCAGGCGAATGTTTGTACTGGAACATCCTTGAGTATTACATCCAAAAAGGAATCAAAACCTGCGACATGGGTCGTAGTCTGAATGGCTCAGGGAATGAAACTTTCAAATTCAAGTGGAAGCCGCGCAAAGTTCCGCTCGCGTATTGGTATTACCTGCCGAAAGGCGGACACATCCCCGAATTGAATCAGAAAAGCCCCAAGTTCCAATTTGCGATTTGGCTGTGGAAGCGACTGCCTGCCTTCGCCGTGCGGATGCTGGGTCCGCACTTGATACGGGGGATTGTGTAACTCATGTAGGGGCAGACCTGTGTTATCTGCCCAGAGACATTGGACAACGCCTAACGAATCGTCAACACCTGTTTCGCCAACGCTTCTTTCGGCAAAACACTCCCCGCATGGCTCGCCACTACCTCCCCATCCTTCATCACCAGCCGTAAACTCTCTTGATCCGCCAGTGAGCGCAAATCTTCCAACGGATTCTTTTCGTGCACGATCAGGTCGGCAATCTTGCCAGCTTCGAGTGTGCCAAGCCACGCATCCCAGCCTAACGCCTTTGCCGCGTTGCCCGTCGCCGCGACGAGGGCATCCATCTTCGATAGACCGGCTTGTTCCATCCAATGGACTTCGAGCGCGTTCTCGCCGTGATAGTTCAACGGCGTGCCGACATCCGAGCCCATCGCGATCCGCACGCCCGCCTCGTATGCCATCTTTAAACTTTTCGCCGCGTCGCCCTGTGAATCGATATTCTTCTGCATGATCCAACCGGGGATGCTCGACTTCCCCGCCAAAATAATATCCCAGCCCACCTTCAAGGTCGGCACCAAAAAGACCCTGCGCTCTGCCATCAAGCGGATCACACCTGTGTCGCGATGCAAATACGTTCCATGCTCCAGCGTGGTCACGCCCGCCTCCACGGCTTTGCGAATCCCATCGATACCGTGCGCGTGCATCGCCACCGGTTTGCCAAACTTTTTCGCCTCATCCACCAACGCTTGAATTTCATCCGAATTGAAATGCGTCACGCCGGGCACACCGCTTTCCACCAGCACCGCGCCGGTCACGCCCATCTTGATCACATCCGCGCCATGCTTCACTTGCTCGCGCACTGCCTTGCGCACCTCATCCACACCGTCTGCCACGCGATACATGCCCGCGTAATAATCCGCGCCCGCTTCGGTGATGGAAATGAATCTCCCAGCCAGGCACATGCGTGGTCCAGCAAAGTCGCCGCGTTGGATCGAACGACGGACATCGAATTCGAGTTCGCTCCACCCGCCCAAATCGCGCACGGTGGTGATTCCTGCCGCGAGATTTTTTTGCGCGTTCGAGAGGATCTTCAACGCCATCTGCCCCGTCGGCGCATGGAACTGACTGTCCGCTTCACCCGAGCCGGAGAGATGCACATGCGCGTCGATCAGACCAGGCAGGACGCACGCGCCGTTCAAATCGAGTGTGATGGATTCGCCACCCGCTTCGCGCCTCCAATTGGAGGCTGGTCCAGCGTAGGTAATTTTTCCACCCCGTATGGCAACGACCGCGTCCGCGACCGGCTTGCGCCCGGTCCCGTCAATCAGGGTGAGATGTTTCAGGAGGGTATCCATATCGAAGTCCCGAAAGAAACGGGTTTGCATCCAGCCCCATTGTATCCGTAAAACAAAAACCCGCCACAATAGGCGGGCAGTGTGCCGAGGGGGAGATTCGGACTCCCGACCAAGGGCTTATGAGTCCCCTGCTCTACCACTGAGCTACCTCGGCGTAAGGAGAGCGGCGCAAATATTACTATGGGAGATAGGGTTTGTCAACACAGGCAGAATCTTGTATGGAGTGGGATATAATTAATTCGAAATAGGAGCCGCATGAAAATCCTCGTCATCAACAACGATCTTATGGAACGAACGGTCATCCAACAGGTGTTACAGGTGAACGGTCATGAAATCGTTCTTGCAGATAATAGCGACGCCGCCTGGAAACTTCTGCATAGCGAGGAGATCCGCTTTGTCATCGCCGATCGCATCGGCACCGACATCGATGAGCAAAGTTTCATCCGCCGCGTGCGCGACGCTCGCCCGCCATATTACATTTACATCCTGCTTATCACGCAAAAAGTGCAGGAATCGGATGTGACCACCCCGCGCACCGGCGCGGATGACTACTTGCGCAAGCCCATCGTCCCTGTGGAATTGAAATCGCGCGTGAACATCGGCGAACGCATCCTCAGTTTGGGCGACCGCCTTGTGCAGGCAAAAGACACGCTCGACCACACCGCCATGCTCGATAACCTGACCGGCGCCTTGAACCAGAATGCGTTCGTCAACCTGGCGCGCGGCGAATTGGAACGCGCCCGCCGCAACCAGTCTTCGCTCAGCCTGATCGCCTTCCATGCCGATAATTTCAAAGCCATCGTCGACCAGCATGGCAAAAGCGTCGGTAACGATGTGTTGACGCTCATTGCGCAGGGGATTCGTGAAAAGAGCAGGCCCTACGACGGGCTTGGGCGATATGAAGGCGATACCTTCATCCTCATCCTGCCGGGCGTGGTTGGCGCGGAGGCGGAAAACGTGGCGGGGCGCATCCTCAAAGGCATTGCCCACACGAAAATAACATTGCTGGACGACACCGAGTTAAAAGTCGACTTGAGCGTGGGGATCGTCTCTTCGGGGCGCATCACCGCATCCACGGAGATCGAAGCGTTGATGAATAACACGCGCGAAGCGCTGGCTCTTGCCAAACGCGCCGGGGATAACCAGATCTATACGATCTACGTGTAAACCTACCGCAAGACAACTTGTAAGATGAATAATGCCACCATCCCTGCCAGGATGGTACCCAGCGTATTCCGGCTCATCCATGCGGCGATCACCGCGAACAGCCCAGCCAGCAGGCGATGGTTATCCAGCGAGAGATCGAAATTGCCCGAGCGGATGAATAACTCCGGGAATACGATGGCAGACAGCACTGCCGGGGGAACGTAGTGCAACGCCTTTCGCATCGTTTCCGGGATGTGGAACCTGCCGAACGCGTAGATGAGCGAGAACCGCATCCCGAACGTGATTAACCCACCCGCCAGCATCACAAGCCAGATATTCATTGATTCTCCCGTAGAGTTATTCGGTCGCTATTCATCGGCCGAGTTGCGCAGGTTGGCTTGAATCGGCAGTTTCTCGTCGGGAGCCGATTTCATCCGCTTTTCTAAAAATGTCCCTACGGCAATGCCGACCAATGCCGCGACGATCAATCCCAATTTATACGGAAGCGAATACGCGGCGAGCGCCACACATCCTGCCGATATCGCTGCCGCGACCGACGGGCGGTTCTTCAAGACCGGCACAACCATCGCGATAAATGTCAATGGAAGCGCAAAATCCAGCGACCACGAATCGGGAATCGCCGCGCCGAGGAAAATTCCCAGCGCGGTGCTGATCTGCCAGTTGATCCACAGCGCGGCTCCCGCGCCAAACAGGAACCAATGGCTGAACGGTTCGATTCCTTCATTTTCAAAATGGATGATGCTGGGCGCGTACGCCTCGTCAGTGAGCAGATAACTCAACAGCATTTTCCAGCGCGTCGAAACGGACGCAAGATACGGGGCAAGCGAAGCGGAATATAACATGTGCCGCAAATTCACGACGGCAATCGTCAACACGATCACAAAGCCCGGCGTTGAATCCCTGACAAGTTGCGCCGTGATGAATTGCGCCGACCCTGCAAACACCATCGAAGACATCATCTGCGCCGCGGCAGTAGACAGCCCGGCATCGAGCGCCAGCGCGCCATAGATCATGCCAAACGGAAAGACGCCGATCAACAGTGGAATTTCGGCGCGGACACCCTCCCAAAAATATTTTCTTTTTTCATTCATAGCCGTGAAGTATAGCCGAGAATTTTCACCGCCATTACAAGACCGGGTTCCACCTCAACGAAAGGAAAACCGCAACAAGCATCAACAGCAAGCCGAGCGCGTTGAAGAAGGCGCTGATCTCTGTTGTTTCGCGCGTGACAACCAGATACGTGGGAAGATTACGGAACACATTTTGCAATTCGCGCGCGCTGGTTGCCGCGTAATACGCGCCACCCGTCAGCTCGGCGACTTGCTTCAAGGTGACCTCGTCCAGCTCTCTGCGAGAACCTCCGCCCCCGCCGCCGCCAAAACCCAGCCCGAAACCAGGACCGCCAAATTGATCGCTCTCTGAAAACAAATCGCCGCAGTTCATCGGGGACGTGTTGTTGACCGTTCCAAAGCCAATCGTGTACACGCGGATGCCGCGCGCGACCGCCTCGTTTGCCGCATTGAACGGAGTGGGACCCGCGTTGTTCGATCCATCGGTAAGAAGGACGATGATATGCGGCGCAAATTCTCCATTGGGTAGAGGCGCGGGTGTATTCAATTGCGTCGGCGAGATGCGGCTGTCAATCTCCGCAATGGCGTCAATGGAGCGGAGGATGGCGCTTCCAATCGCGGTGCGACGCGCGGGAGTCAGGTTCGCGATCGCGTTGACGAGCAAGTCCTTGTCTTTTGTGGGCGGTTGGATGAGTTCTGCAAAACCGGCAAACGCCACGATTCCGATCTGGGCATCTTCGTTGCGGCTCTGAACGAATTCAATCGCGGCTTCCTGCGCGGCGATCAAGCGATTCGGGGGAATATCCGTCGAACACATGCTTCGAGAAATATCCAGCGCAAGGATGATCGTGGCGCGGTTCGATGGGACAACGATCTCGGCGGTGGGTCTGGTCAACGCAAAGATCAAACTTGTCAGCGCGAATAGGAACAGGACGAAGGGCACGTGCCTGCGCCATCTCGATTGATGCGCCGCCGCTTCCCTCACCAGCGACAGGCTGGAGTAGCGGATGACGAACGGCTTGCGCCGGCGCAAGATCCACACATATGCAATGATGGCAAGCGGAATGAGTAACAACAGATACAGCGAGGAGGTCCACAACATGGTCATGGCGCGCGTCCAAACCAGAGGAGCGAGAGCGCGCCGCCGATGATGAAGAGCAGAATCCCAAGCCCCGCAAAAAGAGAAGTCACTTCCATTTCTTCGGGCTTGATGGTTAACTTCGGCTCGAGGTCATTGTAGATGCGGCGCAAGTCTTGCTCGTTGCCTGCATTGTAATAGGCTCCGCCGGTCGTCGTCGAAAGATATTGCAGGATCGGCTCGTTCAATTGCGAGTGAACGGTGACGCCGTCTACCGTGATCGTCGCTCCCTCAACCGTGCCGATCCCAACCGTATAAATGCGCACGCCGAGATCGGCGGCCAAGTCTGCCGCAACGACCGGATCGGGGTCCTGGTTGTTCTCGCCGTCTGAGAACAGAACGATCGCCGAGTTTGGATACCAACCTTCAGGGAGAGTATCAGACTGAGGCGCGGTATCCGATTGCGGCTGGGAAATATCGGGGATTTTGTTTGCGCTCAAGAACGGCGGATCGCCCGCGTCCACCGCGATCGTGTTAAGTGCGACGAGGATTCCGTTTCCAACCGAGGTGCCTCGGCGCGGCACAAGCCGCTCGACGGTATCAATGATCTCGCCGCGTTCGCCGGTTGGATTTTGCACCGTGATGCCGCCATCGCTGAACGCGACCACGCCAATTTTCACACTCGTCGGTTGACTGTTCACAAATTCGAGCGCGGCGGCTTTGGCGGCTTCCATGCGCGTGGGCTTGAGATCATCCGCCGACATGCTTCCCGAAACGTCAAACGTGAGGATGACCGTCCCTTCGATGCGCGGCAGGCTGATCTTTGCCTGCGGGCGCGCGAGAGACAGAATCAGAATCGTAATGCCGATGAGAAAAAGGATCGCGGGGAGTTGACGCCGCGCGGAATGATTGCCCGATGAATCATGCAATGCGCCGAAACTACCAAAACGCGCGGCGGCTTCGCGTCTCTGCTTTTGGATTCGTTGAAATACCAAAACCAGCAATGGGATGATCAATAAAAGATAGAGGAGGGATGACCAGATGAAGGACATGGGATTCAGAGAGTAGAGAGTGGAGAGTAGAGAGTAGAGGAATAGCGACTAGTCATCTATTCTCTATTCCCTATTCCTCTATTTAACTATTTATCTAATTCCTTCTAACCTGTTGCCTTTGCTTTGCAAACCGCACAATCGAACGGACAAGATCATCTTCCGTGGAGAGCGATAACACATCCACGCCTGCGCGTTTGAACGCTTCATTCAAGTTTTTCTCGCGTTGTTGCGCGGCGGCGAAAAACCGTTTGCGAAATTTCGCATCGCGCGTATCCACGAACATCTGTGCGCCGGTCTCGGCATCTTCCATCACGACCATGCCGACATCAGGCAACTCTTCCTCGCGCGGATCATACAGCCGCACCGCGATCACCTCGTGCCGCTGACCCAGTAGACTCAGCGGACGTTCCCAACCCGGCTCACTGATGAAATCGGAGATGACGAACACGAGCGAACGCCGTTTGATCGAATTCAACGCGCCATCGAAAAGGGATTTGAGATTCGTGAACGAGGATCGCGTCAAACGCGGCTGTCTCATCATATCGTTGACCAGACGCAACACCTGCAACTTCCCGCCTCGCGCCGGGACCGTGTGCTGGATTCCGCTCCCGAACATCATCGCCCCCACGCGGTTTCCGTGACGCGTGAGTAACCTCGCAAGGACGGTCACAAAATCGGTGAGCATCGTCCGCTTCTCGCGTTTTGTTTGAGTCGTGCCAAAATCCACCGACGGACTCAGGTCAAGCAAAAACCACGCGGTGATCTCGCGGTCTTCGTTATATTGCCGCACATACGGAGAATCCATCCGCGCGGTGACGTTCCAATCAATGTAGCGGATGTCGTCGCCGGGCTGATATTCGCGCAGGTCGGCAAAGTCCACGCCGAAGCCGTAGAACAGCGTGCGATAATCGCCCTGCAACAGACCGTCGAGGCGGCGGATGACGTTCCAATCAAGGCGGAGCAACACCTGTTCAGGCGTTGCTGTTGACGCTGACATGTTCATGCAAAGGCACCACAGGGATTGGAATGCGGTCAAGGATCTTATTCAACAAAATATCGCCCGTCACATTTTCGGAAAGCGCTTCGTAAGACAGCACGATGCGATGACGCATCACGTCGAGCGCCATATCCAGCACATCTTGCGGGAGGGCATAGTTACGTCCGCGCACGAAGGCGAGCGCGCGACCGGTGAGAATGAGATTGATCGAAGCGCGGGGGCTTGACCCGAACATGATGAAGCGCTCCAGTTCCTTCAAACCCACATCGGAGGGTTTACGCGTCGCGGTCACTATGCGGACGGCGTATTCCATCAACGCGGGGTCAACGTATACTTTGTCCACTTCCTTTTGCAACGCGACGAGTTGATCGGTGGTCAACACTTTTTGCACGGCTTGTAGCGCGGCGGTCATCCGCTCGACGATGACGAATTCCTCCGTCGCAGAGGGGTAACCAACCAACACCTTGAGCATGAAGCGGTCCACTTGCGCTTCGGGGAGCGCGTACGTCCCCTCCGTCTCGATGGGATTCTGAGTCGCCAACACTAAAAACGGATTCGGCACATTATGCGTCTCGCGCCCGATGGTCACCTGTCGCTCTTGCATCACTTCGAGCAGGGCGCTTTGAACTTTGGCGGGCGCGCGGTTGATCTCGTCGGCAAGCAAAAGATTCGTGAACACGGGACCCAGCGACGTTTCAAATTTGCCCGTCTTCTGATTGTAGATACGCGTGCCAACCAGATCGGCAGGGACAAGATCGGGCGTGAATTGGATGCGCTTGAACTCACCGCCGATCGCATCGGCGAGAGTCTTGATCGCCATCGTCTTCGCCAGCCCCGGCACACCCTCGACGAGGATATGTCCGCGCGCCAGCAACGCGACGATCATCCGCTCGAGTAAATGATCCTGCCCAACGATGACCTTCTTCACCTCGTATAAAACTTTTTCCATCGGCGTTCGGTTTTCATAGTTTTTGTTTTGCATCATTGACAGTCTCCAATCTCTAGTCTCAAATTACCAATTACTGATAACTAATTACTGATCACTATTCAATAATTCTCCCAATTCTCTACACTCCCACAGTCTCCAATCTCTACTCTCTAATCTCTACACTAATACGGAGGCGACCCTCCCCCGCCAGCCGCCGCGCCGATCGGCACGGCAAACCCGATCCCAATAAAATAACCATTCTCCGCCGGGCTGACGATGCCCGTGACGATGCCGATCACATGCCCGTTGCGATTCAACAGCGGGCCTCCCGAATTGCCCGGGTTTGCCGCCGCGTCGAATTGGATCAACCCTTCGATCTCCCGGTTACTGCCGGGGATGTGAAATGTGCGGTCGAACCCCGAGATCACGCCGGCGCTCATCGAAGCGAACAAGCCCAGCGGATGCCCCACCGCATACGCTTCGTCGCCGATGCGCATCGCGCCGGGATTCCCCAACACGGCAGGCGCCCACACTTGCGGCATTACCTGCGGTTGCAACACGGCAATATCCATCTCGGGATATTGCTCCACCACTACAGCAAGAGACTCACTGCCATCCATGAACAGGATGTGAACTTCGGCGGCGCCATCGACCACGTGCAGGCTGGTGAGAATCTGCCCGCTATCGTTGAAGATCACGCCGCTTCCCAGTGAATCATCCTCGTTATCGTTGGCGTTCGGTCCCTGCGACTCTATCGCCACCAACGAAGGCAGGATGGCTTGATACACATCCGCTGAAAATGCCGAGCGCGGCGTGGCAGAAGCAAGCGCGTCGGCAATCGACTGGTTAACCTCGGTTTGAGATATTTGATTGGATGGGAAAAGAAAATAAAACAGACCAATAGCCAGAAACGCGGCAAATACCCCCGAAGCGAACGGCAACACCGCCCGCACCCGACTTCGCAACCTCGCCAACCGTGAAGTGTTTGCTTCGGTCATGGTTTTGTAGATTATATGCCCAGACGCCCCCAGCCTGAAAAGATTTACCTGTTTCTCATGTCAACATTTCATACGCCGCATCGAACAGGATGGACAACGCTTTTTGCGCGGGATGCAGATCGGATGCCATGCGCCACTCTCCCCCGTACAGCTGGTCGGCAATCGCGAACATCGCCAAGCCTGCGAGTCCATTCGCCACAGCCACCGCCAGCATCGCCGCCGCTTCCATATCCACTGCAAGGATTCCCTGTCCTTGATGTTCAAGCACATCCTTGCGCAGTTCGCGGAACGGAGCATCTGTTGTCCACGTGACGCCGGGGTGATAAGGTTGATTTTGTTTCGTGAGGAGTTGGCTGACACTTTGAACCAATGCTGGCGAGGAGTCAACCGTTCGGCTTGGGGGAAGATAATGCGGTGAAACCCCTTCGCCGCGAAGGGCGCTGGTCGAAATCACAAGGCTACCTGTCGTCAACTCTGGTTGAAGCCCGCCAGCCATGCCGATCAAGATAAATTGCTGAACGCCAAGCGCGGCGAACTCATCCGTCAACCCGCCGATGACCGGGGAGCCGATGCCGAAGTTGGTGGAGAGGGCAACACGTCCGTTCGCGCGTTTGAGGAGGTAAAACTCGCCGAGAAAACCTTTGATCTGTTTCACCGAATGGCTCCGCAAAACATAACCTGCCAGGCTTTTCTGCGGGGCAAAGATGACCGCGCGCGGCGGTGGAAAATCAGCGAGTTGCCCGTTGGCGCGACGATAGGCGAGGAGGGTGGAGGGGGTGAGGATGGGTTGGGATGAGGAGGGCATGGTGAGGGGGCGGGATACGGGATACGGGATACGGGTTACGAGATACAAGTTATCAGTGATCAGTAATCAGTGTGGGTGGCGAGGAACGCCGGGTTGCAACGAGGAAGATGACGGCTTGAATTATCTCACCGATCAGGGCGGCGTAGATGGCGCCTTGAACTTGATAGATTGGAATGAGCCAGAGGTAGAGCGCGAGAAATACTGCCAGCGAGATGGCTGTCGCTTTGACGAGGATGGTTTCGCGGCTTTGGGCAATGAGGTGATACGAGATGAACGAGGAAACTGTGTAGGGAATTAGACTCCAGCCGAAAAGGGCGAGGTAGTTTGTGGCAGAGATAAATTCATCACCATAAATAATGGAGATGATGAGGTGAGGGAATACGGTAAGCGCAATCGCCATGAGGAGACTGCCAGAGATGAGGAGGATGAATCCCTTGCGGAAGGAATGTGCCGCTTCAGGCGCGCGGCGCGAGAGGATGGGGAGCAACGCGCCCAGGATGGCATAATGCCCAAGTTTGAGTCCGTCCACAATGCGGGTGACGGAGGAGAAGATGCCGGTGGCAGAGTCGCCGAGCAGGAAGGATGTTGTGAGGACGCCGAGTCGTTGCGAGAGGACGAGGAGAAACGTCAGCGCGGCGAAGGGGAGAGTCAGTTTGAGGAGGGGGAAAATGTTTGGGAGGGGAAACAGGTTGAAGTCGGGGAGGGAGGCGTTGCACAGGAGGTAGGAAAAGACGGCGGCGAGGAAATGTCCCGCGAGGAGATAGAGGATCAGGGTGGAGATATCCAAAGAATAAAATGCGGCGATGAGTTGAAGAACGCCGTTGATGAGGCTGAGGGCGAGAACAAGATCCATGCGTTCGCGCGCGCGGAGGACGGCGGTGGCAATGGAAAAAAACGCGAGAGGAAAAAGAGACAGCGAATAGTGGAGGAGCGGCGAATTCGGTTTGAGGATGAGTGTGACGATCACCCAAAGGGCAGAGAGAGTGAGTTGCAGAGCGAACGATTGCGCGATGAGGCGAGGAGCAGGCGCGCGATTGAGTTCCCGAATGAGGGTTGTGTCGGTGCCGAAGTTGGTGAAGGTGTTGCCGAGCAGGATGATCGCGGCGATGAAAGTGAATTGCCCAAAGTCGGCGAGGCCGAGACGGCGGGCAAGCAGGGCAATGAACAGGATGGAAAGCGCCTGCGCTGTGATGCGGGCGAGGAGCAGGTGGATGGAGTTGCGTTTGATGCGAGACATTAATTCTTTGCCACAGATTTCACGGATTTTCACTGATCGTTTTTAAATTCCTGCCCATTGGTGACATCAGTGGCTGAGGTTTGCATGTGATGAATTACTTTTGTCCCAGGGTAACGATGGTGAAATCACCCCAATATTTAAATGGGAATTTTGATTCGACAAGATCGTCGAGTTTGCCGAGGAGGTCGAACATGCGCGGGCGTTTGATGGCGAAATCTTTGTTGGTGGCGGGCGGCGTGATGACCGACAATGCGCGGATCGATTCGATTTGAACACTGTTCCCCCACGCCTGGGCAACTTGTTTGGGCGTGTAATAGTACACGGGATAGTTGAGTCCTTCTTTGTATACGGTGGATTTGCCCGCAAAGCGGCGGGTGGCGAGTTTGAATCGTCCGCGCAGGAGCATGGCGGATTCCCACAGGCAGAAGGGCGGCATGAGCGCCCAAATAATTTTGGCGTTGGTCTTGAGCAACGGGCGTACTTCGTCGGCGACGAGTTTTAGATCCGCGACGCAGTTCAAGCCGCCGAAGTTGGAGAATACGCAATCGAACTGGGCTTTGCCGAGCTGGCCGAGTTCGGTATACGAGAGATGTTCGAAGCTGGCTGTGTTTTCCAAGCCAAGTTGTTTTGCTTTTTCGGCGGCGCGTTGCAACATGCCGTCTGAAATGTCCACGCCGTGGACGGAGTAGCCGTGTTGGGCGAACCAGAAAGCGTCGGTGCCTGTGCCGCAGGCGAGGTCGAGGATGCGCGAGCCTTGCGAGAGCAATGAGGTGACGTGGGCATAAACCTTGTGCCGCATCCGCTGGAGGTTGGGGTTGTTCTCAATGAATTCGTCGTATTTGTCGGCATTGCGGTTGTACGCTTCGGCAACGGTGGCGAAGGGGGTGTTAGATACGCTGTTCATTTCTGTTCCTTGTTTGCTACCGCTTGTGTCGGCTGGCTTACACAAGACTTTATCGGTGATAAGCTAAAACCCATGTTGGACGCTGAAAAACGCGGAAAACGCAGATTTTTCTTTCTTCGAATCAGCGTGAGTCAGCGTTCACATCGCACTTGAGTTTGGCGCAAGTGTCTGCATCCCATTATTATTTCCGATTGAGTATTAACTAGGACTTTCGCTTTTAATGCTCTAAGACGGTCTGTGACCGTCGTTTCGCTGGCAATTACGGCGGTCACAGACCGCCTGCGAGCGAAAGTCTTGTTAACAAAACCAGGCTATGTCAAACGATTCATTTTCCCGTCACGCTTCTCCAAACCACATTCAGTGTTTCGAGGGCGGTCATGCGATGTATCTCTTTGGCTTCATCGGTGAGATAGATATCGCCTTGCAAAGGACGGTCATCTCGCGTGTACAGTCCATGGTTGGGCAAACCTGAAACCGCCGCCCAGAAATTCCACAACGGCAGATCATACTCCGAAGCGAGCAATGCCATATCTTCGTTGACACGTTCATCTTTTTCGCGGTTATCCGCTTTGGTGGCGAGGATGGGGATTACGCCTTCCTCAATGAGTTGCTCGATGATTTTCCGCAGATACTCCGTGTTGCGCGATTCGAAATGCGTGCCGATCTGAATGATGACGAACGATGGGCGATGGATCCGTAGTTCGCATTCGACGGGCGTTTCGGCAAAGGTGCAATCGTATTTTCCCTGATGCCATGAGATCCACAAGAGCGCGCCTGGGGTCGTGCCATCTTGCGCGGTGGGGCTTTCGCGGTTGAATGAGCCGCGAAAATTGTCAACAGTCTCTTGTAGTTGGGGGGATAATCTGTCAAACAAAATTTTATCCGTTTCAAAGACACCGAGAAATTCTTCGGGTCGCGCCTGACAGTCGCCAAATAATGAAAACGCGCGCGGGTCGTTGCCGAGGGCTACGCCACGTTCATAGACCTTTTGCAAACTGGGGTCAATATCCGTTGGGATGACGGGCGTATCTTTCCAATCGAGAATTGGAGAATTAGAGACTGTTGGAGTAGAGTCTAGGGACTGGAGACTGTTAGTTGGTAATTGGGGATTAGTAATTAGTAATTGTGGTGTGGTTGTTGGTAATTGGGAAATGGTAATTTGCGTCACTGTCGGAGCGGGGGAGGTTGAGGTGGGCGGGACAGGCGCAACTGTAGAAAGCTCGCGTTGAGCATCGTCGAAACGAGGCGTTGCGGCCGCGCAAGCCGTCAACAATACGCAGTACGCAATACGCAGTATCAATCTCATCGCATCAAAGTATACAAAAGTTATGTTAAACTCTCGACATGACTTATCAGGGACTCATCCACAAATACGGACATTTGCTCGACCTCCCGCCTCACGCTTCGACGCAGCCCGTCAGCCTGCTCGAGGGGCGGACGCCTTTGATCCCCGCCCACAATTTGGCGCGTCACCTCGGCGGCGGATTCGACCTCTTCATCAAGTATGAGGGACTCAACCCGACGGGTTCGTTCAAAGATCGCGGCATGACGGCGGCGGTGAGCGAGGCGTTGGGGCGCGGCGCGACGACGGTGATCTGCGCATCAACGGGCAACACTGCCGCATCTGCCGCGGCATACGCGGCGCGGGCTGGGATGAAATCCATTGTGTTGATTCCGCAGGGCAAGGTGGCGGCGGGGAAACTGGCGGGCGCGATTGCGTATGGAGCGCATGTGATTCAAATTGACGGCTCATTCGACGACGCGTTGACGATGGTTGTTGAAGTTACAAACAAGCATCCGATCTGTCTGGTGAATTCAATCAACCCATATCGCATTGAGGGACAAAAGACTGCCGCGTTTGAAATTGTTGACGAGTTAGAGTCCGCGCCTGATTGGTTATGTTTGCCTGTGGGGAATGCGGGAAATATCACGTCGTATTGGGCGGGGTTCAAGCAGTATTGCGGACTTAAGTTTTCGCAAGATAGCGGACTGATGTCCGCACTCCTGCCGAGGATGTTGGGGGTGCAAGCGGCGGGCGCGGCTCCGCTGGTGTTGGGACATGCGGTTGAAAACCCTGAAACGGTTGCAACGGCGATTCGAATCGGCAAGCCCGCGCGCGGCGAACAAGCCTTGCAGGCGGCGGAAGAATCAAATGGGCGAATCATCGCTGTGACTGACGAACAAATTTTGGATATGCAGAAATTGCTGGCTAAACTTGAAGGGATTTGGGTCGAGCCTGCCTCTGCAACGGGGGTGGCGGGGTTAGCGGCTGAAATAGAAAGTGGAAAGATGAAAGTGGATGGTATGAAGGTGGTTGCGGTTTGCACGGGGCATGGGTTGAAAGACCCTGAGATCATCACGAAGGACATGCAGAAACCGTCCGTTGTGCCGCCGAGGTTGGATGCGTTGGAAGAGGTTATTCTGGGATAACAACATGTCGTTGCGAGGAGGAGCGGAGCGACGACGAAGCAATCTCCTGATAATAAAAAAATTGTTGTTTCGAGGAGATTGCTTCGCTTCGCTCGCAACGACATGGATTCATTTATGAAATTCACCATCAAAGCCCCCGCCACATCTGCCAACTTGGGACCTGGGTTCGATACCCTCGGTCTGACATTGGATTTGTGGAATGAGACCACCATCACGCCTGCGAAAGATTTTTCGGCGCAAGTCAGCGGCGAGGGGGCGGGCAGACTCGCTTTAGGCAAAAATAACCTCCTCTTTCGCGCGGCGCAGAGACTGGCGGAACGCGCGGGGAGGTCACTGCCGCCGTTTCATGCGGAGTGTGTGAATCACATCCCGTTATCGTCGGGGATGGGGTCGTCGTCTGCGGCGATTCTGACGGGGTTGCTGGCAGGGAACGCGTTGTTGGAGAATCCATTTTCGCGGGAGGAGATTTTAGATTTCGCCTGCGAAATGGAGGGGCATCCTGATAATGTCGCGTCTGCAATGTTGGGAGGTCTGGTCGTGTCAACGATGGAGCAGGGGAATGTTATCGCGCGGCAAATTCCAATCATGGGCGGGCGCTTAAGTCTGCCCCTACAGATCACGATTGCGTTGCCCGATTTCTACCTCCCCACTAAACAGGCGCGCATGGCGTTGCCGAAAAAGGTTTCCATGAAGAATGCGATTCACAATATCAGTCGCACAGCATTGGTGGTTGAGGCGTTGAGAAACGGAGATTTGGATTTGCTCAGCAAGGTGATGACGGATACATTGCATCAGCCATATCGGTTGAAGTTGATCCCTGGCGCACAGTCTGCGATGGATGCGGCGAGGAAGGCTGGGGCAAGCGCGGTGGCGCTGTCGGGAGCGGGTCCAAGTGTGATCGCGTTTTCCGCTGGTGAATCAGGCGTGGGTGAGGCGATGAAGCGCGCGTTTGAGGCGGCGGGATTCGAAGCGCGGATTTTTTGCCTAGGGGTGTCGAGTCGAGGGGTGGAGGTTGGGAATAGAGAATAGAGAATGGAGAATGGAGAATAGAGAATAGAGAATAGAGAATAGAGAATAGAGAATAGAGAATTAGAGACTGGAGATTGAGGGGATGGGAGAATTGGTTGGCGGTTAGGGGTGATTCCACTCTTTGGCGAATTTTAGAATGCGCGGGTGGATGTACCAGGCGAAGGGGTCGGCTACGGAGCGACGGTCTTTGATGAGTTGCATCGCGTCTTGGGGAGCGTAGCCCTGCGCGATGAGAACGCACGCGCCCATTGCGGGTCCGCGGTGACGACCATAGGCGCAATGAGTGTAGACTTTGCCGCCGCTTTGAATCGTTTCGAGGGCGGCTTGCGCGCCGAGCATCAGATTGGGAATGGAGATCGGGAAGAAGGGACTGTCGATCGAGCGGAGCCACAGGGCGTTGATTGGTTCATGGTGGGCATCGAGCGAGGGTCCGAGCGTGAAGCGCATGTTGATGATGAGCCGGACGCCAAGTTCGCGCAAGCGGTCGTAGTCGCGCTGGAAAGGCATGTTGCCGACGAACAGGTCGTCGGTGATCTGGGAGATGTTCATGCGGGGAATCGTATCATAATTTTTTCGTCTGACCAGCGGGTGAATTCCTGCTACAATTTCAGCAATCACAACCCAGCCACGGATGCTTCGACACGCTCAGTACAAGTTTCACGAATTCTCACGGATTTTTTACTTGCTCTTCCTTCGTGGTTAAAAAGGAATTAACAATGACGCAAACCTACGACGCCATCGTCATCGGCGCGGGCGTGATGGGCGCCAGCATCGCCTTTCATCTCGCCGAGCGCGGACTCAAGCCTGCCATCCTCGAACGCAAAGTGACCGCTTCGGGCGCGACAGGTCACTCCAGCGGGCTTGTCCGTATGC
>JBGANO010000016.1:0-67159 GCA_044222305.1 Anaerolineales bacterium
GGCTTACGCATTGTTGAACATCATAAACCATTAGGTTACGATACCGATCCTTTTGAGTGGCTTGATGAAAAAAAGATCTCGCCAGTGGCAATTTATATAATTAAAAAGGTTTAAAAAAGAACGAAACATTAAGTTGAGCAATGAGCATAGAGACAATGATGTAATTTAATGGTGAGGCTTCTAAACAAACCCGCACCTAACACAGCGTGCACCTGACGTGTGGGATTCTGCGGCATTTTTAGCCTTTTTCTACGCCTCAGCAGAATCCACATCCCGAACAGAATCCACGCCCGCCCACACGCAGGTAACGCAAACCGTAAGGCGTTGGGATTTTTCTTTCTCGGGAGGGTTTTGACCATTAACATGGCAAGTCTTGAACGATCCGTTCAAACATCTTCATATCCGCTGACGGGATTTCTGTCAGGCGATACCAATTGGCGCATAACATTCGCTTTTGCTGTTGGGATAACCCTTTCGCCTCAATGGTCAGATCGTATGCGGATTGCCAGTCGCCGGTTTGGGCAAACGCTTCGATAAAGGGAATGTATTCCGCGCCGTATTTTGGAGTAAAGCCAAGTTGCTCCGCCTGATGATATAGATCGATCACAGCGTTCCAATCCTTCATTTGGCGCGCAAGGTCTGCCTTCTGGAAGAAATAACACCAGGTGTGAGCGGGCTCGGGACCGAAAATGTCTGTGTTGGGCGAGGCAGGCGCAGGGTCCGGGAGGATGCGAGACAGGTCAGACATGGGAATCAGCTTCTGGCTTCCTTCATCCAGCAAGGGATCATACATGTAGGCTGAATCCAGCACACGCAAGCACGAAGAATCTGTCTGGTGAAAGACAGCGATCGTGTTGGATGTGTTCCCGTTGAACATCAAATTGCGCGCGGGTATTTTGATCGGGATGTCTGGCTGGAAATATTTTTCGTATTCGGGTGTGATGAACATATATGGGATGATGCCGTCTTTGATTTGAAAATGATACAAGAGATTGACCGCCCAGGTCGCGTCCATGTCGTGCGTGATCATGAAGGATGGGTAGCCAAAACTGAGCACAGCGGTGTCTGGTTGTAAAGCGGGGGCGCGCCAGTGGAGTTGCCAATAGAAATCGGGTTGGATCGTCCAATCGCGCCGATACGAATTTGCCATCCAAACTTGCGTTGCCACTGAAAACATAAGCAGGAATCCGAAAATCCATTTTTGCCCGGCGGCGCGGACAAGCACAAGCGCGAGTCCGATCACCAGCAGACTGGCGCCAAACATGGGGGCGAGGGTGAAGCGTTCGTTCCATCCGCCTGTGCCGACCTCTTTGCCGATTGCCCAAATGGGAATCGCGCTCGTTATGAACATTAATAGTCCGATACCAGCCAGCCAGAATGGGGAGGGTCGATTTGAAGATTCGTCCTCGGTGGCGTTGTAAAAAAAGGAAAACGCAAGCGCGAAGAATGCGCCCAGCCCAAATGCGAACCAGGCAAGCGGTCGTTGGAAGGTGAAATCGCCGAAGCCGGTGATCGCATCGGTCCAGACTTGGACGGTTGAGAAGAGAACGTCCAGCGCGCCTTTGTTGAAAAAGTTCAACACGGTCCCGAGAAAGGAGCCTTGAAACGCGCCGATGGTCGAACTGATGCTTTCGAGGCGGGCAAAGGTCTGAAAGACATTGGGAAAGTATACAAAGCGTAGCCAGAAAAAGAATGCGGTAACCAGGATGTAGGGCAGGGAATATAGCGCGACCTTCTTCAGTAAGCGCCAATCTGTTTTATTTCCATTTGCAACTAACAGCCAGATCAACACGGGGCGCATCAATTCCAGCCCCGAAAAATATTCGATCGTGAAAAGATGCATGAAGGTGGCGATCCACGATACAGGAAAGAGCAGGTTTGCCCACTTGGGTTGCTTGATCGCAAGCGTCATCAGATATAACGATAAACCGAAGAGGAACAACGTCATGATATGGCGCGAAAACGCGGCGGATTGTTCCTGTTGGATAAAGCCCGGGTATACAAGGACTAACGCGCCCAGCCAGTAGAATTGTTTTTTATATGGGGACCAAATTTGAATCAACGCGTAGACAAAAAATAAAGTCCCAGCCCAACGAAGCAATAACGAGGCGACCTGCCAGCCGATCGGCTTTGAACCAACCAGGAAATAGATCAACTGATATGCCCACGGGAATGGTCTGTCCTCGGCATAGTATCCAAATTGAAAGGCGGGGTCGAGCTTGGTAAAGAACATGACCTCCCAATCGGACCAGTAATAACCCAGGGAGGACAAGGCGTAGCCGTAGGAGGCAAAGGCAATCAAAAATAAAGCCATCGGATAAAACCATGGCTTTTCAGAGATCTTCTTTAGTGTATCGAGACTTGTTTTCATATCTTTTCTTCGTCATTTTCCACTGTTAAGTTTTTCAAATTTTCATCCACGCTGTCCGAATCTGTGTGACGTAAACACGCGGGAGATTGGCAGATTATATCGGGTAGTGTCCATTTTATCATCGGCTCATATATGAAGGAAGCGCCTGAACATGATAAGCGACAGATGTGTAATCGCAAATCGTCAATCGTAAATCCAAATCGACCCGGGGTTGGATTTTTTACAGCGATTTTACATCCCTACCATACAGGCATAACCTGAGCGCTCTACAATCACCATCGTAACCTTGAAAGGAGGTTTACTGCGATGATAAAAATATTTTTCAAGAAGGCCATGTTGCTGGCGTTGGTGGCGGCGTTGGGATTAGGGAGCCTGTCGGTGATTGGCGTTTCAGCCGCGGGGTCGAATGATCCGACTCTGCCACCGCAGGGTGAAATGACGGATGAGCGTCTCGAGCAAATCTGGTCGAAGCAACTCCGCGCGTATGAAATGTTGGGCAAGACCGAAGCATTCGTCGGCAAAACCCGACAGTTGCTTGACCATGCCGCCCAAAAGGGTAAGGACGTCTCTGCCGCGCAAGCCGCGCTGGTTGCATTCACGGATGCGGCGAAAGATGCCAAGCCGATCTACGAAAGCGCGCAGCCCATTATTGAAGCACATGCTGGCTTCGATGCGGGCGGCAAGGTGACGGACTCCGAACAAGCCAAAGCGACAATCCGCGCGATGGGCGAGAAGTTGAAGGAGATCAAGGACATGATGGGCGGCACAGGCAAAGCCTTGCGCGACGCGCTCCGTGACTTCCGCAAAGCCAACCCGCGCCCCAAGAAGACGCCAACGCCGTAATTGGTTATGCCATGTCTCCCTGAGCGTTAGCGAAGGGTCTCCAATCTCATGAGGAGATTCTTCGCTTCGCTCACATCGTCCGCCACTTGCGCCGAGCGCAAGTACGTTGTGCCCTTCGGGAGAATGACATGGTGGAAAAGTTTCCACAAACCCATAATCGGCAGTACAATCGCCTCATCGAAAAAACTCTCTACCGTACATATGCACCGCAAAGAACGCAAAGAAAACCTTTTAACTTGGCGCGCTTGGCGGTAAGGATCTTCTCATGTGCGGCTGAGAAAAAAAACAAAATGAGGCAGATAATGTACACATCCGAAGGTAAAAAAATTATCCATACCGAAAAAGCGCCCAAGGCGATCGGACCCTATTCGCAAGCCATACGCACTGAGAGTTTGATCTTCACAGCCGGGCAAATTGGGCTTGACCCCGCCACGATGGAGATCGTCCAAGGCGGCATCGAAGCCGAAACGCGGCAGGCGTTGACCAACCTCAAGCACGTGCTCGAATCGGGAGATTCGGGATTGAACTTTGTGGTCAAGACGCTCGTCTTTTTGCAAGACATGAACGACTTCGCCAGGATGAATGCGATCTATGCTGAATTCTTCCCGGAGAATCCTCCCGCGCGGAGCACTGTCGCGGCGGCGGGTTTGCCCAAAGGAGCGCGGGTCGAGATCGAATGTGTCGCCCTGCTTAACCCCTCGCGCGGCGACTGATTTTTTTACCGCGAAGACCGCTACGATCGCAAAGATTTAAGGATTTTTTCTTCGCGCACTTCGCGGTGACTACTCTCTTATCCTTCGACATCGCTCAGGACAAGTCTCCAATCTCTAGTCTCTGCTCTCTACCTTGAACGAACTCATCCTCCTCGTCGACGACGAACCGTCCATCATCAAGTTGGCGCGCATGTACCTCGAGCGCGAGGGCTTTCGCATCCAAGCCGCGCGCGATGGCGAGGCGGCGGTGGATGCGGCTGTGCGCGAACTACCAGCCTTGATCGTGCTGGATGTGATGCTCCCGAAACTCGACGGCTTTGAAGTGTGCCGCCGCTTACGTTCTGCGAATCATCCCGCCGCGATTCTCATGCTCACAGCGCGCGACGAAGATATCGACAAAATTCTCGGTCTCGAACTCGGCGCCGACGATTACCTCACCAAGCCATTCAACCCGCGTGAACTGGTCGCGCGCGTCAAGGCGATTTTGCGACGCGGCGAACATGGCGTCAAAGCGGGGAGCGCCTCCACGATTCACCTCGGCGACCTGACGGTGGATCCAGCCCGGCGGGAGGCGCGAATCGGTTCTATCTCCATCCCCAACCTGCGTACCCAGGAATTCGACCTGCTCCTTACCTTCGCAGAGCATCGCGGATTGGTGCTCACGCGTGAGCAAATTCTGCAAAAAGCGTGGGGCTTTGACTTCTACGGGCAGACCCGCACAGTGGACGTTCACGTGGCGCATTTGCGCAAGAAACTGGAGCCGAGTTCCGTGAAGATCGAAACCGTGACCGGCGTTGGGTATAAACTGGTGGTTGCCTGAACCGGTTCGTTACGGCATTGCAAGATTGTTCCGCCCGCTAAGGCGTACACTTAGGTTGGACTATGAACGAGCAGACCAACCTCTTGCCAAAGATCTGGGCGCAGATGCATGCCGTTATTCAGGAATTTTGGGCGATCACCGAGCCTGAGATCGAAGAAGTGGCTGTGCGTAACGACGTTCCCTTTGAACTGTACCTGTACAGCGAATTGGGGCTGGATTATTTCTCGCTCGTTAACTTTCAAAAGCGTGACCCGTTCACCAACCCGGAGAAATTCGAGAAGACGTTTACTCACCTCGATGTAAAGGGATGGATCCAGCCCCAGCCTGAGGATCAATACAAAGTGACCGAAATGGCGCGGGCGGGCGTCAAATTTACCATTATGGCTGGCGATGCAAAACTTCCGCCGCCCGAGTTTATGCCGGAGATCGACCTTGAACGGCTCAAGGTGTTGCTCAAACAAATTGTGCTGGCAAACGACAACGCTCCTGAGCCTCCGGGGAAATGGGCAATCCTCAAACGCTTCCGCGTGGCGGACCGGGAAAGCCCGGTGATGACAAAGATCCGGGAATACCTGCTGGACTTGTTCGCCTATCGCGACGATTCGCACCTCGCCGCGGCGCGTCCGCACTTCAATCAGGCAGGCGTCGTGTGGAGCGTGTTGGGGGCGGCGGCAGGCGGCAACCCGGTCGCCGCGGAAATACTGGCTGAACAACTTGCCTTTCGAGGGTACGATGCCGACGAGTACGCGATCGCGTTGCAAGCCGCGCAGGAGATTGGTTGGCTCGAACAAGCCGGCGACTCCGGTATATATCGCATCTCGCAACAGGGAGTCGAGTTGCGCGCGCAGGTCGAGAAACAAACTGACGCATATTTTTTCGCTCCGTGGTTGGTTATGAAGCAGGAAGAACTCGATGAATTGAAAGAAATTCTCCCCAAACTACGCGAGAAATTGCGAGAATATCGAAAAGCGAGTGAGCAATCCTGACGAACCATTCGCAGATTTCGCAGGGTTGCAAAAAATATCCGCGAGTTGTTTCCTTGACAGGACTTTCGCTTTTACCGCTCTAAGAGAATGTTTCTTAACTCTTTCTTTGCCACTGAGCGCGCAGAGAACTCTGAGAAAACCCTTTTAAAATCTCTATGAACTCGGTGTTCTCTGTGGCGGATGCTCTTTTTTTCATGCCGTTCACAAACTTAAGAAACACTTTCTAAGGGATCGTAAAAATATAAATTCCCTGGGGATGCAGTTGCACTGCATCCCGCTCGCAGTGCGACTGCTCGCGAACAAAAACATGGGATATTACTGGTTACCTTACATAATGGATTCGGGACGCAGATGAACGCTGATTTCGCTGATTCGAAAGAAAAAAATCTGCGTTTTCAGCGTGAATCAGCGTCCCGATTTTGAAAGTGTAAGGTAATCAGGGATATTATTAATTTACAGACCCTAAGACGGTCTGCCTGCGCTGAGCCGCAGGCACACGTGTGACCGTCGCTTTGCTGGCAAATACGGCGGTCGCAGACCTCTTGCGAGCAAAAGCCCTACTTTAGAATGTTCACCTCACTCCGTTCACGCCTTTGGCTGAGTTATGCCCTCGTGATCACCGTTGCGTTACTGGCGGTGATCGTTGTTTTGCTTGTCTATTTGATTCGCAACCCGATCCTGTACCGCGAAACCATGCAACGACTGCGGAACGTGCAAACGCAACTCTCGACGAATCCGCGCGAGCTCGCGCAAGACACTGTCAAACTTCAAAAGATCGCCGAAGCAAATAACGCCCGCATTGTGATATTCGATTCGACTCGCGCAGTGGTCTTCGATTCGCATCCCAGCCAGCCTGCCTTCCCGTTTCCGCGCAATACGCTCGTGAACCGAAACTCACAATTCACCACCGATGCGCAAGGCGGATCGTGGTTGCAGACCAAATCTCGATTGCCGAACGGAAACTTGATGGTGGTCGCCGCGCCTCGGCCTGTGACCAAATTACTGAATGTCTTTGCCGATGAACTGCTGACCCCGATCTTGCAAGGTGGTTTGATCGCCTTGTTGCTCTCGCTCATCCTGGCGTTCGCGATCTCACGCTCAGTGGCAGACCCGTTGCAAAAGGTCGTGCTCGCCGCGCGGAAATATCCCGCCGAGGCAAATCCCGTCCCGCCGCGTGGACCACGCGAAGTGCAGGATTTGGCTCAGGCGTTCAACTCGATGATCCAACGCGTGAATAACAGTCAAAAATCACAGCGCGATTTTGTAGCGAACGTTTCTCACGAGTTGAAGACCCCGCTCACATCGATTCAGGGATTCGCCCAAGCCCTCCTCGACAACACTGCCGATTCGCCCGAGGCGCGCAAGCAAGCCGCGCAAATTATTTACGACGAAGCCGGGCGGATGCACCGCATGGCATTGGACTTGCTCGATCTTGCCCGATTGGAGGCTGGCACGGCTGACCTCAACATATCCCCAATGGACGCGGGGATGTTGTTGCGCGGCATCGTGGAAAAATTTTCCCTGCAAGCGCAAAAAGGGAATATTGATTTGCAAGTGAATGCGCCAAACGATTTACCCGTATTTCCTGGCGATGGGGATAGATTGGCGCAGGTGTTTACGAATCTGGTCGACAACGCCTTGAAGTTCACGCCTGCCAATGGACGCGTTGTGCTGTCTGCAAAGTCTGCTGGGGCGTGGATCGAGTTTGAGGTGGCTGATTCAGGCGTCGGCGTCGAAAGCGAAGCGTTGCCGCGTCTGTTCGATCGCTTCTATCAGGTTGACCCATCCCGCGCGGGCGGTGAAGGTCATGACGCGGGGCTTGGGCTGGCAATTGCGCGCGAGATTGCGCAGGCGCATGGTGGTAAAATGGGCGTCCGAAGTTCGGTGGGGCATGGGACGACGTTCACCGTCCACCTACCGTTCGCTCCAAAGTAAAATGATCTTTGCATTTGATAGCACTAAAGCCCAAAACCTGTGCCACAGATTTCACGGATTCACACGGATTCAAAATAAACAAATTCGTGAAAATCCGTGTAATTCGTGGCTTAAAATAATTCTACACCAGGCGCTCCTGCTAGATATCGGAGAGTCGTAGAATGCCAAAAGTTTCCATCATCATTCCTTGTTACAACGAACAGTCCACAATTCGACTCCTGCTTGAGGCTTTGCGCGAGCAGACCTTTCCGCGCGCGAAAATGGAAGTGATCATTTCGGATGGAATGTCGACAGATAACACGCGGGCTGAAATTGCCGCGTTTCAAAAGCAGTTTCCCGACCTCGAAGCGCACATGGTAGACAACGCGCAACGCACCATCCCCTCGGGGGTGAATCGCGCCATTGAGGCATCGCGCGGCGAAATTATTGTTCGGCTCGACGCGCATTCGAAACCGTATCCCGACTACGTGGAAAATTGCGTCAAGGCGCTCGAAGCGGGGCGTGGCGATAACGTGGGCGGGGTGTGGGAAATTCAAGCGGGCGCAAAAACATGGGTCGCCGAATCCATCGCAGTTGCCGCGGCGCACCCACTCGGTGTCGGCGACGCGTTGTATCGTCACGCGAAGCAAGCCGCGGAAGTGGACACAGTCCCCTTTGGCGCATTCCGACGCATGTTGATTCAAAAAGCGGGCATGTTCGATGAAACTCTGTTGACGAACGAAGATTACGAGTTCAACGCGCGCGTGCGGAAGGCGGGTGGTAGAATCTGGCTCGACCCGTCCATTCGCTCGATCTATTTTGCGCGCGCGACCTTTCTGGAACTGGCGCGGCAATACTGGCGTTATGGATATTGGAAGTGGCGAATGTTGCGCAGGTATCCGAACACTCTTCGTTGGAGGCAGGCTCTGCCTCCGTTGTTTGTCTCGAGTCTGGCGGGGCTGGGGCTGTTGTCGATATTCTTCCCGTTGATGAAATTCATTTTGCTTGGCGAGCTTCTCCTGTATTTTTTCATCTGCCTGGTGGCGGGAATTCAAGCAAGGCTGCGATTGAAAAAGAATTTTTTGAGCGTGGGGTTGCCGCTGGCAATTCCCATCATGCACATCGCGTGGGGGAGCGGATTGTTGTGGAGCTTGCTCGCCTCTGGTTTTAGGAAGAATGGCTGAAAATCTTCGCACCACCCCATTGAGGTTACGCCCCAGCGAGCATCGCGCCTTGTTATTTCTGGGCGACCTCGTGTTGTCCGTTCTCTCGGTGTTTGCGGCGTTGTCCGTCTGGCGGGCATATAATTACAACGTGCAATACCAGGCATTGCTGGCAGAACAGCCCCCGATCCCCGAACCGAGGATCATCGCAATTCTCAATACAAGGGTGGATATCGAAGTCCCATTTTGGTTTTATCTTCTGCCGATCTTGTGGATGCTTTTACTGGTGGATTTATACGAGCCATCCATTGCCGGGAGCGGGCGCAAAACGACGCGCGGCATTGCCATTGCGGCATTCATTGCGCTGGCGTTGTACTCATTCATCTTTGTGTTTACGCAAGACCCCACCAACCTGCCACGCGTCGGCGTGGGCGCGTACCTGATCTTCGCGTCGCTCCTCACGCTTGCCTGGCGCATGATCTTCATCCGCATCTACAAACGGACGGGGCAGTTGCGCCGCATGCTCATCATCGGCGCCGGGCAGGCGGGGAAGACCCTCGCCCAATTGTATGAATCACTCGGGACGCGCTCGTTCAACCTTGTGGGTTTTGTTGATGACGATAACCAGAAGGTCAGAAAATCATTTCACGGCTCGAAAGTGCTTGGCTCCAGCGACAAACTGCTTGCCCTGATCGACGAGCACCAGGTGACCGACCTTGTCGTCGCCATCAACGGCGAGATCCAAGGGAAGACCTTTCAATCCATTTTGGACGCGCAGGAAAAAGGCGTCGAAGTCATGCGCATGCCCATCCTCTACGAAGAGATGACCGGGCGGCTTCCCATCCATCACCTCGAATCGGATTGGATCATCCGCTCGTTCGTGGACGAGGTGCGCGTGAGCGGCATGTACGAATTGGCCAAACGCATGCTCGACGTTGCGGGGGGGGTGGTGGGAATCATGGTTCTCCTCGTATTGTTCCCATTTGTCGCGCTTGCCATCGTGCTCGATAGCGGCTTTCCCATCACCTATAAACAGACTCGCCTGGGAAAGGGAGCGCGTCGTTTTACGATCTACAAATTCCGCTCGATGCGTCAGGATGCGGAACAGCAAGGCGAAGCGAAACTCGCCGAGAAGAACGATCCGCGCGTCACGCGTGTCGGCGACTTTTTGCGCAAGACGCGGCTTGATGAATTTCCGCAATTTTGGAATGTTCTGCGCGGCGATATGAGTCTCGTCGGTCCGCGCGCCGAACGACCCGAACTCGTCGCCGCGTTTCAAAAGCAAGTCCCGTTTTATCGCGCGCGGTTGCTTGTCAAGCCCGGCGTTTCGGGTTGGGCGCAGATCAATTACGGCTATTACGCCTCTGTGACCGAGATGGCAGTCAAACTGGAATACGACCTCTACTACATCAAACACCGCTCCCTGACAATGGATTTTCAAATCATCCTCCGCACCATCGGCACGATGTTGCGCCGAACGGGACGCTGATGAAATTTCTAGTCACTGGCGGCGCGGGATTTATCGGCTCTCACATTGCCGATACGTTGCTCGCGCGCGGCGACTCGGCGCGCGTGTTGGATAATTTCAGCACAGGCAAACTCGACAATATAGACGCCTTGATTCAAAGGCACGGACGTTCCCTGCTTGAGATCATCGCAGGTGACATTCGAAACGCTTCAATCGTCGAGGAGGCTGTGCGCGGCATGGACGCCGTTTTCCACTCTGCGGCATTTGTCTCCGTCCCGCAATCCATGGATGAGCCGCAGGAGTGTTTCGATGTCAACGTAAGCGGAACGCATCTGTTGCTAGAATCGGCGCGACGCGCGGGCGTGAGGCGCGTCGTCCTTGCATCGAGCGCGGCAGTCTACGGTGAGTCCACTGCGTTGCCTCTCATCGAAGCGACTGCTCTTCAGCCGAAATCGCCGTATGCGTTATCCAAGCGCGTCAACGAAATGTACGCGGAGTTATTCACGAATGAATTCGATCTTGAAGTTGTCGCGCTCCGCTATTTCAACGTGTACGGTCCGCGCCAACGACCCGACTCGATGTACGCCGCGGCTGTCCCGATCTTCATTCAAAGATTGCTGGACGGCAAACCTGTCACTGTCTTTGGCGATGGCGGACAAACCCGCGACCTCATCAATATTCATGATGTTGTCCGCGCCAACCTGATCGCCTCCGAACACCCAAACGCCGCAGGGAAAATTTTCAACATCTGCACAGGCGTCGAAACGCGCCTGCTCGATCTTCTCGACGTGCTGTACGAAATTTTCCCCAATGCGCCACGAACCGAATTCGCCCCTCCCCGCGCAGGAGACATCCATCGCTCCGTCGGAAGCCCGCAAAAAGCCAAAGACGTTATCGGCTTTCAATCTCAAACATCCCTCACCGAAGGTCTAAAAGAAATCATAAACCTCATCCGCCAACAATCTCCAATCTCAAGTCTCCAATCACCAATGCTCTAATTCTCCAATTCTCCAATTCTCTTTCTCCTCCTCCAAATACCAATTCCCCCCCCCATGTCCTCCCGCCCCCCTCACATCCGCAACCGCTTCGTCCTCATCGGCGACATTGCCCTCATCGTCGTCTCGGTGTTGGGCAGTTTCGCCTTGCGGCTGAACGTGGAGGAATTGCCGTTTTATTTTCCCGCCGTCCTGTTGATGAGCGCGGTTGCGCTTGTCATCAAGATTCCAGTTTACTTTTCCTTCGGCTTGTATCGCCGCCTGTGGATCTACGCCAGCACAGGCGAGTTGCGATTAATTACGGTGGCTGTCACCACCGCCTCTGTCCTCACCTCAGGCGTCATGGCGCTCCTCATCGTAACTCGTAACGTGTATCCCGGTATGCCTCGTTCCGCTTTGGGCATTGACTGGCTCCTCTCGCTCGTCCTCATCGGCGGCTCGCGCTTTGCATTGCGAATCCTTGCCGAACAATCCATGACCGCGCGCGGCGATGGCAAAAGTAAACGCGCCATCATCATCGGGGCAGGGGACGCGGGCGCGTTGGTTGTGCGCGAACTGCAAAAAACTTCGCAATTGAATCTTATTCCTGTTGGCTTCCTCGATGATGACCCTGCCAAGCAGAAACATTCCATCCACGGCGTGACCGTCATCGGCACAGTCAACGACCTCTCCTCCGCAATTGATTTGCATCGCGTGGACGAAGTCATCATCGCGATCCCCTCCGCGCCTGGTCAACTCGTCCGCGCGATCAACGATGTTTGCCGCGTCAAAGGAATCCCTTCGCGCACGATGCCTGGTATCTACGAACTCATCGGCGGCAAGGTCAGCGTCAACCGTCTGCGCGAAGTGGACATCACCGACTTGCTCCGCCGCGAACCTGTCCGCGTTAATGATGAAGCGGTGGGTGCGGCGCTCGAAGGCAAGCGCGTACTCGTCACAGGCGCGGGCGGTTCCATCGGGCGCGAACTCTGCCGCCAAATCGCGCGACGGGATCCATCCGAACTCGTTTTGCTCGGTCACGGTGAAAACAGCATCTTTGAAATTCTCCTTGAACTGAATCAAGAGTATCCGAATCTAAATCTCTCGCCAGCCATCGCTGACATTCGCAACGCAGAACGCCTCGCGCAAATTTTCGCGCAACATCAGCCGCAAGTTGTCTTCCATGCCGCCGCGCACAAACACGTCCCGTTGATGGAGGTCAATATTGTCGAGGCGATCACGAACAACGTCATCGGCACGCGTAACGTCGTCCATGCCGCGCTCAGTCACAACGTCGAACGATTCGTGCTCATCTCCACCGACAAAGCCGTACGCCCGTCGTCTATTTATGGAGCGACGAAACGTTTGGCAGAGATGATTGTGTTGGATGCGGGCAAGCAGGTAGACGCGAAAACAAGTAAACAAGTAGACACGTACACAGGTAGACAAGGAAATACGCAGTACGAAGTACGCAATACGAAGCACGCATATTCTGTCGTAAGATTTGGTAACGTCCTCGGCAGTCGCGGCTCCATCATCCCCATTTTCAAAAATCAAATCGCGGGCGGTGGTCCTGTCACGATCACGCATCCCGACATGTATCGTTTTTTTATGACCATCCCCGAGGCGGTTTATCTCGTGCTTCAAGCCGCGTCCATGGAAAACGGCGGTGAAACTTTCGTCCTCAACATGGGCGAGCCTGTCCGCATTCTCGATCTCGCCGAAGACCTCATTCGACTCTCGGGGCTCGAGCCTCAGCGCGACATCGAAATCTCATACACGGGCATTCGCGCGGGCGAAAAATTAACGGAAGAACTTTGGGATGAAGGCACGCCGTTGACGAAGACTCTGCACCCCGACATCTTCCGCCTCGACGCGGACGCTTCCTCCTCCGACTTGAACCTGCCTCAAGCCATCGAGCGACTCTCCGCCCTCAGCCACGCCAACGACACCAACGCCATCATCGCCCTCCTCGACGAACTCATCCCCAACTCCTCCATATTCGAGTCAAAGGTCAAAGGCGATGCCCTGAGTTCATCGAAGGGTCAAACGTCGTTGTTGACCTTCGACCTGTGACCTTCAACCTTCAACCCAAATGATCGTCTCCCTCACCGACTGGAATCAGTTCCTCTCCAAACATCCCAACACCCATCTCCTGCAAACAGGGGAGTGGGGTGAATTGAAATCCGCGTTTGGGTGGAAGCCTATGAGAGTGATCAGTGGAAATGTTGGTGTGCAAATTTTGTTTCGGGAATTACCATTGGGTTTTACAGTTGGTTATATTCCAAAAGCAGTGAATAGTGATCGGTTATCAGTGAACAGTGATCGGTTTTGGAAAGAGATTGATTCTGTTTGCCGAAAGCATCGCGCTATATTCTGTAAATTGGAACCTGATTCTTGGAAAAGCGAATTCGTCCTTCATCCTTCACCCTTCATCATTTCCAAGCATAACATCCAACCTCCCCGTACCATCCTAATTGATATAAAAGATGACGAAGACACGATCTTGGCAAAGATGAAACAAAAGACCCGTTACAACATTCGCCTTGCGGAGAAGAAAGGCGTGACGGTCCGCACGTGGGATGATATCGAATCCTTCCACAAGATGATGCTCGTCACAGGCGGGCGCGACGGGTTCGGAGTCCATTCATTGGAATATTACAAGCGCGCGTATGAACTCCTCCAGCCAAAGGGACTTGGCGAAATCCTCCTCGCCGAATACGAAGGTAAGCCGCTCGCCGCGTTGTTCGTTGCCCGAAACGGAAACCGCGCCTACTATCTTTACGGCGCGTCAACGGATGAAGAACGCAACCGAATGCCGACGTACCTCCTGCAATGGGAAGCGATGAAATGGGCAAAAGCGTGCGGATGCGATGAGTACGATCTCTGGGGCGTTCCCGATGAAGATGAAGCGACCCTCGAAGCCAATTTTGAATCCCGACACGACGGCTTGTGGGGTGTCTATCGCTTCAAACGCGGCTTCGGCGGTGAACTCAAACGCGCCGCGCAGGCGATGGATCGAGTGTACTATCCGATTTTGTATTGGGCATATTTGAAGTTCATTGGAAACAGAGAGTAGAGAATAGAGAATAGAAAGTGGAAAGTAGAAACTGGAATTCACTTATCGCGAAGTTACCCAATCCGCACTTCCTCCAAACCTACGAGTGGGGACAGGTGAAGGCAAAATATGGGTGGAGTCCGCTGTATGCAGTGTGGGATGCGGATGGAAAATGGAAAGTGGAAAGTGACTCGAGTCTACTTTCTACTTTCCACTCGCCAGTTGCCGCCGCGCTCATCCTCAAACGCCAAATCCTCCAGAACAATTTCGCCGCTCGGTTATCCATTTTGTATTCGCCGAAGGGTCCATTGCTTGATTGGTCGAACGAATCGCTTCGTAATCGAGTGCTGAATGATTTACAGTCTTTTGCAAAGCAACAAGGCGCGATCTTCTTGAAATGCGATCCCGATGTTGTGCAGGGAACGGGAGTCCCTCAAAGCGCGGACGATGTTGTTGATAACAATGGTCAAGCCATCACGTCTGAGTTGAAGCGGAGGGGGTGGGGATGCTCGTCGGATCAGATCCAGTTCAAAAATACAGTCGTCATTGATCTGAATCCAACCGAAGAAGAGCTCCTCGCGCGGATGAAACAGAAGACCCGTTACAACATCCGCCTCGCGGAAAAGAAAGGCGTCTCCCTGCGCGTAGGCAACTTGGTGGATTTGCCCATGCTTTACAAAATGTATGCCGAAACAAGTGTGCGCGATGGTTTCGTGATTCGTGATGAGACATATTACAAAACCGTCTGGGAACTATTCATGAAGAATCAGTCTCAAGTTTCTAGTCCCCAATTCTCCAATTCTCCAATCCTCCAACACGACTCAGGACAAGACTATAACCTCCAATTACCAATTACTAATTACCAATTACCTTCTGCCGAACCTCTCATTGCAGAAGTGAACAACCAACCCGTCGCCGCGATCTTTGTTTTCTATTTTGCGGGACGCGCATATTATGTCTACGGCATGTCGCGGGATGTGCATCGTGAAAAAATGCCGACCTATCTTTTGCAATGGGAAGCGATGAAGCGCGCGAAGGCGCGTGGATGCGCAGCGTACGATCTGTGGGGCGCGCCCGAGGTGTTCGATGAAAGTGACTCGATGTGGGGCGTGTATCGCTTCAAAGAGGGACTCGGCGGCAAAATCGTTCGCACGCTCGGCGCGTGGGATTATGCGCCCAATCCATTTTGGTATCGGATGTATTCGGACATCATGCCGCGCGTGTTGGATGTGATGAGGTCGAGGGGGAGGTCGCGCACGAAGCAAGGTTTAGGAGCTTAATACTTCGTGCTGCGTATTGCGTACTACGTAGTACGTAATACGCAATAAAGGAATCGTCATGAACAAAATTTCTCGATTGAACTTCGCTCATTTACCCACACCGATTGAAGAACTCCCGCGTCTTTCGGACTATTTGGGCGGACCGCGCATCCTCGTCAAGCGCGACGACCAGACGGGACTCGCCTTCGGCGGCAATAAGACTCGCAAGTTGGAGTTTCTCGTCGCCGAGGCGCAAGAGCAAGGCGCGAAAACTTTAATTTCTGGCGGCGCGTTGCAGTCGAATCATTGTCGTCAGACAGCGGCGGCGGCGGCGAAATATGGATTCGATTGCATCCTTGTGTTGAACGGCGAGATGCCCGATAAACCATCCGCTAATTTGTTGCTCGATCAATTATTCGGCGCGGATATCGTAACGATTGCCGACCGCAATGAACGCGACCGCGTGTTGCAGGAAACATTTGATAATGCAATCGCTGACGGACGCAAGCCGTATCTCGTTCCGTATGGAGGATCGAGCGCGACGGGCGCGTTGGGATATGCGTTTGCGATGGAGGAGTTGATGGTGCAAATGAGAACACCGAGTTTTTTAAAAACTCGGTGTTCTGAACTCGGAGGTCTGGATTGGATTATTTTCGGCACCTCCTCAGGCGGGACGCACGCGGGACTGGTGTTGGGTCAACGCGCGTTTGGGTTCAACGGCAAGGTGTTGGGAATCAGTATTGACGAGTCGGAGGAATGGTTGAAGAGTCACGTGTCCAAACTGGCGACGGAAGCGAGTGAAAAATTGGGGGAGCGGATTGAGTTCGAGCCGGCTGGGGTGTTGGCAAATGCCGACTACTGCAAGGCAGGCTACGGCGTCTTGACTGACGCGGAGCGCGAAGCGGTCAATCTGTTTGCAAAGCACGAAGGTCTTTTGCTTGATCCCGTCTACACGGGGCGCGCCGCGGCGGGGATGATTGATCTTATCCGCAAGGGCTATTTCAAGGAAGACGAAACGATTTTATTTTGGCATACTGGCGGGCAACCCGCGTTGTTTGCGGAGAAGTACGCGAATAAGATTTGAGTCTATCGCTCGTGCAGATTATGAAAACGCTCCATCTGCTCGCTCACATGCTAGCGGACGAGTTCGTACTCTCCTGCGATGTCACGCGCTCTCGGTTCGCACTCATCTTTGATGGGCATAATTCGGATATTCCCGCTTTCGAGCAGTTGAATTTCATAACTGCCGATCTTTTTTCCACAAGTGGGAACGCCCGAAACCGACATTTCTGCTATTATCATTTTCGTCCCTTCAAACTTGTACGAGCTAATCGAATATGGATTTCTTTTGAGCTCATCCGGTGTATGCGCCTGGCGGAAGGCACCGTCTTTATCGAAGCGGATGTAGTAATTACCCACCACCCATGCGCCTATAATGTTTTCGGCAGATGTTGCCAGAGTGAACGGTTCTGTGGAGTTGCTGTCTGAGGAATCGGTGTAGGCGTGGCGGTGGGCGGAATCGAGGTGGCTGTTGGAGGAATTGATGTAGGTGTAAGTGCTGGCGGGATGGGCGTTGCAGTTGGCGCACTGCATCCTGCTAACAGCAGTGCAATAAACATTACCCCCATCAATCGCTGAGAAAACTTTTGTCGCTTCGTTTTTGCTCCTTTCATTGCATCAAAGAAGCTGTTCAAGTGGAGTTTATACATATTGCATGTATAGGCACTTGTTCTGTCGGTCATTATACAATTTTCACATCACATAAGCAACAGACTTTCACTGTATCTCCTCACCCCTTCACATACGACAACTTCTCGGAGATCAAGCCATCCTTCAACTTAAACACATCCACCCCGCGGACGTGACCGTCGCCCCAGGTGTATGTCCAGCGCATGACACAGCGCTTGCCGAAGCCGAAGATTTCCTCGATGTCTATATGCGCGTTCGGCGCGTCGCGGAAGAAACCTTCCCAAAACTTTGACACTGCATCCTTGCCTGAATATCTCGTCCCGTCTGGCGAGGGTTCGGTGTTCTCGAAGACGGTGTCGTCGGTTGTTAATTGCATCATGCCTGCTACGTCATGAAGGTTGAACGCGTCGTTGAAGTCTATTACGGTGCGTACCGATGATTCGATTTCTGACATGCGGGTTGGGGTCATGGGGGAACTCCTTACGTTTAGTTCTCGATGCAGTTGCACTGCATCGAGTCGGGCGGCACGATTTGCTTGGCAAATCGAACTGCCGCTGGATCGCTGAAAATTATTGTTGCGGATCGTCTTCTCTTAACCAAATATCTTGCGCGGGATCGTAGCGCAGAAAATAATCGGTTTGGATGCGTTCGGTGCCGGCGATCAAATTATAGTTGAACGCCGAGCCGCGCACGAACATTTCATCGGCTTTGCGGAAGACGATGCGGCGCGCTTTGTCGTCGCCATCCGCGCCCCAGCCAGCCATCGAGAATTCGAAGCGGGGCTTGCCGCGAATCTTCCCGTCATCTCCCAATGCCACCGACCAGACTTCCGATTTGCGCGTGAGACCAAAATACAATCGTTTGCCCGCGAATCGATTGAACACGCCCAGCCCGAACGCGTCAATATTTTTGAGTTGCGACGCGACCTTGCCGGTATCCAGATCAATTTGATAAATGATTCCCACTTCGGCGTCTTTACCCGAACCGTACACCGAAGCGGCATACAAACTATTTGTGTCGCAATCGTACGCCAGCCCGATAATGCCGAACGGATTTTCAGGCGGCATCGGCGCGGCAAACGGCAGGCGGATATATTCCGCCAGTTCGCCGGTGTCCGTGTCCACTTTGTAAATCGTGTTTTGTTGATCGGGCGGATTGTCGTACAGATTGACGCGCGGCGCGGGGGCGACGTAGATGTTGCCCTTCCCATCATTGACCGGCGTGCCGAGATAACCCGCGTCATCCCACGTGGGATGCTGGTACACGTGCGTCAGTGGTTGCCCCACTTGAAGCGGACGGTCGTAGATGAATAATCCTTTCAGCGTTTCGTTGGTGCTCATGATCGCTGAATCGTCGTAGCCCATGTCTTTGGCAAACTTAGGCGTGGACTGACAATACGTCACGCCGCCGAGACCGAATCCCTGCGCGAGTTTTTCTTCCGAGGTGTTGATGGAATAAACGATGTAGCCAACCACACCGGCGACCAGCGCGAGGAGGATTCCCCACAGCCACCATTTGCGCCGGTCTGCGCGTTTTTGTTTTGCTTGTTGTTTTTTCTTGTTAGGCATTGGTTTGAATGTGTGTAGGACACGTTCTCTAACGTGTCCGTCGGTGTTGATAGGTGCCCGTCGGCGTTAGAGAACGCCGACTACACAGGAATTATGGATTTGAAATTGGGATGAACATCGGTCCCATGTAACAGGGATATTCTTTTGCTGCGTACACGCCGCGATCAAGGACAGACTCTGCCCAGCAGTATTGTTCGCCGGGCGCGCCGTCGTTTTCGACTTGCGGAACATACCATAGGATCAAGTTCGCGCCTTCGATGGATTCGTCGTCAATGAATCGTTCGGGTCCTTGTTCGTAATTGATGTTGCAACACGGACCGATGGTGATCATATCCGAATCGCCTTCATCGCGGTCGGGGTGGTCGAGAGTCGCGTAGATGAACGCGTTGTCGCCGTGACCGCTGTCGCCGAATTGACCGCGATCGGGTTCGACGTAAAAGCCTGCGCCGGTTGAATCTTCGAAGCGATATTGATAGCCTTCCTCCGTCGGTTCAGAATCGGTTGTCAACTGCCAGCCCTCGGTGGACCAGGTTTCCCAGGCCGAGTCGGCGTAAGAGGCGAAAGAGTTTTCACCGGCGAGAGCGAGGCGGAGCACGGGTCGGTACGTCCCGTTTGTCCCACAGCCGCGTCCGATGTTGCCAGCCACCACGCGGAAGCGTCCGTCGTTGTAGAACTCGAAGCGTTGCACGTAAAAATAACTGCACGGCAGGGGCCATTGCTCGCCCCAAAATTCTTGTTGGAGCATGAAGCCGACGACCTCGCCGTTTTCGGTGATCTCCTCGACAGTTGGACCTTGGAACGCGACCACCGCGGCTTGACTAAAAATGGGACAGCCGACCGCGTCGCTGTAGCCGAACGCTTCAGTGGTGGAGTAACTCACGTGCCAGTCTACGAGTTTTGCGCTTTCGAGGATCGCGCGACTCTTGAACTGCACGTCGGAGATGCGCAAGCCGTCTGAACTGGTGAGGATGAAGTCCATGCGCCAGTCGCCGCGTTCGAGCGCGGTTGACTTGTTGCAATATAACTGCATGACGATGTCGTCTTGCAAACTGCGTTGTGTGATCGCGGGACCGTATTCGCCAACCTCCGTCCAGCGGACTCCGACTAGCACGCCGTCGGTTAAGTCCACGATTGCCCAGAGCGCGCGGTCGCCGTCAATGAACGTGGGCGCGAGGCAGAGATGCCGCGAGCGTTGACAGCGCGTGAGGTTGAGCGCGGTCTTGGTGTTTTCCATGCGGGCGTCGTCGCCGTTTGGTTTATAACCCAACGCGGCGATCACCTCCGGCGATTCGCTTGCGATCTGCACAGCCAAGTCCACGAGATACGGCGGGACATCGGGCTGGGTGTCTGCGATTTTTGTCACAGCGAGAAGTGTTTTATCAGTGACGCTGACAAACCCAACGGTCGTCAGATTTTTTGCGTAGTTGTACATCTCCACGCGATAACATTCCGCTTGACTGCATTGCGCGGTGACGTCGGTGATGTCGCTTTCACGCATGGGATACACGCCGAAGATTTCGTTCCGCAGAGGCGCATGGGTTGACGCGTCCCACAAGTCGCCTTGAAAGCGCGGATCGGTCACGGCGATCTCCTGTGCTTGCGCGCGGGGCGCGTCCAGCCCGATCAATAATAGGATGGGGAGCGGCTGTTGCAAAATATTTTGCACGAGCGTCGCTTGCGCTTCCAGCGCAGGGAGGGGATATTGTCCCGGATTGATCGTCGCGCGCGGCACGACCGCGCCCGGCGGCGTGGGCGAGGATTCGCTGAGGGTCGTGTTGCAGGAGGTGAGGAGGGTGAGGATCGCGATAATTGCGAAAAGTTTGTAGGTTCTTTGAATCACTAGATGGCTCCAAATGTTCGCTTGACTTTGCTTGAACATTGGGAGCATTTTAACTCATGTTGTAATTTCTCGATTGCTTGCACTGGACCAGCCCTTCCAAATCCTCCCGAAGAAGAAAAAGTCCATCGTCTTTTGCCAGACGCAGGACTTTTTGATCCGAGTTTCCCCTCCACTCTTGACACTGCTATTCATCGGTAGGCAGTGTTTGACTTTAACCAGCTCATAGTTTCTGCATAGGTATTAAGACGGGTAAACGATAATACAAATATGGAACGAAACATTTCACTAGCAGCCATGATTTTATGATGACCATCCAGCAAGAAATGCACGAAAGCATTTTGACCATACTCGCCTCTTATAGCACGTTCATCATACATGGAGAATGCCAACGCCACTGGGCTTTGATTGTTGTCGAGCATGCTCCTGTAAAAGGCGATCCTATTTGCGTTCAGTTGAGAACGCTCCACAATTGGTAAGATCATTTCGTAATCTGCACTGTGTTCCGTTTCCGAAAGCCTGCAAAGCCAGAAGTAATCCGCATTGCAACTGACGGCATCAGGTCGATTACCTTGCGTCATTAACGAAGGCTTAGCTTCAACAACCTGAACTCGGTATCGACCTTTTGGAAGGAGTGGAGCAACGGTCTCAAAAACATCTGTTGGGAGCGATTCAAAACCAATTCTCAATTGTTCGCTGAGTTGTTGCGGAGTAAGCGGCAACTTGGCTTTACCCACTCGTTCGAAAATAGCCTGACACGTGCCGCAATTATTTCCAATATGATAGAGTGGTTGTCCGTGGATATTTAGATACCACCACCAAGGAACGCCATTATCTTCGCGCATAGAGAGCGACAAAAACCCATTCGTGGTAACTTCAAACTCTCGAATTTCCATTTTCACTCAACTTGTTCAATGAACTGCCTGGCTGTGTATTATAGAGAATACTCATGACATTTCTAATGTTTCGTACAAATTCCGTTTTTTCTCAACCCGCACATCAAATAAAATTACACACCAATTATATGCCTATGCCAGTTTGATTCTCCAAATGCCCGCCCACCTCCGCCTGATCGAGCACGGCAAGGATGGTCTTCACCAACTCCCGCGCCGCGGACTCGCTCAACTCCACAGCCACGCGCGCGGAGGGACCCTGCGAGGGATTCACAAAATCAATGTTCAGCGCGTGTTCCGTCGGCAAGTGGAAGGGATGGTCGTAGGAGATGTTGGCTTGGTCAAGCGTGAACCATCCGCTCGCGCCTTTTCCGCTTCCGTCAATTTTTACTTTTTCGACGATCATGGTGCACATAACGAACTCCTTGTTCATCTATATCCGGTGGTTGAGTAGGGCGGGTTCGCGCTGAGCGGAGTGAGGAGCGCTCTTTGCGACGAACGTAGTCGAAGCGTCCCGTCCGTATCGAAACCACAGGTACGCATACAGACTTTTGTAACAAAATTTGCTTTACGCACTGGTGGTCTCGATACGTCCTTCGACTTCGCTGCGCTTCGCTCAGGACTACTCGACCACCGTTTTTTTATGAAAGATTCTTCTCACAAAACGCAAACACCTTCTGCCAGCCATCCTCTGCTTGCGCCTGACGATAGGCGGGACGGTTGTAATAGAAAAATCCATGCCCTGCGCCATCGTAGCGATGGAACTCATACGCCTTGCTGTGCTTCTTTAATTCAGCCTCGTGTTGATTAACTTGTTCAGGCGTGGGTGAGGTGTCATCGTTACCGAAAATGCCAAGCAACGGGCATGACAGGTCTTTGGTCAAGTCTACAGGCGAGACGGGTCTCTTTGACGTGAGTTGATCGGGAGACATCACTACGCCTCCGCCCCAACAATCTATGGCGGCGTTGAATTCTGTTGTGCGACATGCCGCGAGAAAGGCATGACGTCCACCGGAGCATGTACCGAAGATTCCGATTTTGCCGTTGGCGTATGGCAATGTGTTGAGATATTTCGCCGCGCCTGCCAGATCGCCAATTGCCGAATCATCTGACACGCCTCCATCCGCTCTTACTTTTGCCGCGACATCCTCGGGCGTCCCATGCCCCGCGCGGAAATACATGTTCGGAGAGATGGTCACGTAGCCGTGATGCGCGAACTTATACGTGAACTCGCGGTACAAAAGGTCCCAGCCCGGCATGTGATGCGCCAACACCATCGCTGGGAATTTTCCGTCACCGAGTGGACGCGCCAGAAACGCGTTGATTCGATCTCCGTTCGCGCCGAGCATTGTCACGGTTTCGGCGTGAATGCCTTCGTTCATATCGGTTGTGTAGTGCATGAGGTCTCCTAAAGATTGGGATCGGGCGAAAGATATTCGGTGCGGATCCAGCCTTCCACGCCGCCGCGCCCGTTGAGAATACCAAGGAATACGACCAGCGTCCATTCGCCTTTTACCATTTGGATGCGCACCTTCTTGCCGAGCAGGTTTCCTTCTTTCATCGGCGGCGTGGGCGAGCCTTCACCGGGGCGGAAGATCGCTTGTTCGATGGTCGTTTTTCTGCGATCGGGAATCTTCGGCGACTCCACCCTCCCGCCTTTTTTCCCCTTCCCTTTTTTGATGGCTTGTTGCATGAGCCGCTTCGATGCCCTGAGGAATTTGGGTTCCGGGTCAGAGAGCGACGCGTGCTGGATCCAGCCTCGTACTTTCGCGTCCGCGTTTTTGCTGGCGATCACATCCACCAGCACGTAATCATGATCCTCCTCCTGTTTGCGCACGATCACGGTGGAATTGATTGGCAGGCGCGCGTCGAATGAGGATTGTTTTGGGGTGGGCGTGCGTCCCCGGTAATTCGCGTACAACTCTTCTGTGGCGTGCGTGATCGTATATTCCTTGATGTCCGGTTCTGTTCGTTGGAACAATTCGAAACGGAAGCGCTCCATGTCAAACAACGGACCCGGGTCATAGCGGTTCCTCAGGTTCACCGCATCGTGCCCAAGGATTTCAAGGACGCTGTGTTTGTACCGTTCGCGCAGAGCCTTGACCACTTTCAAGGCGACTTCGATCTGCACATCGGTGAATTTCTCCCAGCCGGGTTCTACTTGGGCGAAACGCTTCTTGTACTCCAATTCCGATTCGCCCGGGCGCCGGAGCGGGCGGAATTGTTTCTCGTGATACCCGCGCCCCACGCGGTCAGGCAGGAATGTCATGCCGCGTCTCGACCAAACGCCGGTCTTGCGATCCTTGATGAGCAAGCCCGCGTTATCCAATTCGATGCCGATGCTCATGCGGTTCAGGTTGCTTTTCCCTTCCCACCAACTATATCCGCTGTGATGGGCGATGGCGTCAAACGGAAGAAATTGCACTACGCGGCCGTCGCGCCCAATCAGCAAATGTGTCGCCACGCCCGAGGAGGGGTTTTTAAACGTGGAGATCGTGCTTTCCATCTTCATCCCTGTGGTGAAGTGCATGACAATGTATTCGGGATGCGGATTACTTTTACCCTGATCGTATCCGTTGGGGTGTGCCTGGATGTATTGAACGCGCCTGCCTTCGCTTGTCCGCAACACATGTTCGTTCAACCTGACCACCGGCGTGAAATCGGTAATGACCTTGATCGAATCTTTTTTTACCCAGCCGATTCTCCACGACGCGCCCTGGGTGTTGATTTCAGAGACGAGATACCAATCTCCTTTTTCGTTGAGGATGGTGACGCGCGCTCCTTGCGGAAGTGGGGCTGGGTACAACGCGGAGGCGGGTGAATCAGGTTGCCCGAGGAGAGTGACCGCGCGCTTTACCTCCTGCAACACGTAGGACTTTTCAGTCACCCCCAGCAGGTTCTCTCGAAATTGCGCGATGGGAAATGCGGGACCCGGGTGAGGCGCGGAGGTCACTTCATCCGCCGCGATCACATCGGTGAATACGCCGGGGTATCTCTGCCTCAGCGTCTGACAAATTTTCAACAACGTGTTGAGTTGTCCCTGTGGAAAAAGCGCCCAGGGGATGTAGGTTGAACTGTTGATGGAACTGGCAAGCAGATATTGATTGCTCGCAAACAAGGTGTTTTTATTGAACGGTAGCGCGAATGTATCGGTCAACTGCCCCGGGTATTCGAGCTGAATGCCAATGGATTTCCCGTTGTATCCCCTGGTGTGATTCGCTCCGTTGTTGAACGGAACCGCTTGGAATACGGATTTTCCATCCCTGCCGATAAAGAGATGCGCCGAGCGGCGCGGACTGCCGTCCTTGTTTGGCTTGACGCGATAATTGCTCACCGCTCCGCTCAACGACGCGCTCGCCGATGCGTGGATGACGATCGCGCGGGTCGCCTCCTGTGGCTTCGGGCTGTCGTTGGGAATCCCGCCGCCCACATCGGGAAATTCCAGCAAATCGCCATCTTCTTTTTCAAGCCTGTGCTGATCGTTAATTTTCACAGCAAACTCCCTGGCGTCCCGTAACGTGACATTCATGTCGCCCTTACGCAAGAACCGCCGAAAAAGCAGAAACTCATACCGCAACGTTCACTTTGCGTTTACGCTTCGTGATATGCGTTCAATAAACCTCTTGCATAAGCCTATAACATTGAGGCACGATCAAATTCCTTGCCACGGATTCTTCGACGCGCTCAGTACAAGTTTCAAGAATTCGCGCGAATTCTAAAATAAATCAGTGAAAATCTGTGAAATCCGTGGCTAAAAACCACTTTCGCAAGAGGCCTAATTACAGAACACCGCCTGCGCGTCAACGATGCAAGGCAGTCTATTTATGCACCGGCTTGTTGCTGAACCCAAACGCATACACCTTGACGGGGCGATAATCGATTCCGAGGTTTTCTACGCGGAGGGTGTGCTCGCCCGGCTCGAACCCGGTAATCTCGATATAGCCGCCGAAATAGGCAAGCGATTTGCCAAGCGACACGGTCGAACCGCGCCACACTTCCACGCCATCGAACAACACACGCGCCGAGCCGAGATAACCTGATCCCCAGAATTGCACGCCAATCGATGTGAAGGGGAGTTCCGTTGTTGCTTCGAGCCAGTCACCCTTCCACCACAGCACGCGATGCGTTCCATACGGAATGCTGTTCTCGTGGTAGCGCAGTTGAATTCCCTCAGGGGAAGCAACGTTTTGATCGTTCGCCGCCACAAACACATCGGGACGAACATCAAAATAATGACTATCCCCGGGAAGGATGGTCACAGTGACCGGCAGGTTTGCCGCAGTTTCATTCGGCGGGATGGTTGAATCTGAACACCCGACAACTTCATTGCTGACACCACCGCAAAACATCCACGATTGCTTGGTCAGGTTTTCTTTTCTCAGATCGAAAGCACAGCCGTCTTCGACCACTGTGAAGGACAAATTCCCGTTTTCCACTTTCCACTGATATTCACCGACATCCTGCGGGCATAAAGGATCGTTGAACAGTTTTACGCGATCTCCCTCCACAGTAAACGATGCGATGCTTGTCCAATTGGTGATCTGGTAAAAGATTCGCATCGTGCCCTGGTCGAATTGTATCCGCCAGATTCCGCCGGTGGGGCGATAGTCTGCACAGCGATAGCACGTCCAGAATTGCGGGGGCGATTCGTCCAACTTGGCGAATGTGCCATCCAAATCAGATTGAGTCGGTTCGGGTAACGGAAATGCGTGCGGATACGGCGTGGCTAGTAACAACTCATCCCAGATAGTTGTCGACAACACGCTTGTCGGCGCGCTGGTGGCAGGGGCGGGAGTTGCCGGGCTTGCGCAAGCCGTGATAACGAACGCAAGCAGGAACAGGCAGATTATTCGCAGGTTGTTCTTCATGGGGCATCCTTTCATGGCGGGCGCTGATATAATGACGAGATTATATTCCAAACGTCAGGACAATACAAAATGCAGGAACGACTTCAAAAAATATTAGCGCAGGCTGGATATGGATCTCGCCGAGCCTGTGAAGATTTCATCTCCGCAGGACGCGTCCGCGTCAACGGGCAACTCGCCTCTCTCGGCGGGAAGGCTGATTCGGCTGTGGATAAAATCACCGTGGATGGAAAGCCCATCGCCACTGCGGAGCGTAAGGCATACATCGCCTTGTACAAGCCGCGTAATGTGTTATCTACCGTGGAAAAAGAGAGGGATGATGATCGGAAAACCGTGCGCGAACTGGTGGATGCGCCGGGACATCTCTACCCCGTCGGCAGGTTGGATTTCGAGAGCGAAGGTCTCGTGTTGATGACCAACGACGGCGACCTGACCAACCGCCTCACGCATCCGCGTTATGGGCACGAGAAAGAATACCGCGTCCTGTTGGCGCGGCGTCCGGATGAGAAACAACTCGAAACGTGGAAGCGAGGCGTCGTGCTGGAAGATGGGTACAAGACCCAGCCGGTCAATGTCCGCTATGAGACTGGTCAGGGTAAGGGCGCCTGGGTGCGCGTGGTGATGGGCGAGGGGAGGAAGCGGCAGATCCGTGAAACGTGCCAGCAGTTGGGTCTGCCGGTGGTGAAAATTTTACGAATCCGCATCGGCGAACTGCGGCTGGGGAATCTCAAGCCCGGGCAATGGCGCGCGCTCGACTTGAGTGAGGTGGAGGATTTGAAAGGCAAGGGGCCCGTGAGAAGAACAAACCGGCGTTGAGCCGGTTTATTCTTAGTCAACTCACAGCGAGCATTTTCGCCGCAGAGTCACAGAGACGCTGAGGAAACTCCGTATTTTCTCTGCGTCTCGGCGTCTCTGTGACCAGGCTGTGTAGCGTCGATTAGTTAACTTATCCGAATATCCCAAAACTTTTTCACGAACTTCCCGAGTTCGCGGCGAATTGAATTTTTCTTCAAGCCGATCACTTTGAAAGTGACTACTTTGCTGGCGGCATCGGGTCCAGTGAACATGCCGAGAGAGATGATGTTGCCTCCCGCGCCAGCCACCGCCTTGGTTAACTTTCCCAGCGTGCCGCGCTTGTCGGGGATGGTCGCGGTGACGCGCGTGGCTTTCTGGCGCGCGCCCATCATCTCGAGGAAGATTTTGAACAAATCTGTTTCCGTAATGATGCCGACCAATTTACCGTCGCTCATCACCGGCAAGCCGCCGATCTTGGTATCCGCCATGATGCGCGCGGCTTCCTCGATGGGCGTGCCCGCATTTACCGTGCGAACTTTTTTGCTCATCACCCGGCTGACAGTCACTTTGCTCAACAAATAATTCATTTCCCACACGCTCAGCGTGGTAACCGGGGATGGCGACGCGTTCAGCAGGTCTGTTTGCGACACAATGCCAACCAACTTTCCGTTCTTGATCACCGGCGCGCGGCGGATGTGTTCCTTGCGAAACATTGCCAGCACATCGTTGATGGGCGCATCCGGCGAAACCGTGATCACAGGGCGAGACATTCGTTCACCGACTAACATGTTTCCTCCGTTTCTGGTTTTTCATCCAACCTCATTATATGCCTGAGTGACGAAAAGAACGTCACTAATTCGGAGTGAGTTAGGTCATATTCATATTTCGAACAAAACACCCGCAGATTTTCTTTGCGGGTGTTTTGTTCGCTTACTCTGCAAATTTTTTCAATAACCGCGCCATGTGCCGCGCGTGTTTGAGATACAAGTCCAGCCGAATATTTTCGTTTGGCGCATGAGCCTTGGTATCGGGATGCCCCAGCCCGGCGGTTGCGACGGGCAAACCCAAATCATGCACGAACGGATAATTCGGACCCGAGCCGCCGATCATCGGGACGATCTCCATGGCGAATTCGTAAATCTCTTCGGAAGTTTCCACCACGGTTCGCACGAAGGGGTCGTCTGGGTCAGTCCGTGCGGCCGGCTCGCCGCCCAAAAAGTTGATCTCCACATCCTCAAAACCCTGCGCGTCGAGGTGAGCGCGAAGCTTCCGCACGATGTCCTCAGGCTTCTGGTCGGGCACGAGGCGGAAATCCACCTTGGCAGAGGCTTTCGCCGGCAGGACCGTCTTCGAGCCGGGACCTTGATACCCGCTGGTGAGTCCGCAAATGGTGCAAGTGGGCACGAAGACTTCTTCCATTTTGAGGTCGGTTCCGCCTGTCAACCCCTTGATGAATTTTTTCACACCGTAGCGTTTTGTGTATTCCTCAGCCACATCGGGGAGCGCGTCCATCATCTCGCGGTCGCGTTGAGTGGGTTGTCTAACATCGTCATAAAACCCGGGGATGCGAATTTTTTCATCGGGACCCTTCAGCGTGGATAAAGCCCAGACCAGCCGCCATGCCGCGTTTTCGAAGATCGAGCCGCCCAGCCCGGAGTGAACGTCGGTGCTGAGGCGCTCCACAGACAGTTCCACATAGCAAATGCCGCGTAAACCGAGATATTGCATGGGCACTTCACGGTGGTCTACGCCGCCGAATTCCCAAATGCACGCGTCGGCTTTGAGCTTCTCTTTATTCGCGCGGATAAAATCGTGCAGGTGCACGCTCGATGTTTCCTCCTCGCCTTCGATGATGAATTTGACGTTACAGGGCAGTTCGCCATCGGCATCAAGGAGAGAGTCGATGGCAAGCAAACGGGAGGTGATGTGTGACTTATCGTCGCTTACCCCGCGCCCATACAGTTTGCCCTCTCGTAACGAAGGTTCGAAAGGAGGAGTGTCCCACAACTCCAGCGGCTCGGGCGGTTGCACATCGTAATGGTTATAGAACAAAAGCGTTTTGTCCGATTTGCCTTTTCGTTCACCGAAGACCACAGGCGCGCCTTCCGTGTCCATGATCTCCGCGGTAAAGCCGCGCGCGCGGAGCATGTCGGCGACCATTGCCGCGCATTCTTTCAGCCCAATCCCCTGGGCGCTGATGCTCGGTTGCGCCACCAGTTTGGACAATTCGGCGATGCTTCCATCCATGTTCTTTTCGAGATATGCGTCGATCTTGCTGAAGTCTGACATGATATTCTCCTTTGATGTCATCAGATTTTATCGCTTGATTGTTGTTATTCCTACTCCAACTCGATTATATCGAATCGGAGTAGTGACAGGCAGTCTTATTTCAAACCCAGGGCGATTTTCAAACTGTCGATCAGCCGTTCAGTGCGGATTTCCCGCCCAACGGCGTTAAGATGATAAGGTGTGTCGTAAAAGTATTCATCAGGCAGACAGAGTTGGTCGAGATTGGTAAGCAGAGGGATCGTTGTTTTTGTTTTGAGGCGATTAAAGAATCGATCGAGATGTTTCTTTCCCGTCCGTTCGCAGTTTGTCTGGCGGTGAGCCTGCGCTTCGTAAAAGACCATCGCGCCTTTCGACAGGGCGTATTGATTGAAGTCTTCCAAGAAAACGTAAGCATCCTCGATCAGGTTTATGGGGTAGACCGAGTCGGCAATCTCGAATTTCTTGTTGCTATTTTCGCCAAGGTGACCGATGAAATCGCCGTGTTCGTTGAAGAGGTCGCCTGAATAGAAATTGCGTCCTGCTTCGTACGAAAAGCCATAAAGATAATAATTCAACTGGCGATTGACCTTGCGCTCCAGCATCATCGTGAAAATGGATGGCATTTGCTTGTAAGGGTCGTGCAAATACCAAATTCGTTCTGGCGAGAACTCGACCCAGTCTGCCAGATATTGGGGTTGACCGTAGAAGGACGCCTCGTCGGTGAAGTTGTAATATTCGAGGCTGATGATGACGATGTCGCCTGACCGAAGATAATGCTTTATCTCGTTCAGAGGGGCGATGCCAAGCGCGACATGCAAACCATCGTTAATGACGGGGATGCCAAGTTCTTGCTCCATCATTTCGCTGTCAATGCCAAAGGCGACGTTCGAGCCGCCCACGATGATGATGCGCGGAGACGGGACGGTACGAAGTAGTTCTGATTTGAGCAAGCTGGCTTGGTAGAGATGTTTTTCGTCGGGCGGCGTGGCAATAAAGATCGCGGCAATCGTTAGCGCAATCAGCGCGGCGACCGCAATCAAGCTTTTCAGGAATTTCAAAAAGTCGTTTTTTTCTGTCATTTTAGAATTGAAAGTAGATGAACGCCTGTTCGACGCCTGTGTAGGTCGTTCCTAGCGCGAGAATGATGACGACCAACAACGAGTAACCAATAAAACGCACAGTGGGTTGGTTGAGGTTGAACCGTGTAAGAAAATCTCCACGATGTTGTTTGATCTCAATGCAAAGCAGAAGGATTAGCGCGATGACGGATAAGACAATTTCCGAGCGGGTCAGTTCGGTGATGCTATTCAAGGAAGCAAACAATCCGCTTATGAATCCCCAAAAGCCACCCCCTTGTGCCAAACTGGAAGTTTGGCGTACGAAGTCATTCCATCCGCTGAAGAGGTGGGTGGTGATGTAGAACGCGTCGGTGAGGGTCGAAGCGCGGAAAAAGATCCACGCAAAGCAAACCAGCCCGAAGGTGGAAAGAAGCGAGAGTCCGCTGTGGACGGGTGCGAATTGTTTTGCGAATCCCGAATCGCGGAGTCGAGTCCAGTAGGGTTCCATCCAGTGATTCAAAATAATGTACGCGCCGTGAAGCGCGCCCCAGATGACGAACGTCCAGTTGGCGCCGTGCCAGAGACCGCTGAGGAGGAATGTGATGAAGAGGTTGATCGCGGTGCGGCGCGCGCCCGCGCGGTTGCCGCCGAGCGGGATGTAGACGTAATCGCGGAACCACGTGGACAGCGAGATGTGCCAGCGACGCCAAAATTCCGAGATGGATTTTGCGAAGTACGGGTGTTGAAAATTTTTCATCAGCCTGATACCCATCACTTGCGCCGAACCGAAGGCGATGTCGGAGTAGCCTGAAAAGTCGCAATAAATTTGGATGGCAAACGCGATGGTTGCGAAAACAAGCGCGGGTCCAGCGTGACCTGTGGGCGAGTCGTAGATGGGATTGACGAACAACGCCATGCGATCTGCGATAACCACTTTTTTGAACATGCCCCACGCCATCCATTTCAAACCGTCGGTGACGCGTTGATATTCGAAGCGATGTTCCTCGTGTAATTGATGCAGGATGTTTTGCGGTCGCTCGATGGGACCCGCCACGAGTTGCGGATAGAACAACACATACAACGCGAGATACCCGTAATGCCGTTCGGCTTTCTGATGCCCGCGATAGACTTCGATGGTGTAGCTCAACGATTGGAAGGTGTGGAACGATAAGCCAATAGGCAGAATGATCGAAAGATTTTCGATGGGGTAGTTCCAGTCGATGAAGTTTGCCAGCGCGGCGATATTTTCGTTGGCGAAGTTGAAATATTTGAAAAATCCCAACATGCCCACGTTCGCAACAATGCTCGCCAGTAATATCCATTTCTTTTTATTCCCCTGCGTCGCTTCCAGCCCAATGCCCGCGAAATAATCCACAGTGATGGTGACAAAGAGGATGAGAATGTATATCGGGATGAACGCCATGTAGAAGTAACAACTTGCCGCGAGTAATAGACCCCAGCGGAAGCGATGCGGCAGGAGAAAATATAAAGTTGTTACTACAGGGAAAAATACAAGAAAATGAAACGAGTTAAAGAGCATGGAGCGAGAACTCTCTAGTCATTTTGACGTGGATGGTCTTCCTACATAAATAGCGAAAGCACCGACCACAACGCGGAGGCGGTCAGGCACATGGTAATGATGGCAAAAAGAGAGGTTGTGATTCCCGCCGCGCGTGAGCGGATCCAACCTGAAAGACCGATGCCGCCCAGGAACACAAAGATCGCAGTGACCAACATAAGGAAGCCGCCGATACTGAGGTTGTCCAATTCTGGGCGGACTTCATTCAACTCGGCTGTGGCGGCAAACGACATGATCGAGACGATCAATGAGTAGGTGAATAACACCGTCGAAATTGAGAATACGATAATACTAGCGGTAACCAGTTTGCTTTTATTTTCTGTAACCAGAAATTGGATCACGGCGGTCAAGCCGAAGCCTGCCAGCAAGCCAGCCAGTGTGGCAAACGCGCCTGCCTCTGCTAAATAATTTTCTACGGTCATGCGATCTCCTTTTGCAAAATAATTCCGAAAAGTTCTTTCAACAAGTTGTGATATTCGTCTTGCGATTCTAAAGCCCGTTTCGCGCGCTTGCCGTTCTTCGTTACGATCAACCAATCACTCTCCAGCGAAACGCGCCCGTCCTCTGTTGCGCGAGAGATGATGCTGTGTTGAGTAAAACTTGTATTGGGTGATGTTTGATGATACAGGCATCCCGCTTCGTAATCCTGCGGAAATGTTCGCGGCGCAACATCGAAAAAATATTGACGTTCCCACGCGCGGTCATAATTTTTCTGCCATGCGACAAATCCATCGGGGATTTCTTCCAGCCGATACGAGCGTAGTCCTTGCGCCTGCTCGCCTCTTTCTTCAAAGTTGAGCGGCTCGATGAACGAATCGCCGAAGCCCACATCCGCCAGCCAGCGCGTGGGCGAGTTGGGAGGCTTCACCAACAGCGCCAGATGGTCGAACTCGATGCCGCGCTTTCCTTCTTTGTTGAACACGCGCCCATTCAGGTATGTGACCTCAAACCCGATCTGCTTCAACAACCACGCGAAGAGTCCATTGAGTTCGTAGCAGAAACCGCCGCGTTTGTTGACGACGATCTTGTCCCAAAGAGACTCGTTGTCAATTCGAATTGGACGCTTCAACTCAATGTCCAAATTTTCAAAAGGGACTGTTCGCATGTGCGCGATGTGTAAGCCGCGCAAAGTATCATAATCAGATTGGACTGAACCTTGATACTGGATTCGATGTAGGTATGCTTGGACGTCCATGCCGCTGAATTATAACGGTTCATCCGCAGGGACGGCTGATTCAGTTTTCTTCGGGCGGCTTCACAGCCCGAAACTCGCGGAAGAGTAACAAGTCGTAGATGATTTTCAGCCCGCCCGCTAAAAAGAATGGCAGGCTCAACAGCGCGGGGATGCCGAAAAAGAATCCCGTGAGCATCGGTGAAATGGATGCGCCAACCGAACGCGCAATAGCCGTGACGCCCGAAGCGGCGGAGCGCTCGTCGGGGGCGACAACAGCCATCGTGTAGGATTGACGCGTCGGCACGTCCATCTGGGAAATGCTGAAGCGGAGGAGCAGGAGTCCGATGGCGAGAGGGAGAGTCGGCATGAGCGGAATCAAGATCAACAGAATGTTGGAGGGGATGTGCGTGAAGACCATCGTGTTGATGAGACCGAATTTGTTGGCGATGCGAACGGCGAGTAATGCCGAGATGCCCGCGAGGATGTTTGCGCCGAAGAAAATACTGCCGAGCGCGCCCGCGTCCACGCCGAAGCGGACGAAGAACCAATAAGCGAACATGCTCTGCACGATGAAGCCGCCCGCGAATGCGTCGAGGGCGAAGAGGGTGGAGAGTTTGAAGACGACGTGGCGTGAGGTGTGCAAGCCTAAAGAATATTTCGTACTGCGTACTTCGTATTGCGTAGGGACTTCAATGGATGGGGAGAGGTTGAGAAATAATAGGAGGAGGATGAAGCCGCCGAGGGCGTAACCGATCAAAACGAAGCGATAGGATTCGAGTGCAGTCCATCCGCTGAGTTGCAGGGATTGCGCGAGCCATCCGCCTGTGAGCGCGCCTGTGGCGGTGGCGAACGAGCCGACGAGGTTGTACCACGCGAAAAAGTGTGTCCGCTTTTCGTTCGAGATCAATTGTGTGAGGCTTGCCTGCTCCACCGATAAAAACGGACCGATGTCACTCCCGCCTGGGCTGATGACTCCGATGATCGCGGCGAGCGCAAGCAGGGCGAAGTTGTTTGTCAACACAAAACCGATGCCCGCGCTCAACATCAAGACCGCGCCGATTAACAATGTCCGTTTTCTGCCAAACCGATCTGCGGATGTGGTTAACCAAAGTGAAATAACCGCGTCGCCGAGGAGGGTGAGTGTGAATAGCAATCCGATCTGTGTTTCGGTGAATCCTGCCTCGGCGAGATATAACGCGAGAATGACGGAGAGAAATCCGTAACAGAACAATCGGATGATGCGCGTGGAGAAGAGGATCGTGATATTAGAATTCGGATTCATTGTTATAGTCCCTGTAGGATTGCATAGCATATCCCTGCAATTATTGTTCCAATCGCCACCCGCGCCACATCCACTTTGAGAGATGTAATCAAAGCAAAAGCAAGCAAGGCAATGAGAGCGCTTGGTATGCCGATCAATGCGCTTGGAGTAAGTTCAAATGAAACAACAAGGATGACTCCAACTACGCCCGCGCTAACCCCTGCGAGGAAAGCCTGAACGGGGCGATTGTTTTGTACTTGTTCGATGTAACGCGCGCCAATAATGACAAAGATGAAGGATGGAAGAAAAACAAAAAAAGTTGCAATGACCGCGCCCGGAACACCGCCAGCCAGATACCCGACGAACGTCGTGAACAACATAAATGGTCCAGGGGTAGCCACACTTAACGCGACGCCGTCTAAAAGTTGCTCGGCGGTTACCCAGTGGAACTGGTCAACTGCGCCGCGCTGTAAAAATGCGAGCGAAGCGTACGCGCCGCCGAAACTGAATAGTCCCGTTTTTAGGAACAGCCATGCCATTTGAATCCACTTGTCGTCGGCGAGGAACGCGCCTTTCAAACTGCCGATCAAAACAGAAAATATACCCAGTGACGTATTCGGGCGAGGCAGTCCAACCGTAAGGAGTAGATTTACGAGCCCCGCAAGAAAGAGGATAAGGAGAAAGTCAATTTTGAGAAAGAGCATTGCCGAAGTGGCTATGATCAAAATCGCGCCAAGCCTTATATTTGTAATTGCGGCTTTACCCAGTTTGATGATTCCCGCGGCGATGATCCCAAGCACAGCGGGCTTCAAGATGTAGAGAACATCGTTCACCAGCGGAAGATTTCCATACGTGACGTATAAGTTGCTAAGGACAACCATGATCAACGCGCCCGGGATGATAAAAGTCAACCCTGCAAGAATTCCGCCCAGAACGCCTTTCTTGAGGTAGCCCACATAAATCGCTAATTGCAACGCCTCGGGTCCCGGCAGCATGTGAGTGAACCCCATAATCTTGACAAAGCGGTCATTTGAGAGCCAATGACTCCGCTCGACCATCTTGTTGTACATCATGGTAATTTGCGCGACGGGTCCGCCGATGTTGATGAAGCCTAGCAGGAGAAAATATAAAAATACCTCGCGCGCAGAGGGCATTTTTTCGGATGTTTCCGCGTTTTCCATCTAGGCTTTGCCTTCCTCTTTAGCCACATCCAAGCGACACCACGCATACAACGCGTCGTAGACTTCAAATTGGTGTTCGAGATTCTCCATGTCATCGGGGAAGCGCAGACTATATCCCGAGGCAATCGCCTCCAGCCCGCGCGCCAGCGGATCGGTGCCAATATCCTCTGCCACATCCGCCGCGTGGACGATCTTCGCCAGCCGCAACAATCCTGGCTCTTTCAACCCATATTTCAAAATGATGGATTCAAACGAACAGCGTCCTTCGTGGTGACCGAGTTCCACGCCTGTCGCGTCGAAGGGAATCGCATTTTGCTCCCTCGCCACTTTTTCGATCTGGCTGGCAGGGACGAATAAAAACTCCGCTTCGTTATCAATGAAGCGGGTGATGAGCCACGGACACGCAACGCGATCTACGTGAACGTGGGAACGGGTGATCCATTTCATGAGAGTCTCCTTTTGTTACGCGTAGGGGCGGGATCTCCCCGCCCAATATTTTCATGCCACAAACAGGGCGAGATGACCTCGCCCCTACAACGAATTCATCAACCGATGTATTCTTTCCACAATCGCATCCCGCGCGGTTTCGTAATTTTCACTCACAGGCGGGACGCCATCCCATTGTTCAACAGCAGTCTTGTTTCGATATTCTTCAGGCAATTCGCAAAACGCGACGACGCGTTGAGCAGACTCGATATCTGCCAACGATAATTTCTGTGGGATAGATTCGGTCGGTGTCAAACCGTCCGCATGCAAGCCCGCGATGGTTTCGGGCGACAACTCCGCATCGGGGTTTGTGCCACGCGCGATAGCGCGAATATCGAGATTCTTTTCGCTTACGAGTTTGTTGAAGTATGTGGCGGCAATGACGCTTTTCGCCGCGCCGTGTTCGCAAACGAAGAGAATTGTTTTCATGAAAATAATCTCCGTATTGTTGGGAGATGTAAATAGAATGCGATAGCCGTCATTGCAATTCCTACGAATAATAAAAACGGCGGATCAAGGATGAGTCCAGAGATCAGCCCCGCGATCAAAATATACATGTGCGTGATAAACGGAACCCAGAATGTCAACGCGGGGAGGGGTTGCGTGTTCAGCCGCGGGCGCAAGGCAACGATCCATACGAGCGCGGCGATGAGCACACTGAAAACAATCGCAGGACGAAGCGCCGCTGAAACGCCAAAGGTGATGAAGGCATTTGTCGCAAGCACGCCGAGCAGACCAATGGTCAAGGCGGCGAATGGCGCCACCCACGCGCGGACCAGATCCCCCCGTCGAGCGAAGAGGCGGTATCCCATCGAGAAGAAAAAGATGACCCAGAACCACGCCCAGAAGTTCGGGTATGGCACGCCGAAGTATTGCGAGTCCAAGCCCTGACCCCAATCCCAAAACCCGAAGCGGATGGCGACCGCGTCGAGTGAGAGATCAATGTTGAGGGCAAGCAAGCCGTCCAGCACGGGGCGCATAAAATAGGGCAGACTGCTCGCGTCGGAAAATTCCATCGCGCTGTAGAGGATACATCCCCATGCGACGCCGATGCACAAAGGCACATCGAAAACCATGATGAGGAATTGACCGTACTCGTAGGCGTGGAGTTGACGAATGGTGGCAAGTTCGAGGAGGACGCCGAAAAAGATACCCGCGAACAACCGCAGAACGTTTGCCGCGCCATGTTTCCACGCATGATATAAACATAAGGCAAATTGCACATAGACGATAAGTTCGAATATGATGAAATAGAGGTTGGGGAGGTTGTTCATTTCCGCCCGATTATACAGTAAGGTGAACTGCCCCCCTTGACGCGCGATTTGCCACGCAAATCGAACTGCGTCACAAACTCGTTTTCGTGATTTAATGATTATCAGTACTTCATGAAAGCGCGTAATTGGCGTTCTCCAACGCCAGTTTTGCGCTAGAGAGCGTAAACTACGCGGAGTTTTCGTGATCTACTGATTATGGAAAGTAACGATAAATATCCTTGCGATGCAGACACCGCAAAAAGACCAAGGTCTTATCTTGTAGTTTGATGCCGATTCGATACTCACCAATGCGGATGCGGTAATAATTTTCGCTCCCCTCCATTTTCTTCACATTCCGAAGATCAGATAATGAAGAAGCCGCCTTACTTTCTGTAATTACGGCGGCAATCTTCTTTTTCACACCTTTCTCCCTGATGTGGTTTACATCCTTGAGAAAACTTTCGCGGAATTCAAGTTCCACGCTATGACCCCAAAGCCTTCATCACTTCCTTTTCGCTCACCACTTCGCTGGTTTCGCCTTCGCGCATGGCGTTGGCTAAACCCACATCTTCGAGCAATTCCTCAAATAGGTCGTAAAACAACTCACGACGTTCCTGAAATAATTCCAAGAGCGCTTGTTTGATCAAGTCTTTGGTATGCCTGTCTTCAAGAGATAAAGTAGCCATGGGGTACCTCTTTCGAGATTATAGCACTTTTCAAGTTGATGCAAATTGCGAGGAATTGCCAGTTTCTTCGTAACACGATATGATTTCCCTCGTGACTGACATAACCGAAACAAACGAATCACAGGCAACTCATCTATGCAAATCGTGCGGACTGTGTTGCACGGGTCATTTATTCATCTGGGCGAAACTGCGACCCTCTGAATTAGACCCCGCCGAGTCGCTGGGGCTGAACGTCTTTCGGTCGAATCCCACCGAGCGCGGATTTAGTCAACCCTGCCCGCTCTGGCAGGGACAGTGTACGGTCTACGACTCGCCGCATTATCCCCATGTTTGCCGCAGTTACAAATGCAAGTTGCTCAAGGAAGTGATGGCTGAAAATACGTCCCTGCCCAGCGCGTTGACGGTCATCGAGCAGGCGAAGGAAATGATCCGCGAAGTTGAGTCGCTGTTGCCTGATTCGGCGGAGGTCAATTTTCGTCAGCGATTGGTGACGGAGTTGGAAGAATCGAATGGGCTGGCTCACACAGACGCGGAGTTTCGGTCGAGGGCGGAGGCTTTGTTGGGATTTTATAAAAGAGTCTTTGGGGTGGATAATTTGGTGGAGAGGACGGATGATGTGTTGGAATGAAAACGTGATTGTCACCTTAAAGATGACAGTCACGTTGGTGGTTAGAGAATGAGTTTACAAAGAAATGAGAGAAGTAAGTTTGTGGATTTGGTTTACTCGAAATCAACATATTTTCTGAGAAATAGCAACGAGTCGCTAGTGTTATCAGGAATCTTGACTAACCACTTTCTTTCAACCGAGCCAATCTCGCCTTCTTCCATTCCAAACCCTGAGCCTTTCAGGTGCGTCATTTGAATTGGTGCCATAGTGGTTATATTTGCGAGTTTTGTGCGTAGGTTGATGATTTTAGGGATACTGGTCAAGTTGAGTCTTGCCATGTTAGATTGATGGTAACTAAAACCTAGAAAATATATATTTTCTGCTTGACTTAACAATTGAAAAGCTTTTTGGAACTCTTCCGCAGACTGATTTTCGGCATAAACCCTGATTTGTTCTGCTGCGGCGACGCCCAATTTTGTGTTGAATTTAAATCGGTTTAGCGATGTAGACTTTCGTATTGTTCCGTAAGGAACTCCGTCCATATCTTGCCACTGGAGATTTCCTAGTGAACCGTGGACATGAATAATAGGAATTTGGCTGAGTTGATCTGCGCACTCGGAATCCAGTTTGTTGTATGTGTGTTGCAGAGATGTAAACAGAAAATGTTCTAAAGATCTATCGTAATTGAATGAGATAAACCCAACTCGATTTTGTTTGAAATCTTCCCAGTTGGTATTCAGCTTGCTAAAGAGATATTGGTAGCAGCCTTTGCTTCTATTGTTAAGTCCAAACAAATCCTCGTTCATTTCCTTTCGCAAGATGAGTAGTGAAATTGCCAGTTTGCCAATTTCAGCAAACTCAGGCCTGTGTTCTAAAAAAGCGTCAATCGATAGTTGTTGAGATGAAAACAAAGTGTTTCCAAAATTTCTCGTATCTTTTTCTCCAAAGGTCTTAATAAGTATTTTCTTGACTTGTTTTCGGCTAATAAGGTAGCGTGAGTCATCAGGTATCGATGGGAGATAAGTATTCCTTTCTCTCGTAGCCTCACATATGTGATCAACAAGCCCTTTTCCAGAAGGAAAGCCATAAGGTATGCTTGTTCCTGCGCCAAGAACAAAAACTGTGGGTGTTGTAATCATTGTTTCCTCATCTAACTATTTTATCCCAACCAATTCCCCGCCTCCCTCGGCAAATTGGATGCGGGTCCCTGCCGCGCGGTGCAGGGAGGAAGAGACTCCAGGAACATTCTTCCATATTGCTTGGTCAACACGCGGCGATCCAAAATGGCGACCACGCCGCGATCAGATGCAGTGCGGATGAGGCGACCAAACCCTTGGCGGAATTTCAGAATCGCTTCGGGGAGATAATATTGATTGAACGAATCTTCGTATGTTTCGGAGCGCGCCGCGATGAGTGGGTCAGTAGGAACATCGAAGGGGAGTTTTGTTATCACCACAACCGAAAGCGACTCGCCTGGCACATCCACGCCTTCCCAAAAGGATTTGGTTCCAAGCAATACTGCGCGTTCGGTCGCTTTGAATGATTCGAGTAGCGCGTTCGGTGACGCGCCATCGCCTTGTTCGTAGACGTAAATATCCTCGCGCGCCAGCGGAGCTGTGATCTCTCTCGCCGCCTTCTTCAATGCAGAGTAGGATGTGAACAGCACGAGCATTCGCCCGCCTGTGGCTTTGGCGGTGGCGATGAGCGTTTTGTTGAGCATTTGCTCGTAGCCGTTTTGATTCGGTTCGGGGATGTCGTTCGCGATATAAAGCAACGCCGCGTTTTCATAATCATAGGGCGAGCCGAGTTGCATCTCATCGGCTTCGTCCGCGCCGAGTGTGTTTCGTAGATATTGAAACTCGCCGTGCGTTGTCAATGTGGCGGATGTAAGCACGACGGAGCGTTTCTCATGCCACAGATTTTTTTCGACGAGTGACGCAACGCTCAATGGCGCGGCGTTCAACGACAAGCGATTTTGATTCGGTTGCACTTCGATCCAATACACCATGCCTTGAATCGGTTTGCTGATCATGCCCGATATATTCGCTTCGGCTTCAGTCAGCCTGCGGACGACGTTGCTAATGTCGCCCATCACGTCTTCGAGATTATCGTGTCCCTCCGCGTACAAGTCTGCGGCGGCTTTGTAGATCTTCGCCAACTCTGTCAGTAAATTTCGCAACGTCTCGCCTGTCGCATCCCATGCCATTTCCACTTCGTCCCAAAACGGCAATGTCCGCGTGGCGGGCAGAACGCGCGCTTGCCATGCGTAATTCGATGGCGGCTGTCCCTCGCGTTGCAAGCGCGCGAACTCGCTCAACACGTTGAAGAACTCGCGGTTCATCTGCTCGATGCGGAACGCCATGTCGGTGGCGTGACTCACAGTTTTCTGAAGCAGGCCGAAGTCCGCGGGGCGAAGCGTATCACTCGTCTCACCGAGCAGTTTCCCAAGCACACCTGCGTTCGATCCGCCGACCTCCTTCATCATGCGATCCATGTCATATTGTGTTAATCGAAACGACATTGCGTTCGTCGTCGCCGATTCCAAATGATGACCCTCATCAATGATGAGATGCGAATACTCGGGCAGGACTTTACTCCCCGTGGCGACATCCGATAGCAACAGAGCGTGATTGACGACCAGCACGTGCGCGGATTGCGAGGCGGTCTTCGCGCGATGGAACGGACACGCGCCGCCCATGCGTTTGATGCACGTTTCGGACGTGCACGCATCATCCTCAGCCGACATTCGATTCCACACCTCGCGCTCGGTCGGTCCCGTGAGGTTTAATTCGCTTCGATCTCCGCTCGAATTATTTAATTGCCACACCAACACTTTCGCCAGCACGCGCATCTCATCCGCGTTGCGCGGAAAAGAATGACGCAGGTTTTCCACTTTGCGCGGGCACAGATAATTTGAACGTCCCTTCAACACCGAAAAACGGAAATCAAGATTCAACGCCTGACTCAAATTCGGCAGGTCGCGTTGAATGAGTTGATCTTGCAAGTTGATCGTGTTTGTTGAAACGACAACGCGCGTGTTGTTTTGCAGTGAGAACAACGCGGCAGGCACGAGGTATGCGAAACTTTTCCCTACGCCCGTTCCCGCTTCGACCATCAAATGATTTCCATACGACAGCGCGTTTGCCACCACGCGCATCATTTCGACTTGTTCAGGTCTCTGCTCGAACGAATCGAAATACTGCGAGAACGGTCCGCCATACTCCAACGCGGATGCGACTTCTTCCGTGTTGAGGGGAGTCGGCTCGTCGGGGTTATCCAACGGCGGAAACTTCGAGTCATCGAACCGTGCGCCCGCTTGCGCGCCTTTTTGCTTCGGCGTTTTCTTCGCTTTGATCCCCTCTTTCGCCTGCGACCCCAACACTTGTTGGAAGACCCAACGCGCATCCCACTCAACAGGTTCACTGAGACGGACGATTTCATCCACCAACTCTCGCGGCAGTTCGCGCGCCATCTCGAATAATTTATTGAACGCCGCCATCGTCACTTTAGCATCGTCGAGGGCGCGATGTGTTGCAGGTAAAAGTATTCCTAACTGTTTCCCCAATGAACCAAGATTGTATCGGCTCGCGGTTGGCATGACTACTGCCGCGATCTCGTACGTGTCAATGACTTCGTTATTGTGAAGGATGCCCGCCTGTTTTTGTAAAAAGCCTAAATCGAAGCGGACGTTATGTCCGATGACAGGCGCATCGCCGACGAACGCTTCCAACTCGTGGATAACGTCTCGCAATTTCGGCGCGTTGCGCGTCTCTGCGTCGCTGATGCCCGTCAGCCCCGTGATAAATTCTGGGATGTGCCTGCCAGGGTTGATGACCGATGTCCACTCATCTTCGACGCGATGCCCTTTGAATTTCACAGCCCCGATTTCAATGATCGCGTCGCGCTCGTCGTTTAATCCCGTTGTTTCAAGATCTATGGCTACGATTGATTGCATAAGTTTGTTTTACTCTTTCGATTGAATGATGACAGACTCGGCGCCATGAGCCAGCGAATCCATGCTCGCTAAAAGACCGATCCATACTAGTAGACGGAATATCTCAACATATGGAAAAATGTGACGATGAATCCCTATGTTATCTCCAAAGAAACTCAACAGCACGGAAACGCTTCCAAAGAAAAATATCCACGCCGCAAACCATGTCCATGCCCACGCCCTGCCAGTGGAATGTTTTAGGCTGTTTATCACCATAGATGCCACGAGAATGAAGTCAATAAGAAAAACGGCGTTCGTTTCAGGGTGCACGATTCTTCCTGTGTCTAATAAAGTTTTTCGAGAACGGATTTCCGCAGTGGTAAAGTAGGGCTGGACAAAATCTTCAGATAAATAGTCCGAACGTTCCATTAGTGAGGAAAGCACATATCGTGGATGAGTTGCAAGAAATATTCCATACGATCTAAATCCGCGTGTGTTGAACCATTCCGCATATTCAGGGCTGGACGGGTCGCGCGGCATGTCAAAGCGGGTGGCAAAATAATTTACCATGCCCTGGTCTGTAAAGACGCGACCATCCATTACATGGAACAAGGGAAGTTCCCATCTCGGGCTTTTTTGTGTCGCGTACATCCCAAGGATGAAGATTCCGCTGAGGATACAAACAACAACTGGAACACTGTTGGCGATGCGCAACTTTTTCACCAACAGAAATGGAAGTAACAAAACGACAGTTATCAAGCTGGCGTAGATATGAACATCGCGCAGGAAAACCCACAGGGTGAATATAAATAACCAAAGGCTGACGAGCAACTTTGTTGTTGTCGACGAGCGCTGGCTTTGATCTTTGGCAATCCTTTGTGAAATTTCCAGCATCAATCCTGTTACGATAGCAAACATGGAAAGCGATATTGATTCTGAACTGAGAACGCTGTCCCATTCGGCGATCTGGGGAGTGAAGCCGAAAGCCAATACCAGCAGGACAGCCAAGATCTTATAAAACGGATGAAGTAACCAGCGTGAGACGATCAGCGCAAGGAACGACCACGCAAAAACTGCCAGAACATTTTGCAGGAGCGTGATCTTATCGAAGCAGGGTTGTATAGCGCGAGGTAATTCGATACCTACTGACGGGTTGCCGATAACCGTTAATGGACAACGGTCGGGATTGTTGGCAAGTTTATACAAAAGATTGGTTGTGAATAACCGCTCGCCGCTAAACATCTGCGGAGAAAAGAGGTTGGCTTGTGAAGAATGAATGTAACTTGGCGTGTCGCTCATCCCCACCGAAAGCCGAAAATCTCCGTATGTGGACGCGCGGAACCAAATCCCCATCGCTAGAATGCTGAGAATAACTATAGTTGCCCAGCGATTCGCAATAAATTTCCCTGCTGTCGAAAATTGCATAATAGAACAAGTGTATCATATTTAGAAGTAGAGTCTCCAGTCTCCAATCTCCGTGTAGGAGAGCGGAGATTGGAGATTGTTGCGCGTCGCATGTTTACTCAGGCAACGCGGCTTTCACTGCCGCGAGTTGGGTTGGAGAGATCGGCTTCTCTTTGGCTTTTTGCCGAATAAAACTTTTGAGCTGATCCACTTTCAACGCGGGCAGGGGCGCGCCCTCGGCTTGAACTTCGGCTTGCTCATTCGTGAAGACCAGCGCGGCGTTCACTTCGGGAATCCCGCTTTCATCGAGGTGTTTCGCGAGCAGGCTTTTGACTCTGCGGACTTCATGCTCCGCCTCAATATCGGGTCTGCCAATTCCCTCCTGCCCGAAGATGCTCATATAGGCTTGCAAGAATCCGCCGCCGCGCACGCGCCAATGGTTTTTCCTGAACTCAACCGTGCCATGTAAGCGATAAGGAAGGAGCGCCCAAACTCCTGCGGGACCCACAAGCAAATGCGAGGCTGGCGTGGTGAAATGATAGATCGCAAAATCGCCCGGCAAACCTTTGAGCGCGGAGTCGAGTCGTTCATCCATGCGCGGCTTGCCACCGTAGCGGTTTACGAAATACAACCCAACTTGTACCAGGATGAACCCAACTACGAAGGAAGCCAGGGTAATATAGAACGAGCGCATATCTTCGCCCGACAGGTTGTTGACGTTGACGAAAAAGCCCCCAACCAGGGTGATGATGGAAAGCAGGATCGCAACACCGCCGATTTTCCCGTTGCGTTGGATCAATTTGTCGTTTGTGATGATTTTCATATCAAACCTAGGTAATACCGACTGAAGTCGGTGTTACATTATTTTTTCAAACTTTCTTCGATCGCAGATTTCATTGCGTCCAACACGTTTGACTCGGCCGCCTCTTTCGCCACGCGGATGGCGTTCTTAATCGCAAGGGCATCCGACCTCCCATGCCCGATGAATGCCAACCCATTTACGCCAAGCAGGGGAGCCGCGCCCTCTTCCGCGGGGTCGAGAAGTTTGCGAACCTTGCCCATTGCGGGACGAATCAACGCGCCGCCTATCAGCGCCAGCGGACCTCCACCTTTGATAGACTCGCGGATCTTATCCACCAGCAGTTTGGCAACCGCCTCGGAAGATTTGAGTAATACATTTCCAGTAAAACCATCGGCTACTGCCACATCGGCATGACCGCCGAAGAGTTCTTTTCCCTCCAGGTTGCCGACAAAGTTTAGTTTGGCATCTGCCAGCAATGGATAGGCTGCTTTGACAAGTTCGCTTCCTTTGCCCGCTTCTTCGCCATTTGATACCAAACCCACGCGCGGATTTTTTACGCCGCGCACACGCTCCGCGTAGACGCTGCCCATGATCCCAAATTGCAGGAGGTTCTCCGGCTTACAATCGGGATTCGCGCCGAGATCGAGCAGGATCACGATTCCTTTCGCAGTGGGAATTGGTCCCGCCAGCGCGGGCCGATCCACGCCCCTGATTCTGCCCAGCCTGAACAGCGCCGTGACCATTGCCGCGCCGGTGTTTCCCATTGTAACGAACGCGTCGGCCTCGCCGTTTTTCACGAGGTCATAACCCATCGCCATCGAATTCTGCGCTTCCTTGTGGCGCGCCTTCATCACCAGGTCTTCCCCTTTGTCCTTCATCGTCAACGTTTCCGGCGCGTGGACGACGCGGATGGGGAGAGTCGCCGCATGGTTAGAATCAAGCAGGGGCTGAATCCGCGAAGCGTCTCCCGTCAAGATGATTTCCACCCCGTACTCGCGCGCCGCCATCACCGCGCCTTCCACGTCTGGGGTTGGGTAATTGTCGCTCCCCATGGCATCTACTACGATTCGCGTCATGATTTTCTCCAAAAAAGATTTTGCTTGACAAGCAAAGTAAGCCGATTATAATACGCCGTGCTTGGGCGCTGGTGCTGGAATTGGCAGACAGGCATGGTTGAGGGCCATGTGTCGCAAGACGTGGAGGTTCAAGTCCTCTCCAGCGCACTCGATGGAAAAATTCCCCGAATCGTTTCGGGGAATTTTTTATTTCATGCCCGGGAGCGTGAAGTAAAATGTTGCGCCCTGCCCAAGTTGCGATTCGATCCAGATCCTGCCGCCGTGCACTTCGATGATGCGCTTGACCAGCGCGAGCCCGATGCCTGTCCCCTCGATGCGCGGATTCAACTTATCGAACAGTTCGAATATCTTTTTATGAAACTTCGGGTCGATGCCGATCCCGTTGTCGCGCACGAAGAAGACAACTTCCTCCCCTTTCGTTTCCGCGCCGATCTCAATGACCGGGCTGGGCTGGTCGCCCATGAATTTGGCGGCGTTGTCCAGAAGATTCTGCATCACTTCGATCAGCCGGTTCCGGTCTCCGTGGATCGTCGGCAGGTCGGTCATGATCATCACTTCGACATGTTTCCAATTCAACCGGCTCTCCGCGCGAATAAAAGCCTCCGAAATGATCTGCCCGAAGGGAGCTGTTTCCGGCGGGTTCATTTTTCTGCCGATGCGCGATAGCTCCAGCAGGTCATCCAAAAGGGATTCCATTTTGCGATTGGCTTCCGATATCCGCTGAATGTCCTGCCTCAGTTTTTCGACATTTCCGCTCAGCGCGTCTTTTTCCAGATAGCCGAGAAACCCGCCCATGGTGATCAGTGGCGCTTTCAGATCATGCGAGACGGTGTAGGTGAAGCGTTCCAGTTCAGAGTTTTTTTCTTCCAGTTCCTTGATGAGCGATTCGCGTTGCGCCTCGACTGCTTTTTGCCTGGTAATATCCGTGAGCACGCCCTGAACATACAAAAGATTGCCATCGTCATCTTTCATAACGACCGGCTTATCTCCCAGCCAGATCCATTCCCCGCTTTTTGCTTTCATTCGGTATTCCGATGCAATGCCCTTGCCGGTTGCAAGCATTTGTTTGATGTCGTTGAGGACCATTTTTTTATCGTCGGGGTGAAGGAGCGACTGCCAGAACTCCGGCGCCGCTGAAAAATCCTCCGGAGAGTACCCGATCATGTTCTTGATCTGCGGGCTGATATATATGGAAGGACCGCCCTCTTGCGCCTCATCGCGATAAATGGCGACGGCGGTCTGCTCGACGAGGGTGCGATACAACAATTCCGTTTCGCGCAAAGCCTCCTGCGCGCGCTTTTGCTCGCTCATGTCAATCGTCATGCCGATCATGCCGCGCACTTTTTCATTATCTCGAATCGGCGCCCCGATCATCATCAGGTGATGAGGTTTTCCGTTGCGCTCATGGGTCTCTTCTTCCCTGATCGATTCGCCTCCCAGGATGCGCGCATGTTGTTCTTTGTATGACTGTATTAGCGCTGGCGGCAGGTCAAGGTCATCGACGGTTTTGCCGGTCAGATCGCCCGCCAGGCGTTTCGAGATGGGGTTTTGCAGAATATAGCGGTCGTTCTCATCGCACACCCAAAAGTCAAAGGGAATGTTTTCGATGATCGTCGTCAGCAACACCTCGCTGGCGCGAAGTTTCTCCTCTGCCTGCTTGTTTTCGGTGATATCCAGAAAATAACCTTGAACGATGGCTTGCTCGCCCGATTTGCCGTCCGTCACATATAAACTTTCGTCCCGCACCCAGATGACCGAGTCGTCTTTCCTGCGGAAGCGATATTCCATATTGAATTGCTGTCCCTCATCCAACGCTCGCTTCTCTTCGCGCATGAATCGTTCGCGGTCCTCGGGGTCGAGGCGCGAGTACCAAAGATGCGGGTCGTTTATCCATTCTTCGGAGGCGAAGCCGCTTAACTGCAATACGCCCGGGCTGACGTACAGCCAGCGTCCGTCTGGTCCCGGCTCCGCGCTGTAGATCACTGCGGGCACGCGCTCAACCAGTTCGCGATATTGTTTCTCCGCTTCGCGTAATTGGTTCTCCGCTTTGCGCCGTTGTCCCACCTCATGTTGCGCGCGTTGTAATGCGCCAGCGATGCGTTCCGTGCCCATTTGAAGCAGGCTGGCGGCAATGAAGAAGAAGACCGCCTGCGCGACCCACATGGCCATCGGATCGGCAACCTCGTTGATTTCTTGCAAGATGCCAACACGTTCCAGAATCACAAAGACGCCGCCGCCGATCACGCTCACCAGCGCAACTCGATTTGCCCACTCGCGCCCGATAAAAATTCCAGCGGCGAGGATTGTAATTAGCAAACCGCCATACCCAGGCGCAAGCACACCGCCATTGAAAGCCGCCGCGGAAAATAATATAAGCCAAACACCTGCCACCATCACACTCCCAGCCAGTTTTAGCCTCCCTTTTTGAATCAGGGTTAACAGCCAGAAGCAGAGCGGGTATATCGGCAACGCAAAGACGAGGCGAAATTTAGCCTGCGGCACGAGTAACGACCAAATCACAATAAAGAGAGTGGTTACGCCGAGCATGGCAAGCGTGACCGTTCTCAGTTGGGATGCGGAACGCGTCAACTCTTCATCGTCGAATGCGGCTGGGAAAGGATTCGTGGGAACATAACTTCCTCGCAAGACAGGCTGATCGGATTGTCGACAAGTATAAATCCTGTGGGCAGGTTTGGATGGAGATCCCCGCTTCCTTCCTCGATTGTTGCTGATTCTGCCTCACGAAACGATCAAACTGCAACAAGTCACCGCCCCCTCGGCTTTTGCCAACTCGTCCACCATCACAGGCTTGACTCGATATCCTCTTGTTTCAAGTTTTGCTGTTGTCTTGGGAAACGCCGTTGGAAAAATGATCGAGCCGTTGATCGGCAAACAATTCGCGGCGAATGGCTCTGAAGGATCAATGTCAATTAACTCATACCTGTTGAATGTTTCAACGTCCACCCAGTTGCGATTGATGAGCAATGTGTTGTTTTCGTCCACGCGCGTGACGGCGCTTTTGAGATGCAGGCATTCGTGCAATTCCACGGCTTGCGTTTTGTATCCGTATTTTCCAAGCAGTTGATTCATCTGATCAATAGCAAGCTTGTTGCTTCGTGTGGACATACCGACGAATATATTTTTTCCCAGCACAAGCACGTCGCCTCCATCCACGGTGGCGGGTGGCTGGATGCGGACGAGCTCGCGGTAGGGGGCGAGGGCGCGGGCGATGGACTCGGTCTCAGGTTTCCGCGAATCAGCCCCGGGCCGGGTGAGAAGCGCGATTTCAGGGAGGACGACGGCGGTGTCTTCGACGAAGATCGAATCGGGCAGATCCGCTTCGGCGGGTAATTCCAGAACAGCGCATCCCAGTTCTTTCAGCGTTTGAATATATTCGTGATGTTGTGTTCGGGCGGTTTCCAGATTGATCGGCGAGCGTTCGATGTGGGTGATCTCGCATTCGTTGAAGCGCGGACTGACATCGCGCGTGATGGCGAGAAGCATGAATCAGTGTCCCCCGGTGCGATACCGATCGATCAAAGCTTTTGTGCGCGGGTCTTTGGGTTTGCTGAACAGCGCGGCGGGTTTCGCGTCTTCGATGATTTCGCCCTCTCCCAACACGAGCACGCGGTCTGCCACTTCGCGGGCAAAACCCATTTCGTGCGTGACCACGAGCATGGTCATGCCGTCTTTGGCGACTTTTTTCATCACGTTCAGCACTTCGCCGATGAGTTCGGGGTCGAGCGCGGAGGTGGGTTCATCGAACAACATGACGCGGGGTTGCATGGTGAGCGCGCGGGCGATTGCCACGCGTTGTTTTTGTCCGCCGGAGAGGCGCATCGGGTATTCGTCTTTTTTGAACAACATGCCGACGCTGTCGAGATTTTCTTCGGCGAGCGCGATGGCTTCGGCGCGGTCTGTCCCTTTGACTGTGACAGGTCCCTCGATGACATTATCTAACACGGTCATGTGCGGGAAGAGGTTGAATTCCTGGAATACCATGCCGGTCTTGAGGCGCACATCATGAATGAGTTGGCGATGCTCCTTGCCTCGTCCCTGGCTTGGGACGATCAAGCCGTCCACCTCGATGCTTCCGCTGGATGGTTCCTCCAGAAAGTTGACGCATCGCAACAGGGTGCTTTTTCCGGAGCCGCTTCGCCCGATCAGGCAGACCACCTCGCGGGGTTGGACGTCGAGCGAAATGTTCTTGAGCACATGCAAACGCCCGAAGAATTTGTCGAGTTTGGAAATGCGAACGATGGGCGTCATGTTAACGTTCCCCTTTGGAGAGCCGCGCTTCGAGCCGTGTTTGAAAGAAGGTGAGGATAAGCGTCATGACCCAATAAAACATCGCCGCCATCAACAAGGCTTCGAGGTTGTTGAATTGCGCGCGCCCTACTTTGGTTGCGCGCCACATCACTTCATGGACGAAGCCGGTCGCGGCGACCAGGGCGGAATCTTTCGTCATTGATATAAAGTCGTTGCCCATAGGCGGGATGGCGAAGCGCAATGCTTGAGGCAGGATGACGCGCCGCATTGTTTGCAGGGGAGTCATGCCGAGCGCGGTGGCGGCTTCGCGTTGTCCTTTGCCGACTGCGGAAAGGGCGGCGCGAAAGGTCTCGCTCATGTAGGCGCCATAGTTGAGTCCGAGCGCCAGCACTCCAGCCATCAGCCCGCTTAAGTTGACGCCCAATTGGGGGAGCGCCAGAAAAAAGAAAAAGATCTGCAGGTACAGCGGCGTGCCGCGGATCAAGGATACATAAAAAGTGCTGACGGCAAAGATCGGTGGAAATGTGGAAAGCCGCCCTAATGCGGTAAGCAACGCAAGGGTCATTGCCAGTGAGATCGAAAGAATCGAGATCAGAAGGGTTTGTCCCAAGCCCGAGCCAATGAAGAGGAAATTCTTCCGCATGAATTCGGTATCGAGCTGGATCGTTTCGAAGCCCAGAACTGATTTGCCGCTGAAAAGGAAAATAAGCACCAGAAGCAGAACGCCCCAGGTTGCCCCGACGCCCACGCGAAACTGGTTTTGCTTCCTGTGTTGAGCCTCGACCAGAAGATCGGCTTGCGATTTTTTTTGTGTTGTTGTATTTTCCATCAGGATATCAAATGCGGATAGTACTTCATGGGCTTATGCCAGATACCGATTGCTATGAACCTGACATCCAGGCAAACCAAAAGGGAAGCGGCAGAAATGCCGCTTCCCTTCGAAAGACGAGATGTTAGTTAGGAGCCTGAGTCAGGTCCACGTCGAACCATTTGAGGGAGAGTTCCGAGAGTTTGCCGTCTCCGTGCATCTGGGTGAATACTTTGTTGACTTCAGCAAGAAGCGTCGCGACCGGCAGGCTGGATGTCTTGTCGAATGCGGCGGCGAGGTCTTCCGAGAACACGGGCGAGCCGAGTTTGACCACCGGGAAGCCTTCGGCGATGTTCGCATCCACAACGGTTTCTGACGTGACATAGCCAATGAAATCTTCACGGCCTGCGGCGATGGCTTGAGCGCATTCCTGATCGGTTTCGAGCGGAACCACGGTTACATTCGGCGCTTCAGCGTAGATGGAGGCGGCGGGTAGGCCCAAGCCAGCCATATCATGGTTGAGCCATGCTTCGTAGGTGGTGGCGGTGCCGGCGCAAAGAGCCTGTCCTTCCAGGTCGGCGAGGGAGGCAATGCCAGAGTCCGCGCGAACTGCAACGACTGCCGGGGTGTAATAATACGGCACGCTGAAATCGAGGACTTCCTGGCGGGCGGTTGTAACTGTCATCGAGCCAACGCTCACGTCCCACTTGTCAGCCCATGAACCGGCCGTGATCGTGTCCCAGGACGGGGTGGCGAAGCAGGTTTCCACGCCGAGCGCGTCGCCGATGGCGATGGCGGCGTCCACGTCGAAGCCTTGCATTTCAGCGGTGGTCAGGGCGTCGGAAGGGCATTTCGAATCAGCGGGTCGTTTGCCTTCGGTGTTTAAAAACGATTGAGGCTCATAGTTGGGATCGGTCGAAACGAGGATGTAGCCGCGCGCTTTGATCGCGCCGAGCAAATCATCCGCTTGCGCGCCGCCTCCGCCACATGCGGTGAGCGCAAGCGCGGCAACAACGCCAAGGACCAACACTTTGTAAAGGTTCTTCATGTTCTCCTCCAAGAGAATTAAGAATGGGTTTGAGATGAATGGTTCATCTCATTCGCTCAAGGATAGACCATTTCCTGTGATTCGACAAGTGTTCAGTCGTTAAGGTTTTCCAAACGACATATAAAACGGACTAAGAATCTCTGAATTCAGTTATCGATTCGAAGTATTCAGGGCATTTGCAATCTTACTGCCTAGAATAACTCCTTGCTTGTCAGCATATTCATAAAATATATGCGCGGTCAGAATACATAGCGCGATTGTAAGCAGCGATGTGAATATCGCCGAAGAAGGATATGGCATATACGCTTCTGCCGTTCTATAGATCAACCCAGTTGCACTACACAGGATGGGAACGTGGATCAGATACAGCGAAAAGGAAATTCTTCCCAGATAGACCGGAACGCGGGATGAGAAGAATTTTGCAAATCCAGTAAAAGACAGCGCAAGGACGACTAACACCATCGCTACGACGAGATGAAAAACTTCACGGTAGTTTGGCGCGCCGATGAGAACCATGATGGATACACTCGATAGAATCTGAACCCACCACGCGCCGAACATCTGCCCCAGCTTCGGAAAAATTGACGTATTCACATAAAGATCGCATAGGATAATTCCCAGCAAAAAAGCGTTTAACCAGTGCAGTTCTTTGAGATAAAGTATAAGGACAATGAGTGGATAAGCGAACCAGCGTATCCTTTTGTTCCCAAAGAGGCTGAGAAAGCCAAAAAGAAAGATAGACCCGAAGAATTCGGGTTGCATTGTCCATAAGACGGTGTTGTAGGTCGTGTCGCGGTTGAAATCGAAGAACGTATCCCATGCGGCTGACTTAATCGCTTGGGTCAAAGAAGGTTCGAATTCGTAGAAAGTAAACAACCATCCTTGGCTCGTGTGTTGCCCCAATCTTTCACCGAGGTCGTTATTGGTCATCCAGCCAGCAGATAAGATCACGAAAGCAAATAACACCGAAGCCAGAATTGGAACGAACAATCTTGGGTATCTCTTGATTACGCTTCTGGTCAGGTATTCAGCGCTATCGAGTTCGCGATTCGCTTTCGTTAGCTGAAAGTATTTCTTGCTCAGCACGAACGCCGACATGACCCAGAACACCCAGACGGCAAAATTTCCGTCGTGGAGACCGGTCACGAAGTATTGTCCGGCCTTCGATAGATAGTATGGGAAATGAGCGTTTAGGTATGATGCGACAAGTTGGTCAACCTCCACGAAAAACGCGAGATGCAGGTGGTCGAAGATCACGATCAAGGCGGCGATGCCTCGTATGCCCTCCAATGCCAGCATCTTTCCTGATGTTTCGTTTGCGTTTGGATTCAAGTCGCTTCCCATACACTGTGTGATTCAAGTATAGCATAGGCAGGCTTGCGCCCATTTTGTTGGAAATGAGATTTGAGTTTCGTTAGAAGGTGGATGTAAATTTCTGGTTACGGGTTGTGTTTGAAGTAGAATCCGACCATCAATTGGAGAAAAATATGAAACTTGTCACTGTCTCGCAAATGCAAGCCATCGAAGAAGAAGCCGACTCAAAAGGCTTGACTTATGATCAAATGATGCAGAACGCCGGTCAGGGATTGGCGGAAGTCGTCGCCGATTTGTTCGTTGACGATGATCAACTCGAAATCGTTGGGTTGGTCGGTCCCGGCAATAACGGCGGAGATACCCTCGTTGCGTTGACTTCACTTGCGGACGCAGGTTGGAAGGCGGGCGCATTTCTTGTCAAACGCAAGAAGGATGATTTCGTCAAGCAATTTGCCGGCGCGGGCGGGAAAATTTTTTCAGGCGATGACGCTTTCGATCAACTTGCAGAATCCCTTGAAAGCGCGGATGTTTTGCTCGATGGCGTTCTCGGTACCGGTACCAAACTGCCGTTGAAAAAAGAAGTTGCCGAATTGCTTTCCGAAGTCGGCGACCTGCTCGATAGCCTCGAAGAACCTCCTCTCGTAATTGCGGTGGATTGTCCATCGGGTGTTGATTGCGATTCAGGCGAAACCGCCGACGAAACCATCCACGCTGATCTTACGGTGACGATGGCGGCAGTCAAGCAGGGATTGTTGAAACTGCCCGCGTTCGAATACGTTGGCGAACTAAAAGTTATTGACATCGGCTTGCCCGCCGATTTGCCATCGCTGAAAAATTTGCAAACCGAAGTTGCGGATGAGGACTCTGTCTCTGCGCTTCTGCCGGAGCGACCGCTCGATTCTCACAAAGGGACGTTTGGCACGGCGCTAATCGCGGCGGGATCGGTTAACTACACTGGGGCAGTCATCCTTGCGGGAGAGGCGGCGTATCGCGCCGGCGCGGGATTGGTCCAATTGGCGATTCCAGCGTCCATTCATGTGGCAGTTGCGGGTCAGGTTCCCGAAGCGACGTGGGTCTTGCTTCCGCATTCCACCGGTGTGATCGCATCCAGCGCATCCGAAGTTCTGTCGAAAAATTTCGAACGCGCTACTGCCATGTTGATCGGTCCCGGTTTGGGAACGGAAAGCACAACAAAAGAATTCATCGAAAACCTGCTGGCTGGAAAATCAACGCCGAAAAAATCTGCGATTGGTTTTGTGCATGGAGAGAGCGAATCAAAAGAGGCGGATAAAAACTCGTTGTCGCCGATGGTCGTTGACGCGGATGGACTCCGCTTGCTCGCGCAGATCAAAGACTGGCACTCGAAACTTCCCGCGCCAGCGATTCTCACTCCGCATCCCGGTGAAATGTCCGTGTTGACCGGGTTATCGAAAGAAGAAATTCAGGAGGACAGACAAGGGATTGCGATTAAGTTTGCAAAAGAATGGGGACACGTTGTCGTGTTGAAAGGTGCGTTCACTGTGATCGCCTCGCCCGATGGAAGAACAACAGTCATTCCAGTTGCATCACCGGCGTTAGCTCGCGCAGGGACAGGCGACGTGCTTGCCGGTCTCATTGTTGGTTTGCGCGCGCAAGGACTCGACGCCTACGATGCGGCAGTCGCCGGCGCATGGATTCACGCCCAAGCCGGTCTCTACGCCGCGGATGACCTCGGCACAACCGCGTCCGTGATGGCAAGCGATGTGTTGAATTCGATTTCAGACGTGTTGAGCGATTTAGAGTAACGCTACTTCGTACTGCGTACTACGTAAAAAGACTCTCCACGGCGGAGAGTCTTTTTTTCATCACGGAATACGAAGTACGCAATACGCAATACGCAGTACTAACTGTTCATGAACGCTTCAAGCGACTCTTTGCTGATGCGGAACGCCTTACCAACTTTCTTGGCTTTCAGGCTCTTGTCGTTGATTGCCTCGAGAATATCCGCTTCGGTCACTTTCATAAATTGCGCGGCTTCTGCGGGCGTCATGATGTCCGGCATCTTCGCGCCGCCTGCCGCTCCGCCACCGGGCGCGGCGTTTTGGAATCCGCCTTGCAACGCCTGACCCATGATGTTGCCAATGCCCATGCCTGCGCCGATTCCAGCGGTGAGACCCGCGCCGCCGCCCTCGTTTTGCGCGGCATCGCGCATCGCGTCCGCGGCTTGCAGTTGGGTGTAGGTTGCCATGTCGAGCATGCCCATATCGCGCAACTCCTGCGCCGATTTGCTGGAGGGTTTCAAGTTTCCAATGTAGAAACTCTTGAGCGCCATGCCGAGCGCTTCGAAATCATCCTGCGCCTTCGCGCGGACCGCGGCGCCGATCTCCTCGGTCAGCCCGATCAAATCCACCACGCTTTTTGCGGCTGTCGTCTCGCCGAGCGCATCCTGCAATTTCGAGAGCAACATGGTCTTCAAACGTTCTTCAATATCCGCAGTGCGATACGATCCTTGCGCGCCAACGACTTGCGTCACAAACTGTTGCGGGTCTTTCACTTGGAATGAGTACGTTCCAAAGCCTTGCAGTAACGCGACGCCCAGTCCCATGCCGGGGTTGCGGACGATGATCGGTTGTGGCGTGCCCCATTTTTCATTGGCGAATTCTTTGAGCGAAACAAAATACACTTCGGCAGGGAAGGGCGTGCGGTCGTTGAATGCCTTGCCGATCCAATCAATCAACTTCGGGATGTTCGCGGTGGCGATCGTGTGCCTGCCTGCGCCGAACACATCCAGCGCGTTGCCGTCGCGGAAGAAGACCGCCGATTGCGACTCGCGCACGATCACCTGCGAGCCGATGCGATAATCGCCGATGCCCGTTTCGGGAAAGCGATGGACAATCTCATCCCGCATCTCGTTTGGATATTCGATAACGTCAAAAATTCTAGCCATGATTTTCTCCTTTGAAGAACGTTGGTTTGATTATAGTTCAAGCGCGCATGTGCTACAAGTCGAAGATGGCGCTTTACGCTGAACCGATTTTCCTATTCAGTCTACGGAAATTCATCTCAAACGTTTCACAATCACAATTCTCTACTCCTCTAATCTCTGACTCAACCCTTCATCATCTTCCCCGTCCCCTTGTCGCGCAACATCAAAATTTCCGCCATGATGCTCACCGCGATCTCCTCCGGCGTTTCGGCGTTCAACTCCAAGCCAATCGGAGAATGTACGCGCGCGATCAATTCATCGGACACGCCTTTCTCTTTCAACGCTTTGACCGTCGTCAGCCATCTTCGTTTCGAACCGATGACTCCCACGTATGCCGCCTTCGATTCAAGAAGCGGAGGCAGACCCGCCGCGTCGACTCCGGACCCACGGCTGGTTACCACTAGGAAGGTTTGGCGCGTCATTTTGAGCTGACTCGGCAACTCCGCCATCGGAACTGGGTAATACGCGTCTGCCCCCGGCACGGATTCGGGATTGCAAAACTCCGCGCGGTCGTCACTGACAGCGACTCGAAATCCCAGCCACTTCGCCAAATGGACAACTGCTTTGCCCACATGCCCGCCGCCGATGACGACGATCATCGCGGGAGGAAGAATCGGTTCCACAAACACCTCCACAGTTCCGCCGCATACACCCGGGTCACCGCGCTTCGGGTTGACGAGGTTGTACACTAGCGTGCGCGGCTTTCCATCGCTGATCGCCATCCACGCTTCATCGAGGACGCGGTGTTCCAAATCCCCGCCGCCGACCGTGCCGATGAAATTGCCATCCGGGTAGACGAGCATCTTGCTCCCCACGTGACGTGGCGTCGAACCTTCGCTTTTGGTCACCGTGCACAGCGCGGCAGATTCGTTGTTTTTTTCGAGTTCTGAGATGGCTTGGTAAATAGAAGTCATATTCCTATTATATGTCGAGACTTTTGATTTTGCTCGGTGAACATCATCAGGCGCGCGCTACGGATTATTTTTTGAACGTTTATGATGATAAAGATTCGTATCCGCTTCTTTGAGAATTACATCCACCGAATCTCCCTCTTCGGAGGAGCAAATACCGAAACTTAAACTGCATCCGCTGTCTTTCAGTTTGGGATTCTCGTTGATGAAATTCATGCGGCTTCGAATATTTTCACTGTCTTGTTGGGTTGTGTTCGGACAAATCGCAATAAATTCGTCGCCTCCCCACCTGCCGATGTCATCGTTTTGGCGAAGATTGTTTCGAAGTAACCCTGCCACATCTTTCAACAGAATATCCCCTTGATCGTGCCCAAATGCGTCGTTGATTTTCTTGAAGTGATCCAAGTCTATCATGATCACCGAGAACCTCACGCCATGGCGTATGTACTCTTGCAAGAGATCGTTGATTTTCCTGCGGTTAAATGTGCCTGTAAGACTGTCGGTATATGCAAGTTCTGCTATCAGAGAAGTGCGCGTTTCGCGGTGTTGTACCATATCCTTCAAAATGACGATGAAGTACAAAGTAAGGACGTACATGAGATTGCTGAAGAAGATTTCAAACAAGGTCTGGAAGTTGATTGCCGCATGCGGGCTATTCATGGTTAAGAATAAAAAAATGGACCCGATGAGCACGAAAACCAGCAGGAAAGAAAGCGCCAATCGCAAAGCTATGTTTTTCGAGAACATCATGAACGAGATGATGTGAATGACGGGAAGCCAGATGAGAAATTTTTGAACAAGGAACAACCCCGTATGGACACCGTTATAGGCGGTGTTGATCAGAAAGGCGGTGAAAAAGAAGTAAGTAGCGAAGTAGATGACTCCCTCGAAGATATGGAGGAACTTAACTCCATATCGCCTGAAAAGGAAGATGGAAATAAGACAGACGATTGAAATTGATGGCAGAAAGATTAGGCTGGCTAAATTTCCGTTCTTGTTGCTGAAGTTAAGGAGACAGGCGATGAAAGCCACGCCCGCGCCCCATGGCAAAGCGCTTAGATAAATTCTGTGTTTGATACTTGTAATTGTCTGACTTGAGTCAAGCATCGCGCGCTCTATCGGTTTGGAGTGAAATTTTGTCGCAGGCTGGGTATTCGACATTCCGTTATCATTCCAACAACCCAAGAACCACAGGTAACAACTGTTTCTTCCGCGAAACCACACCTTGCGCGTCGCGTGTGCCGTCGGCGAGCGGTGGATAGGGCAGGTCGCCCAAAACGGGCGGCGCGTTGGATGTAACGATGAGCCTGCTTGTGCCGCGCACGATGTCGGTGACGAGGAGCATGGCAAAATCGAGTCCGCGTTTGTCTTTCAACTCGTCGAGGGCTTGGGCGAGAGGAGCAAGATGTTCAGCGAGTTGCAGGAGGTCGGTCACTTCGGCTTGCGCAATGGCGAGTTTGAATCCGCCCGCCTCGTATTGTTTGATGTCTGTGCTGACAACCTCTTCGGATTTACGATTCGAGAGACCGGCTCCCGCAGAAAGCAATGCTTTACCGAACGATTGGATGGTCTCGCCTTTGAGCGGACTTCCGCCCACGAATGCCCAGCGCGATAATCTGTCGGCGGCGTCTTTGTCGCGCGGCGTGGTGGTGGGAGAGGTCAAAATGAGTGTATCAGATAGAAGTCCCGCGAGAAGCGCGCCGGCGAGGCTGGGCGGCATGGAGAGTCCCGCTTCCGCAGTCTGTTCGGAGACGAGAGTCGAAGTTGATCCCACGATGTCCACCGTGAATCGAATCGGCGTGTGCGTGTGCGGGTTGCCGAGGCGGTGGTGATCCAAAATTTCGAGCAGTTCGGCTTCTTCGAGCGCGGCGATTGCCTGACGCGGTTCATTGTGATCCACGAGAATAATTTTCAAGCGCGGCGGGTTGAGGATCTCACGTTGACGCGCAATGCCGAGATATAAATTGTTTTCGTCAACGACCCAGTATTCATCGGTTTCGTCGCGCAGGATGCGGTTGAGAAAATCGCGGATGTGACCACTGGCGGGGAACTTCGGCACGCCCGTATCTGCCGCGTCTTTGCACGGCGCCGACATCATCTCGCGCACGGTGGTATCGCCGGGACGCGGACCAAGGATTTCTGAAAAATATTTGAAGAGACTGAAACCGTTGATGAGCCCGTACGGCTTTCCGTCTTCATCCACAACGGGCGCGATGCCGCCAGTCTTGCTGGCGAGCGTCCACGCGAGACCGAGTTGCGCGTCGGGGCGGAGGCTGTCGAGTCTTTGCATCACCGATTCGAATCGCGGCGACGCGTCGGTGAGCAGGACGGGCGGGTCGAGTTTCAGTTGTTTGAGGAGCCACGCCGATTGAGGATTTAACGCGCCCGCGCGTGCCGCGACTGCCTCCGCGCCGTCGCGTTCGCGTAATAACCACGCATAGCCCATGGCGGAGGCGATAGAGTCAGTGTCGGGGTTGACGTGTCCGATGACGAAGATTTTGTTTGCCATTTATTCTTTCAGCATCAACTTGTTGATATGCGCGTCGAGTTCGCTCATGGTTTTCAAGAACGCCGATTCGAGATCAACCTGATGCGCTTGAGCCAGAATGATAACAGACCAGAGGCAATCTGCAAGTTCGTGCGCGAGTTTGTCATGCGCTTCTGATATTTCTCGCTTGCCTTGTAGCGCAACGACCAGTTTGGTCAAGTCGCCAACATCACCAACAAAACCGAGCGCGAGTTCCTCGGTTGTCCATTCCGCGCCGTATTGCTTTTGTTCAAGCAGGGCATACTTTGCGCGGACTTCAGCCGCTCGTTGAATGATCTCTTGAAATTCCATTTAGCCTCTTGCGGTTGCGCTCTGGCTTAGCCACAGAGTTCACAGAGATCATTGAGAAATGCTCTGTTGCTCTGTGCTCTCTGTGGCGAAAACGGCTTCGCAGAATGTCTATTTACCCTTCATCGCCCGCCACACGCGTTCCGGCGTGGTGGGAATCACGTCCACGTTGACACCAATCGCATCGAGGATGGCATTGCCCACCGCGGGCGCGACGCCATCCATCGGAATCTCGGCGACAGCTTTGACTCCGAATGGGTGACTCGGCTCGAACGTCTCGACGAAGATCGTTTCGAGTTCGGGCATCTCATCGGCGCGGAAGATATGATAGCGATCCAAATCGCGTTCGATGGCATCTCCTTTTTCGTCGTAGCGCATCTCTTCGCAGACCGCGTAGCCGAGGGCTTGAGTCATGCCGCCTTCAATTTGTCCCGATGCCGTGAGTGGATTCACGATCACGCCTGAGTCAACCGCCATGACGAGTTTGTCCACAGTGACCGCGCCTGTTTCGGTGTCCACCGTCACTTCGGCGAATTGCGCGGCGAAAGGAGGGGGCGAAACAGGCGAAACATAACTTGCTACTCCCATAATCTGCTCTTGCTGATCTTTATGAAGCGAGTGCAGTGCAATTTCAGTAAATGAAACCGTTTTCCCATCTGGCGCAATCGCCAATCTATTTTCAAGGCGAATCTCCTCTGCCTTGTATACGTGTGTACTTGTCTCCGTGTCTACCTCTGCATTCAACATCATCGCTGCGCGGACTTTGATTCTTTCTGCAACAATATTCGCCGCTTTCACTGCCGCCGCGCCAGAGATATAAGTCGTAGATGAAGCATACGCGCCTTTATCGAACGGCGTGAAGTCGGTGTCGGATGAATAACAGATCATATCTTCAAGCGGAACGCCCAACACCTCTGCCGCCATTTGCGCGAGGACAGTATCCGAACCCGTTCCCAAATCCGTCGCGCCAACGAGCAGATTGAACGAACCATCATCATTCATCTTGATAGACGCGCCGCCCATATCTAAATACGGGATAGCGGTTCCCTGCATAACGAACGCGACTCCAATCCCTCTGCGCTTTGCTAACATTGAAGTTCCAGGTTTCACGTTCCACGTTTCAGGTTTTTCACCTGATACTTGAAACTTGACACTTGAAACTTTGGTGCGCCATTCCTCATTCCCATATTTATCATCCCATGCAATCGCGGCTCTGCCTTGCGCGACACATTGTTCCAGCCCAACGGTTTGGACGATCTCAGGACGCGGCTCGCGTCCTTCATTCCATGCTGTCGAAAACGGATGATATTCACCAGCATGAATTGCATTCCTCAAACGGAAATCAATCGGGTCGAGATTCAATGCGCGCGCGATTTTTTCCATGTGACGCTCGACGGGCCAGTATCCCTGCGGAACGCCGTAGCCGCGGAACGCGCCAGCGGGCGGCGTGTTGGTGTACACCACATCCGCATAAAATTGGATGTTGGGACTCTTGCGATATTCGCCGTCGCCAACGTACAACGCCATTGCTTTGTGACCTGTGTTGCCTGTGACCGTCAACGCGTGACAGCCATACGCGCCGGTGTCGGATAACGCGTACATTGCGTTCGCTGTGATCGTTCCATCACTCTTCACCCCTGTCTTCATTTTGACACGCATGGGGTGACGCGAACGCGCCGCGATAAATTCTTCTTCGCGTGTGTATTCGTAGATGACAGGTCGCTTGGTTGCAATCGTGAGGTGCGCTGGCACGTCTTCCATCAACACTTCCTGCTTGCCGCCGAATCCACCGCCGATACGCGGTTTGACCACGCGGATTCGTTTCACTGGCAAATTCAAAACAGGCGCGAGCATTCTCCGCACATGGAACGGCACTTGCGTGGATGTGCGAATCACCAGGCGGTCATCTTCATCCCAATACGTGATGCACACATGTGGCTCAATCGAAACTTGTTGCACTTTCGGCACTTCGTAGTCAGCCTCAAAAATGTGATCGGCTTCCTTGAATCCTTTTTCTACATCGCCGATGTCAATGCGGATGTGCGCGGCGAGATTCTTTTCGGGGTTCGAGTCGGCAAAATTGACGTACTCAGGCTCATCGTGGATTCGAATCGCGTTTGCATCCATTGCTTCGCGCGAGTCGAGGATGGAATCCAGAATTTCGTATTCCACGTCAATCAGAGTCAAGGCTTTCTCCGCGATTTCGGGACTCTCTGCCGCGACGAACGCGACGCGGTCGCCTACGAAACGGACTTTGTGGTCGAGCGAAAACGTATCGAGCGGACCTGGGATCGGATCGGACTGCCCCGCTGTGGAATACACCACGTGCGGAATATCCTGCCACGTGAGAACCGCCGCGACGCCTTTCAATTCTTTTGCGCGCGTCGTGTCAATCTTTTTGATGCGCGCGTGCGCATGCGGCGAGTGCAACACCTTTGCATACAACATGCCGCGCACATCCATATCGGCGGTGAAAGCGGGCTTGCCCTGCACGAGTTTGACCGCGTCCACTTTTTTCTCAGGCTTGCCGACGGTTTGCCATGTTCGTGATTCAGGTGTGACAATCACGCGCGGCATGACATTGATCTTTACAAGAGTTGGAGAGTCGCCCGAATCGGAAACAGGTAAATACGTAGACAAGTACACAGGTGAATCGTCGCCCTGTGTACCTGTTTCCGTGTTTCCGTGTGTACTTTCCCCGCGCATCACCGCCGCGGCTTTCAACACGGCTTGCACAGGTTTGAGATAGCCTGTGCATCGGCATAACACGCCGCTGATCGCCTCGCGCACTTGCGCTTCACTTGGATTTGGATTTTTCTCCAGCAATGCCTTCGCCGCAAGGATTTGCGCGGGCGTGCAAAATCCGCATTGGATCGCGCCCGATTCGACAAACGCCTGTTGAAGTGGATTCAACCCGTCCGTTTTTTTCCAACCTTGTTCAGGATGCTCGCCCAACGCTTCGATCGTGACGACGAGATGCCCCTCCGCTTGCGCGGCGAGCATGGACCCCGCGTTGACAGGCTTGCCATCCAGCAGAACCGTGTCTGCGCCGCTGAGCCCGCCCTCGTCGCCAAATTTGACACCGTAGTAGCCAAGCCTGCGCACGGCGGAAAGTAATGTTTCAGACGGCGCACATTCGATTTCGTGCTTGTTTGAGTTGATGGTGAGGGTGATGTTCATTGATTCTCCTCGCTATATTTAATGGAACTTTCGGATAAACGATCATAAAACTTCTGTATTGCTGGTATGAGGAAATTAATAATTTCAACTTCTTCCATATTGGAAGCCCAGATGGAGAAAGTTGAAATAAGTTCAACTTAATTTGACTCAACATAACAATTGATAGTACTGCTTTGTTTGGAAGATGTACAAAAGGCTCGACTCTTACTGTCTAGTTCTTTTAAATTAAGCCAATGGATTTCCATACCGTCGGTTGCTTCTGCACCACGATAACGCTCATCCATCCATGTCGTTTTTGGAATTTTGTCGGGTACATATCTTTTGATATCGTGCGATACTCCCAAATATACATCTTTTTCTGGAAAATAAGCGTTGACTGAATAACCTGCTCCTTTGTAGTCATCTACCGAGGTGAATACTGGATCATAGTAAACTTCATAGGAAGACAAGGTAACCCATTTACCGCCTGTAATATCAAAATCAGAAGGTCGAGCCAGCAACAAAACAAGGGAGTGGTCAATGCCCAATGAGTTTTTAGATTCCAGCCATCTTTCATAAAATATCCCGGATATGAATGAAAGAATTATTAGAAAGATGATGATCGATAAGAAAATTGAGAAAGTTTTTCTTGACATAAGGTTACTTTAGCGGGAGTCTGCGCGAAGTTTTTCGCGCAGTTCATCAATCACAATTTTATTCCCATTTTCATCTTTGTAAAACCACACATCCCAACCGTTGGCGGGCGCGCCGTTCATCAGCGATTTCGCCACGCCGTGGATCGAGCCAGTGATCTCGCCGCATTTGATGTGTCCGTTCGATAGGATTTTCGCCCGTTTGCCGTTGTTTGCAAAATAAAGCGACTCGCCTGGATTCAGTAATCCGTTTTCGAGCAACGCTCCAAACGGGACCCGCGCCTGCTTCCGTTTCTCGGGCTGAGTCAACGCCTCGGCAGGGGAGGGCGTGACCGCATCGATTCGTTTCTGCGCCACGCGGATGTATTTCGCCTCGCGCTCGATCCCGATCCAGTGGCGACCGAGTTTCTTCGCAACTGAACCAGTCGTCCCCGTGCCAAAGAACGGATCGAGAATCACATCCCCAACATTCGACGACGCGAGAAGAATCCGATAGAGAAGCGCTTCGGGCTTTTGAGTCGAGTGCGCTTTGAATCCGTTGGACTTGATGCGTTGCTTGCCCGTCACGAGTGGCAGAGTCCAATCGGAGCGCATTTGCAGATCATCGTTCAACGCTTTCGTGGATTGATGATTGAACGTGTACTTCACGCCCTTTTTCTTTTGCGCCCAGATGATTGTCTCGTGCGCGTTGGTGAATCTCACGCCGCGAAAATTCGGCATGGGATTATTTTTGATCCACAAGATGTCGTTGAGAATCCAGAAGCCCAAATCTTGCATGATCGCGCCGACGCGGTAGATGTTGTGATACGTGCCGATGACCCAGAGCGTGCCAGTGTCTTTCAACACGCGTTGACTCGCGCTCAGCCAGTTGCGCGTGAACTCGTCGTAGGTTTTGAAATTTTCGAATTGATCCCAGCCGTCGTTGACCGCGTCCACTTTGGTGAGATTGGGACGATACAACTCGTTGCGGAGTTGCAAATTATACGGCGGGTCGGCGAAGATCACGTCCACCGAGTTGGCGGGGAGCGAGCGGAGTACTTCGACGCAATCGCCGCGCAGGATCTGGTTGAGGGGGAGAGTCATTTCAGCCAACTCTGTTCGATCTGCCTGGCTTGTTCCGCAAAGTAATTCTTCACGGCATCCCATGACGCGTGTTGTAGGAGTATCGGATCAGGATCATGCTCGGCGCTCTCGAAATAAATCAGGCGTTTTGTAACCTGAACCTCAAAGTCGCGAACGGATGGATATTTTTTTGGAGCAAGATCAAGCAACCTTTTCAGGGGGACTTTCTGCGAAATAAAATAAAGATCATAAAAATCCTTGCGGTTTGCCCTTGAAAGCAAGGCGTCCATTTTCATCATGGCAATGTCTTCGATGGAGGCAAGGCGGAGTTTGTCATCCTCCACCAGCGGGTTTAACAGGGCATAACCGTACCCGAAGAATCCAACCCGAACATTTTTTGCAATAAAAACCAGATTTCCCCAAGACGCGTCTGATAATTCGGGTTTCAGCGCGGAGAGCGACTCTTCCAGGGTGGCGCGTATGGAAGGGATATCTTCGGTCGGGGAGAAAAGGTCGAGGTCAACTGATCGGCGGTGCGCCAGTTGAAGCGAAAGCGCGGTGCCGCCCGCGAGATAGAATCGATTCCCGATTCTGCTATCGAAGAACTCACGCAGAACCACGCGCATGTCTTCTGTAACAGTATCCCAAAATAGCGCGGTCATTGTTCGGAGCCTAAAACGAGTTTCCAGAAGTTAAGATGAGGTTGGGGCAGTCTTTCATTGCCGAATCTGTTGATCCATAAAACGACCCGCTCCCGCGAATAGATAGTGAACAGCCATTTGATCTCGGCGCGATTGCCGAATTGCAAGACGCGCTCGATGATGGTGTGAGAATCTTTTTCAGGGACGAGTTTGGCGATGTCGTATTCCTGAAAGAACGGGGCGAGGGAGGAAGGGATGGTGGTCATGTGAGGCAATCGCTGTGCGGAATCTGATTGGGTGAGACCGGCTTACGGTTTGTTGTTCTGGTCTTTCCGCTTCTGCGCTTCGGTGAACGCCATGCCAAAGACAACGCCGAGCGCGACTCCTGCTCCGATATTATCTAATGCGACGCCGAGCGCGAGTCCGAGGGCGAACCCGCTTCCGTTTGAGGAAGATCTTTTAGTTTCGGGCGCGGGAGGTTTTTGTTCCTCGGTCATGTTAGTTTCCTTTCAGTCTTGCCGCACACCTCTTCGCCAACGTGGAGGCAACATCCATGCGGTATTCGGCGGAGCCGTAATCATCGGTCGCTTCGTGGAAAGCGTTTTGCGCGGCGGTGGCGACATCGTCGGAGGCTGTGCCGTCCATGGCGAGCATGGGACTTTTGCCGAATCCGGCGACGGCGAGTCGTGTTCGTCCTGAATTCCACTGCGCGAGCGCGACGCACACAATCGGCTTATCTGCTGGCGTGCGCGAGACATATTCAAAAGCGAGTTTGACGTTGAGGGGAACGCTGATTGAGGTGATAAGTCCGCGCGGGCGCAGAGGCAAGAATTCACCAACACTAACCACTGATAACTGCTCACTGATTACTGACAACTTCGCATCTATCGCCAGCAACATCGTCGCAAACGTAGACCTGCCATCGCATGAAACTAACGAGCCAGCGACAGTTGCCGAGTTGCGGACGTTGAGCGGGGCTTCGAGTTTCAACGCGCGCTTCAACGCTTCGGGGCAGTGTTCTGATTCGAGGAGCGATTGCAGTGTGAGAGTCGCTCCAAGTTCGAGACGCTGTCCTGAGCCTGTCGAAGGATTGTTGCCGCTGACGCGGAGCGAATCCAAGCCGAGGAGTTGGAGGTCAACCGCATGGACTGAATCAGTTGTCAGCTGGGAAAGAAGCGTGCCGCCTCCGAGGGGGCGAGTGTCTGGTTGAGTCAGAAGCGCGAGGGCTTCATCCAATGTTTTGGGGCGGTGATAGGCAGTGATCATGAAAATTCCTTTCGTATGCCCATTATACAATCAAACACGCCGTCACCTTTCGATGACGGCATGTTGACCTGTCTACCTGTTTACCTGTTTATCTGTCTACCTGTTTACCTGTCTACCTGTTTACCTGCCTACATCACCCCGGCGGTGTGAACGGAGCAAGATTGGGCAACAGATATTCCAACGTGAGCGCTTGCACGATCAGTTCGAATTCGTCGCCGTTTTCGTAATGACCGTAGAACCGC
>JBGANO010000017.1:0-65754 GCA_044222305.1 Anaerolineales bacterium
CATTGCCGCTGTATCGAGTCAAGTTGGAGAATGCGCAGGTCCCAGTTGCGAATCGACTCGGCGGCGCGGCGGGACATGATTTTGACATCCTGCTCGCCTCGATGAGAGTCGCAAATGCCGCGACAGCCGTCGGTGTGGCGAATGCCGCGTTTGAATATTCAATGAATTATGCCAAGGAGCGCGAAGCCTTCGGCGTGAAGATCGCGCAGAAGCAAGCCATCGCGTTCATGCTCGCCGAAATGCGGACCGAGATCGAAGCGATGCGTTTGCTCACTTGGTCAGCCGCATGGAAGTTGGACTCGGGACGCGAAGATGCGAGCAACGAAGCGTATCTCGCATCCACGGGCGCGGCGGATATGGCGATGATGGTCACCGACCGCGCCGTGCAAATTCTCGGCGGGCACGGCTACATCCGCGAGCATCCTGTGGAGATGTGGATGAGGAATGGACGCGGGTTCGCGATGTTTGCGGGGCTTGCTGTTGTGTAAACGCGGAAACAGGTAGACAGGGAAACACGTAGACACGGAGACACGTACACACGTATGACCTTGTTTACCTGTTTACCTGTTTACCTGTTTACTTGTCTACTTGCCTACTTGTATACGTAAGGAGAAAAAATGCCAATCGAATTTGAAGCGCCGAAACCGATTACGAACGCGCAGTTTGTGTTGAAAACTGTCGCCGAGGAAATGATGCGACCGAAGTCGCGTTATTTCGATGAGCACGAACACGAAATTCCGTGGGATTACATCGAGTTCATGCACTCTGCCATGAGAGCGATGGGCGGCAATTCGCTTGCCCCGCGCGAAAATGGGAATGGGCAGGGGAAAGAAAAAGACGCCGAAAAAGAAAAGCGTCCGCCCATTGGCTATCAATTAATTGCCGCGCAGATGGAAACCCTCTCGTGGGGCGACGTGGGAATGTATCACTGCCTGCCTGGCGGCGGATTGGGCGCGGCGGCGGTCTATGCCGCAGGGACGCCTGAGCAACGCGCGAAATTTTTATCTCGCTTCCAGGATGAAAAACCCACGTTTGCGGCGATGTGCATCACCGAGGCAGGCGCGGGTTCGGACAATTCCGCCATCCGCACGCGCGCGGTGTTGGATGAAAAGACAAATGAGTGGGTGATCAACGGCGAGAAGATCTTCGTCACAGGCGGCGACAAGTCGTTCACCGAATATGAAAAACTTGGGCGAGGCTTCATCGTTGTGTGGGCTTCGATTGATCCTTCGGCAAAGCGGGCGGGGATGAGGGCGTTCGTCGTCGAAGGCGGGACGAAGGGCGTGAAGGTCGTGAAGTTGGAACACAAGATGGGGATTCGTTGTAGTGATACCGCCGCGATCTCGCTTGTGGATGCGCGTGTCCCATTTGAAAATATTCTCGGCAGTCCCACTGTGGAAAAAACTAACACAGGATTCAAGAAGGCGATGGCGACCTTCGACGCGACTCGTCCACTCGTCGCCGCGACAGGCGTCGGTGTGGCAAGAGCCGCGCTTGAATTTCTGAAAGAGAAACTCGCGGAGAACGGAGTCCAAATCCGCTATGGACTGCCGCGTCAGAAGTTGACATCCATTGAACGAGATGTAATTGACATGGACATTCAGTTGAAGTCGTCGTGGCTGATGGTCATCAAGGCGACGTGGATGGCGGATAATAAAAAGCCGAACGCGCTGGAGGCTTCGATGAGTAAGGTGAAGGCTGGCGATGTGACGACGAAGATCACGCAGAAGGTGGTCGAGATTTTGGGTCCGCTTGGGTACAGCCGCGAGTTCCTCGCCGAGAAGTGGATGCGCGACGCGAAGATCACGGATATTTATGAAGGCACTGGTCAAATCAATAGATTGGTTGTTGCGAGGCAAATTCTTGGATATAGCGGAGCGGAGTTGAGGTAGACACGGAAACAAGTAGACAAGTACACAGGTAAACACGTGAGACTTGTCTACGTGTCTACTTGTTTACCTGTGTACCCAAAGGAGAAACCATGACATACAAAATATATAAAGCCGCCGTGATTGGGGCTGGCACGATGGGCGCTTCCATCGCGGCGCATTTGGCGAACGCGGGCGTGCCTGTGACGTTGCTTGACGTTGCGTCGAAGGATGGCGATAAGAATAAGATCGTGAAAGACGGTTGGGATCGATGTCTCAAAGCCAAGCCTGCGAACCTGATGTCGGATGAGTTGAAGACGTTGGTGAAACTCGGCAATCTTGAGGATGATTTCGGCGCGGTGGGGGAGGCGGATTGGATCGTTGAGGCGATTGTTGAGAATTTGAGAATTAAAAGAGAATTGATGGCGCGGATTGATGAAGTCCGAAAGCCAAACGCGATTGTTTCGACGAATACTTCGGGTATCCCTGTGAACGACATTGCCGAAGGACGCTCGAAAGAGTTCAAGAAACATTTTCTTGGGACGCACTTTTTCAACCCGCCGCGTTATTTGAAGTTGCTGGAAGTCATCCCGACGAAAGATACGGATAAAGCGGTGATCGAGTTCATCTCGTGGTTTGGCGAATATCGTTTGGGTAAGGGAATCGTGCTGTGCAAGGATACGCCGAACTTCATCGGCAACCGTGTCGCTTTTGGGACAGGTGCATTTGCGATGGATTTCATCTTGAAGAACGATTACACCGTAGATGAAGTGGACGCGCTGACGGGTCCGCTGATGGGACGACCGAAGACGGCCTCCTTCCGCTTGATGGATTTGGTCGGTATTGATGTGTGGAATCTCGTCGGACGGAATCTCGCGCCGTTGATTCCGCATGACAAACTTGGACAGGAATATCTCAGCGCCGAAGCGCCGAATAAATTAATTTCAACTCTGATTGAGCGCAAGTGGCTTGGCAATAAAACGAAAATCGGATTCTACAAAGAAGTTCGCAACGCCGAGGGCAAAAAAGAATTTTGGTCACTGGACTTCAAGACTCTCGAACACGTCGCGCCGACGAAGCCGCGCTTCGACTCGGTCAAAGCGGCGAAAGATGTCGAGGGATTGGGAGACAGGCTGAAGGTCATGTTGGAAGCGGACGATAAGGCGGCGCAGTTAGTCAAAGCGTTGACGTATCAAGGCTTCCAGTACGCGTCGTCAATCATCCCCGAAGTGGCGGATACGGTGAAGCCGATTGACGATGCCGTCCGCTGGGGATTCATGCACGAGGCGGGTCCGTTCGAGACGTGGGACATGCTTGGGGTGCGCGAGACAGCCAAACGGATGAAAGAGGCGGGCTATCCTGCGGCGAAGTGGGTGAGCGCGATGTTGAAGAATGGCGTCGAGTCGTTTTATCAGTATCGAGGTGGTGAAAAGGTCGCTGTGTATGATGCGGTGAAAAGCAAGTATGTTAAGTTGAAGAAACTTGAAAATATCGTGATGTTGCGAGGCACAAAAGTTATTTCGCAAAATGCGGGCGCGACGTTGCGCGACATGGGCGATGGCGTTGCGTGTTTGGAATTTCACACGAAGATGAACTCGCTCGATGAAGATGTGATGAACATGACCGTCGAGACGTTTGATCGCCTTGAAAATTTCGATGGGCTTGTGATCGGCAACGAAGGCGAAAATTTTAGCGCGGGCGCGAATTTGTTTATGATGGTGGTCGGCGCGCAACAAGGCATGTGGGATATGCTCGACGGCGCGGTGCGAAAATTGCAGGACATGAACATGCGGATGCGTTATTCGCCGAAGCCGATCGTCGTTGCGCCAGCGGGACTCACGCTCGGCGGCGGATGCGAGATCACGATGCACGCGTCGCGCGTGGTTGCGTCGGCGGAAACATATATCGGGCTTGTTGAACTTGGCGTGGGAGTCATCCCTGCTGGCGCGGGAACGAAAGAAATGTTGCGGCGCATCGTCAACCCTGTGATGCGAATCGAAAATGCCGAAGCGTTGCCTGCGTTGCAAAAAGCCTTTCTGCAAATGGGACAAGCCAAAGTCGCCACAAGCGCGGAAGAAGCGCGCGGCATGAATATTCTATTGCCTGCCGATCGCATCGTGATGAATTGCAGTCACCTGCTTGCCGAAGCGAAGAACGAAGTCCTGCACATGATCGCCGCGGGATACAAACCGCCCGCGCCCGAACTCATTTATGCGGCGGGTCGCGACGCGCTTGCCGCCATCCGCATCGGCGCGTGGATGTTCAAGGAAGGTCATTACATCACGCAATACGATCATCACGTGGCAGGCAAACTCGCGTACGTGATGTGCGGCGGCGAACTCACGCGCGGTCAATGGGTGAGCGAGCAATATATTTTGGATCTCGAACGCGAAGCGATTCTCTCGTTGTTCGGCGAAGAAAAAACGCAGGCGCGGATGTGGAGTATTTTGCAAACTGGAAAGCCTTTACGCAATTAGTCGAAGGTCAAAAGTCAAAAGTCAAAAGTCAGTGATTGACATTTGACCTTCGACCTTTGACAAGGAGTGATTTTATGAAAGACGCAGTTATAGTATCCGCTGTTCGGACACCAGTTGGTAAGGCTAAGAGGGGAGGACTAGCCACGGTTCGCACCGACGAGATGTCTGCCGCGACCATCCAAGCCTTGCTCAAGCGGACGCCGAATCTTGATCCGTCCCAGATCGAGGACGTGGTCATCGGCTGTGCCTTCCCCGAAGGCGAGCAGGGACTCAACATGGCGCGCATGATCGCCTTACGCGCGGGCTTGCCCGACTCGATCCCTGCTGAAACGGTCAATCGTTATTGCGCTTCGGGCGTGCAGTCCATTGCGCATGTGGCGTATGCGATTCAGTCGGGACAAATCGAAGTCGGCATCGCGGGCGGCGCAGAGTCCATGACGATGGTGCCGATGGCGGGATTCAAGTTCTCGCCGAATCCGTACTTTGCTCAGGATTTGCCGCACTATTACACCAACATGGGACTCACGGCAGAGAATGTCTCGGTCAAGTATAGTGTCAGCCGTGAAGATCAGGATGAGTTCTCGTTGAAGAGTAATCAGAAAGCGGCGAAAGCAGTGAACTCAGGATTGTTTGATCCCGAACTCATTCCGCTCGATGTTGAAATAACAGAACTCGATGGGAATGAAAAACCCGTCAAGAAAAATTTCACAGTCAAGCGTGACGAAGGTCCGCGGGCGGATACGAGCATGGAAGCCCTCGCCAAACTCAAACCCGCCTTCAAAGAAGGTGGAGTCGTCACAGCGGGTAACTCGTCGCAAATGTCCGATGGCGCGGCGGCGGTGATGGTCATGTCCGCTGAGAAGGCAACTGAACTCGGACTCAAGCCGCTCGTGCGATTCGTTTCATTTGCCGTGGGAGGCGTCCCGCCTGAATTGATGGGAATTGGTCCGATTGTGGCGATTCCGAAGGCGTTGAAACTCGCTGGGTTGACGCTGAACGATATTGACCTGATAGAATTAAACGAAGCCTTCGCCGCGCAATCGCTGGCTGTGATCCGCGCGCTGGAAATTGACGAGAGCAAGGTCAACGTCAATGGCGGCGCGATAGCCTTGGGGCATCCGCTGGGGTGCACAGGCTCAAAACTCACAACCCAATTGATCTACGAAATGGCTCGCCGCAAATCCAAGTATGGAATGGTGACCATGTGCATCGGCGGCGGCATGGGCGCGGCGGCGGTGTTTGAGAATTTACAAAACTGAGTCGAAGGTCAAAGGTCAAAGGTCAAAGGTCGAAGGTCGAAAGTCCTTGACCTTTGACTTTCGACCTTCGACTATTAGACTATCAAACTAACAAAACTAGGAGACTAACAAATGCCCCTCACCGTATCACAACTCATGGAAAAAATGCCTGGCGCGTTCCTGCCTGAAAAGGCGCAGGGCGTGAATGCGACCATCCACTTCAAATTTACAGGCGCGGAAGCGGGTGAATGGAACGCGAAGATCGCGGATGGGGAAGTTGCCGTAGCAAAAGGCGAACCGAGCGAAAAAGCAACCATGACATTGACTGCCGATTCCAGCGATTACGTCAATATTTTTACAGGCGAACTGGATGGGATGCAAGCTTTCATGCAGGGCAAGTTGAAATTAGGCGGCGACTTGAACCTGGCAATGAAGTTGATGCAGATGTTCAAGATCAAGTAGCACGTTTCGACAAAAACAATCTGCATTGTGCTCGCCCGCCCCGGTGTCGAATCATTTGGGTTGGGCGGGCACAACTGCTTTATACGCAAAAAAGGACGTTGACCTTTGCTAATTGAGCGTCATGGGCGGCGCGGCAGGCTCTGCCGGCGATAGGTATTCCCAATACGATTGCTTTTCTTAATCAGTAGATCGCGAAAACGAGTTCTTGACGCAGTTGCACTGCGTCAAGGCAGGCGACACGATTTGCTTGGCAAATCGAACTGTTGCCTGAACTTTCGTGAAGTACTGATAATAACCCTTTCGCCGAGGTAAACTTTTGGCTTAACTTTGCGTCTAGGCACAGGAGGAAAAAACCATGACCAAAAAAATTCTTGCAGTACTAGCCCACCCAGATGATGAGACGTTCGGCTTGGGTGGCACATTGGCTTTATATCATCAACAGGGAGTTGAAACGTATTACGTCTGCGCCACACGCGGCGAAGTGGGTTCTGCGGATGAAGAATTCATGAAAGGCTTCAAAGATACTGCCGAGATGCGGACGGATGAACTCATGCGCGCCGCAAAAATTTTAGGCTTGAACGACGTGTTCTTTTTGGGCTATCGTGATTCGGGCATGCCCGGTTCAGAGGACAACAAACATCCAAATGCGCAGGTCGCTCACTCGATAGACGAAGTGGCGGGGCGAGTCGTTAAATACATCCGCGAACTCAAGCCTGAAGTCGTCATCACATTCGACCCGATTGGCGGATATAGACATCCTGACCACATCCACATTCATAAAGCAACAGTATTAGCCTTCGAAAAAGCAGACGACGCTTCCTTCCACCCCGAGTCGGGACCGCCGTTTAAGCCGCTTGCCCTCTATTATCACGTCTTCCCGAAATGGCTCCTCAAATGGTCGGCGCGCTTGATGCCGTTGTTTGGGAAAGACCCCCACAAGTGGGGGCGCAACGGCGACATCGATCTGACGGATTTGATCGTTGATTTCCCCGTCCATGCTCGAATCAACATTCGATCTGTGGTGGATATCAAGCGTAAGGCAAGCGAGCAACACGCTTCACAAGGTGGACGACAAATGCGCCGCGGCTTTTTCGGCATCCTTTCGCGACTCTTCGGCGAGCATGATGATTACATGCGGGCGTACCCTCCTGTGGAGGAAAATTTTCAAATAAAAAACGATCTTTTTGAACTGTAAAATTCTGTTTATTCGACTTGCAAGCGGCTGGAACATTTTCAGCCGCTTTTTCGTTCCACGAAAAGCGTGTTGATGCGTGTTAGAATCCATTCAATCCTATGACCGAACGTTCAGTCAACAGTTGCGCTGTCGACTGCCGTGATGCAGTTATACTGCGCCACGAACCATTTTCGTGATCTACTGAGAATCTATTCAATCCTATGACTGAAACCACCATCGAAAAACAATCTGCAAGACGGTTTGACTTCCCCCGCCTGTTAGCCATGTTGCTTCGTCCGAATGAAGCGTTTTCGCCAATGACTTCCGACCGGCATAGTTCATGGTTAACTCCCATGCTCGCGCTCACGCTGTCCTCGATCCTTGTTGTGATCGTTACGGGCTACCTCAAAACGCAAGCCGCAGTGAACGGCGTTGTTGAACTCCCGCCCGACTGGCAGTTTTGGACACCGGAAATGCAGGATAGTTATCTGCAAGCGCAACAGACCTCGCAGGGACCGGTAGCCAACTACGTTTTGCCTGCCGTCGGCGCGTTGTTTTCGCTCTGGCTTGGCTGGGTCATTTTCGTGGGAATCATGCGGTTGGTTTCCACTTTGCTAGGCGGGCGCGGTTCGACGCAAAGCGCGTTGAACATCGTTGCTTGGGCAAACACTCCGTTCATTGTTCGAGACATACTGCGGGCGATTTTTATGTTGATCGCCGGACATCAGATCGCCAGCCCCGGTCTTTCCGGGTTCACGCAACCAGGTTTTATATCTCAATTTCTTTCCCGCACCGACATCTTCCTCTTTTGGAATATCGCCTTGCTGGGCATCGGCTTTTCGGTGGTGGACGGTCTGCCAAAAGGCAAAGCATTGATCGGCGTGCTGGTTGTTGTCCTGATCTTGATTGCCATTCAAGCGGGAGTGGGCGCGGCAATTGCAAACTTTGGGTAGCATGGGCAAGCCGTTTATTCGCATTGTCGGGCTAAAAAAACACTTCGAGATGGGCGGGCAGATCGTCCGCGCTTTGGATGGGGTAGACGTGGAGATCGAAGAGGGGACGTTCACTGTGGTGATGGGTCCCTCAGGCTCGGGGAAGAGCACGCTTCTTTACCTCCTGGGAGGGCTGGACCGCCCAACCTCGGGCGAGATCGCCATTGAGGGCGAACGCCTCGACCAAATGGATGAGAACGCGCTGGCATTGTTTCGCCGCCGCACGATGGGATTCGTCTTTCAATCGTTCAACCTCATTCCAAGCATGAACGCTTTGGAAAATGTTGGGTTCCCGATGCAGTTCGCCGGAGCAGGGACAAGGCAGAGGAGTGAACGCGCTCGAGGACTGTTGGATCAGGTCGGCTTGGGGAATCGAGCCGATCACCGTCCATCCGAACTCTCCGGCGGGCAACAACAACGAGTCGCCATCGCGCGCTCTTTGGTGAATGATCCGAAGTTGATCCTTGCCGACGAACCCACCGGCAACCTCGACACCACCAGCGGAAGCGCGATCATGCACGTGCTGTCAGATTTGCACAAAGCTGGGCGCACGGTGTTGGTGGTAACGCACGACCCGCGCATGACGCGCTTTGCCACGCACAAGATCCATTTGCTCGATGGGCATATCGTCAGCGAAGCGGAATACGATGCCGCCGCGTTGGAGGCCATGCAGGTCGAATAACTTTTTTGTCGCAGGAAAAAATGAAAAATAAAATTTCTCGATTTACGTCCATTATCGTATTGATCTCGTTGGCTTTGTCGTTCAATGGCGGCGGGTATTTTGACGTTCTTGCTCAGGCTCCTACGGAAACACCTACAGAAGCGTCTACGACTCCACCCACACCTACAGGACCATCCGCGACTCCGATCACGCCTGTGGCTCCATCTGCTACTACTACTACAGCAGTAGTCACGACGACTGTGCCCAGCAATACACCAATTCCAACTTCCACAAACACGCCGCTACCATTTGTCCGCCCACAGATGGTGGTCAAAGCGACCGCGACAAAAGGAAGCGTTCAAACGAATGCTGAATTTAAGTTGAGCATCGAACTTCAAAACGCAGGGACGGCAACCGCCTACAGCGCTCAAGCCGTGCTTTCCTCCACCGATCTCGTGCCGCTCAAAAATGGCGGGGTGTCTGTTTTGGGAACTGTGGACGCTGGTAACAACGCCAACTTTGCGCAGACCTTTTTAGTTAGCGGGCAAATTTACGGACAGCAGATCGTCGTTGTTGATCTCACACTTACATACTACGATAGTACGGGCGCGCCGTATTCCGATAAATTCACACTCTCGATCACAGCGACCGGCGGAGTATCCAGTGGGGTTGCGGCGGCAACATCCACTCCTACCGGTGTGAAAAGTTCACAACTTGTGATCACCGGCTATACAACCGACATTGATCCGCTTCAACCCGGCGAACAATTTGCCCTCAAATTGAATGTCCAAAACGTAGGGAACGCCAAAGCCCAGCGCATCACCATGATCGTGGGCGGCGGTTCCGGCGGAACATCCGGTGGAACGCCACAACCCGGCGGAGTCTCAGGCGGCGGTGGGGATTTCGCAAACTTTGCCCCGGTCGGCGCATCCAATGTCCAATCGTTGGGCGATCTCGGCGCGGGTGATCGAATCGACGCGACCCAGAACTTGATCGTCAATGTATCTACAAATCCCGGCGCATACCCGGTGAAAATCTCGTTCTCGTATCTCAACGATAAAAATGAAGTCATCAACGATGAACAGGTAATTACCTTGCTTGTTCACAGCCTGCCGAATCTGGATGTCAGTTTCTACCAGCCGCCCGGCGTTCTCTTCACCGGTCAGCCGGGTCCCTTGCCGATTCAGATCGTCAATGTAGGCAGGCGTCTTGCGGTGCTGGGAAATATCAAGATCGAATCGGATTCCGGTTTCCTCGAGGGCAACACGGGACTCGTCGGCTCGCTCGACGTGGGAGCATTCTTCACCATCGACGCGCTGTTCACCCCCGAACAGGCAGGGACGATTCCCCTCACGGTCACCATCGAATATGTGGACGATTTCAACAAGCCGCGAACGATTGAAAAGACCATCGAAGTTCAAGTGGAGGAAATGGTCATCGAAGAACCGACAGTTGACCCGAACGGCGAAGGGGTTGAAGAGCCAGCCTCAGAAACGTTCTGGCAAAAGGTCAAACGATTCATCCTTGGCATCTTTGGCTTAGACAGCGCTCCGCCGCCTGATACAGAATCGGTTCCGCTGGAGGAAGGTGTTGTCATCGAAGAAGCAGTCCCTGCGGGCGGCGGGGGCGGAGGCAAGGGCGGCCCGTGAAGTTTCTCGACCTGTTTCGTCTCGTTGCTGGAAATTTAAGCCGTCGCAAAGCGCGTGTCGCGTTGACCGCGGTGGGCGTGGTCATCGGCACCGCGGCGGTTGTGATTCTTGTTTCACTGGCGATCGGTCTACAGCAGACAGCCACCGAACAACTGTACGGCATCGGCGACTTGACGCAGATTCAAGTGAGTCCCTCGTATGGCGGCGAAGGCGGCATGGTTGTATCAGGCGGGGGCGGGGGAGGAGGCGTTGGTTTTCCCGCGTCCGACGAAATCAAACTGCTCACCAATCCCGTGCTGGAGGAAATCCGCGCCATCCCCGGCGTCGAGGCTGTCATCCCGCGCGAGTATATGATGTCCGGCGCGTTGATGAAATTTCAGAAAATGGAATCGTATGTCAACCTCATCGGCATCGGTACGGATGATGTCGCCGACTTGGGCGATACAGCCGAACAGGGTTCAACAGAACTAGGTCGCGGGCGAATCGTGATCGGCATCACCGTCCCGCAAAGTTTTTACGACCCGAATATGCGACCAGGGCAGGAGGCTCCGCCTCCGCCGGAACTGTTCGATCAGCAAGTGCAGTTGATCGTTTTCAAGTATGACGCCAACGGGAATGAAATCCGCAAGAACATTGCGCTTCGCGTGACGGGCGTTCTCAAAGAGACGCGGGGTGAATCTGATTTTACGGTGTACATGCCGCTCGATCAGATCAAACTGCTCAACGAGTGGTCGCAGAACCGCCGCTTCAACTACAACAAAGACGGTTACAGCATGGTTATTGTCAAAGTCGGCGATGTGGACAAGGTGATCGAGATTGCCGACCAGATCACCGCCATGGGGTTTCAGGCGTTCACACCGCAATCGTTTCTCGAAGGCATCAATAATTTTTTCATTGTGCTTCAAGTGATCTTCGGCGGCGTCGGCGCGATTGCATTGTTGGTCGCCGCGATTGGCATTGCGAATACGATGGCAATGTCAATCCTCGAACGGACCAAGGAAATAGGGCTGATGAAAGCCGTCGGCGCGACGAACCGTGATGTGCTTGCCATCTTTTTAGGCGAGGCGGCAGGCATCGGTTTTCTCGGCGGGCTGGGCGGCGTCATCATCGGCTGGCTCGCATCGCAAGGCATCAACGTGCTGGCATTAGTCTATCTCGCAAATCAAGCCGGCGAGCAGGGAGGCGCGCCGCCGAGCATCGCGGTGTCTACCCCGCTTTGGTTACCCATCTTCGCGCTCGTATTTTCAACGCTGGTTGGGATGTTCTCCGGACTGTATCCCGCCCTCCGCGCCGCGACGATGATTCCCGTGCTTGCGCTTAAATACGAATAACGCCTCATTCCAACCTTACATCTGGTTCGCCTTGCCTAAACATCCCCACATCTGACGCTTGACAATTTAGAACATGAGTTCTAGAATCGAGTTATCGATTCAACCTCTTGCGAAAGTCGTTTTCGCCACAGAGAAAAAGAGCATTTCTCAAAGGTCTCTGTGGACTCTGTGGCTGAGCAAGAGACACTTATGCAAGCGGTCAATTCAACCCGCAAAGGAGAATACCCATGTCCAAACGAAATGTTGTTCACATTGAGATTCCTGCCGCAAATGTGAAAGCCGCAGGCGAGTTCTATCAAGAATTGCTCGGCTGGCAAATGCAACACGCTCCTGAATTTAACTACACCATGTGGGCAGACGGCGCCGGCTCAGGCGGCGGGTTCAATGAAGTTTCTGTCGAGTACCCGGCTGGGGAAGTGCTGGTGTATATTGCCAGCGACGATATCGAAGCCGATTTGACGAAAGCGGAACAACTTGGCGGAAAGATCGTGCGCCCCAAGCAGGAGATTCCCGGCACCGGCTGGTTTGGGATCTTCGAAGATCCCACCGGCAATAAACTGGCGTTGTATACCAGCATGAATCCGGGCTGAGGAAGAATCAAGCAATAGACCTCTTGCGAAAGTGCTTTTAGCCACGGATTTCACGAATTCGCACGGATTTTTAAATAAATCAGTGAAAATCTGTGAAATCCGTGGCAAAGAATTTGATCGTGCCTCCATGTTATAGACTTATGCAAGGAGTCTAACGAACTGGCGATGATACTTGAAAACAAGACAGACACCCAACGATGACGGGTGTCTGTCTCTTCAACTTGTGCAAGCCTGTCTTTTTTTACATCTATGACAACAACACCTGCCCGCAATACTCACATTTATCCATGCCGAGTTCGAGAGTGCCGCCGCAGTTGGGGCATTGGATCGTTTCCACTTTGATGGGGAAGCCTGCGGTTTTGAACGCGGTCTCGTTTTCCGCCAGATCGCCGCGCAGACGTTTGAGGCGCGCAAGATAGGCATCGCCTGTCACCTCGCCAGATTTGCGCAAGCGTTCCACATCCGCAATGGATTCCTTCAACATTCGGCGTTCGGCTTCGAGCGATCCTTTGCTTTTATCTTGGAACGAAACTTTCAATTCGGGCTTTTTCGGAATAGACGCGAGGATCGCCGCGATGATCAAAATGATAGCCGAGACGATCACTCCCACGATCAGCGGCGTGTATTGGAAGCCTGGAATCGAATTAAAGTTAACTTTGTTCACCTGCACTTCGCTGTAATCCGCGATCACAACATAACGCTCGCCGTTAAGCCTGCCCACGTCAATGCGCGTGATGCCTGTGCTGTGATTTTCAAGATTGTTTCTTGTGCCATTGCCCGTGAACACTGCCACAGTTCCGCTGTCATCACCGATTACGGCTTCTTCCGCGCCATCGCCGTCCACGTCAATGCCAGAAATTTCCGTGACCTTATCCGAAAGCGATCCCTTCCACATTTGATTTACCGCGCCGCCGTTGATCGAGAACGCCCACACGCCGCCATCTTTCCCGCCGACGACAAACTCACGCGACGACGGGTCGCCGTTCAATTCCACTTCGCGGATCTCGGAAATTGCCTGCCCCATGCTTTGCGTATAAAGTTGACTTCCATCTGTTGCGGAGTACGCGACGAACGCGCCGTACTCGCCGCCTGTCAGGATTTCGCTATTGCCATCGGAGTTGAAGTCAAACGCGCGCATCCTTCGCAGGGACTCTTGATCCGTCTCCCAAACTTTTTGCCCATCTTCGTCCAACACCACCACCGAGCCGTCATGCGACGCGGCGGCGAGATGTGTTTGCCCGTTGATGAGCGCGTCGTCGAGTCCGCGGATCTCTTCGCCGCCGACGGAATAATTCCATAAGGGTTGACCGCTGAGACTCAACGATTGGAGTCCGCCACTAGAGTCGCCCAGCACAATTTGAGGTCCAGAGGGGAAGCGGAGAATCGCAACGCGCGCGGGGAGTCCGATCGTCAGGCTTTGCGCGAGAGTTGTGGCTTGCCCGTTGTTGATCACATCCACTGAATAACCCAAATCTCCGATATAAAAGACGACCAAGTCTTCGCGGTTGTCGCCATTCACATCGCCTAACGTGGTCTTCGGATATTGATACTCTTTGGTGAATAGAATATTTCCACCGCCGTCGAAGATCGTGACGTTCTGCGCGTTTTGGATGAAGAGTTCATCGTTATCGTCGCCCATCAAGTTGATGACCTTCATGCTTTCGGCAGTGTCGTAACTTTGCGACCAGATTTGTGACGCGCCGAATTTTTCCGCCTTCGCCAATCCGCTGAACGAAAATAACGCGGCAACCGCCATGACGAGACAGACCAGAACGAATGCCACCACGAACGGAATAACTTTGCGACTCATTTATGCCGCCTTTCTTTGCAGGAGGGTGTATGCAGACTTAAGCACTTGCAGAACGTTTTCATGTTCCACTTCTTCAAAAGGAGAGTTGGCGACGAAGTTGATCATGCCGCCATCGGTGTTTAATTGGCTGATCGTAAACTTGCCGATGTTCAGTCCTTGCTTGAACTCGTCGCTAGGCTTGGCAATTTTATACACTTCAGGGTTCGGCACAATGCGGACTTTCAAATCATGCGCAGTGCCTTTGAATTTTTCGGGCTTGCTTTTCATCTTGCCGCTGATGCGGCTGCGCTTCCAGTAGGATTTGCGCTTCTTCGATTTTTGAATCCCCGACACGCGCAGGATGCTCCCGTCGTACAGTTTTGCTTTCAGCGCGAGCCACTCATCGCGGAAAAATTCGGTTGTGCGTCCTTGCGCGTCATTGGCGGAACGCGCTACTTTGGTGGGGAGCAGAGAACCTGTCAGGTCGAGATGGCCCAAATAGGTCGAGTCAGGCTTGAGGTCGTCGCGAAGCGTGTATAAGATGTCGCGCGTCCCGTTGTAGCGAGTCGAGAAGTCGTATGAATCGCTTTTCCGCAAGCCGCGCGCCATCACGATTGCGGCGAGCCACAACGCGACCCCGCCGCCCGTGAAGACGAACGAAAAATATCCGAGTAAAAAGAGCATGCCGTCAACGAACATCAAGCCGACGCCTGCCAAAAAAATGTACATGGGAATCCAACGCCACTTGTCTCCCGCCTTTTCGGTTTTGCTCACGTCGAAGCGGAGTTTGTTCATCCCCTGAATAATGGAGGTGGGTTTATCGGCGAGTGTTATGTAGACAGGGAGCAGTTGCTTTTTGCCGAGCGAAGTCGTTTCGATGACGCGCTTGCGCGCGGTGTTCAATAAATAAAAGAAGATAATGAGGACGAGAACGAACAGAATTGCGCCGCCACAAAGAAATGCTTCCATGCCTGCTCCTTTGAAATTCTCCGTTTATAATCTTGCCATGCCAAACGTCCTCTACACCGCCTTCGACATCGTGCCCAGTCCGAAAGGCGCGTCCACACATATTTTGCATAACATTCGCGGTCTGGTCAATGGGCAATTTGATGTCCATTTGGTTACGCCGAACGATGGCGTGTTGCCCACCGAAGACATGATCGAAGGGGCGCGAGTGACGCGTGTCTCGCAAGACCTCTCGCAAAATTTTCTGGCGCGCGCCACGCATTTTGGGAAAGCGGTTTTCAATCACCTCGTCTTGCATCACGATTACGACGTTGCTCATTATCGCAACATCTGGGATGGCCTTGCCATCGCGCAAAATAAAAAACGATTCGGTTACAAAACGCTCTTCGAGGTTAACGGGCTTCCCTCCATCGAACTCAAATACCACTACCCAGGAATTGATTCGGATTTACTCACCAAGATCAAAGAACAGGAGATCGCGACTCTTCATCTTTCGGATGCGATCATCTGCCCCTCGAATGTGACGCGCGACTACATCGCCTCGCTCGGACTCCCATTGAGGCTGGTCACAGTCATCCCGAACGGAGTTAGCCCTTCGGACTTTTCCGCGTCGCCATTGCCCAGCCGCGAGAATCGAATCCCAACGTTGCTGTACATCGGCACCCTCGCCGATTGGCAGGGACTCGAAGTCGTCGTCAAAGCCTTGCCGAAGATACTCGAACAGCGAGCGGTCCGACTCCACATCGTCGGGCGCGGACGCTCGAGGCAAAGAAAATTTTTAGCGAAGCAGATCCGCAAACTGGGCGTGGAAGAGAGCGTGATCGTCCAGCCTGCTGTGCCGCATCACGAAATTCCCGCATTGATCGCCAGCGCGGACATCTGCGTCGCGCCGCTGGGATTCAACGACCGCAACGTCACGCAAGGCGCGTGCCCGATCAAGGTGTTGGAATACATGGCGGGCGGGCGTCCGCTGTTGGCGTCGAATCTACCCATCGTCCGCGAACTCGCCCGCGAAGACGTGGATGCGCTGTTGTTTTCTCCCAACGACCCCGATGACTTTGCCAAACAAGCGTTGACCTTGCTCGACGATTTTGATCTATCCAAACGTCTCGCCGACTCCGCCTCTGAACGCGCCTTGACAAAGTTTACGTGGCACGAGTCGCAGAAGCGGTTGGTGAAGGTGTACCAGAAACTGTTGACATCGTAGTGGCGACTTCAGTCGCATTTTCGCCGCAAAATAAACGACTGAAGTCGTTACTACGGTAAATCAATTCATGTTACTTTGAATTAGACCTGACGGCTATTTGGAAACCTGTCAGGTTTTTTCATGATGCTTGTGATACACTCCGCGCCAATATGTTGGGAAAGGTCTGTCGAAATCAAAACAAATTTTTACATGTCTCACGAAAGGATAGCGTATGCGCAAAATAAGTTGTGTCATATTGGTGTTGATGATGGCAAATATTCTGAGCGGCTGTAAACCGAAGCCAACCTTAGCGGAAGGAAAACGAGTTGTCGGATATTACGCCCAGTGGGTCGCGGCTCAACGAGGTTATTTTGTCTCCAGCATCCCAGCGGACAAGCTCACCCACATTAATTATGCATTTGCGAATGTAACCGACGATGGCAAATGTATTCTCGGTGATATTGCCGCCGATACCGGGCGTGTTTTCACCGCCGAAGAAAGCGCCAACGGAAAAGCCGATTCAGACGACCCCACTGCGTTGCATGGAAACTTCAATCAACTGTTGCAACTGAAAGAAAAATATCCGCACATTCAAACGCTGATCTCGATAGGCGGCTGGACCTGGTCGGAGAATTTCTCAGACGCCGCGCTGACAGACGACTCACGCAAGGCGTTCGTCGCTTCATGCGTGGACTTGTTTCTCAAACAATACAGAGGTGTGTTTGACGGCATTGATATTGACTGGGAATATCCTGTCAGCGGCGGGGAGGAACCTGATCGCGCCCGCCCCGAAGATAAACAGAATTTCACCCTGCTGTTGGCAGAATTCCGCAGTCAACTGGATGAACTCGGCAAAACGGACGGCAAGCAATATTTGCTGACGATCGCCGCGCCGGGCGGAGGCGACAATAACTCCAACTATGAGTGGGCAACACTTAGCAAGTCTCTCGACTGGATCAACGTGATGGCTTATGACCTGCACGGATTGTGGGAAACGAAGACGAATTTCAATGCTCCTCTTTACAGTTCATCCGGCGACCCGGGCAGTTCTTCCCAAACTGTGGACGCCAGTGTCCGCAACTACTTGAACGCCGGCATCCCGGCAGAGAAGATCGTGTTGGGCGTCCCGTTTTATGGACATGGATGGCAGGGCGTGCCTGAAACGAACAAGGGTTTATTCCAAGACAATACAGGCGGCGCACCCGGTAAATATGAATCGGGTTCTTTTTACTATACTGAACTCAAAGCCGATTACTTTGACACCTATACCCGTTACTGGAACGACGAATCGCAGGTGCCGTGGTTGTACAATCCCTCAACGAAGATATTCATCAGTTATGAAGACCCCGAATCCATTGCGGCAAAAGCAGGCTATGCAAAAGACCAGGGTCTCGGCGGCGTCATGATCTGGGAATTGAGTCAAGGCGACGGTGATATGTTGGATGCGATCCAGACCGGTTTCGAGAAAGGCGGCTTGCCTCATGTCGTCCCAACCGTGGATCCCAATGCGCTGTTGGCTCCGCGTCCATTCACGATGGAACTCCACAGGATTAGCGGCATCACAATTGACGGAAAATTGGATGATTGGTCTCCCGAGCCGAGTTTCGTTTTGAATGACGCCTCACAGATTGCCCATACCGTTGCGCCAGATAGTTGGAAGGGACCACAAGACCTATCCGCTGAAGTCTGGCAGGGCTGGTCTGAAGAGGGATTGTACTTTGCCCTCAAAGTGGTGGATGATGTCCATTATCAAACCGTGGCCGATTCTGATCTGTGGCATGGCGATTATGCGGAATGGCAGTTTGATACGCAACTTGAACAGGATTACAACAACCCAGGCATGAATAATGACGATTACCAGATCGGCGTCTCGGTTGGCGATTTTGCCGAAGTGCATCCTATCGCCTATGCCTGGTTCAACGGACCCGACGCTTCGAATGTGATCGCGATTCAGCAGGCGCAAGTTCAAACTGAGGATGGCTACATTTTGGAAGTTTTCATTCCAAAAGAACTTCTGAAAGAACTTGCTTTGTCAGAAGGAGCCACGTTTGGAATGAACGTCAGCCTCAGCGACACGGACAGCGCGAGTGCACAGCAGAAAGTGATGTTGTCCACTTCGGCGACTCGTATCTACACTGATCCGCGCACATTTGGAAAAATTATTCTGGTTAAGTAAAGTTGGCTTGTAAACAAAAAAGACCTCACAGGTCTCAAAGACCTGTGAGGTCCGACTTTTTAACTCGTCAACGATTTTATCTTGTCGATGAATTCATCCATGCCGAAGGGCTTGGTGATGTAATCCGTCGCGCCGACGCGTTTGGCTTTCTCTTTGCTTTCGACATCATCCTTCGCGCTGACGATGACGATCGGTATCTTTGCAAATTTCGGATCGTTACGCAATAGTTCGCACAATTCAAAACCAGTCAGGTCGGGCATCATCAAGTCCAGCGTGATCAAGTCGGGATCCACGGCGCGCGCGGTCTCCATGGCTTTCAGGCTGTCGTTGACCGTCGTCGGCTGGTGTCCGTTCATGCTGACCAGCACTTGCATCAGGTTGGTGATGGTGATATCGTCGTCCACGATGAGAATTTTAGGCATGGGGTTATCTTACCAAGCGATGGCGGGATATGGCAAGACGATAATGGCATGTGTTTCTTTACAAAATCGTTTATGTCGCGCGATCTTTTTGCGGTTTGATCTCGCCCGCAAGATACGCTTTGATCAATGCCTGCACGCACGCGTCATCGAAATGCGAGCCTGAATCTTTTTGCATTTTGTTCAGGACTTCTTCCACATCGAGCGCGCCGCGGTAGGGACGGTCGGATGTCAGCGCGTCGAACACGTCGGAGACGGCGACGATTCTTCCGAACAGGGAGATCTGGTCGCCCGTAAGGTGGTTTGGGTAACCCGTCCCATCCATGTGTTCGTGGTGTTCCGCCAGCGCAGGGATTTCGTTGCGCAACAGTCGCACGTTTTGCATGATGCTTGCGCCGATGGCGGGATGTTGCTTCATCGTGTTGATCTCCTCTTCGGTGAGGTGACCAGGTTTGCTCAAGATGGTATCGGGGATGCCGATCTTGCCAATGTCGTGCAATAGCGCGCCGATTCGTAATTGATGGATTATTTCGGGAGGAAGATTCATTTGCTTGCCAACGGCGACGGAAAATTCACTCACTCGTTGCGAATGTCCGTTCGTGTACGGATCTTTCGCGTCAATGGATGCGACCATGGCTTGAATGGTGTCGAGGAAGAGTTCGTTCGCGTCGCCGTAGAGTTTGGCGATCTGAAAAACGGTCGCCGCTTGCTTTGCAAGTGTTTGTAGCAAATCGGCATCTTCTGTGGTGAAGTATCCTTCGACACGGTTGATCGCTTCGATGCCGCCGATGATCTGCGGTTGGGCGGACCCAAGTTCCTGTCCGAGTTGAACCGCTTGTGTGATGAGCGGAACGGCGATTAACGATGTTGTCGTGATTCCCGTAATGGGTTCTGCGTCTTTGAAGTGTCGCTCGTCTGCGTGCACGTTCGGGACGAAGATGATGTCGCCGCTTTCAATCGCCGCGCCGATGATTCCCTGTCCGCGTGGGACGCGTAGCGGAGGGACTTTCGACTCGCTCGATGAGATGTGCAAGACGATGTCGTTTTGCTCTTCGTCAATCAGGAACAGCGACGCGTGCTCGGCGTGGAGCAGGTCGCGGGCGTAGCGAACGATGAGGTGGAGAACCAGGTCGCGGTCCAGATTCGAACCGATGATCCCGATGATGTCAATCAACGCCTCGAGTCGCGTCGTCCGTTGTTGACTTGCCTCCAACAACAGCGCTTTTTCAATTTCGGATGCCATGCGCGCGCCGAGCATCTGCATGATCTGTAGCGGCGTGTGAGAATAATTGAAGACTTGCACGACGCCGATGGGTTTGCCGCGCAAGAGCAGGGGAGTGGAAATGACGTTGCGAAGCCCCTCTGAACTGCGCGACACTTTTTGCCAGCGCGGATCGTGCGCGAGATCTTCGATCACGAGGGGTTCTTGTTGATTCATGGTCGCGCCCGCGATGCCCGCGTTCGTTTTGATTCGTTTGCCGATTAAACTGTGATCGCTGTTGGGTCCCCGTATGACTTTGAATTCCAGTTCGTCTTGTTCCGAGTCGAGCAAATAAAGCGTGCCCGCGTTCCCGTCGCAGACCTCGATGATGAGGTCGAGCATCTGGTTGAGGAGATCGTCCAGTTCGGTGTTGCTAGCGATCTGGTTCGCGCGGGTGAGAATGTTGTAGAGTTGTGATGTTTCGTCGTTGGCAGGCGGTTTGCGTTTGCTTGCTGTTGCCATGAGGCGATTATACGACTAATCGAAGCAAGGCTCTTTAGAGTTCGTCTTCTTCGGAAAATTCTTCTTCCGTTGAATATAAGGCTCTTTGTTCAAATAAACTCAATTGTTGTGTTCCATCATCTAAAAATGTACGCGGAACCAAACCGTCTTCTTTTAACCCACCGAGTGTTTTGATCGTTTCTCCCACCTGCAGAAGATATTTTGCATTTTCTTCTCGAATTTCTTTTCCGTTATATCGTAGAACATGCCATCCGCGCTTTTCCAACTCATTGTTGCGTTTATTATCTTTGTCTATTCTTTCTCGCTGTGCGTGCCAAGTATCTCCATCAGCCTCAACGTCAATTCTGCCATCGTTGCAAAAAATCGCAAAATCCAATTGATAAAAATATTTCCCAATGCGTTCTCGCCATTGCCGTTCGGCAAATATTTTTGCGGCCTTGAACGTTTTCCAAATATCATCCTCTAATGGGCTTTCGTCGAACAGGTCGTTTAACTGTTCTGCATGGATAAACTTGTGCCATTTTGTTGGGATGAAAACAATTGACCTTGGAATTCGACTTGGAATTGGGCGAGGAAGCGGCTCAAGTTTTTCAATAAATACTTGATGATAGACCTTATCAGATTTTTTGCTGTCGATCTTATTGGGAAATAACTTTTTGTAAGGTGTCTGGATGATGTTTTTTACACGCCCAAAATATCTTATACGAAACGCGTCTGCCCCAAATACTTTCGGCTGATAAAATGCAAGATATTCAGGTGGCCATCGTTTTGGTGCAGTTTCAACAGGAACGTGATACCAATTTTCATCCCTGAGGTTGTTGAAATGGGATTTTTCTTTTAATAGGGCGACCAAAACTTCTTTTTCGTCTAGCGACATTTGCACTACTTTTCCGCCACCTGCCGCGCGGGTGATCTTTGTGTGCTGTATTTGCGTGAAGGCATTTTCTCCGTCAAACGAATCAGAGAGCGCAAGGCTTCGTTGACCGCTTGCGAATCGGAAAAATACTCGCGCACATCGGGGGCAAGCAAAACAGAGCCTTCTGTCAGGGCGTAATGATTGACTGTGGTTGTTCCATCTTTCTGATGAACGCGGACGGTATAGCCTTTTTCCAGAGGGCGATAAAACTTCCCGCGTTCGCCTTTACTGAAATCGTACTCAGCGCGCATTTCGTCGTTTTTCTTTTTCTTGTTAGTTGTTTTCATAGATTCTTCTCTCGGTGTTCGTTGCTTTTCTGCAACTGATCAATCGGATTCTTTCTTCTCGTTCGGTGTGCACGACGACCAATAAGTGACCTTGAATGGAAATCCCGATTGAAATCTATCGTTCTTCACGTTTCGAATGGTTGGGGTCAAATACGGTAGCGATCATAGGGTCGTTGAAGATGGTCGCGCCTTCTTCAAAACTGATGCCGTGTTTACTGATGTTGTCTTCGGCTTTATCATCGTCCCATTCGAATTCGATGTTTTCCATTTCGCATTTCCACCCAAATTATAATCCCAACTGATAACTGTTTCCCGATCACTGTTCACTGATAACCGAACTACCCTGCCAACAAAGAATCCACCGCATCAGCCAACTCCCTCAAGTTGCTGACCTTCAACACGTTGTTGCACAACGGCGCGTACTTGGGCATGTCGCTGTCACCGTGCCACAAATAGGGGGGTTCGGGATTCAGCCAGATCGTGCGCGCGGCGCGGCGCGACATCGTAGAGAAAATATCCAAGCGCGGGTCGTAATAATTATTGCGCCCGTCACCGACGATGATGAGAGTCGTCTGCCCGTTGAGCGTGTCCATGTATTCGCTTTGAAAATCGTTGAGCGACCAGCCGAGGTCGGTGTTGTAACTTCCACTGGGCATGCGCCACAAAACGGACGCGATCGCTTCGTCCGCGTTCGAGCCGCTGAAATCCTCCGAGATCGATTCGAGATGGTCAATGAACGCGAAGGCATGTGTCTTGCGTACTTGTCCCTGCAATGCAAACAGAAAACTCAACATCAACTCAGAACAAAAACGCATCGAAGTGCTGATGTCGCAAATGACCACGATCTTCGGTTTGCGCACGCGGTCTTTGTGTTTGATCTCCATCGGCACGCCGTGATATTTCAAATTCGCGCGAATCGTTGCCTTCGGGTCGAGTTGTCCGCTTTTCATTCGTTTTTGACGCAACGCGATTCTTGTGCGAAGCATCGCGGCGAGTTTCGTCACTTCATGTTGCAAAACTTTTTTGTCAGCATCCGACAGAGCGTTGAACGGACGGTTCATCAAATTGTCCACGCCTTCGCCGCGCGGTCGCTCGCTCATATTCTCGGCAATGCGCTCGCCCGCGAACTGTTCGATCTGCTCGCGCATGCCCTGTAAATTTTCCTGAATCATATTTCGCATTTGTTCAACGCGATCGCGGCTCATGCCCATCTGCTGGAGTTGTTCCATCAACTCTTTCAACGCCTCGCGGACCTCGGGGAACGCCAGCGCGCGCATCATCCGTTGCGCCATCCAATTTTGATAACGGAGGTCGTCCATTTGATTCAGACCGACCATCTGACCCAACGCTTCAAGCTCCGCACGGGACAACTGTTCGCCGTTCATCAGCCTTTGCATCCGCTGACGAAGACTCTCCGCGAACTGACGCAACGCGTCCGCTAGTTGTTGCGCTTCTTCGGGAGTCATATCCTCCGATGGATTTCCTCCCATCATCGGCGGCGTACCTGTCCCGAAGAACAGCGGAAATAATTTATCGAATACTGGAATATCTTTCAAATCTTTGACGAGTGTCGCGCGTAAAGATAACCGAAACTCTTCGCGGTCTTGAATCCCCATGATGTCCACCGCCGAGAACGCCTCGGCAGATTCTGCAAGCGATACTCGAACCCGACTGGAACGCAACGCGGCGATTAATTGTAGGATGCGAGATTCCACGCTTCAATCCTTCAGCAGTTCCAAGATTTCCAAAATCTCGAAAGTCTGATTTTGTTTCACTGTTTCTGTTTTTTCCGCGTTTGAGCCTTGACGCGAAGGTTACGGGCAAAAGCAACGCTGTCCCCAATATCCTTTCTTTTCTCCCACAATCCAGCCAAGCCTGAGTTGAGCAGGTCGTTTCCTCTCACAACACGCGCAGGCTTTTCCCATGCAGAATCATCATCCACTTGGGATACGACAATACGGTCAGTGTCTTCTTCGGAAGGTCTTCTCTTTTTACTCATTGTGACCTTGCTGGCTATCTTGACATAGTTCCTGGCTCGACCTCGATTTTTATAAGCCTCTTCTACAATCACCTCATTAGTAGGATTCGTCGTATTCTTATTACGCAGGGATTTTCTTGCTTTGACGCGTAATCTTAATCAATGTGCGCAGAGCTTCATTGACGGATTCTGAATCCGAAAAGATCTCGGCAACATCGGGGGAAAGGACAACGATGTTACTACCCTTCTTGAAGCGCTCTACATACTTGCCGCGCACGCCTTTGCTGAAATCGTATTCTTCCAGCATTTCAGGATCAGGTGTTGGGGTTTGCTTCTTCATAAGTTCTTCTTTCATAATTTGTCGCCATTCTTGCGCTGATAATTCGGATGCGTTCGCCGTTGTCTGCGTGAACAACAACCAGCAGGCGATTTTGTTTTGATTTGCCGACGATGATCAATCGTTCTTCGGTTTGCGAATGTAGCAGATCTTCAATTGTTGAGGAGAGCGAGTCGTCAAAAATGGTCGCGGCTTCTTCAAAGGAAACGCTATGTTTCTTTTGGTTTAGCGTGGCTTTATTGGGATCCCATTCGACAATGACTGACACTGCTTCGCCGTTTCACAAAATTATACTACTGTGCGCCAAAATCTAATTGCCCGAAAATCTCCCAAACTCATCAGGCTTTTGCCTCGGCTTGGGCGGCGGAGGGGGATTGATGAATTGCCGCTTCGCCTTTTGTAAATCCGCTTCGTGTTTCAGCAAGACAGAAATTGTTTCTTCCAATGTATCTTTATCTAAATTTTTCGCGTTCAACACGACCAGCGCGTTCGCCCAATCCAATGTCTCGCTGATGGACGGGGACTTGCGCATGTCTCCTTTGCGGAGGTGTTGCACAAATTCCACAGCCTGTTGCGCCAACTTCGGATTCAAATCAGGCACTTTCAAACGCACAACCGCGAGTTCTTCCTGCAAGGTCGGATAATCAATGAAGAGATACAAACAACGCCGCTTCAACGCTTCTGATAACTCGCGTGTGTTGTTGGATGTGAGAATCACGAACGGTCTGTGTTTGGCGGTCAGTGTTCCCAACTCAGGCACAGACACTTGAAAATCACTCAGTATTTCAAGCAAAAAGGCTTCGAACTCCGCATCCGCGCGGTCAATTTCGTCAATCAACAAAACAGATGGTTGTTCACTCAGAATCGCTTTCAACAGCGGACGTTGTAAAAGGAATCTCTCAGAGAAAAAGACATCTTCTTCTTTGGCGAGTTTATCCGCGGCTTCGGATAGCGAGTCCGCTTTGCCGAGGGTGTCGTTCAACTTGTCGCGCAAGAGTTGTGTGTATAGCAACTGCTTCGAGTATTCCCATTCATACAATGCCTTCGATTCATCAAGTCCCTCGTAACACTGCAAGCGGATCAGCTCGCGCCCCGTCGCGCCTGCGATGGCTTTGGCGAGTTCCGTCTTGCCGACACCAGCGGGTCCCTCGGTGAGAAGCGGCTTGCCAAGTTTTTGCGCGAGATACACGATCGTTGAAATCTCGCCAGAAGCGATGTACCTTTGCTTGTTCAACTCGGACTTAACAGAGGTTGTCGATTCAAAAAGTTTAGTCATTCTTCTCCCAAATCATCTTCATTGGTTCAATTTGTTTCCACCCTTCTCCTTTGTTGACGTGTTGAACATTCAGAGCGGTGAAATATTCATCCAGCACTGCCGCGCGTTCCTGTGCCAGCGGCGGGATACAATAATCTTCCTCCTCCCAAATTGCCACGCCGTCTGCTTGCCAGCGGGCGTTATCGAGTCCCATTTGCAAGGCTTGACCAAACGGGCGCATCGCGCGGATCGCGCCGGAGTCGAGCCATTTGCGCAGGTCGTTCATTTTCGATTGGATCGGTTTGGCTGTGACTAAATAATACGCCATGTGTCACCTATAAATTTCGGTGGTCGAGTAGGTCGAGGGTTGAGTAGCGAGCGAAGCGAGCGTACCGAAACCCGAGACCATATCGAGACTACAGATTCGCATACAAACTTTTGAAGCAAAATCACTTTATGGCGTGGTGGTCTCGATACATCCTTCGTCTCCGCTACGCTTCGCTCAGGACTACTCGACCACCGCGTCCTTATAACCCAAGTTTTCGATAGACCTCTAAATTTGCCATCAATTCTTTTTCTGGCTTGAACTTGCTTACAACAAATTCTCTCGCACTTTTGCCAAGCGACTCGCGTTTCTCACCATCATCTAATAACTCAAGAATTTTTTCTGCCAGCGCGTTCGCATCATTGACGTTGACAAGCATACCATTCTTTCCATCCTCGACAATACCTTTTACACCACCAATGGGCGTTGCGATAACAGCTTTTTCGCACGCCATCGCTTCGAGAATTGCATTTGGCGTCCCATCGTGCAGGGATGGGTGAACAAATATGTCTATCAACGAATAATACGCGGGTAAGTCGCTGGGTGAAACGTATCCTGTGACGATGATATTTGATTCAGGGATGGATGCACGCATCTCTTCGAAGGTTTGGCTGTCTTCGCCGTGGCGAATCTCTCCAACGATCAGCAGGGTGGACGGGTGTCTCGCGTTGACCTGCGCGTAGGCAGAGAGGAGTGTCTTGAGTCCTTTTTTCTCGCGCAGTTCGCCAATGAATCCAATCACCTCGCCCTGACTTTCCGCGCTCCACTTTCCACTTTCCACTCTTTCTTCTTTCCTCTTTCTTTCAAGCCCCAATGACTCAACCAGCGCGAGATTCTTTTCCATCGGTTTGAAATGATTCGCATCAACACCGTTTGGTATCAAAACGATGTCTCTATCAAAAAACGCTTTCGCTTTGCGGATTGACTCTTGCGCATTGGCAGTGACTACGTTTGCATTCTGCAATGCGAACATCGTGTGCGAGAATCGCGAAGGATCGAACGCGGCGCGGTCTACGTCGTTGCCGCGGATGGAGACAACGCTTGGGATATTCAAATATCGTCCAGCGAGGGTTGCAATGAATCCTGCTTGGGTGAGGAAGTATGCGTGAAGAACATCAAATGGTTCGCGGGCGTGTTCTTCTGTGATGAGGTCGAACCAGTGGACGAGAGTATCGTCCGCGCGTTTGTGTGCGCCGAAGCGCGTGACGATTGCTCCTCTTGAAGGGAGAGTCCGCTGTTCGGAGGGGAGCAGGCTGCCCGTCGGACAAAAGACGCGTACTTCATTTCCCGCAGAAGTTAACAGGCGCGCGAGTCGCTCAGACGAGATTGCCAGTCCGCCGATGTCGGGTGTATACTTTTCAGTGAGGATAGCAATTTTCATATTTCTTTGTGTAGCGCGCGTTCTCTAACGCGCATCGGCATTAGAAAACGCCGACTATGCAAATTTAGGAGAGCAATTTTCATGGCAGACACATCCGCAGTGCAATGTGAAATGGTGATCGGTTATCTGGTGCCGCATCGTTGCGACAATCCGTCGTTGGGGAAGTGTATCAAATGTGGGCGCGGATTTTGCGATGAGCATACGAACAATACGCGTGAGGGGCGGGTGTGCCTTGCGTGCCAGCAGGGACTCGATATGCCCGTTGCGTTGCCGATTGCCGCCGCAACATTCACTGCCGCCGATCTGCATACGTTCAATCAAGCCAGCGCGTGGGATGACGACGACCGCGCGGATATGTTTTCCGATTTGAGTTAAGTTCTTTTTTCAACCGCTAAGCGCGCAAAGGTCGCTAAGAAACCTTTAAAAATCTTTGCGCTCTTAGCGAGCTTCGCGGTTAATTGTTTGATAGTTAATAAGGTCCAATCGTTTCCCAAATCTTTTTATTTTCCACAACAAAATCATCACATCGTTGACAAGGCTTGAGCGCGGGCGGGTGCATGTTCAAGCGGATCTGACGATACGCCGCGCCTTCCCATATTTCAGTGAATGATTGTTTGCGGACATCGCCGAGTGGTTGAATCTGTTCGCGCGTCATGCAACACACATAGACTAAACCGTTGAAATCAATAAGACTGTGCGTCCATGGCGCGTAACAGGGACGCGTATTGTAGTAGCCGAACGCATATCTCCCCGCGCGTCCCAACTTGACTTCCGAGTCGTCTCGCCCAAAAGGAAACGCATCCTCATCTGCGATGTTGATTCCCAACTCTTGCGCGCGTTGTTCAATGATCGGCGCGATTTCTGAGTTATACAACGCGATATCTTTCTTCCGCATGGACAAATGCTCGCCGCAATGATCGTCCACGGGGATTAAGTTGATGCCGTCCGCGCCGAGTTCATGCGCGAGGTCGGGGAGCGTGGCGAGCGTTTGATAATTGGAACGCCCAACCACCGTGTTGATGCGGACAGTCAGTTTTCCTTTGTGAGAATATTTGTTGAATAACGAGACAGCCTTCGTTGTCTGTTTGAACGAACCTTCGACGCCGCGAATTTTCTCGTGCATCTTACGGAGCGGCGAATCGATCGAAACATTCACACCGCGCAAGCCCGCTTCGACGAGTCGCTTGGCTTTGACCTTGTCGATCAACGTGCCGTTGGTCGTGAGCGTGACGCGCATCCCGAGTTGCGTCGCGTGTTCGACCAAGTCAGGCAGTTGCGGACGAAGCATCGGCTCGCCACCCGAGAAGTGGATCTTTTTGCAACCGAGTTCGGCGAGTTCGGAGATGATCTCACGGAAGCGATTCATCGAGATGGGCGGCTCGCGCGTCTCGCGCCAATGTTTGCACATCTCACACTTGAGGTTGCATCCATAGTTGATCTTGATCTTGACGTAAATGGGTTTGTACGCGCGCGCATGAAGGACTGCTTCGTGCAGTTCATCTTTTTCGGCGGCGATTTGAGGGAGGTTGTACATGGATACTGAAGTTGATTGTAACACTTGCAACCGCGCGGAGATACTTGGAAGGTTTGCAAGATCACGCGGAGTGAGTAGCGCAAGAACAAGCCCCTCGATTTTCATCGAAGGGCTTGTAACTCAATGCTTTTTAATCTTCTTCCTTGCGAGCCGATTGAGCAATTCGAGAAGTTCCTGCATTTTCTCATCCTCGGGCGCGTCGCCGGTGATGACCGTGTGATGCCATTTCCCCGCCTCCACGGTGATGATATAAGTGAATGAATCGGGTATAGATTCGTTGCCTGTCAGTTTGGCGGGGAGTTCGGGGAAATCGAGGGCGTCAAGCAATTCCCTCAGCGTTTGTGAGAGATCGTCGGGGAGATCGCTCACGTCGAAGTCTGCCGCGAGGCGGATGCCTGCAAAGCCCCCGGTTCGTTCGAATTTGATTCGTTCCACGTTCATTTGAAACTCCTTGCTAATCAACGAAACAATTAGCCGCAGAGCGCGCAGAGATTCTAAGACTTTCTCTGAGGACTCTGTGATCTCTGTGGCTGGAGGCGTTCATCCGCTTTAAGACGGAGCCGCGCCGAGGAAGCGCAGGGTTGCCTCGAGACAACCTTTCGGCTCTGGCGTCTCGCCTCCAATGGTGATGCCGACTCCCGCCCAGCCGCTCTTGACCGCCAGTTGTTCAAGGCTTCCACTGCCGAACAACTCCCCCGCAGTCTGATGCGTGAGGTCCGCGCATTGCTGGAAATTTGAATTCTCGCCAAGTTTATCGCGCAAGGTCACGTACCAGACCATCCCCGCTTTTTCCCACGAGTACCCGCCGATCTCCATCGCGGCGCGATAGAAGGCATGGTTCGGGATACCTGAATTGATGTGCACGCCGCCGTTATCGCTCGCCGTGTTGACGTAATCTTTCATGTGCGCGGGTTGCGGGTCTTTGCCCAGCACGGGATCATCGTACGCGGCGCCCGGCGCTTTCATCGTGCGGATACCGACGCCGTTCACGTTGGGGGTGAACAAGCCCGCGCCGATGATCCAATCCGCTTCGGCGGCGGTCTGACGCGATTGATACTGCTTTACCAGCGAGCCGAACACATCCGACATGTGCTCGTTCAACGCGCCCGGCTGTTGTGAGTAGACCAATTTGGCTTCGAACTGCGTGACGCCGTGCGTGAGTTCGTGCCCGATGATGTCTATGGCGATGGTGAAGCGGTTGAACAAACGGTCCTCCGCTGGAAGGTTTTCGTCGCCGTCGCCGTAGACCATTTGTTTGCCGTCCCAGAAGGCGTTGTCGTAGCCGGTGCGGTAATGCACGCTCGAGTCGAGCCGCATGGCGCTATTATTGATCGAGTTGCGCCCGTATACTTCCTTGTACAGATCGTAGGTGATGCCACTCCCATCGTAGGCTTCGTTCACCGCCGCATCCGCGCTGGCAGGGTCGCCTTCGCGGCGCACGGCGGCGCCGGGCAGGGATGTGCCGCGCTTCACATCGTACACGATGCGTTCCTTGCCGCCATCCGCCGCGCGTGGCATGGTTGGAGCGAACAAATCAGCCAGGCTGGCGCGCATGGCGCGTTCTGCCCGCAGTTGATAGACAACGCTGATGTTGTCCATTGCCATTTGTTTCTGCGCGTCGGAGCCTTTGGTGGCGATCTGCTCCAACATGTGTTCCGGGAGGATGCATTCAAGCGAATGACGATGGTTGTGCATGAGGTTTGTCCTTTCAGGAGTTGCCTTGCTTCAGTATACGGCGTTTCGCAACAGATTTCAACTCTCGCGCGATACGCGTATCCACTCACTGCTTACTGATCACTAATCACTGTTCACTGGCTACTGAATTACACCACACTCAACAGCGCCTGCTTTTGCTCCACGCTCTCGCCAGGCTTGACCTTGATGCGGCTGACCTTTCCATCGCGCGGCGACTTTAACTCGTTTTGCATCTTCATCGATTCGAGGATGAGAAGCACCTGTCCTTTTTTGATTTCCTGCCCATCCTCAACCGGCACAGCGACCACCAGCCCGGGCATCGGCGCTTTCAGGTTGAATTCGCCGCTTTCGGCAACGCCCCCGCCCGCGGCGGCGCGCAAACGCTTCTCGCGCTCGTCTTCTACGAGGACGGGATACAACCGTCCGCGCAAGAGCACCTGCCAACCATCATCTCCGCGCGCAATGTAGGATTCGTGCGACATGCCGTCCGCGATCAATGAGTAGACCGGCTGTCCGCTCACGGTGACGAAGTCGATCTCGTACGTCCTGCCGTTCACGCTGACGTGTTTTTCGTCGATGATGTCGACGAGGAAGTCTTTGCCTTCCACTGTGGCAACGTATTTCATGATCTACCTGTGCATCCTTTCCCAACGGCTGACCCACTTCCAGTTACTGGCGTCTCGTTCGTTGCGTTGTACGAATTGCGATGAAACTTCGGTCTCGTGGTGTTCAACAAGGGTGGCGAGGATCGCCGCGACTTCCGAAAAATCCTGGCGGTTCTCCTCCGCGTCTTCCATGGAGAATCGTTCCTCCACAAATCGCGTATCGTACTGCCCGCCCATGAAGCGGTGCGAATCCATCATCGTCTGGTGGAAGGGGATGTTCGTCCGCACGCCGACGATGCGATATTCTTCGAGCGCCCGGCGCATGCGCAGGATGGCTTGGGCGCGCGTCTCGCCCCACACGATCAATTTGGCGATCATCGGGTCGTAGAATGGGGTGATCTCGAAGCCGGGATACACGCCGGTGTCCACGCGCACGCCGGGTCCGGTAGGGAGCAGGCTGTGCGTGATGCGCCCGGTGGATGGCATGAAGTTATTGTATGGATCCTCGGCGTTGACGCGGCATTCGATGGCGTGTCCATTGAATTGCACCTCGTCTTGCGTGTAACTGAGGGGGCGCCCGCGCGCGATGCGTAGTTGTTCCTTCACGATGTCGATGCCCGTCACCATTTCGGTCACGGGATGTTCCACTTGCAGGCGGGTGTTCATTTCGAGGAAGAAAAAGTTCTTGTTCTTATCGAGCAGGAATTCGATCGTCCCCGCGTTGACGTAGTCCACCGACTTGGCGGCTTTTACAGCCAGCGCGCCCATTTTCGCGCGCAGTTCATCGTCCAAGGCGGAGGAGAGCGCTTCTTCCAATAATTTCTGGTGACGCCGCTGTAGGGAGCATTCGCGTTCCCCGAGGTGGATCACATTGCCGTGCTTATCGGCAAGGATTTGAATTTCGATATGGCGCGCGTCGATGATCAGTTTTTCGAGGTAGACGTTGCCGTCTCCAAATGCCGATTCAGCCTCGCGTCGGGCAGAGGCGAGCAGGGTTGGCATTTCTTCGAGGCTGGTTACCTCGCGCATCCCTTTTCCTCCGCCGCCCGCTGTGGCTTTGATCAATAACGGGAAGCCGATCTCCGCCGCTTTGGCAAGCAGTTCATCGTCGGTCATGTTGCCCACATCTTCGGTGCCCGGCACGACCGGCACGCCGGCTTTGATAACAGTGGCGCGCGCTTCGGCTTTGTCGCCCATTGCGGCAATGGCGGATGGTTTCGGGCCGATAAATGCGATGCCCGCCTCTTCGCACATGGCTGAGAATGATTCGCGTTCGGCGAGGAAGCCATAGCCCGGATGGATCGCGTCCACATTGGCTTTGCGGGCGATATCCATGATCTTGTCGGCGCGTAAATAGGAATCGCGCGACGGCGCGGGACCGAGCAGATATGCCTCATCCGCAAAGCGGACGTGCAAGCCGCGGCGGTCTGCTTCGGAAAACACTGCCACGGTGTCGATGCCCAACTCTCTGCACGCGCGGATGATCCGCACCGCGATCTCGCCTCGATTTGCTACTAATACTTTATTGAACATGGCGCCTCGGTTGTAAATGAGTAGGTAAACAAGGAAACAGATAGACAGGGAACAAGGCTTTACGTGTGTGCGTGCATGTCATATCGTAAACCTGTGCTGAGCCGGGTCGAAGCATCACAACGGAATATTCCCGTGTTTCTTCGCCGGGTTAGAGTCCCGCTTGTTGCTCAACATTTCCAGCGCGTTGATCAAACGCGGGCGCGTTTCCTTCGGTTCGATCACGTCGTCGATGTAGCCGCGTTCCGCCGCCACGTATGGGCTGGCGAATTTCTCGCGATAGTCTGCCACCAATTCTGCTTTGCGCGCCACGGGGTCTTTTGCTTTTTCCAACTCTTTGCGGAAGATGATATTCACCGCGCCGTCCGGTCCCATCACAGCGATCTCGGCGGTGGGCCATGCAAGATTAATATCGCTACGGATATGCTTGGACGACATCACGCAATACGCGCCGCCGTATGCTTTGCGGGTGACGACCGTCAGTTTGGGCACGGTTGCTTCGCAGTAGGCGTACAACAACTTTGCCCCGGAGCGGATGATGCCATGATGTTCCTGGTTGGTGCCCGGCAAAAAGCCCGGCACATCCTCGAAAGTGATGATGGGAATATTGAACGAGTCGCAAAAGCGAACGAACCGCGCGCCTTTCTCGCTCGCGTCGATATCCAGCACGCCCGCCAGCACGGCGGGTTGATTCGCCACAATTCCCACCGAATGCCCGCCCAACCGCGCAAACCCGACGACGATGTTTTGCGCATAATTCTCGTGAATCTCGAAAAACTGCCCGCCGTCCATGATCGGGCGGATCACGTCCTTGATGTCGTACGGCTTGTTGGCATCATCGGGGATGATGCTATCGAGCGATTCGTCCATCCGCAAGGGATCGTCAGTGACCAGGAAGGGCGGGTCTTCCATGTTGTTCTGCGGCAGGTAGCCGAGCATCTTGCGGATGAGGAACAACGTATCGGCTTCGCTATCGGCCGCCACGTGGCACACGCCGGACTTTTCGGAATGCACGCTCGCGCCGCCAAGTTCTTCCTGTGTCACTTCCTCGTGCGTGACGGCTTTCACCACGTCGGGTCCCGTCACGAACATGTACGAGGTGTTGCGCGTCATGAAGATGAAATCGGTGAGCGCGGGGGAGTACACCGCGCCGCCGGCGCACGGTCCCATGATGGCTGATATTTGTGGGACGACTCCCGATGCCATCGTGTTTCGCAAAAAGATGTCGGCGTAGCCCGCCAGCGCCACCACGCCTTCTTGAATGCGCGCGCCGCCCGAATCGTTCAACCCGATCACGGGCGCGCCGGACTTCATCGCCATATCCATGATCTTGCAGATTTTTTCCGCGTGCACTTCACCGAGACTTCCCCCGAAGACTGTAAAGTCCTGCGAAAAGACATACACCAGCCGTCCCTCAATGGTGCCCCAACCGGTGATGACCGAATCGCTGATGAACTTTTGCTTGTCCAGCCCGAAATCGTGTGTGCGGTGTTGGACGAAAGCGTCCATTTCGCGGAACGAGCCTTTATCCACCAGAAGCTCGATGCGTTCGCGCGCGGTGAGCCGTCCTTTCGAGTGTTGCGCTTTGATGCGCTCCTCGCCGCCGCCTAAACGAGACTTTGCCTTGAGGTCATGCAGTTTTTGAAGATTGGTCTGCTTGTTCATGTTCCTCGCTTATTGAAAAATATCGGATCGTGCTTTTGTGCAACAGGATGACTATCACGATCAACAGGATGACCGCCGATGCGATTAGCGCAAATGGCAAGTTTGCCCGTTCGGACTGGAAAAAAACACGTTCGACCCACAATTGCAGTTGCCACACACCTGCGGCGGATGCCACCCTCAGCCGCGCCCACTCGCTTCGACGTATGATACTCCAACACAGCGCGATCCCTGCGACTGCCCAAACGACACCGGTCAGGGTGAGGTAACCGGGGCTCAGACGCGAATCGAACTCGACCAGCGCGTCCCACCAGCGCAGGGCGGCGGCAACACGCGCCGCTCCCCATGCTGATGGGATTAACACCAGCCATAGGAGCAGGGTTACACCGAAGGGACGATTAGCAGGCATGAGTCGCTCGGGAAAAGTGGATCAGGCTGAACGGGGGAAAGACGCGGTTTTGTCACTTCGGGCTCTCGTATTGTAGCAATTGTTTCCCGCCGTAGGAAACGCTGGTGGGGTGTAAATATTCGTTGAACTGGCCGTCATAAGGCTGGCGATCGAGGATGCCGGGGTTTGCCAATACGTAATCCAAGCCGATGCTTGCGAGATACTCGCCCGCTGTGCCGTTTTGCAAATGCTCGAAGTATTCAGGGCTGTTGATCAGCCCGTCCATGTTGAGGATGGCGCGATCTTGAATGAAGTAGCCGACGTTGCCGCCTCCGGTGAAACCGATCAGGCTTCCGGGTTCGGTGTTGGCTTCAAGCAGGGTGGCGATCTCCATCATGGGCACATCGTTAGACCAGCGATGGTATTGCATGGTGAGTTTGATTCCCGCCCAGTAGGTTTGCCACATGCCAAAGCCGACGTACAACACCACGACCCACGCGAAAACTTGACGGTATCTAACCTTGCGTGTCAATGTAAATACCAAACCAACCGCGACGCAGAGCAGGAGAATGGACGACACCCTTTGCGTGACCCAGTACCATTCTTTATACGCCGAGTAGCCGGTGGCATGATACGAAATTGCCTGCATGAAAGACCCCGTCGCCAATGGGATGAGGGCGAGTTGCGCTATTGCGGTTCTGCTTTTGTTTTTATTTAGGAAGAGAAACGCGCAACCGAAGAGCGACAGGGCGATCAAGGCATACAGGTAAAACGACTGAACTTCCCGCGTCATGTTCGAGAGTGGAGCGACCCATCCGCCAAGGGTGTTTGTGATCGGAGTCCATGCCAGCCCATCGCCTTGAAAATCGACGCCGAAAAACTCAAATGGACTGCGCGTCGCGCCGCCGTACACGCGCGCGGGGAACGATCCCCACCAGCGTTTGATCTGCCCGCTCACCGGGGAAAACGACCCGATGGCGAGTTTATTCCACACCATGTACACCGCAAGCGCGCCGAATGCGATTCCGAAAAAGGCAAGCCCATCGTGGAGCCATGTTTTCCATTTTTGATTCAATTCGACGAGCGGGGTTATCGTTGATGGGGTTTCGAGTTTTTTATTCCTCCATGCCGCGTAGCCCAGGCGCGTTAGACCAAAGAACAGTAGCGTGAAAATAAAATCGGTCACGATAACCACGCGTGGAAACCCGTTGAGATAATTGAGCAGGGAGAGAATGAGCATCGCCACGCCTAAGGCGGCAGAACCTGCCACTGTGGACAACACAACACGGGTGATGGTTTTTCGCGCATCCATCAAGATGTGTTTTTGATACAACCCAAAGAAAAATGCGCAGAGGAGTTTGCTTGCGAGTCCCAGCCCTGCCATGGCGAGCGCCGCGTCTTTATAAGTGAAGTATTCCGGCAAACCCAGCCGAAGGACGAACGCCAGTAGAACGGAAATGATCGCCGCGACGATATCCAGCGGGAGGAACCAGCGAAACCCGTGCCCGCGAAACACAACCCAAATCCCGGCAAAGGCAACGAGAAAAATCAGGTCGAGGCGGCTGAAGATGGTCAATGCGCCGAGGATGCCAAGCGATACAAGTTGTCGCTGCGTATCGTTTGACTTGCGCCACGTGGTCTCGAATTGATAAAGTTTATAGATGAGTAAAACAACGAAGAACGCGGCAATGCCCGATTCGAGTCCCTGCATGTAGAGGTTGACAAGAATGTCGAAGTTGAAGACCCAATACAGCGCGGCGAGCGCGCCGATGGCAGGCGCGAAAATTTTTCCGAGCAGGCGATATAACAGGATGGCGGTTGACACTTGCAAGCCAGCCATCACGAGGAGCAAAACGCGGAGGGGGAGAACCAGATCGAAACGGGCGAGAGCGAAGATCGGGATGCAGACCAACATCCACAGCGGATGGTATCCGTTCGTTTTGTTGATCCCGTCGAATGTGGAGCCGTGTCCCTCGCTGATATTTTGCGCCACTTTGAAATAATAATAGGCGTCGTCGCGCGTGAACCAGCGCAATGAAAAATTTTGCGCGTCTGAGAGCGCGGCGTACACGCTGACAGACATCACGACGACGATGAGGAAAACCTCGAACCAAGGCAGGCGCTTGAGCGCGGACAATTTACTTGAAACCAAGTTCGCTTCTCGAAATGACGTGCCGCTGAATCTCGCTCGTGCCTTCGTAAATTTCGGTGATCTTCGCATCGCGGAAATAACGTTCCACTGGCAATTCTTTGCTGTAACCCATGCCGCCGTGAATTTGAACGGCTTGATGCGTTACGTACATTGCCGTCTCGCTGGCAAATAATTTCGCCATGGAGGCTTCGAGCGAATAGCGGCTGTTATCCTTTTTGGATTTTTCTTTTGCCATTGCCGCGTTGTAAATGAGCAGGCGAGACGCTTCGATGCGCGTCTTCATGTCTGCGATCTTGAATCCCGTCCCCTGAAATTGACCGATGACCTGACCAAACGCTTCGCGCGTCGACGCGTACTGTTTCGCCGCTTCGTACGCCGCTTCGGCAATCCCCAGCGCTTGCGTCGCGATCCCGATGCGTCCCGCGTCCAGCACTGTCATGGCGATCTTGAAGCCCTCGCCTTCCTTTCCCAATAAATTTTCAGCAGGGACGCGGCAATCTTCAAAGATCAACTCGCTCGTGGCAGAGGCGCGGATGCCGAGTTTCGGTTCTTTCTTTCCACGCGTCAGGCCGGGCGTGTTGCCTTCCACTAAAAATGCGCTGACACCTTTTTGCTTTTTGGCAGGATCGGTCATCATGAAAACGACGAAATAATCAGCCACCGGCCCGCTGGTGACCCACGATTTGCGCCCGTTCAGGATGAAGTGGTTGCCGTCACGTGTGGCGCGCGATTTCATCGTCCCCGCGTCTGAGCCGCTTTGAGGTTCGGTGAGCGAATATCCGCCGATGGCTTTCCCGGACGCGATGGGTGTCACAAATTTTTTCTTCTGTTCTTCGGTGGCGAACTTCATGATGCCGTGACAATATAACGAGTTGTTGACTGACATGATGACGCCGTGCGACGCGTCCGCTTTGCATATTTCTTCGAGGGCGAGGACGTAGGCGAGCGTGTCCATGCCTGCGCCGCCGTAGGCTTCTGGAATTTCCAAGCCCATGAATCCCAGCGCTCCCATCTTTTTGATGGTCTCGTGCGGAAATTCACCGCTTTCGTCGAACTCCGCCGCGACGGGAAGGATTTCTTTTTGGGCAAAATCGCGCGCCGCGCTTTGAATCATTTTATGCTCATCGCTGAGCGAGAACATGGCAAGGTCTGTCATGGAGCCTCCGTCTGGTGTGTTGCCCTGATTATACCCGCTGGGCTTATCCTGCTCGTTGTCGTGGGAGTATGGAACGATATTGTCGAATCGTACTTGTTGTATTTACCGGGGGCTGTACAAAAACCGATACGCGTTGTAGATCTCGTAGATCAAGCGGATGTAATTTCTTGTTTCCTCAAAGCGCACTACTTCGACGAACAAGTCGGGATCGTCTCCGGCGAGTTCCTTCCAGGCAAGCGCGTTGCCGGGTCCACCGTTATAGGCGGCGAGCGCGGCGTAATAACTGCCGCCCAGCAAATCCAGATTGTCTTCAAGATAATACGTTCCATACCGGACGCTGACATTCGGGCGGTATAAATCCTGCTCTTTGTAGTTGGGGGGCCAGGCGAGTTCGCTCGCGATCTGCGCGCCAGTCGGGGCGACGATCTGCATCAACCCATGCGCGCCGGCGTTCGATTTTACAAACCCTTCGAACAGGCTCTCCTGCCGAATCACGCTGTAGACGAAGACCGGGTCGAATCCAAAATTTTGCGATTCGGTCATCACAAGGTCGCGGTAATAAAACCCATAGCGGATGCGGTTGAAATACGGCGGCGCGGTCAACGAAGCGGATTGGCTCTCCAGCCCGGCGAGCGAGAGTACTTCACGCGCCGCAAAAATGGCGGAACGATACAACCCGATCTCCTGGAGGTAATTGGCAAGTCGGAAGCTATCCACGGCGTTGTTGCTTACAGACTCGCGCAGCGCCTCGAATTCGAGCCGCGCTTCGTCGTACATGCCGAGTTCCCACAATTCTGTGCCGCGCACAAAACGCGGATCGCCCGCCAGCGCGCCGGGCCCGTTAAAGTCTGTTTCGGCGGGCAGGTTGAACGTGATGCGCATCCAGGCTTCGGCGTTCTTTCTTTCCTCTGCAAGATCCGGTTCGATGATCGTGAGCGGTTTGCCGAACGGAGCCTCTCCCAGGATCAGATCATGCGCGCGGATGCTGTAGTAGCCGGTCGAGTCGACTGCCTGCGCCTGTTGCCACGCCTCCCGCGCCGACGCCTCATTGCCAAGTTGTTGTTGGGTTTTGCCAACCCAGAGCAACGCGCGGGCGCGATCTTCTGGAAGGGTGGCAAGCAACAAACCGCGTTGAAATACGATCAACGCGCCGGAGAAATCCATCAGGCGATAGCGGGTGATGCCGGCAAGGTGCAACGCGTCCGCTACCTGCTCGCTGGCAGAATATTCGTTGGCAACGCGTTCCCAAACTTGAACCGCTTCACTTAGTTGATTATTGCGCTCGGTCACCCGCGCCGCGGTCATGAGATAGGAAGGCGACTGGCTTGAATTGGGAACTGCGGCAACAAAGTCGAGCAGGGTTTTTACGCCAGCCTGATAATTTCCCTGCACTGCCCATTCCAAAAAGGATTTGTCTTCCCATGCCTCCGTCCAGCGGGGGTGCGACGGGTAGGATTTGATGAACGCGTCCAGCGCGTCGATGGCTTCTTGATTGCGTTGCATTTCGCGCAGGGTGAGGGCGCGGTAATACGAGGCGGTTCCATCGTGCGTTGGGTTGGCTTCGATGTACCGGTCGAATGCAACCAGCGCCACATCGTTTGCCCCGGCGAAGTAATCCACCAAGCCGCGATCGAGATCGTCCACGGGGACGTTGGCGTCTACAAGTTTTACCAGAGACAGGTATGAGTAGATCGATAGCGGATAATTCTCCACGGCGCGCAGATAGCGCGCGTATGCCGCGTCGCTTTGACCGAGGGCGAGGTGCGCGTTGCCAGCCAGGTGATCGATTTGGGCTTTGATAAAATCGTTCGTTGTTGAATTGGCGATCTGGTCGTACAACGCGAGGGCGCCGGCGTAATCGCCGAAGTCTGCGCGGGCTTGAGCGATTTTTACCTGGAGAGTCAAGCCGTCACTGAGGCGCGAAGCGTTTAGCGCGGAGGTATAAGCGTTGATGGCGCTGGTGTAATCCTTGATCTCGATGAGCGCGTCGCCGCGATATTCCTGCGCGTAGGAGTCGAGCACGCCGGGGATGCGCGTCGAATACATGTCGTACGCGTCGGCTGATTCCTGAAAGCGGCTGAGGCTGAAGTAGGCTTGCCCCATCAGGAAATAGGCGCGCGCGGAATAAGTGGAATCGGGATATTCGGTTGTTAGGGTTGTGAGTTTTTCAATGGCGGGCGCGTAGCGTCCATCGGCGAGTTCGGCGCGACCCAGCCCCCAGAGCGCGGCGGCTTTGATGTCTTTGTCGGCGGTGTCGTTGTACGCGCTGAGATACTGTTGTCGCGCAGAGTCAAAGTCTCCGTAGAATAAGGCTTTGTCGCCAGCGTCGATGCGCACAACCGGGACGGGTGTGGGGAAGGGCGTCGGCGTGATGGTCGGGCTGGGCGTGAGGGTTGGTCCGCCAGGCGTGATGGTGGGGGGCTGTGTCGCTACGGTAATGGGGGTGGATGAAATTTGACACGCCAGTGTGGCAACGATGGTGCAGATAAAAATAATTCTTATTCTGGATTTCATGAAAGTTTATTGCTGGTCGATGTGGTGATGGTTTCCACGCTCATTCCCAATTGGAGCCTGCCGGCGTTGAGCGGGATGACATTTTGCCCGAAGATCGCGCCCAGCGCGTGCTTGCGATACTTGCCCAATGTTTTGAGCGGTTCTTTCCTTCGCTCGAGGGTTTCTTTGTCGATGGTGGTAACTTCGCACCGCGCGCACGGCTTGACGATGGCAAACTTAACGTCGCCGATCTGAATTTGGTTCCACGTATCTTCGGCGAAGGCGTCGCATCCTTTGACAACGATGTTCGGGCGGAAGCGGTTCATGGGGAGCGGCGCTTCGAGGCGTGAATTTAAATCTGCCAGTGATTCTTCCGAGATGATTAGAATCGGATAGCCGTCTGCGAAGCCGGTATGGTCGTCTTTGTTCACCGCGTATTGCTGATTGACCAGCCTCTTGTAACCATCGGCGATGTGAACCAGCCTCACGGAGCGACCGAGAAAATCGGACAGCCATTCCACCGCTTCGTCCCCTTGGTCAATGGCTTGCACATCTTTGCTATGCCACACGTTGACGGGCACCGACTCTCCCGAAGTGCGGATTCCAATCTGAAGCGAATCCATGTTTTGCGCGGAGAGGGTTAAGACGCCGTCTTTCAGCACAGGTGTAATGAGCGCCAGTTTGGGGATTTCCCTTTGCGTGAGAAATTCGCCTTCGGGCGTGACGATCATCATACGGCGGTCGCGTTCGAGTCCCATGCGCTCGACATTCCACGCTTGTACTTCGTGCCCGCGGCAGGCTTTGATGGGGTAGTAGATGAGGGAGGAGAGGGTGATCATAGCGTTTGGCTATTAAGCCACAGAGAACACTGAGCCCATTGAGAAAAACTCAAAATCTCTGTGCTCTCTGTGGCAAAATTAAATTGCTCCAGTTATTTGTGCATACACCAGTTTTGAAATGTTCGCCATGCAATCGCGCGCTTCGTTTGCTTTATCTTCCGCGAAGCCGCGCGTCATGATGGAAATGGCATACGGCTTGCGGTTTTCAGGGAAGACAATACCCGTGTCGTGATAGAAATCGTCGCTCCAGCCTGTTTTGTGCGCGACTCGCGTTCCTTCCGGGAGCAAGCCTGGAATGCTTTCGTTGAATTCCTGTCCGAGCAGGATTCCGATCATTTCATCTGAAGCTTGTTTGGATACAACTTTTCCTTCCGCGATTAGTCTCATCGTTTGGGTGAGTCCACGCGCGGAACCGCTGTTGTTCATCCCGCTTTTGAGCGCGAGCAGGTCGTACATACCGCGGATGAAGGACACGCCTTGAATCCCAAGCTCTGCAAGGAATTCGTTGACTGCCTGCGCTCCAATTTTTTCGAACAAGATGTTCGTCGCAAGATTACTGCTCCGCGCGATCATCAACCGTATCAACTCACGCACGGATTCGGTCTCGCCGATCCTCCCGTATAACGAAGTTTCGGAATCGTCTGTTGCGCTCAACGAATACGGACTTCCATCTACAATACTGGGGAAGGAGTTGAAAATGGTCAGCGGATCGTCGAGTGAAAGTTGTCCAACCCGCGCCTGCCTGAACACTTCCATCATCAGGTGTGTTTTGACCGTGCTGGCAGGATGATACGACTCGTCCGCGCGGAGGTTGAGTTCCCTGCCGGTTTCCAAATCATGAACTGACAGTGAAATATCCTTGCCATTGAACTGCGCGATGTATTCTTCAACAGGAAACATAAGCCGCAATTGTACTTCATTGCGCGCACATGTCATTCTGAGTGGCGCCCCGTGCCACGAAGAATCTCCTCGCGGCAAAAGAGACCCTTCGCTCTCGCTCAGGGTGACATCTTAGATGTGTACACTTTGCTTCCCCCGGTCAAACTTTTGAATCGAGACACTCGCAAAGAGCACAAAGAAGATTTTTCTTTGCGACCTTCGCGCTCTTCGCGGTTAATGCTCTTTATCCGCCTTCGTACTTGAACGAAACCTTGATTTTGGCGCGGTACGCGGTGATTTTGCTGTCGTCCAGGACCATATCCAACTGAACGACTTCGGCGATGCGCAAGTCGCGCAACGACTTCGCCGCGCGCTCCACGGCAACCGACGCCGCTTTCTCCCACGATTCCGTGCTTGTGCCGACCAACTCGATGATCTTGTAGACGCTGTCTGACATGGGGAATCTCCTTTTTGTTTGATTTAGTCAATCGTAAATGGTCAATTCAAAATCGTCAATCGTTTAACCATTTCTCCCAATGGACAACTTCCTCCAACGACCTCCGTCCGCCCTTCTTTGGCGTGACAGATAATTTAGACTCCTCCGCAGGGTAGCCAAACGACAGCGCGATGCGCAAATGCCATTCGGGCGGGAAGCCCAAAATTTGGCGAGCCAGTTCGGCGTCGTAGATCGAAGCGGGCACGGAGCCAACTCCCAACTCCCAGGCGGCGAGTTGCATGTACGCGGCGGCTTGACCAGCGTCGAACATCGTCTGAAATTTCGCGGTCGGTTCGGCGGTGAGGATCGCCACGCCCATTGCCGCGCCCGCCAGATGCTTCGCCCACTCTCCGCATTCGGACAATGCCTTCAACGTCGCTTTATCGCGGATGACGATAAAGCGCCAGCCCTGCTCGTTTTTCGAGGATTGCGACCTGCGCCCCGCGTTGAGAATCGAGCGCGTCACATCCTCCGGCAAAGGTCTCTCTTGGAATTTTCGCACGGCTCGCTTCATGCGGATCGCTTCTGACACGTTCATGGGAACCTCCATCTGCTTTTTGGATTATACCTTCCTGATGCCCTGATATAATTTGCCGTCGACAGGAGAAATAATGCAGTTATCTTCACAGCGCATGATTGGGCTTATCATTGGGTTGATCCTTGGTTTGGGCTATGCGGTCGCTTCGAATTTCGTCAATGGATGGGTGATGCCGGGCATTCCCTTGTCTGCCCCGTGGCCCGGTCGATTTGGAGTGGCGATTCTAACAACAGTCGTATTCGGGTTGTTGGGTCTGCTTGCCGCATGGACGGAAGAATCGATTCCCGGCATTCTGCTGACCGGCGTGGCGGGCTCGTTCCTCACCTCCATCTGGATCTTTATGACCGCCTCCTCAAACCTGGGCGGCGTGTTCGCCATGCTCGTGTTGGTTTTTCTGCCGCGCATGTTCTTCTATGTTCCATTTGGCTGGCTGATACGCTGGATCATGGACCGCCTCATTCCGCATCCGCATCGAGCCATCCCACCCGCGCATCGCTGGGCTTCGATGTTGATGGGCTTCGCGGCTGTTTCCCTGCTTGGTCTGTTTTCCCTCTATGGCAAAGAGACGCGCCTGTCACTGACCCGCATGGAGGCGATCATGCAGGTGGGCATGAGTGCAACCTCGCGCGACGAATTGCCGGCGCCCCTGCAAAAGGTGGAAGGGTTCATCCCGAACGCCAAAGGCGCGTATGCGTTCGAAGTCGGCTCGAACCCCGACGCTCTTCCCGTGCAACGGCCGATCGTTCAATACGGGGAGGAAGAGCCGTTCATCATTATCAAATTCGAGAATGGGTTTCGGTTTGGTTGTGTATTTTCACCCCCATACATCACGCCCGCCTGCATCGATTTTTAACGAACATCGAGGAAACACCACAACGTGCCCGCGCAAAGTTTTCGCCCCTACGCAATATCTTCCCTCATTCTCATTCTAGTGGGATGGGGCGGCTTGTTCGCCGTGGTGAACTATTCCGCGCCGTTCGTTGGGTTCCGCTTTATTTTCTTCGCGCTGATCATTCTCGCGCTCACAGGCACTGTCTTGCCCATCGTGTACTTTTTTCACAGACGCTTTCCCTCCGACCCCCCAGCCGAATCGAATGTGATCGTGCGGCAGGCGGCATGGTTTGGCGTGTATGGCGCAACCCTGGCATGGCTTCAGCTCGGACGCCTCGTCACGGTATACGTGATCCTTGGGCTTGCCGGCGGATTGTACGCCATCGAATATTTCCTCCGCCTGCGCGAGCGCGCCCGTTGGAGTCCACCCGTCATTGACGATGACAACCCTACGTGACCTTCCCTCCGTTGGCCAACTGCTTCAACATGCGGATGACCTCCTCATACGATTTGGTCGCCCCTTGACATTGGATGCGCTCCGTGTGACTCTCGACGAAGCCCGCGCGCGCATCAAACTTGTCCTGAGCCGCGTCGAAGGGCTCGACGGGGAAACTGCCTCGCCCTCCTTCGACTCGATCCTCGCCTCAGCCGAATCCCACCTCGCCGCATGGACGACGCCATCCCTCGCGCCGGTCATCAACGCGACCGGAGTCATCCTCCACACCAATCTCGGGCGCGCGCCGTTATCCGAATCTACTATTCGCGCGATGAATGCCGTCGCCGCGAATTATTCCAACCTTGAATTTGACATGGACACAGGCAAGCGCGGCTCACGTCTCATCCATGCCGAATCGGTTTTGCAAAAATTGCTTGGCGTCGAGTCCGCATTGGTGGTCAATAACAATGCTTCCGCAGTTTTGCTCGTTCTCTCTGCGTTAGCGAACAAGAAGCGTGTGGTCATCCCGCGCTCGCAACTCGTAGAGATCGGCGGCGGATTCCGCGTGCCAGATGTGATGAAACAATCCGGCGCGAAACTGGTCGAGATCGGCACAACCAACAAAGTCCGCATCTCCGATTACAAAGACGCGCTCGAAGAACCGACTGCGCTGGTCATGCGCGCGCATCGCAGTAATTTTAAGATCATCGGCTTCACCGAAGAACCTGAACTCGCAAAGATCGTAGACACTACTCACAAAGCAAATGTTTTCGTAGTTGACGACCTCGGCTCAGGCGCCTTGATTGACACCGCAAAATACGGCCTCGCTCATGAACCGACCGTGCAAGAGTCCCTCGCGGCTGGCGTGGATATTGTCTGCTTCTCAGGCGACAAATTACTCGGCGGTCCGCAGGCAGGAATCATTGTCGGCAAGAAAGAGTTGATTGATCGAATCAAAAAACATCCGCTGGCGCGGGTGGTGCGAGCAGATAAAATCTCGCTGGCGGGCGTCACTGCCACGTTGTTGCACTACCTCAAAGACGAGGCGGAGCGCGAAATTCCCGTGGTGCGGATGATGTCGCATACGGCGGGGCAGGTCAAAGTCCGCGCGGAGGCGTGGCGGAATGCGGTGGGGCAGGGGGATGTGATGGAATCCGAATCCACAGTTGGCGGCGGGAGTCTGCCGGAAGAGTCTATGCCCACGTTTGTTTTATCGTTGCAAGTCAAAAGCCCCGATAAATTTTTATCGAAATTACGCGAAGCAAATCCACCCGTCATCGCGCGGACGGAAAACGACAACGTGTTGCTCGATCCGCGCGCGGTGATGGATGATGAAGCGTTGTTGCGCGTGTTGAAGGAGGCGTTGCGTGCATACCGTTGAAGTTCCCATCAAAGACGCGAAGAATCCCCCCAAAATAAATTTTCCCGATCGTTGTGTCAATTGCGGAAAGCCGAAACACACGGTCATGCCATTGCAGTTGAACATGGGCGTTGAGAAACGCGGACAAGGCGTGCTAATGGATTTTCCCGTGCCGCTGTGCGCCGAGTGCGAGAAAAAAGAACGCCGCATAACCAATGTGACGCTTTTGCCGTTCCTGATCGCGGGATTCGTCCTTGGCGCAATTGCGTTCATCCCCGCGTTGCTGATCGCTCCCGAGGGGACATCACAACAAACCTTGAATTTCCCATTTGTCTTTGCAGGGTTTATCGGCTTGATCGTCGGCGTTATTGGCGGAACAGTTGTTGAGTTCGTTTTGAAATTTCTTTTCGCCCCAGTATATGGTCAATTACTGTTGAGGCGCCCACTCACGATCCTAAGTCTCTTCAACGACTCGGAGAATGTGATCGGACTATCCGCAAAGTTTACCGACAAGAAGAAGTCGTTGAAAGTCACATTTGAGAATGATGAGACTGGAAAAGAATTTCAGAAACTAAATAACTCCGTTGGTTGAATAGCGAGCGTATCGAATCTACCGATTACAAAATTACATCGTTGGTCGAGTAGGCGGCGGAAGGTAATGAGTCTGTGCAAGGTGTCTTGCCTCCGCCGCCGTATCGAGACCAAAGGTTAGCAAAACTAATTTTGCAACAAAAATTGCTTTATGGCGTGGTGGTCTCGGCACGTCCCGCGACGAACACGCGGGACTACTCGACCCCCGATATACTTAAAATGGAGAACAAATGAAATCTGATATTGACACCCTCATGCAAGCCCGCAACCTCGACGCGTTGATCATCTTCGGGCATGGCGAGCACAACCCGCCGATGTACTATTTCACCGGCGGCGGGCACATCATGCACGCAACGCTGATCAAAAAGCGCGACGATGCGCCTGTTCTCTTCCACGGCGATATGGAGCGCGATGAAGCCGCCAAAAGCGGATTGAAATGCATTCCATTCAGCAAGTACGACTATGACGCTTTGTTCGAGAAGGCAGGGAAAGATACCTTGTTAGCGACCGCCATGCGCTGTGAGTTAATGCTTCGTGAATTGGGCGTATCCGCCGGGCGCGTCGGCGTATACGGGACGTATGATCTGGGTTGGTCGTTTGGAGTGCTGGCTCACCTTCAAAAATTGCTTCCAAGCATTGAAATTGTGGGGGAAGCGACCGGTAACTCCCTCATCGTCCGCGCCATGGAAACCAAGGATGAAACCGAGGTGGAACGAATCCGTAAGATGGGGAAGTTGACCACCGAAGTGGTTGCCCAGACGCGCGACTATCTCACATCCTGCGAGGTTCGCCCCGATGAAGTATTGTTGAAAGAGGACGGATCGCCGCTTACGGTTGGCGATGTCCACGCGAAGATTCGTTTGTGGGTGGCGGAAAAAGGCGGCGAATTGCCCTCCGGGTTTATTTTCGCCATCGGGCGCGACGCGGGCGTGCCGCACTCCGGCGGAACACCTGAGGATTTGATGCGCCTGGGGCAGACGATCGTTTTCGATATCTACCCAGCGGAAAGAGGCGGCGGATATTATTACGACTTCACGCGCACATGGAGTCTGGGGTACGCCACTCCTGAAGCGCAGGAACTGTACGATCAGGTATTCGAGATCTTCAACAAGTTGATGGATAACTTCGACTTGAACGCCCCGTTCAAGGACTATCACCGCATGACGTGTGAATATTACGAATCGAAGGGACATAAAACCCCGCTCAACACAAAATCCCCGATCGAGGGATATGTCCATAGCCTTGGGCACGGAGTGGGTCTCAATATCCACGAGCGTCCTTTCAGCGGGTTGACCTCCGGCGATGATGAGCGGCTTGCGCCCGGCGTGGTTATTACTTCCGAGCCTGGGCTGTACTACCCCGAGAAAGGGATGGGCGTGCGCATCGAAGACACGCTTTGGGTGCGCCCCGACGGGCAGATCGAGAAGTTGGCGGAGTATCCATATGACTTTGTTTTACCGATGAAGGCGTGGAAGAAGGGATAACCCCAATGAAAATGAAAGACATATTGTTGTTTGTTATGCCTATCTTGTTTCTGACATCTTGCACCGCGTCGAGAACCCCGACCCCGGCGTTGAACCTTGTTTCCGACATACTGAAAAGTAAGGCGGCGCAGATCAAGTTGACGTTGGAAGATATGCCAGATCATTTCGTAAACCTGGACTCGGAGAGTAACAAGATGATCGGGGAGGAAAACCTGCTGGATATCCAAAGCGCGTTTTCATTTCATTCCGATGCGGGAAATTTGGAAAAGATCATCGGGATGACAACAGTGTACCCCTATTCCCAAAGAGACCCCTCGGATGGCATGGAGCGCATTCGCCAGCAGATTGAACTGGTCACCCGCTCGATGGTCAAAGGTTTTGTATTCGCCCGCGACGTAGACGTCGAAGACCTGGTATTCAATAAACCGATAGGCGATGTCTATTCCGGAAAAACCTTTACCTGGTCGAATGGGGATGTGGGTTATCCGAACCTCCATACGCGGACTGAAATCCTGGTGTTTGAACGCGATAAGATCACGGTGATGTTATTTCTTCAATATGTTGAAGAACTCCCGGTCTCGCTTTCCATCGAAACTGAGGCTGAGAAACTGGATGCCCAAATTCAAAACCTGGATCCTTGATGGTCTGCCTACCGTATGCCGCATCTGAAATCGATTTCTGTACGCGAATTCAATTCGCAAGATAAAGACTTGTTTCCGTTCACATTGGAAATTATCAGATCTCTGCGTGAGATTCGATTTGATTCGCCCGTCACTTTCTTTGTCGGCGAAAACGGATCGGGTAAATCAACCATCCTTGAGACAATTGCCTGTGCCGTCGAATCGATCACGGTCGGGAGTGAAAGTGTGCGAACCGACAAATCGCTTGCGCCTCTTCGCAAACTCGCCCAATACTTCCGCCTCGCGTGGACGAAGCGCGCGCGCAAAGGCTTCTTCCTGCGCGCGGAGGATTTCTTCGGGTACGCCAAATCCATGCGGCAGACGAAGGAAGAGTTTCAGCAGGAATTGGAAAATGTCAAAGAGGAATACAAAGGACGATCTAAATACGCCGAGGCGTTGGCGAGCATGCCGTATCAAGGTCAACTGGCAGAGATGCAACGCAGATACGGTGATGGACTCGATTCGCGCTCACACGGTGAATCGTTCCTGACCCTCTTCCAATCCCGCTTCGTTCCCGACGGGTTGTACCTGCTCGACGAACCCGAAGCCGCGCTCTCGCCCATGCGCCAGCTAACGTTCATCGCCGCGCTCAAACAAATGGCGCTGGAGAATTCGCAATTCATCATCGCCACCCATTCGCCGATCCTGCTTGCGTTCCCCGATGCGCAAATCCTCCAATTTGTCAACGGCGCGATTCGCGAAGTACAATACGATGAACTCGAACACGTGCAACTCACAAAGGATTTTCTAAACAACCCCAATTCATTTTTGCGTCATTTGTAAAACCGACGATAGGCGACTGACCACAGACCATCGAAGTAACTTGTGCCCGTAGCTCGCAACCTGTAACTTGTATCTTGTATCCCGTATCTTATCGCTATCATCCATCGTCAAAGGTCTATCGTCAAGGTATTACCCAAACCCACTATGTCAACCCTCCCTCCCGCCCGCATCCTCGCCATCGAATCCTCCTGTGATGAAACCGCCTGCGCCGTCATCGAAAATGGACGCGCGCTTCTCGCTTCCACCGTCGCCTCGCAAATGGACATCCACGCGCGTTATGGCGGCGTGTTTCCCGAAGTCGCCTCGCGCCAGCACGTCTTGAGCATCATCCCCGTTGTTCAGCAAACGCTTGCCAAATCGAATCTCTCGCTCAAAGATATGGATGCCATCGCAGTTACGCGCGGACCTGGGCTTGCGGGATCGCTCGTTGTCGGCATGAACATGGCGAAGGGACTCGCGCTCGCGCTCGGTCTGCCTCTTGTCGGCGTCAATCACCTTGAGGGACATGTTTACTCTGCGTGGATTCATCCCGCTGGCGAATCGATTCCTCCCGTACCTCAATTCCCTTTGATGGCGCTTCTTGTCTCAGGCGGACACACCGAACTGAATCTGATGACCGGTCATTTGACGTACAAACGCCTCGGTTCAACCCTTGACGATGCGGCTGGCGAGGCTTTCGACAAAGTTGGTCGCCTCTTGGGGCTTCCGTTCCCCGGCGGACCCGCCATTCAAAAAGCCGCGGAGAGCGGCGACCCGACGCGCTTCAAATTCACACACCCGAAATTGGACAACCCCTACGCCTTCTCGTTCAGCGGACTCAAAACCGCCGTCCTGTATCAAGTCAACGCGTTGAGGAAAACGAACGAAGAAATTCCCGTCGCTGATCTCGCCGCGTCGTTTCAAGCGACGGCGGTTGACATTCTTTTCAATAAAACCATGCAAGCCGCGCGCGATTTCAATGCAAAAGAAATTCTAGTCGCTGGCGGAGTCTCTGCCAACAAGGCATTGCGAACCGCGTTTCAATCTCAAAGAGAATTCAAGGTGAATATCCCCGCATTTTCACTATGTACCGACAACGCCGCCATGATCGCCTCAGCGGGATATTATCGTTATGCGTCGGGGCATGTCTCGACGATGGACATGGATGTCCAGCCGACGTGGGCGTTGTCACAGTAAACACGGAAACAAGGAAACACGTAAACAAGGAAACACGTAAACACGTAAACACGTAAACACGTAAACACGTAAACAGGTACACAAGGTCGTTGTCCCGTGTGTACCTGTCTACTTGTATACGTGTCTACTTGTATACGTGTCTTCTCCCCTTAAACACAAACCGCCCTTGGCTTGCCCGAGCCGCGGACGGTTTGTTAAGGAGAATGCAATCATCATTATATTCTCTGAGTTTAGCGTAACCTGAACATGAACTAAATTGGGGATGAGAGTTTTAATTTGATTTCTTCGAGAGAAATCGGTCCTTCGCGTAATATTTTTATTTCATTGTTTGTGCAATCCACAATAGTGGATGGGATTCCGCCCGGAGCCTTTCCCCCGTCAATGATCAATTGGATTCGCCTGTTCAGTTGCGCGAACACTTCTTCCGCAGTAGATGGACTCGGTTGCCCTGAGATGTTTGCCGAAGTGACCGCCATCGGTCCCGCCGCGCGGAGGATTGCGCGCGCAACCTCATGATCTGGCACGCGCACGCCGACGGTGGAGGTGGCAGAAACGGATGGAGGGAGAGTCGGCTGTTTGGGGATGATGCAGGTCAAAGATCCAGGAAAGAAGCGGGCGGCGAGTTGGCGCGCGACGTCTGGAATATCCATGCCCACTTTATCCATGTCTTCCGCATCCGCAATCAAAACGGGAATCGCTTTTTCGATGGGACGATCCTTCGCAATATAAATTGACTCGACTGCCGTGCCATCGAACACAAGCGCGCCGACGCCGTAGACCGTGTCGGTGGGGAAGGCGACCAGCCCGCCGTGATTCAACACCTCGAGCGCGCGTTGCATCGCGTTGGGTGAATCGGCAGGGATGATGATCGTGTTCATGTTTGAATCTCGATCAGGCGATCACGACCTGTGAGGTCTTGATGTAATGTTATGCGCGCATTCGGAAAATGCTGACGCGCAAGTTGCATTGTCTGTTCGCCAAGCGTAGATTCGATCTCCAGCAGTAGCAACGCGTTCGGCGCAAGCCAAGCAGGGATGATGTCTAGAAGTTTACGAAATGCGTCAAGCCCATCATCGCCTCCATCCAATGCGAGCGTCGGTTCACGCTGATAAATCGGAAGTCGCTTGAGTGTGCTCGTTGGAATGTACGGCAGGTTTGAGCAGATCAAGTCAAAGGTCAAAGGTCGCAGGTCTGACTTTTGACTTTCGACTTTTGACTCGGGAAGAAGATCACATTCAACAAATTCAACCCTCTCGCTCACACCATGCTTCTCGGCGTTCCTTTTCGCAACTTGCAATGCTTTCGTTGAAATATCCGTTGCAAGGATGTTTGCACTCGGAACATTGACCGCAACCGAAAGCGCAATTACGCCTGAGCCTGTGCCAATATCGGCAACATTCATGTTTGTTGGATTCTTTTGCAACCACGCGATGGCTTTCTCAACGAGCAATTCCGTCTCGGGGCGTGGAATCAAAACATCAGGCGTCACTTCAAACTCCAAGCCGAAAAATTCCCAGCGACCCAGCACATACGGGAAAGGTTCGCCGTTTTCCAATCGCGTCAGCGATGCGTTTAGTTGATCCTGCTGTTCGTTCGTGAGAGTCAATTCGGGGTGAGCCAATATCCACGAGCGCGGACGTTCGACAATGCGCGCTAACAGCACGGACGCGTCGAGGGCAGGCGTGTCGCTGAGTGATGAGAGGCGCGAGACAACGTTGGAGTGAAGAGAATCTTGATTGAGCATTCAATCTCTTTCTACTTTCCACTTTCGGTTTTCAGTGATGAAAGTGGAACGTAGATCATTTGCCTTTGATCGCCAGCAACGACAAATACTCAAACACAATATTCGACGCGAGTATCGCCGTGATGTCGCCGTGATCATAAGGCGGAGAAACTTCCACAAGGTCAAAGCCGATCAGATTCAAGCCGTGAAGTCCGCGCGCGAGTTGGAGGAGTTGATAACTCGTCAGCCCGCCGACTTCGGGAGTCCCTGTCCCGGGGGCGAAGGCTGGGTCAGCTGAATCAATATCCACGGTGACGTAGACCGGTCCCTTCATCCGCTGGTGAACTTCTTTGAGGATTTCCGCCACGCCTTTTTCCATCACCTCGTGGATCGTGACTGTGCGCGCCCCGAGTTTCTTCGCATCGGCGTAATCGTTCTCGCCGCTGAGCGGACCGCGAATCCCGATCTGCATATATTCGCCTGCGCGGATCAATCCTTCTTGAAGCGCGTAGCGAAACGGCGTGCCGTGACTGTATTTCACCTCTTCGAATTCAGATTCCCACGTGTCAATGTGCGCGTCAATGTGGACAAGTGAAACAGGTCCGTGTTTCTTGGCATGAGCGCGCAAGAGGGGAAGCGCAATTGAATGATCGCCGCCGAGCGTGATAAGCGTTGTGCCTGTGTTGATAATTTCGCTGGCGGTGTTCATTATGGCGGTCATCGTGTGTTCGATGGAGGTTGGTACAACCGAAACATCGCCATAATCTACAACGTTTAATTTCTTGAGAGGCGTTACATTGAGCGTCGAGTTATGCCCCCAGATCATCAACGATGCTTCCCGAATTTTTCGCGGACCGAAGCGCGTCCCCGAGCGATACGATGTCCCGCTGTCGAACGGCGCGCCCATAACGGCGACATCCACGCCTTTCAATTCGCGCGTCACAGGCAGGCGCATGAATGACGGGATGCCCATGAATGGTTGCAAGCCTGCGCCGAACGCGGGGTTATCGTTCATCCCGTCTTTCTTCTTTCCTTCGCGAGCTTTGCGTTCTTAGCGGTTAACAAATTATTCATCATCATCCACACCCGAAGCCGCCAACCGATCCGCCTCATCCCGCGTGGACAATTCCTCGATGAACTGGTCAATCGCGCCGTCCATCACAGCGGGCAGGTTGTAATTGGAAAACCCGATGCGATGATCCGTGACTCGATTTTGCGGATAATTGTACGTGCGGATTTTCTCCGAGCGGTCGCCGCTTCCCACTTGCGAACGGCGATCTGATTCAATTTCAGCGCGGCGTTTCTCTTCGGCGAGTTCATACAAGCGCGCGCGCAAGATACTCAACGCGCGTAATTTGTTTTGCAACTGCGAGCGTTCATCCTGACAGGTGACTACCATGCCTGTGGGCTTGTGAGTTAACCGCACAGCCGTTGAATTTTTCTGCACGTTCTGTCCGCCCGCGCCCGATGAACGATACACCTCAATTTCAAGATCCGATTCGGGGATGTCAATTTCAACCTCATCCACTTCCGCCATCACTGCCACCGTCGCAGTGGAGGTGTGAATTCGTCCCTGTGCCTCAGTCGCTGGCACGCGTTGTACGCGATGCACGCCTGATTCGTATTTCAGTTTCGAGAATGCGCCTTTCCCCTTTATTTCGAAGATCACTTCTTTTAATCCGCCTACGCCGATCGCGTTTTCAGACATGATTTCGTTCTTCCATCGTTTGCCATCCGCATAACGCGTGTACATGCGGAACAAATCCGCCGCGAAGATGGCGGCTTCATCGCCGCCCGCGCCCGCGCGGATCTCGACGATCACATTCTTATCGTCGCGCGGGTCCTTCGGCACGAGCATCGCCTTGATCTCTTTTTCAAGGACCTCGATCCTTGGTGTCAAGTCCGCGATATCGGATTCTGCCAACGCGACCAACTCCGCGTCTTTTTCGGACTCGAAGATTGCCTTCGCCTCCTCGAAGCTTTTCACCGCCTGGCGATATTCACGCGCCTTTTCAACAATCGGTTCCAAATCCACGCGCTCTTTGTTCAGTTCCCCGGCGCGTTGATAGTTGGAGCCTATCTCAAGCAGTTCGTTCCCAATTTGAGCGTATCGATCTTCGATACCTTTGAGTTTATCGAGCATATCATCCTTGGTTGGAGCAAACCGCGCCCGCTCCGTAATCAAAATAGTACGCGGCAAAACCCGCCGCGGCAAAAGAATTTTTTATGCGTAAGACCACCGCGCTACTGCGGCACGATGAATGCGGAAAGCAACATGGAAAGAATCAAAATGATCGTCAGGATCGCAAAAACGATCTGCAACACCCTGCGCGATTTTTCCTGCCTGTGATTACGTTTCTTTTCAGCCATTATTCACTCGCAAATCCAAATTTTTATAAAAAGCGCGCGCCATTGCCTTCTCTAATTCCTCGAGAGTCACGGGCTTCAGCGCAAAGGCATCGGCTCCCAGCGCGAACGCCTGGTCCACAATCGCGTCATCCGCCTCGGAGGAAAGCATCACGATGGGGAGTTTCGCCGTATCAGGACGCCGCCGCAAAAATTCGAGCATGTCCAACCCGGAAACCTCCGGCATGTTCACATCAAGGATGATCAGGTCGGGTTTTTTCCCCGAGACGATCAACTGCGCCGCGCCGCGCGCGTTGTTGAACACGGCCACCTTGCAATCGAGCACCTCGAGCATCAGCCCGATCGCGCGACTCATCTCTTCATCATCGTCGACAACCCAGATTTCTCTCATTCCAAATGCGCCTTGATCGATTCTGCCGCGCTTTCCGGCACGATACCACTGAGTTCCTCCAGCGAAGCGGCTCTAATCTTATCCACAGAACCGAAATGTTTCAAGAGGGCTTTTCGCCGGGCAGGTCCGATCTCGGGCACTACGTCCAGGATCGAAGCCATGCCGAGTTTCTGTCGCTTCTTGCGGTGCGCGGTAATCCCGTAACGGTGGGCTTCATCTCGTATGCGCTGAACCAGATACAAGGCTTGAGAATGACGCGGCAACATTAGCGAGTCGGATTTATGCGGGAAGAAAATTTCCTCGTGTTGTTTCGCCAACCCCACGATCGGGATTGCATCCATCAACTCGTACTTCTCGAGGACTTCAACGGCGCGCCCAAGTTGACCTTTACCGCCGTCGATGATTACAAGGTCCGGCAGGAGGGAGAACGACGCGTCTTTCTTCGCCCCAACCTGGTCCGCCGTTTCCCGGGCAGACCGCCACCTGCGGAAGCGCCTCGTGAGCATTTCCTCCATGGACGCAAAATCATCCGGCGCGCCGACCACCGATTCGATATTGAACTTGCGATACAGCTTTTTGTCTGGCACGCCCTGGGTAAACACAACCATTGCCCCAACGATCGCCGTCCCTTGCGTGTTGGAAATATCGTAGCACTCAATGCGGTTCGGAGGCTCTTTCAGAGTTAACGCTTGTTGCAACTCGGCAAGGGCTTGCTCTTGTTTGTGAGCGTCTGCCTGCCATTGCGCGCGCAGGGCGGTGAGCGTATCGGTGGCGTTTTCAGCCGCCATCTTCACCAACTCGCTCGACTGACCTCCCTTGGGAACGAGGAATTCAACTTTCGCGCCGCCGCGCTTCGACCTCAGCCATTCCCCAATGATCTTTGCCTCTTCGATCTCCTGCGGCAACATTACTTGTTGCGGGATACTGGCGGCTTCGGTATAAAACTGGGTGACGAATTGCTCCATGATCTGCGCGTCGGCGGAATCTTCCGTCCCTTCGAGGATGAAATATTCGCGCCCGATCAACTTGCCGCCGCGGATGAAAAAAACCTGCACGCAGGCTTCGCCGTCGCTCCGCGCCATGGCGAGAACATCTGAATCTTTATAATCGGTTGCAAAGACGATCTTCTGCCGCTCGATGATGGATTGCATGGCTTTGAGCTGGTCGCGGATGGTCGCGGCTTTTTCAAAGCGCATTTCCTCAGACGCCTTTTGCATATCACTTTGCAAGCGTGTGACAATGCCCTCGCTGTGCCCGCTGAGGAAATCCATCAGGTCGGAGATCATTTGGCGGTACGATGCCTGGGACGCGGCGCCGATACACGGGGCGATGCACAGTTTGATGTCGTAGTAAAGACACGCTCGTTTGTCCTGCCCGGTGATCTCGCGGTCGCACGTCAGGTAGGGGAAGATTTTCCGCAGGGTATCCAGGGTTTGATAGACAGCCCACGCCGAAGTATACGGACCGAAATAGCGCGAACCGTCCTCCACCATTTGCCGCGTCACGGTCACCTTGGGGTATGGCTCCGCCCAGTGAACTTTGATGTATGGGTAGCGCTTGTCGTCTTTGAGGCGGATGTTATACCGGGGGCGATGTTTCTTGATGAGGTTCATCTCGAGGATGAGCGCCTCAAGTTCGGAGCCGACCACGATCCACTCGATGTCGGCGATGTCGCGAACCAGCCGGCGCGTTTTTGCATCGTGACTTGCATCTGCGTGAAAATATGACCGCGCGCGGTTTTTGAGGTTGATCGCCTTGCCAACGTAGATGATGACCCCATCCGCGTTCTTCATCAGGTAACAGCCGGGCTTTGCAGGCAGGGTATTGAGAACACCCTGTAATTTTTCTGAAATATCCATCGATGTATTTTACTTCATCCGCCGGCAGTTCATTGCATGGGAGTTTTGGCGGTTGTATGCGACGCAATTGTATGCAATAATCGGCTAAATCTTATTTCACGGAGGAACTCATGAACGATCAATCGAATATACCTGTAGCCCCCGCGCCTGCTGATGGAGGCAACCAGCGCATCATGGCAATCGCATCGCTGGTTCTTGGCGTGATCAACCTCTGCGCCTGGTTTCTGCCGATCTGTGGCGTGCCTTTAGGGATTGCTGGGGTTGTGCTCGGATACCTGGGAATGAAAGACACCTCTCAGAGAAACCTGGCAATCGCGGGCATGGTTTTGTCAGCCATTGGCATCCTCCTGGCTTGTATCAATGCCATTGCCGGCGTCGCGTTAAGGATGCCCGAAATCCAACAGATTTTACAAGGGCTGTAAGCATCGACGCAATCAAAAAAGTCTCCCACATGCGGGAGACTTTTCATTTTCCACTGAGTGGAACGCGGTCGGGTCCAATAAAGATCGGCATTTCCACGAGGTTCCAGCCATATTCATACGCCAGGGTCACCCCGCATTCGCCTTCCACAGGCTCAATCAACCCGTTTTGATTGGCATCGAAGCCTTGCAGTAAATAATTTCCCAAATTGGACATTTCGTTGATAATGGGCTCCATCTCCGGTCCGAACGGCGTTTCAGTTAACTGGAGGGCAAGCGGCAACAACTGATCGGTCCAGCCTTCCATGTTCCGAATGCAGGTCTGAATATTTTCGCTATACAGCCTCATGTTCGGCGTTGAATCTTCCGCGTCTCCAACATTCTTTGCTCCCAGCGCGGCAAGTTGCAGGTAACCGAGTTGGTTTCCGTTCGGCAAACTGCCAAACCCGTCGCCGTCGTTGCTGTCTATTTTGCCGTCACCATCGTAGTCTTTATATTGCTCGTTCAACGCGCCCACGATGAGGTTGATCACATCCTCAGTCCGCTTGCGCAGGGTGGCTTCATCGCCGTTTTGATATGCCTGCGCTAAACCGACGAAACCGGGATTGATCGGATCGCCGTTGATCGCGCCGGTGATATAGCTTCCGCTGTAATAATACAGCCCTTGCATGGGGGCATACCGATTAGGGGTATCCATATTGGAAGCCAATAAATTGCGCGCCGCGGTCAGTGAGCCTCGCGGGAAAATTGACGAGTATGCGACGTTCGCTGATGGGGCTAACACAACGCCATTGCTTTGTTCAGTCGTGATAAAAATCTCATCGTAATTTTCAAACAGGTTTTGCCGACCGGGCGCGGTAAATTCGAGTTGACCGATGTTCGATGTATTGATACGGATGGTGCCGATATTGCGGACCGATCCAGTTAAGCTGTTTCTTAGCCACGCCTCGTAACGAGTTCCAGTAGCAGGCGGTTCTGCGTCATTCAATACAAGCGTCACCCTGTCTAAAACACCGTTGAAGTCGGTAAAGCGCATCCTGCCGATGGGGATATCCGGGTCCACCGGTACCGGGGTTGGCGTGACCGGGACGGCGGGCGGGTTGATGAATTGGAACAGGGCAAAAGCCAGCCCAGCGGCAATGGCGATCTCCAAGCCAATTCGAAGCCAGCGTGTGAGAGGACGTTCTGGCGGAGCCTGCTTTTTTTTGTTTGCCTCTGCCGCAAGCTGGCGCGCCATCTGCGCGATGTGGATCGTCCCCGGAGATACGGTCTGCCCGTTAAACACAGCCAGAAATTCCTGGGCAAGTTCCCCGGCGCTTTCATACCGCATAGATGGGTCTTTTGCCAGCGCCCGATCGAGGATGGCTTGCAGGTCGGACGAGATTCCCTCGATGACAGGCGGCGGCTCGTTGATATGTTTCATCAACATGCCGAACGTGGTATCGGATTGAAACGGCACCGCCCCAGCCAGCATTTCGTACAACATAACGCCGAGGGAGTAAATATCTGTGCGCTTGTCCACTTTATCGCCGCGCGATTGTTCCGGGCTCATGTACGCGGGCGTGCCCGAAACGGAACCGGTGGTGGTGTGCGAGGTCGAGTCGAGGAGGCGGACCAGCCCGAAATCGGTCAGAACCGGTTCCACGTCAATTGGCAGGGTGTCGTTGATCTCAACCGGGTTTTCTGGCGAGCGGAGTAGCACATTGGCAGGCTTGATATCGCGATGGATAATCCCCTTCGCGTGGGCGTAATCGAGAGCGCTGGCGACCGATTTCAGAAGTTTGGCGACGATGCCGATGGGGATGCGTTTTTTCTGCTCATGCAGGGCTTTCATATACGCGGCGAGCGTTGGACCCGGCACGTACTCCATGACGATGCATGGAGTTTCATCCTCCACCTTGTAATCCAGTAATTGGACGATATTGGGGTGCTTTAATTCCCCAACCACTTCGGCTTCTCGCTGGAAGCGGCTGAGTTGCTCTGAATCTCTTTCTAACAAGCCTCGCATCACTTTGATGGCTACAACCCCATACGACTTGTGAGCGCCTTTGTAAACTTCTGCCATGCCCCCGCGGGCTATGAGATTTTCGATGTGGACATTACCGAGCGTTTTGCCAGCCCAATCTGCCATGCGCAAAATTATAACCTAGAACGAGTTCGTCTCCTGTATAATGGCACGACTTTATTATTCTGGCGTCTCAACCATGCGTGAAACTCTTCCCGAAGTACAAATAGGCAAACTCTTGCGCGAGCGCGGGCTGACCCTTGCCCTTGCGGAATCCTGCACCGGCGGGTTGGTCAGCGACCGGGTGACGAACATCCCCGGCTCCTCGGCGTATTTTCGCGGCGGGGTGGTGGTATATGCCTATGAAGCGAAAGTATCCATCCTGCATGTTTCGTGGGATACGCTCAACCAGTTCGGCGCGGTCAGCGAACAGACGGTCTTGGAGATGGCGCGCGGCGCGCGGACAGCCCTCAGCGCGGATATTGCCGCGTCGATATCAGGGATAGCGGGTCCAGGCGGTGGAACAGAATCCAAACCTGTGGGCACGGTGTGGCTTGCCCTTGCCGCCTCGCAGGGCGAATGGACACGCTCTCAGTATTTTTCAGGCAATCGGATACAAATAAAAGCCGCGTCGGCCGACGCGGCTTTGCAATTTGTGTTGGATTATTTACAAGAGAAATTGTAGGACAAGATTAATCTTGTCTTACACCTGCGCGAACGTATCAATCAACAACTTGAAATTCCCGCCCACGGGGTACAGGATTGGGCACGTGCATCCGCGCTTCTTGTATTCTTCCACTTTGGCTTTCGCCTCCGCTGGAGTCCCGGATGCGGTGATGCGATGCACAAGTTCATCGGGCACAAGATGCTTGGCTTTGTTGATCTGTTCCTTGGTGGCGGGCCACCCTAAAACAGACTGGATGTTCGTGATCACATCCTGTGAAACTTGCGAAGCCTTGGCGATATGCGGTTGCTGGGCGAGGTACTGGCAGAGCAGTTCCTTGGTGTAATCGATGGCTTTGTCGTGATCTTCATCCACCGAACAAACGACAAGTTGCGGGCGGTCAAACTCCTCCATCTTGCGCCCGGATTTCCTCAAGCCTTTTTCTAATTGTTCCATCGCCTTATCGTTATACTCCGGCGGGACGCAATAATTCAGCACGGCTCCGTCGGCGATCTCACCTGTCAACTCCATCATCACATCGCCCGTCGCGCCGATCATGATCGGCACATTGCGCGGCTCGCGGCGACCATGCACCACGTCCAACTCGATCCCATCCACGTGATGAAATTCTCCATGGAAGGTGACCCGCTCCATGTTGAGCAGGCGGCGGAGCACCTCCACCGTTTCGCGCATGGCAAGAAGCGGTTTCTTGCGCTCGATGCCCACATTCTTTGCTAGCGGATCCCACCACGCGCCGATGCCGCAGATAATTCGGTTCGGCGCGAGATCGTCGAGGGTGAGCAACGTCGCGGCGAGCAGACCGATGTTACGCGTCCAGTTGTTGATGACCCCTGAGCCGACCTTGAGTTTGTTCGTTACGGCGGCATACGCCGCCATTGGAACAATCGCATCACGCACAAGCCGGGATTCCGCCTGCCAGACGGCTTCAAACCCTTTCTCCTCCGCATAACGGACGTAATCCAACCCATCGCGCAAGTCGTGCGAATCCTGCAAATACAATGCGACACGTTCAGTCATGACATTCTCCTCTGAATTAGAAAGTGATCGAACTTTCGAGACTTTTAACCAACTCAAAATCCTCCGGCTCGTCGAGATCAAGCCCAAGCGACGGCAGTTCCACCACTTCGAGTCGCGCCCCGGCTTGTTTGACTCGCTCGCAATGCCGCTGGAAGGAATTCTCGCCGAAATCATACTCGATGAGTCCTGCCGGGGCAATCACGAGCGCGTTGGTTCCCTTGCCGTGACGGTCCGGCGCGATCACTACCACCGGCGGCTTCACCGCGCGGTCAAGTAACGCTTGGATATCCTCACGAGTGACAAGCGGAAGGTCTGCCGGCAGAATGAGCACGCCTTGCGTGGCATACACCTGCGCCACCACCGTCGCTCGCTTTAAGGCGGTGTTCAGGTGCGGCGCGCCGTCTTCTTGCACAGTGCGGGCGCCGAGTTCGCGGGCAATTGCCAGCGCGTTTGGGTCGCGGCTCACCACCAGCACCTCGTTCACGCCGGGCACCCCAGACAATGTCTCGAGCGAGTGTTGCAACAAAGCCCGGTTTAATTCTGTTCGTTCATCTTCATCCAGTATGCCCGCCAAACGTGATTTGCCGCGCCGCAATGGCTTTACAGGGACGATTGCCCAAAGGGTCATAAGTCACTTCCAATGAACTGGAGTATGGCTTGCGCCAATTGCCTTCTGTCTTCATGACTTTTCATCAGCGTATTCGTTACAAGAGTCCGCATATTCAAACCCCTTACGCTTTCAGTTAGTTGCGAATCGACGGTATCCATGACAAAATGTGTTATCACTCCTCGATAATGATTTGCCGCTGCCAATGCAGATGGCTCGATATCTAATTCACGATACATCTTCGCCGCTGGCCCTTTCACCGTTTCCCCTCCAATGATGGGGGAGACGGCAACCACGCATTTTCCCTCTCTCAGCGGTAGAGGGGCAGGAGCGAGGGAAATAACTTTCAAGATCGGATCCACGCTCACCCACGGATTCGACGGGCAGATGACAATCGCGTCAGCGGACAGAATCGCCTCATGCGCCATTGCGGCTGGTTTCGCCTCCCCAGCTCCCTCAAACCTGAAACCTTTCACGCGCGGCTCACACCTGCGATGAACGAAGTACTCCTGAAAAGCGAGTTCACCCTCGTCTGTGTCAACCATCGTCCTCACTGGCTGGTCAGACATGGGCAGGATGGTATGCTGGATGCTCCATGCTTTGCAAAAATCTCTAGTGATCTGGCTAAGCGAATCACCTGCTTTCAGCCGCCGCGTCCGTTCGAGATGAGTTCCCAAGTCGCGGTCGCCAAGTTTGAACCAATCCAACCCGCCGAGTTTTGACGCGTTCTCAATCGCATTCCACGTTTCATCCCCGCGTCCCCAGCCCGTGTCAGGATTCGCCAACCCCGCTAGCGTGTAGCAGACCGTATCCAAGTCGGGACAAATATACAACCCATAATGCTCAAAGTCATCGCCTGTATTGACGATGATAGTGAGTTCTTCTGGTTTGAGGTTCTGGGCGAGTCCATGCGCAAGTTTCGCGCCACCGACTCCGCCCGCGAGGGCGACGATTTTCATGCCAGCCCTCGGCACGAGCGACATAAATGTCGCGGTACGCGTACCGCGACATTTATGTCGCGTTTCACCACGACCCGAGTTCGGGATTGATCTACGTAAATTTCCAATCTGTCCATTCTTTTACCAAACCTGCTTTCACTGGATTGTTCAATATGTACTTGATGATTCGTTCCATTTCTTGCTCGCCCCTGACGAAATGATCATAACTTTCATGATGCCAAAAATGCCCGTTGCGATTCAGGATTAGATTGCAGGATCGCGCAGTACTTCCTTTCAATAAGCGAAGAGTTTCAGTGACGGGATATTTTGCGCTCATGCCCTTGTGTTTTCCCTGATCCACTACGAGCGAATCAAAAAGCAAGTGTGCATGGTTTGGCATTATGCAACAGACATGAAGATCATAACGACTCTTGTCCATGCCTAGGATTTTATTCATGATAATTCTAGCGATGTCCTCACTTTCGAGCCATCGCGGACCGTGCTCGCAACGGTCAAGCCATTTGTCGTAACGCCCAAAATGCCTTTTCTCGATTTCATAACGATCTGACACAGATAAATTCTCCCCAGAGTTCAATTCACGTTCGCGTTGTGCTTTGAGTTCGGCAAGGATTTCAAGCGGAAGGGAATCAGCCAGACGGATTGTTACGAATAATGGGTAGCCCTCTGGATGAATGTGTGGCAGATTGCGTCGGTAGCGGATATCTGGCATAAAAAAATCCTTATGGCGACATAAATGTCGCGTTACGATTTCTTGCTCAAATATATTGGATGATCGTATCGAGCGATTTTTTTTCTCTTGCTTCGGGAATAACATCTGGATACCCAAGAAAAAACATTGCTTGTGGTTCCCATAATTTCGGTAATTCCAAAACTTCTTGTATCGTTTCGACTGCGAACAATGGCCAACAAGCCCAGACCGCGCCCAATCCCTCGGCGTGCGCGGCTAATAACAATTGCATTCCCGCCGCGGCGACGGATTGCACGGTCATGCGAAATTCGGCTTTGGTACGTCTTTTGTCGGGGTAGGAGTCCATCTCGCTCATGTCGAGGCAGAGGAGAATGGCAACAGGCGCGGAGGTAATTCGATCCTTCGATCGTTTGAGTTGAGCCTGAATTTTCTCAGAGGGGACGCCGTCGCTTTCGAGATCGCGTTGGAAGTCAACTGCCATCGCGTCGGCTAGTTTTGCTCTGACGAATGAATTCGTCACTACGACAAACCTCCATGGTTGGCGGTTGTGCGCGGAGGGAGCGAAAGTCGCGGTGGTGAGAATCGTCTCGATGACTGAATCAGGCACAAGGTCCGATTTGAAGCGGCGGATCGAGCGTCGTGTCCGCAAAAAAATGTGCAGGTCAGTCGTGGTCGTGGACATGAGTCGGCTTGATCTTGTAGATGATCCGTTTTTGTCCTTCGCGTTTGTTCCAGGGCTTGAGGTCGTAGCGAAGCGATAACTCCGCGATGTGTTCATCCGCGCCCTCTTCGGTGGAGCCAACCACTTCGCCGCGAATGCCGATGTAACGATAGCGGTCGTTGGGATCTTGAATGGTCATCGCCACATGCGAGCGCGCCTTCATGTTTTTCTCTTTGAGCCGCCCTTCGGCGGTGTTGATGAGGATGTATTCATCGTCGGCGCTGAACCAAACAGGCGTGACTTGCGGCGAGCCGTCGGGCATGAGCGTGGCGAGATAGAGAAATGCTTTTGAGTCGTCACTGATGAGGTCTTGATATTTGGTTTGGATTGTCATGCGGTGTCCTTGGCTGTTGTGATGTGATGAGTCTATCAAGCGTGAATAAGAATCTTGTTAGCGTTCTCTGCTCATTCAGCAGTTGAACTGCTGAATGTTAGACTCGTTGATAGCGCCCAGCAGTTCAACTGCTGGGCGAACAATGCTCTATCGAAACAAATCTTGTTCTTTCGGGCGGATCAATTCTTTCAGCGATGACTCGCGCAACGGATAGGGAAATCCGCGCGCGTGCACAACGGGCGTTCCCTCCGCGGCTTGTCCCATCATCAACGACGCGGCGGCGGCGAGTTCATCTGCGACTCCCACTTGCGTAACTTGTAACTTGTATCCGAACAAGTCAGGTTTGCCGCGCAAATCCTCCAAGCCTGGTATTCCCGCGATTCCAATTGCGATTCCCACCGTGCCGTTGCGCCACGCGCGTCCGTGCGAATCAATGATGAGACAGCCGACTCGTTTTCCGCTCTTGGATTGGATGTCGCTTCGCAGATTTCCCGCGCTTCGGTCAGGATTCTGCGGAAGCAGAAGTACCCATTCATCTGTAGTGGCGACTTCAGTCGCTGGCTTGGGACGACTAAAGTCGTCACTACGGTTATCTACGTTCGAATGATCTATCCCTGCATTCGCGCAGACGAAGCCGAGTTTGTGTTCCACGATGATCGCGCCAACGCGCGCGCGCAAGACTTCACTGCTTTCTTGCAAGATCAACTCAACGACGCGTGGGTCTTTTTCGGTTTGTTTGGCAAGTTTGATGGCGTGTTGCGATGGCGTGACCGTTGCCAGATTCACTGTCCGCCCTTCGGCTTTGGATACGATTTTTTGCGCGAGTACAAAAATATCATCGTCTTCAAGAACAATTTTATTTTCTTGTAGCGAATTAAGAACAATATCCGCCAGGTTGTCGCCGTGGCGGATGAGGGGGATTCCGAGGAGGGGGGTGAGGTGGAGAGACATGAGATACCAGTGAACAGTCGTCAGTAATCAGTGATTCAGACTTCTTACTTTTCACTGTTCGCTGATTACTTTGCTTACTTGTGACTCGCTCCCGTGATGCGTATCCCCGCGTGAGTGGAGCCGTATTGTTTGTTGATGTAAATCAACACGCTGGTCAATCCCTCGAGCACTACCGAATTCTCGATTGGACCGGCGTCCCACCCTGTTAGCCCGGCGGCGGACACGAGCTTGAGGACTTCAACGCGCGCTTCCTTGCTGGTGCCGGTCACTAATACATCACAGTTCACATCCTCGTCTTTGAGCAGGTGTTCGTGCGAAATATTTTGAAAGGCGGCGACCACTTCCACGCCTTCGCCGACGATCTCTTTTGCCTCCTGCGCGGCAGAGCCAGCGGATGGCATTTGAACTTTGGTCACTTTCGGAGGGACGAGAGGCACGGTCACATCGACCAGGATTTTCCCTTTGAGGGCGTCTTTCACGCTTTCGAGTGTTTCGCGGTGCGCCGCGTATGGAACAGAAAGGACAACGATATCTGCCAGT